>JBCCGN010000024.1:0-43270 GCA_039029255.1 Pseudomonadota bacterium | reverse complement strand
TTACGCCGCAAGGAGCAGAGCTTCAATCCGGTCCCATCCAATATTGATTGTTTCTGTCGTGCCGTCTCCGTCAAAGTCGCCTGTGATAGGATTTCCATCCCCGAAAGGATTGCCATCATAGAGCGCTTCTATCAGTTTCCTTAAATCAGCACTGGTAGGTTCTGCCATTCTCTTCCTCCCTACAAAACATTAGATGGTCTTGAAAAAGTCGATGAAACCCTGCGTACAATAGGGTTGCAACGCCTCATAAAGCTTGTCCGAAATGAATGTAATGCTGGAGTCTCTGCATCTTTTCTCAGCCCAGAGATGCCGGTTGCCAATCTTGGTTTCATCAAGCGCTATGTGAGCATCGTCGAAATAGCGTAACCCGCCGAGTGAGATGAGCACTGTCCTCTCCTCGTGATGATCAACTTTTTCAGCAAGCCTAACAATCCGGGGGTCCGAGGGTTCAACATCAATTGTATCGAGCGGTTCACACAGGTTTATGTATTCAAATTCTGCAACCACCGGACCGTCTTCTCCTTGCCGGATTTGATAGGGTACGAACTGGTGAATGCCAGGTTCCAGTTCCTCAATCACAGCTTTGACTTCCGGTTTGCAAAACAATCTTGGATAAGCAAGAAACGGTTTGTCATGTTTAAAAGGCTCGGGGACATACCCGGTTCTCGGTAGGTGCTCCGGATCGGCTCGTTCTCCTCGCAAAAACTTGTTGTAAGACGATTTTGCTACCCGGTTTTCTGGTGTGACAGGCCCGCCCTCTCCTGGAAACGGATCATCATGCAATTCATACTTGCCCTTTCCTCCACCAGTCATCAAATAAGGCATCAACGCATCTCCTTCATTTCGCTGTCATCATGTCGCCGTTGGTATCCTTCACTGAAGTGACGCGTGTTAAACTGTTTTGAACACCCAAAAATGCCCGTTGTTGAGATAAGGAAGCAATGCATCATGCATGGCATCAGAGAGAAACAAACTGCCAAAACCTATGCGAGGGTCTAGCGCCGCATGATGTTCCTGCATCACATCCTCATGAATGGCTAAATTGATCGGTATTCCATCCGCGCGATTTATGTTGATCTGAAGATCATTGAATACGAGACCATTTCCCACCTTCTTAAAAAGTTTGGGATCGGTCGTATTGGGATTGAACACTTTTAAAGAATTACAGAAGTTGATGGTAAGGTATTCTTGCACAACCTCTTGACTGGTTTCGTTGCGCCTTACTGCAAAGGGATGAAATCGGTGGACATCGGGTTCAACGGACTCAATGACATCTTTTACCTCTGCTGTGCACAACCAGGTTGGCAAAGGAACAAAAGAAGCCAGTGAATTCGCATCTGCCTCCAAATAACCGCCTTTTGGAAGAAATTTGGGACCAATTGGACATCCATCAAAATAGGGTAACATCATCGTATACCGACTACCCCACTCGTCTTGCCAGTAAGGATCATCAACAATGTGAGGAGGGAATACATTACTTTTCTTTACCAAATAGGGCATCGCAGCCCTTTCGTAACCGGTTTGATAATTATTACAGTATATATACACTAAATAATTGTATTGATTTGCTCGTTTGGCCGGTTCACCCAGGCTTGGTGATCTCTACGGTCCCGGTGTTTGAAAATCGGGTCAGACCAGATCTGAGGCTGAGGTCAGCGGAATTTGTCTGTAGGCTGAAGAGCCAATGCGGTTACAAAAGTTTGACTTGAAGGGCGGGGCATCTGTACCATATCACAGAGACAATCCGGTTATGAACATCGGTCAACATGTGCAAGGAAACCATGATGATTTGGAAAGCGCCAAGAATTATAGAGATCAGTTGTGGCATGGAAATCACCCGCTATATGCCTGCCGATGATCAGGAACCGATCCTGTTTTAATCTGCAAGTCTTGAATAACCGGAGCGCGTGGAATGGGTGACCGGTTGCGCGCTCTTGTTTTGGGATCTGCTGCCGGAGGCGGATTACCGCAATGGAACTGTGGTTGCCGGAATTGCACGGATGCCAGAAAGGTTCCACCGGAGATTGTCCCTCAATCACAGTCATCGCTTGGCTTGTCATTGAATGGAACCGATTGGGCGCTGCTCAACGTTTCACCGGACATTCGAACACAAATTCTGGATAACCCCCGCCTTCATCCGAAATCGCGACGTGACAGCCCGATAAAATCCGTATTGCTGACCAATGGCGACATTGACCACATCGCCGGGCTTCTTGTCCTGCGTGAACGGCAGCCCTTTACGGTTTTTCTGACAGCTGACATAGCCGGGATAATAGAGCAGAACCCGGTCTTTTCCGTTCTTGACCGCGAACTTGTGACTTTTTGTGTGGTGGACATCGATCAACCGTTTGAGCTGCTGCCCGGAGTCAGGGCGGAGTTGTTTTCAGTGCCCGGTAAAGTGGCCTTGTTCATGGAAGAGGGCGAGGTGGAAAGCGATCGGGAAAGGGGTCATACGGTTGGTGTCAGGCTGGAAGCAGGTGGCGAAAGAATGTGGTATGTTCCGGGATGCGCCAGGCTTTCGGATGACCTGAGGAAACATTTGCAGGATGAGGCTCTCGTGTTTTTTGACGGCACGGTATTTGAGAATGACGAAATGCAGCGGGTAAAGGTCGGACAAAAAACGGGTGCCCGTATGGGGCATATGGCGATGAATGGTCCCGACGGTTCAATTGCCGGGTTTGCTGATCTCAATGTGGCGCGGAAGATTTATGTTCACATCAACAACACCAATCCGGTCTGGCAGAAAAACTCAACCGAAAGGCGCACGGTTGAGGAAGCGGGTTGGGAAATTGCATACGACGGGATGGAGGTAGTCCTGTGAGCGAGGCTCAATCCCGACAGGCTTTTGAGGCCAGGTTGCGCGAAATCGGTGCCCAACGCTATCATGACAAGCACCCGTTTCACCACAGGTTGCATAGCGGAGAATGCACGCCGATGCAGGTCCGGGCTTGGGTGATCAACCGCTTCTACTATCAAAGCCGTATCCCGATGAAGGATGCGGCCTTCCTTTCCCGTTGCGAGGATGCAGACCTGCGGCGGGTATGGCGTTCCCGCATCGAAGATCACGATGGAAGTGAGAAAGACGGGGGAGGGATTCGCCGCTGGCTGGTGCTTGCGGAAGCTGTCGGCCTGGATGCACGATATGTGGAATCCTGTGAAGGCGTGCTGCCGGCAACCCGTTTTGCGGTTGATGCGTACGTCGGATTCGTGCGGGAGAAATCGCTGCTGGAAGCGATGGCGGCCTCGCTGACTGAGCTCTTTTCACCAAAAATTCACGCCAACCGGATTGAAGGATTGTTGGCGCATTATGATTTTGCAGATGAAAACTCGCTTTCCTATTTCAGGAACCGTCTGAAGGAAGCACCAAAGGATGTGGCTTTTGGCCTGGAATGGGTCGTTCACCATGCGGATACGCTGGAAAAACAGGATTTGTCGGCCGCAGCCCTGACCTTCAAAACCGATGTTCTGTGGTCGCAACTGGACGCCCTTTTTTCCGCCTATGTCGCGCCGGGGCATATACCGCCCGGGGCGTGGACGGGTGAGGAAGGTTTGCTTTCGTCAGGCGTGGGTGCGGCATGAGTGGGCCACAGCTTACACGGATGTCGATCCCCATGCTGCCGAGAGGCGTTCGCATCAAGGAAGATACTGTGCGTGGCCGCACGGTTCTCATGGCGCCTGAACGAACGGTTGTTCTGGATGAAACCGGAATTGCCATTCTCGAGCTCGTGGATGGTTTGAATTCCATTGAGCAGATCGCTACAATTCTTGCAGAAAAATACGATGCGCCGCTCAAAACCGTAGGGAATGATACGGTCGTTTTCATACGTGATCTGATTAACCGGGGCTATCTGGATATTCGTGATGGCTGAGCTTCACGCGGATATCAGGCCTCCGATGGCGATGCTGGCGGAATTGACCCACCGCTGCCCGCTTGCCTGTCCGTACTGTTCAAATCCGGTTGAGTTGAAAAAAGCAGCTGATGAGCTGTCAACAGAGGTTTGGATAGATGCATTCAATCAGGCCGCGAAGCTTGGCGTGCTGCATCTGCATCTGTCAGGCGGTGAGCCTGCATCCCGCCGTGATCTGGTTGAACTTACCGCTGCAGCGGTTAAAGCAGGACTTTACACAAACCTAATCACATCCGGTATCGGCATAAACGAAAAACGGCTTGCTGGGCTTTTTGACGCCGGCCTTGACCACATCCAGCTATCCATTCAGGGGACAGATGAGGAGAGCGCATTTTCGGTCAGCGGTTACAAGGGTGGTTTCAGTCGGAAAATACAGTTTGCCTACTGGATTGCAGAACTCGGCATACCGCTCACGCTTAATTTTGTCTGCCATCGTGCGAATATGGACTCTGTTCCGGGAATGATTGACCTTGCCTTGAAGCTCGGAGCCCGCAGACTGGAGATTGCGACGGTGCAGTTCCAGGGCTGGGCGCTTGAAAATCGCAGCCAGCTCATGCCAACGCGCGAGCAGGTGGAGACAACCACCGGTCTGGTCGAACGTGCTCGCAAAGAACACGAAGGGCGGTTCGTGATCGATTATGTTCCGGCAGATTACTATGCCGTCTTCCCAAAAGCCTGTCTCGGCGGGTGGGGGAAAATCGGCATCAACATCGATCCGACGGGGCTCGTACTTCCCTGCCACTCAGCAGAAACCATACCCTGGATGAAGTTTGACAATATTCTCGATAAGTCGCTCGATCATATCTGGTATCATTCTGCGAGTTTCAATGCTTTCCGGGGAACAGACTGGATGCCCGAACCCTGCAGGTCGTGTGATCGAAAGTTGTTGGACTTCGGCGGTTGCCGTTGCCAGGCAATGGCGATTGCCGGCAATGCATATGCAACCGATCCGGCATGTCACAAGTCTCCGTTAAAGCCAAAGATGCTGGAACTTGCCGGAACAGCCGGGGCTACAGACTATGTGTACAGAGGCCACAAACGTGCCCGGTTTCAACGAGAAATGAAAATTTGATCTTTATAAATGTATAGAAGCGTATCAAATATCACTTTGTCCCCAATGCTTCTTTAGCAGATACTGATTTTTGATGTTTCTAATACCAAGCATCACATCCACCACAGCAATATCGCTGAAGCTATGAATTTCCTTTTCGACAAACGCCTGAAACTCGCTCTGATCATCAGTCACTACTTCCAGAATCAGATCGTAACGACCTGCTGCCCAAAGTATGAAAACCACCATCTCATTATCGCTTAGCCGATCACCGATTTGTTGGGGCGTATAACCTGTGGCAGCCTTAATACCAATCATAGCCGTAGTCTTATATTCATCCGCAACTGGATCGACCATTGCGACAATACGCAGTTGATTATTTTCTCGCAGTCCGCTTACGCGATTACGCACTGTGCCTTCAGACACGTTGAGCTGTTTGGCAATCTCGTTAAACGACATGCGTCCATCCTTTTGGAGAAACCGAATGATCTTTTGGTTTAGTTTATTGTCCGGTGATAGTACGCCGTTTGCTGTTTTTGCGTCATTGGTCATCTGGATATTTCTCCGGTTTCACAGTCTTCGAAAAATCTTCAAGAACATAATCCTGCCCTAACTCGCCAATGGCGCTAGGGCCTGGTGGTTCATTAACGATCTTACGTGGCATATGGGACAGAATGCGTTCCGCTCGCATCCCGATTGTGCGCAAGAGCGGACGCATCGCAGGAGCATCTTTGATCAGTCTGCCAAAAGGACCAAGTGTCTGGTTCAGCGCATCACCCGAAATTGCACTTTCTTCTGTAGCCCACAAACGCCGCCCCATACAAACCCCATCAGCGCCCAGCGCGAGCATGGCTGCCAGACCGCGCGCATCAATAACGCCGCCTGACGCCACAAGTATCACGTCATCATCTCTGGTATAGAGATAATCCGAAGCCTCAGTTACTAATGAAAAGGGCGTTTCAGCCGAATTGGAGTGGTTTTCTCTTTCGCTTCTGATCACAAGCACTTCAGCACCAGCTTCCAATATTGTGTCGAATTCATCCACAGATCGGGCTTCGCAAATCAGCCTACATTTTTGCTTATGGATGATCTCGGCAAACGGACGCGGATCAGCGCCTGAAAGATAGATCGCTCGCGGTTTCAGGGATAGTACAAAATCCAGCATTTCGGGTTCGCGCGCCAGTCGATTGCTATAAAGTCCACAAGCTATCGAGGTATTACCTGCCGTCTCGAACTGTGTCGTAATCCAGTCACGGTCGCAGGGCCCCGCACCCACCACCCCCAGAGCGCCAGCCTTGCAGATTTCCGCAGCTAGATGGCCCGTGGCAATCCAGGGTTCTGGAAAACTGATGATCGGAAAAATCAAACCAAAACGGCGAGTGAGTTGGGTATCAATCACGAAAAGCTAATCCTTCTGTTTACGAATTTCGCATCCTTTTTCAGATATTATACGATAATTGATGTAAAAAGTTAGAAAAATATGTGATATGCGTAAGAAATTCTGGACAAGTCAGAAATTTTTGGCTTAATCTTCTAATTGAAAATGGTCAGATAGGGCCGTTTCATCTTTTTCGAGGTTTGCCATGCATGAGATATCAGCGATGCTTCGGCCGTTCTGGAAGGAACAGGAACCCCGCAACGGATTACCTGCCGGAGCTTATGTAGATCAGAGTTTCTGGAAGGTTGAATGCCAATCAGTTTTCACGAAAAACTGGGTTTGTATCGGTTTCTCTCATGAGGTGGAGAAAAACGGCGAAGCGATGCCGGTAAATTTTGCCGGACATCCTCTTTTGATCGTTCGAAACAGGGAAGGCGAAATCAAGGTTTTTCATAATGTGTGTCGCCATCGCTGCATTCAGCTGGTCGACAAACATCGCGTGGTCGGCAATCTCATTCGCTGTCCGTATCATGCCTGGGCCTATGACCTGGACGGTAACCTCAGGGCAGCGCCGCATTTCGGTGGAGCGAACATGCACATTGCCGAAGGCATGGACCGATCTCAGACCGGCTTGATAGAGGTGCGAGCCCACATCTGGAATGACTGGATTTTCGTTAATATCGATGGAAATTGCGAACCGTTTGAAGAATATTCCGCTACGTTGCGGGCAAGGCTTGAAGGGGTTGAATGGGACAAGGTGGACCACATCGGAACGCTCGATTTTGGCGAAGTGGCCTGTAACTGGAAGTTCATTATGGAGAATTTCATAGAGCCTTATCACGTCCAGTTCGTCCATAAATCCACAACGGATCAGCCGCTGGAAGATCATTACACAATCATTGATGGTAATTGCATGGGCAGTGCCGTTGATCTGGACGAAGAGGCGGGTACTGCCGGCAGCCTGGCGGTCAGCTCGCGATATCTGGCGCTCTATCCGAATTTTATCCTGGGGAGATATTTTCCGGATCAGATAGGCGTCTATCTCAATATCCCGACTGGTCCGGGAACCATGCTGCAAAAACGGGCACTTTACACCACAGAGGGCCAGGAACTCTCAGCCAAGGAGGTTGAGGGCCTCAAGAGCCTCTGGTGGGACGTGCACAAGGAAGATCATGAAATGACCGAGCGTATGCAGCTTGGTCGCGCATCAATAGTATCAAAAAATGGCGGGCTGCTGTCTCCGGTTTGGGAAGATAGCGTGCGGACATTTCAGGAATTGGTTGCAAGGGATGTGACCAGTGCTGAACGATCGGAACAGGAAAATTTTGCATGAGTGAGAACATAAACGCAGGCTTTCGCCTTGCGCATACGATGATGCGCGTCATGGACATGGAAAAGTCGATTGATTTTTACTGCGGAATATTGGGAATGAAAGTGCTGCGCCGCACGGACTATCCGGAAGGTAAATTCACCAACACATTCATCGGCTACGGTCCAGAGGCAGAATTTCCCTGTCTTGAACTGACCGCGAACTGGGATCAGGAAGAGCCTTACGAGAAGGGAAACGGGTGGGGTCACATCTGTATCGAAACACCAGACGTCTATAAGGCTTGCGAAGATCTGGCTGCTGCCGGGGTGAATATCACACGTCCCGCAGGCCCAATGAAAAACGGTACCCGGGTGATTGCGTTCTGCGAAGACCCTGATGGTTACAAAGTAGAACTCAACGAGAGCATTTTGAAACACCTGGCCTTGGAGGAATAATAATGGGTGATAAACCAAGACTGATGAAGTGGGACCTTGTCGAGGACCGCTATAACAAAATTGGTGAGAGTGACAGCGATACCTACATCAAGCCGATGGTAACCAGCGCGTTCTCCGAGACCATGTGCGGCGGCATCAATGTGCTGAAGAACATCAAGGTGCCCTGGGATCTCACCTGTGACGAAATCATCTATGTTCTGGAAGGGACCTTCCGGCTGGTTTGCGACGGCGAAACCTATATCTGCAATCGGGGAGACGTTCTGTTTGTTCCCAAGGACAATCACATCTCTTACGAAGCCGATGAGCGTTGCGTAATTTTCTACGCTGCATATCCGCACAACTGGAAACAGCTCGCCGGGCTGACACACGTTCCCGGAATTGACCCCGATGATTTTGTGCCGGGCTGATATTGTTACTGGGAGGGAAGCATGACGAAAATATATTATGAGAGTTTTGATGAAGCGGTTGAACGCAATCGCCCGTTAATCGAAGGCGTCAGGAAAAGACTGGAAGATGCCGGCGTCAAATATGTGATGGCAGCTTGGATTGACCTGCATGGTATTCCGAAGACCAAACCGGTACCAATGAGCGATTTCGAAGTCTTGTGTCTTGGCAAGGGACCTCAGTTCGCTGTGCATTCGATCTCTTATGTGCCGGAACTCAGCCCTGCCGACAGTGATCAGGTTGTCGTTCCGGACCTTGATGCGGTCTATATCTGTCCGTGGGACACATCGATGGCGATGATCTTTTCCGACCTTTATTGGGAGGATGCACCCTATAACGTTTGCCCGCGACAGGCGCTTAAACGCGCAATGCAGGAAGCCGCCGCAGAAGGGTACCACGGCTATGCCGGTGTCGAACCGGAATTCATCGTCATGAAATACGATGATGCGGGCATGCCGGTAAAGGCATTTGACAATGATCTGGATGCAGCGATCAGCCCGCGCCGACAGGCGTTTGGGTATGATGTTGAGTATTCCATTGATTCAATGCCGTTCCTCAAGGACATGATCGATATCATAGAAGGCCTTGGTTGGAATCTTCACGATGTGGTTGCAGAGGGTGCCTATTCACAGTTCGAATTGGATTTCCACTATACCAACATGCTGGAAATGTCGGATCGTCTGGCCTTCCTGCGCATAACCCTCAAAGAGGTGGCGAAGAAGCACGGTATGTTCGTAACGTTCATGCCCAAGCCTACCATCGGCGACTGGCGGTCGGGTGCGCATATCAACATGTCGATGCAGCATGACAGCCGTCCGGGTGAAAACATCTTTCAATCTCCTGACGGTGACTGGTCCGATGAAAGTCGCTGGGCAGTTGGCGGCTTGATGGAACATGCCGAAGCGATTACGGCGATTACCTGCCCTATTGTGAACTCTTATAATGGCCTCGTGCCGCGTGTCGGCGGGTTTGAAGGTGGCACCGTGACTTGGGCTCCAACGAATATTACTTATGGTTTCAACAACCGGTCGGCGCAATTTCGCCTTCCGCAAAGCCGTTATTGTATCGAGAACCGCGCATGTGACATGACAATGAATGTCTATCTGGCCATGGCTATGCATCTGAGTTGCGCAGTCAAAGGTATCAAGAACAAGATTGATCCGGGCAAGCCCACCGACTTCGATCTTTATTCGAAGAGTGAAGCAGAATTGGAGGAAATGGGAATCCGACGCCTGCCACGCACACTTTGGAATGCAATCCAGGCGTTGCGAAACGATGATTTGGCAGAGCACGTCATGGGCCCCGTGATGCGTCGCTCCTATATCGAATATAAAAACGACGAATGGGAGCGGTATCACCAGGCGGTAACCGATTGGGAAGTGGAAGAGTATTTGAGACTTTACTAGCAGAATGGCTGAGTACAAAACTTTTGAACTGGGTAAATTTCCGCTGACTGGTGGCGATATCTTGCACGATGCGCAGCTGGCTTATCAAACCTATGGCACGTTATCTCCGACGGGTGACAATGTCGTTGTGATGCCAACCTTCTATACCGGTTCGCATTTGCGAAACGAAGGTTATTTCGGGGCAGGGCGTGCCCTTGATCCCGCCCGGCATTTCATAGTTTCCATCAATCTTTTTGGTGGTGGGATATCCACTTCTCCCAGTAATTCAGCACAGCATTCCGGAGCGTCATTCCCGGCAGTTTCGTTTCAGGACAACATACGTGCACAACACCTGTTGCTGACTCAGGAACTGGGAGTAGAGATGATCGCGCTCGTTCTCGGTTGGTCCATGGCAGGGTGCCAAGCCTATCACTGGGCCATGCAATATCCTGACATGGTGAAAGCGATTTTGCCGTTTTGTGCATCTGCTCGGACTTCGCCGCACAATTTTGTTTTTCTTGAGGGAGTGAAAGCGGCGCTGTGTGCGGATCCCATCTGGAACGGCGGTAATTATGAGGCGCAACCTGTCGAAGGTCTTAAGGCATTTGGTCGGGTGTATGCCGGCTGGGCATTTTCTCAGGCGTTTTACCGAAAGGGCCTTTATCGCGACATCGGTTATGAAAGCATCGACGATTTGCTGGATGATTGGGCAGATGACCATGCCACAAACTGGGATGCCAATGATCTTCTGTGCAAGCTCAGGACTTGGCAAGGCGGAGATGTAAGTGCCGGAGAAATCTTCAATGGCGATATCAAGGCCGCGCTAAGATCGATCCGGGCGCGAACAATTCTGATGCCGTGTTCTCAGGATCTCTATTTTCCGCCGGAAGACAATGAAGCCGAAGCCCGACTGATACCGGGAGCACAATTCAGGCCAGTCAATTCAGATTTCGGACATTGCGCTGCAAATCCCGGGTTTAGCAAAGAATTTGAGATAGCCCTGGACACTAATATTTCTGAATTATTGCAAGACTAACCATCGGCCTGACGTTCCGTTCTGATCGACAGCTGCAGGTTTGCTTATTTCTTAGGTCGCGGATTCGAATGCATTTCGAATTTTCAGCCGATGCCGTATCTGATGTCGCTCCTGTTGCAGCAGGCTAACCGGTTTCACTGCTAACAAGGGTTGAAATTTGATTGGTTATCTGGGCCAGCCTGATGGTGAAGCGATACCGAAATGCATGAATTGACGCCCGATGCACTGGTTATGCAGGACAACTGGAGTGACTTGCGTCAGTTCAGGAAACTGCCGGTAATCGACCGGGACCGCCTGTACCGTTATCGGATCGAAAGATTGCGAAATGAAATGCGCAAGGCGGACGTTGCCGCTCTGCTAATGGTCAATCCGGTCAGTCTTCGTTACGCGGTTGATTACAGCACTTATGCGTTGTTTCAGTCCAGAATTCCGACGACCTATCTGTTGATGAGTCAGGAGGGGCCCACGGTTATATTTGGTGCATATGCCGATTCACCGTTGATCGACCGGGCTGATCCGGCCCGTCACATTTCCTTTTTTGATGCAGCGGACAATCTCGCTGACAATGCCCGGTTGTTTGCCGATGATATGGTTTCCTATTTGGCGGAAATCGGTTCGGACAATCGTCGTATCGCTATCGAATATGTCAATCCCAGCGTAACGCAGGCATGCCTTCAGCGAGGCCTTGAAGTCGTGGATGGAATTGCACTCTCGGAGAAGGCCCGGCTGATCAAGTCAGAAGATGAAATAGAGTGTATGCGTTGGGCCGTGGCCGTGGCTGAATTGGGTATCGCGAAAATGAAGGAAGCCCTTAAGCCCGGCATAACGGAACTGCAGTTGTGGGGGCTTTTGAACTATACCAACCTTGCAAACCATGGTGAATGGCATGACGGCCGGATGCTGGCATCCGGTTCCAGGATTAATCCGTGGCTTCAGGAAGCTTCGCAGCGCCAGATAGAATCCGGTGATCTGGTTGGTTTTGATACCGACATGGTCGGGCCGATGGGATACTTCTGCGATGTTTCGCGAACCTTTCACTGCGGCCCCGCAAAACCAAGCCGACGTCAAAAGGAAATATACCGGATGGCGTATGATGAGGTTCAGCATAATCTCGAGCTGGTTCGGCCGGGTATTTCTTTCACTGAAATACAGGAAGCTGCTTATCCCATTCCGGAAGAATGTCAGGAAAACGCTTACCCCTGCATTATCCATGGAGTTGGCATGTGCGATGAGTATCCGCGCATCAACCCGATTCATCGTGGGCGCAACCCATATGATGGCAAGCTGGAAGCGGGCATGGTGCTAACGGTCGAAAGTTATATGGGGCCACTGGGTGAGCGCGACGGCGTCAAGCTCGAAGAACAGGTGCTTGTCACAGAAAATGGCTATGAAATGCTCTCGACCTATCCGATGGAACAGGATTTACTGGATTAGCCCGATCAAATTCCTCTCAGATACGTAGTCGTTTTCAAATTCACTGCGTTCAATTCGCTGAATTGATCCTGCTTGTGATTTCTGCCAGACGTGACCAGCTCTGCAAGGTAATGGGCAGGACGAGCACAGCCTCCACAAATTCCCACGAATAGCTGACAATCGAAAATATCCGGCCAACAGTAATGTCCAGGTTTCCGGTCGCGTACCACAGGTTGAAAGTGATAAAACCGAGCAGTGCGGTATACATCGCACCGTAAACCCATGCTTCGGTATCTGATATTTTTACTTCTGCAGCGCGCAGTCGCAGCAAGTGTCGCTTGAGCTTGTTTGGTGAGCCATCGGAAAGCACGCCCACCTGTTGCTCCATTTGTTGGTTGAGGCTGCCGTTCAGGCGGAAAAACCGTCGATGTACGAGGGAATAAATCAACAAGACACACAAGCCGGTCGCAAGTGCCGAATAGAATAAGCCCGGGTGAAATGACCAAAGAATGACTACCGCTACGCCCAGTTGGAGAAAGGAACTGAGTAACTGCGGTACCTGTTCTTCAAGGAAATCAGCAAGTTCTCTCCCCATTCCCAGCCGGGCATTGGTTTTGGAAACCGAGTCGTTCGCAGCCCGGTGTGCCATTTCCCTCCCAAGTTCAACCCTGATGGTTCCATAGGCGCGTGTATCAAATAGCCTACGAAACACTCCGACAAGAATGAGTGCGGCAAGGAGGGTGCAGAGGTTTATCAGTTCTGATGGATCGTCTTCCAGAAGGCCGTCTATGGCGAACCCTATGAACAATGGTGCTAAGGCAGTCATCGTTGTTTCGCAGATCGTCAGCAACCATGTCACGCCCACAAATCCCGGGAACTTTCTGAGCAATGCCCCTATCGAAAGTTCAACATCGGAAAGAGGTGCGTCTTTCTTGGTCGCTGCTTGGGTTTTGTTTGTCATGGCTTACTTTGGCTGCCAGCCTGGTCGTCCCAGAAGCCGCATGAGAAATTCATGACCACTCTTTGCGGATTTCAAATCTTGCCATAGCTGGGGCAATTCCGAGAACCAGACATTGATAGGATTCCTGCTGTCGAAGTCGCGTTTCAGTCCGTAGTGAGGTGTTTCTTCCTCAACCTGAAATGTTCCGAACATACGATCCCAGACTATCAAAATACCTGCATAGTTTTTATCGAGGTATTTGTCGTCTGAACCATGGTGGACCCGGTGATGGGAAGGCGTATTGAGCACTTTTTCCAATGGACCGAGCTTGCCGATTGTTTCTGTATGCAGCCATGTCTGATAGGCGAGCACGGCTATTTGTCCAAAAAACACCATTTCCGGTGGAAACCCGATCAGGACCATGGGAATATGAATAATCAGGGCCCATACTCCTTCAAACGGCCCGAACCGGATGGCTGTGACTATGTTATAGTCGCGCGAAGAATGATGAACCGCGTGCTGAGTCCAAAGCAAACGGACTTCGTGGGCAATTCGATGCTCCCAGTAGTACAGAAAGTCCGCAACAAGCAGGCCAAGTGCGATGCTCCACCATGTAACCGGAATTGTCCAGCTGACGAACGCCTCTGCGATGATGTAGTAAATGACATATGCACCCGTCATGATAAAGGTTTCAAAGAGTATGCTGGGTATCTGTGTCGATGCACTTACGGCCATTTCCGCGATCTTGCGCCCTTTCAGGACACCCTTGAACCAGGCTTCTGCCAGTTCGATCAAGAGAATTGCCGCGCCAATCAAAAAAAAGGCGTTCTCCACCTGGGTGCCCAATCCTTCTAGAATGTCGGTTGTCACTTTGATGCTCCTTTCATGAAAATGCGCCATACAATCTCGGCGGCCTGGGAGGAGGTGGCTTCGTCTTCGCGAACCATTGTCCAGGCGGTGTAAATGAGATTTTCATAGACTTCTGAAATCCATCTCGTGGACAAGTCCGGGGCAAATGTGCCTTCAGCTCTTGCTGCTTCTATTTCGCTGTGGAGCTCGGCAATATGCGCTTCGTAGATTGCCACGATTTCCTGATTGTCGTCGACCGGCTCATGCGACAGAAACCATTGCCGATTTGCCAGCGGAATGATTGCGGCAAGCGCCAGTTTCAAACCCTCTGTGTGGCTTTGCGCGCCAATAGTTGCTGCTTCGACACACTCATTCAACTCTTCAATTGCGGTTTTTGCCAGCGCGGCCATGAGCTCTTTTCGTGAACTGAAATGGCGATGTAACGTCGCCCGGCCGACGCCGGCATATTCTGCAATGTCGCCGAGTGATGCTCCCGGTCGCTGGCTGTAGGTTTGGAAAGCTGCTTCGATTATGGCTTTCCGGGATGATAATTTGATCTTCTTCATGAGACATATATGTATCATTTAAGACAAAAATCAATACTGGGATGCAAATATTTGGGACCAGCGATCGCGCAGTTGGTTCGAATTATCGCTAAATAGCAAAGTCAGGTGTGAGGAGGTCAGGGATTAGCCCGCCCTCTTATGCCAAATTTGATATGATTGAGCTGAAGCAAGATCCAAGCGCCGAAGCTTTCTAGATCACCAGCAGTTTCTCCGGTGCCCGTTTGGTAAGTAACCTTGGCCCACCCGCCTCAATCACAATATTCTCCTCATGAACCATCATCAGACCATCACCGTAAGAAAGGGATGGTTCCAGAGTGAGTACCATGTTTTCTTCGATCGGTGTCTGATCGAACGCAGCGAGAGACGGTTGCTCGGTCAGTTGCATGCCCAAACCGTGACCAAGGCGTCCGATATCTCCGCCGCTTTTGTCCATTTCCGAAATCACTCCGGCCATGGCATTGAGGAGGTCCCGGCATGTCTTGCCGGGCCTGGCAGTTTCCAGGCCCACTTCTGTTGCACGCCAGAGGATGTCGTAGGCCTGTTGAGCGGTCTCGCTTGCCTCTCCGATTGCCCAGTTACGGTCAAAGTCACAGAAGTATCCGTCCCAGGTGCAGCCGGTATCAAGCATCAATATATCACCTTTAATCAGCGGCCTGCTGGAAGGGGGCGAAATGACATCTGCATATCCCCCTTGGTCAGCGCCACCGACCAGGTACGGCACATCGTCTGCTCCCAGTTTCAATGCCTCCAGCCTGAAAGCCCGGAACACTTCATCCAGTGGTTGCCCAGTGGAAATTATATCAGGTACACGCGCGAACGTTGCGGATCCTATCTCGCAGATCTGTGCAAGTTTCTCGATTTCTGCGGCTGATTTAACCATGCGCAGGCTACGCACCAAATTTGTGGCATCTGCCAGAACGAGACCGGACAGGTTTTCAATCAGCCTGTCCCAATCGCCGAGCGGCATCCGCAACGAAGTCTCGTGCCCCTTTAAGATCCCGATCTTTGAATTCCTTGTTGCCAGGGGTGATAGCAACTCGGTGAGCAGGCTTATGCCGTCATCCACAGGATTAGGTGCGCTCCAGGTTCGGACATCGTCGATCCAGCTTTTTCGCATCAGCGTGGCGCCGATTTCCGGAACTACGGCGATCGGCTTGCCATTGGCCGGAACGAAGAGGAACCAGGGTCTGGTAGGACTTTGCCAGAAAAGTGTCTGGAAGCCCGTAAAATAACGGACTTCCGGCTCACTCATGAGTAACATCCCTTCCAAACCTGCGGAGGCCATGAGCGATTGCGCCTTTTGGGTGCGAGCCTCAAATTCACTTCGGTGAAATCCGCGCTCGGGTACTGACTGTTTCATCCCTGGTCCTGATGTTTTGGTTCGTGTTGCTGTTATGAATTAAAACCTTGTTAACCAAATGCGCAATCACAATATTAAGATTACCGAATTACCTTTTCGGGGTAATTTCGGGGGACGCCATGCGCATTCTGCAAATACTGCCTTTTGTTGCCGTTGTGGCCTTGGTTGGCTGTCAGTCATCTGGGAATCGGGCACTCGTTTCCACATCGCCCGACAAGAATGCTGCTGCCAATCAGACTGCGCAATCGGCAGACGGAAGCGATCTTTCCGTACCGAGCAATGAAACTACGGCATCAATCTCGAATTCAGCTCCATCGGCGCGAAAGGATACCATTCTTGCCTATTCGGCGCCGAAACCGGGAACAGTCTTCACCTGGCGGAACAATTGGGCGAACCTTCCGGAGATAATCAGTTACAAAGTGTCCGGAATGCACAAGATCGGTGATACTGATTATGTGAAATTTACATCGGTCAAAGGCCTCAAGAATTCAACGCAGGCCTATTACAGCACCAAAGATTTCAGCCTCAAGGGATACCGCGATGCGAAAAACCAGGCGCTTGTTACCTACAAACCTGTAGAACAACGCTACCGGTTTCCGATGGCACCCGGTGATAAATGGCTGACGCAATGGAAGTCACTGGATCACAAAACCAACAAGGTCACATCCGGTGGAGGTGTTGTTCATGCGATCCGTATGGAAACGCTTAATCTTCCCGCCGGTCAGATCCGTGCGATGAAAGTGAAAATGCCGGTGCAGAAAAATGCGCCCAGGGGCTTAACACATCATGCATGGTTTTCGCCTGAGCTCGGCATAACTGTTAAAGAAGAGATCGGTGGTGGTGTACTGAACTGGACACAGGTTCTGGAAAAAGTGGAATACCCGAACTGATTTGATTGCCGACCAACTGAAATAGCTGTCTCTTACTCGCAGCGGACGGTTGCAGTGGATGTGTAGTCGCCTTCGGGGAACGGATCTGCTCTTGTCGCTTCCAAATTAACAAACAGGCGTGTTGATCCAAAAAATGCAGGAAACTGTACCGGACTTGATCCGGGTCTCTCCGGGAAGGTCACGCCGCGAGCATTCAATGCGGTTCCCGAAAAGAATGCTTGATGGCTGACGCCTGTATCGCCGCCAGGCGGCCTTGTAATGAAGAATGACGGTGCATCCACAAAAATCTGGAAGGGGAAGATGGCAAATATATCTGCCACACCGGAAATGCCGCCGGCCTGTCTTGAACTCAACTGCGTTGCATCAGGGCTTTGCGCATAAGTACCATCACGCCGAACAAGTATGAAGCAAAGGTTTGTTACGGGTACATTGCCGCCAAATCGGATGTCTCCATTGCTGTCAGCCTGTTGCGTTGACGTTGCCACGGTTGTTCCGGCAACAATTGAAGCAGCAAGCAGCTGTTTGATGAGAATCTTCATAGCGACACTTTACATCTATTCACAGCGAACCGTCAGTTCCGCTGAATAGTGTCCGGGTGGAAAAGAGGTGCCATTAACGCGTTTTGCGATTAGGTGAGTTTCGATCAAAGTACTGCCCCGTTCTACTTGAACTTCAATATTACCAGGAGTTTCTGAAAAATTAGTTGCTCCGGACCCTAAAAATGTAGTGGTCATGGTAGTATCGCTATCGGCGCCGAAGGGTGCGCTGGTAAATCCGAATGGTGTATCAACGCTCAAGCGGTAAGAGGAATTTGTTGTCGTTATTTCTGCTGTTCCCGAACGGCCATTGAGTAGTTTGGAACTGAGCACGTTCCCTTCAATGCTGGCGCCCAATGTTCCTGAATTCAAAACAACGATTTGACAATACTGGCTTGAGTCTGAATTTGCCGAATTATTTACAGCTGGAGTGATGGGGAGGAAAACCTGGTTTTGGAGGCTGTTTAATGAGTTGTCTTCTTGAAACTCATTAATTTCCTGCCTTGTTTCTTCGTCACTGTTTTCATCTGTTGCAGAGACTGCAGACACTGAAAATATGAGCGAAAAAACAACAAAGACAAAAAGATTAATCGTGCGAGTGCCAAGGTTTGCAAAAGGTATATGAAACATTTCAATCACTCCTGGCTGCGCCCAATCTCTCATTCCGATTCCGGACTATTCTGCCCTGCCGTCG
Organism: Pseudomonadota bacterium; assembly: GCA_039029255.1. Lineage (GTDB taxonomy): Bacteria > Pseudomonadota > Alphaproteobacteria > Rhizobiales > Rhizobiaceae > JAALLB01. Next base: position 25,056 of record JBCCGN010000024.1, on the reverse strand, counting down.
GTAGTCCAGCCGTCTTCTGCCCAGTTTTTCCCGCTGGATTGCTGAGCTACTTTGATCGTCTCATCGCTAATGGCATCATCAGCAGTTGCTCCAGCGACTGCATTTTGTGTACCGTCATCGTCCCCGGTAAATGCACGAGTTTCGACTGTTTCAGAAACCGGTGCAATTCCGCGGTTCAAGCCAAGCTCAACGAGTTTGAGTTCGATTTCCAGACGGCGGATTTCCAGATCATACAGACGTCTGCAATCAATCCTTCCTCGCTTGGAATCGAGTGGCACCACAATTCGTGTGTAAGCTGAAAATGAAGAGTCAACATTAGACTGTTCGGGGTTGCCGATCAGCCCGACATCCAGATATGCGCCACTTCCAGAGATGGCAGACCGGCAGGTAGTGCCATCCGCTGCCCGAACTTCGTCGCTGCCCTGAGGAAGCTGTACGCCCGGCAGGTTGATACCAGTGGTGTTCTGGTTGATGAATGTGCTTTGCGCATATGCCCCGCCTCCCATAGACAAAGCTGCGACAGCAATCACAGTAGAACTGATTGCTATTGAATGCGCTCTCCTAAGAACTTTCCACATACCTGAGCCTTTATTGTTGTTGCTTTTTGCTCGCTTGGAAAAGGAATGGATTCTGTGCAAACCCTAACTTTTCTTACTTTTTGTCCATCAAATGGAACGATTACATTGACCGGACGAGCGAAACGTCCACCCAAAGTAAACTCTGCCGGAGAAACCCGTGCACCTTTAACTGGACGAAAATTCTGGTCATAGACTTTGATTTCCATCCGGATACGGTGATTGTATGGGTTTGCCGGGTAAACTTTTAATGCAAATGCTTCAGTGAAGCTTTTAACCTGGCCACGCATTGGTGACATGGCTTGTGCTGCTGCCTGAGACGGCAGCAGCGATATTGCCAGGACACAGCCCAAAAATGAAGTTGCTGATAGTTTCTTGATATTCAGATAATCCATTTTCAGTTGTCCCCCGTAAGTCTGGATTATTATTCGCAGCGCAGAGTTACTGTCGCTGTGTAGTTGCCAGCCGCAAAAACGTCTGTGCCGCCTTTAACAGCTACCAGGTCAACCGTTACGTTGCTGGTTCCGGCGCCAACAGCTGTTGAACCTGTTGTGCCAGGTGCAGCAGAAGTAGCGCCTGTTGAAGCATAGCTTGGTGTAAAGGTTTCAGATGAAGTTGCATCAGCAGCAGGCTCTGTATCGAAGCTTGTTACCGGGTCAACTGACATGTTGAATGTACCGCCGTTGGCAACAACTGAAGCTGTACCGGCAGAACCGCCAGCTTGGTTAGAACCAAAAGTCTGAAGGTCTGCACTAGTGGTCATTACACCGTTAGCGCCGACGTTGACGATGCATGTAGCATTGACAGTACCATTGAAAGGAATATCGCCAGTAGCAGCGATGGATTGCATTGGAACTACCACAAACGCGGTAGCAGCAATGGCTTTAAGAAGGTTTTTCACGTATACTCTCCTGTAACTTTTCTGTTTGCTTTTTTTAAGACGCAAAGCAAAAAGTTCACCAAACCGGATTTCTGACACAATAGTGCCTAGTCCAAATTGTGAGGAGAACCGAAGTTGCCCCCTGCGTCACCGTCTTTTCTAACAGGCAGGGATTTCCAAAAAGTTTCCACATCTGGTTAATTTAATATGAAATGGAAACCAGCAATTTTTTTGATAAAAATCCGAAGTTTTGGGAGTGTCGTAAATTGAGACAGGTGAAGTTGGCCTGATAATTGCAGATGCTTTTCCATGAGTATCCAGCGTATCATTTTTGCTTTCACCCTGATTATCTGCTTCTGTCTTCAGGAAGCCGTTGCGCAAGCCGGAAATGTAGGGTTCTCTGGTCTGGTGCTCCCGAACCACAAGGCAGAAGTTCAGGTGGTGGAAACAACAGCGCCACTGGTTTCCTTTTCAGATCAGGTCGCATTGGGATTGCCGTATAATTTTGGAAAGAACAATCCCGTTCATGCTTATGATCACAAAGGCAAAGCGGTGGCAGGTGTTCAATTGCTGCCGATGATTGCCGATAACGGTTCAGTAACCAGAATAGCAATTGTCGATCTTCTCGATGTTGAACGTCAGACGGTTCTTGTCTGCGATCAAAAGCTCTGCATCCGCTTCAAGGTGCTACGCCAATAAGATCCGGCAAATGTTCTTGTTTACTCGGCAGCTTCGGGTTCTGTCGTTCTCGCCTCTGAAACAGGCTTCATAAACTGGGAAAGCAAATCTGTCTTTTTCTCTGCGGCCTTGTTTATGGAAAGTTCCTTGACTGGACCAAAACCCCTAATATCTTCCGGAATACGTGCTAAAGCCGTGGCGAACCGATGATTGTCATTGTCAAGCCGGTGCAGGAGGTCAGAAATTGTTTCCTTGTAATCTGATACCAATTGACGTTCCATACGGCGTTCGCTGGTGTAGCCAAATACATCAAACCTGCTTCCGCGAATGCCTCTCAATTTTGCCAATTGGCGGAACAGGGTTAAGGTCCAGGAACCGAATGCGCGTTTGCGCGGGCGTCCGTCCGGTTTGCGGCCAAACCCAATTAATGGCGGTGCCAGATTGTACTTCAGCGTGAAGTCCCCCTCAAAAGTTTCCGCAATCTGCCTTTCGAACTCGCCATTGGTATAAAGACGGGCAACCTCGTACTCATCCTTGTATGACATCAACTTGAAAAGATTGCGCGCCACAGCATTGGTAAGGTCGCGCTTTCGGCCAACGGCTTTCTCAGCATCCTGTACGGTTTCAACAAAATCCAGGTATGATTTTGCATAGCTGGCACTTTGATATTCAGTCAGAAACTCCACACGTTTCTCAATCACTTCTTCCAGAGTGTCCGGTTCCGGTGCAGATGGACGAACTTTTACCAGCAGTTTTTCAGCTTCTTCAGGGAATGCAGCAAAACGTCTTCCCCAGTTGAAAGCACGCTTGTTTGCGGGGACGGCAACCGCGTTCAACTCAATCGCTTTCTCGATGGAATCCGGTGATACCGGCAGAAGGCCTTTCTGACAGGCATATCCAATCATCATTATGTTCGTCGCGATGGCATCACCACAGACTGTCTCCGCCAGTTTGGTAAAATCCACCTGGCTGATGTCGTCTTTGACATGCTCCCTGATTGTGTCAACTACGCCGCTTTCCCTGAAATCATAGTCTCTGTCAAAAATGAAATTTGAAACAGGGTTGAGGTGGGTATTTATGACAGCGTTGGTGTTTTCAGTGTTGAAGAGAGCCACTGAACTTTGCGCTGCAGCGACAACGGTATCTGCAGCAATCAAGAGATCTGCCTCTCCGGTCACAATCTGCGGTGCAGTAACCAGCTCGGGTGTTTCCGCTAATCTTACATGGCTCAGGACTGCTCCACCTTTTTGCGCAAGGCCGGCCATATCCAGAATAATGGCGGCCTTGTCTTCGATATGGGCTGCCATGCCCAGAATTGCGCCTATGGTGAGAACGCCGGTACCGCCCACACCTGTGATGGCGATGTTAAAGACTGCATCAAGTTTGGCTACTGATGGTTCGGGCAGACTGGAAGAATCAAGTTCAGGCAATTCCGGTTTTTTCAGGGAGCCGCCATGAACCGTGACGAATGACGGACAGAAGCCCTCGACACATGAGAAGTCCTTGTTGCAAGATGACTGGTTGATTTTTCGCTTGCGTCCCCATTCAGTTTCAAGCGGTTCAATTGAAATACAGTTCGATTGAACGGAACAGTCACCGCATCCTTCGCACACCAACGGGTTAATGAATGCCCGCTTGTCCGGATCAGGGGTAAGCCCCCGTTTGCGGCGCCGGCGCAATTCGGCCGCACAGGTCTGGTCGTATATAATAGCCGTACAGCCTTTCAGCTTGCGCAAATGGCGCTGCACTTCTTCTATGTATTCACGGGAGCGGACCTGCGTCCCTTCGGCCAGCAAAGATTTCGGATAACGTTCCGGTTCATCTGAGATCAGCCAGATTTCCTTAACACCTTCGGATTTCAGTTGGTGCGAGATGGTAGGCGGATCGAGCGGTCCATCATGACTCTGCCCCCCGGTCATTGCGACGGCATCGTTGAAAAGCACTTTATAGGTTATGTTTGCACCCGAAGCGACTGCCGCGCGGACGGCCATGTAGCCGGAATGGAAGTATGTCCCGTCGCCAAGATTGGCGAAGACATGTTCTTCATCGGTGAAGTGTTGCAGGCCTGTCCAGCTGATGCCTTCACCGCCCATGTGAGAGAATGTTTCTGTCTGCCGGTCCATCCAGACTGCCATGAAATGACAGCCAATCCCGGCCATGGCCCTGCTACCGTCCGGCACCTTGGTCGAAGTGTTGTGCGGGCATCCAGAACAAAAATGTGCCGTTCGCGTTACCGGAGATTCATGTTTTTTGCGCATGGCTGCGCGCTCTTCGAAATATGCGAGCTTTTGTCTTATTCTACCTGCAAGCCCTTCCGGCAAATCAAATGTCAGAAGCCGGGATGAAATCGCGCGTATTGCAGCGCCAGCGGTTATTTCCTCGTTCAGCTTGAGGATGTGGTTATCCTCATGGTCAAATTTTCCCACTATGCGAGGGCGCACGTCAGCGCGCCAGTTAAACAGCTGTTGCTTGATCTGGTGTTCGATGACCTCACGACGCTCTTCAATTACAAGAACTTCTTCTAGGCCTTCCGAAAACTTCCGGATACCCTCAGGTTCCAAAGGCCATGGCATGCGTACCTTGTACAGGCGCAGGCCGATTTCATCGGCAATTTTTTTATCTATGTCCAGTTGCCGCAATGCTTCGCGTACGTTCTCGTAGGCCTTTCCTGATGCAACGATACCCAATCGTGGAGTTTTGCTGTCGTAGATTAGCTGGTCGACGCCATTGGCCCTTGCAAACGCAAGTGCAGCATATGCCTTGTGTTCCTGAAGCCGCTCATCCTGTTCCAGAATGCCATCGGGCCATCTGAGATTCAGGCCCGTTTCGGGAAGTTCAAAGTCATCGGGAATGATGAAGGGTCGCCTCTCGCCAGCTAAATCGACTACGCCGGTCGTCTCAATGGTATCGGCGATAACCTTGTATCCTACCCAAAGGCCCGAATAGCGGGACATGGCTATGCCCAACAGACCGAGTTCGACGAACTCCTGCACGCTGGACGGGAAAAGCATGGGCATGATTGCGGCCATGAACGCATGGTCTGACTGATGCGCGACCGTAGAGGATTTGGCTGTGTGATCATCACCGGCAAACGCCAGCACGCCGCCATGTGGAGATGTGCCGGCTGAATTTGCGTGTTTGAAAACATCACCGGAACGATCCACTCCCGGGCCTTTTCCGTACCAAAAACCGACAACTCCGTCCTTGTTGGCCCCTGGTGAAGTGTGAAGTTGCTGAGTTCCCCAAACTGCGGTTGCGGCCAAATCTTCGTTGACGCCAGGTTGAAAAACCACACCGTGTTTATCGAGGTGTTTTTTGGCCTGCGTCAGGGCAAAATCATAGGCTCCAATCGGAGAGCCGCGATATCCGGAAATGTATGCTCCGGTGTTAAGGCCGGCTTCCTGGTCAATCCTCATCTGCACCATCGGCAAGCGGACCAGAGCCTGAGTGCCGTTCATGAAGACTTTGCCTTGGGTCGCCGTATACTTGTCTTCAAGGGTTATTTCTTTGGCGGATTTTATTACAGAAACAGGTCTGTTCTCTCCCATCAGGGCCTCCGAGAGATTCCTCTAATTTGCACAGTATGTAACAATTCGGGCGGCATTGCAGTTCAATTTTACAGGAATTTCTCACAGTAATTAGGATAGCAGTCTAAAAAATTCAGTAAATTGGTATACAAATTCATAATGGCAGGCATGTCGTATTCTTGATTTCATTGAGCGCGAAGTGTGAATTCATAAGACCCACATGAGGCAATTTCAGCAACCTTCCCTTCACTGCCTTTTCGTAATCTCGGACTGTTTTAACCACCACCCTCAACAAGTAGTCAAATTCTCCGCTCATTGTATAGCATTGAAGGATTTCAGGCACTGACAGAGTAGCAGCCTCAAATTCTTCCAATGCTTCAGAAGAATGGGTGTCCAGGCGCACGAATACGAAAATGGAAACATCCATGCCGATCTTCTCGGTATCCAGAATGACCCGTTTTTCGCGAATTATACCGGCATCCTCCATCTTTCGGATTCGCCTCCAGCACGGTGTGTGGCTGAGTCCAACCAATTCACCGATTTCACTGATGTTCTGATCAGCATTTTCCTGCAAGATACGAAGAATTTTATAGTCAATTTCATCAAGTTTCATGGGAAATAATTCCAACTGATTGATTGATTGATCTTTATCCCTGCTATTTTGCGCCGGTGCAAGGGTTGGAATAAATAAGAATTCCGGCTGAACTATTGATTGACCCATGCGCGATGCGCTAAGGCGTGCCTTTCAAACACAAACTGTACTTGGTTCGCCTTCCATGCCTGAATATCTGGTCGCTGCTTTTTACCATTTTGTTGAACTCGATGATTATGCCCAACTTCAGGGCGATATCCTTGCGTGTGCCCAGTCCAATAACGTGATGGGCACGGTGCTGCTGGCAGGCGAAGGCATCAACGGTACAGTGGCGGGGCCTGAACAAGGGGTGAAGATGCTGCTTTCCCATATTCGGAAAGATCCGCGTCTTTCGCCATTAGAGCACAAGGAGAGTTGGGCAGCGGAAAACCCTTTTTACCGGATGAAAGTCAGACTCAAAAAGGAGATTGTCACTCTCGGGGTTGAAGGCGTAAGCCCGATTAATCAAGTCGGCGAGTATGTGGAACCCGAGGACTGGAATGCCTTGATTCAGGATCCAGACGTGATTGTCGTTGATACACGCAATGACTACGAAGTTTCGATAGGGACTTTCAAAGGCGCGGTGGATCCTGAGACCACCAGTTTCCGGGAGTTTCCCGATTGGTTGAATTCTCAGAAAGATCTCGCAAAGAACAAGAAAATTGCAATGTTTTGCACCGGTGGAATCCGTTGTGAGAAATCCACGGCTTTATTGAAGGCAGAGGGATTTGAAAATGTGTTTCATCTCAAAGGTGGAATATTGAAATACCTCGAAACAGTTCCGGAAGAGCAAAGCCTGTGGGAAGGCCAATGCTTTGTTTTTGACCAGCGTGTAAGTGTCGGGCACGGGCTTTTGGAAGGGCCTTATGATCTCTGTCATGCATGCCGCCATCCTGTCTCGGATGAAGACAAAAAATCAGAACTGTATAGTCCGGGCATCTCCTGCGCGCGTTGCCATGATCAAATGAGCGAAGAGCAGCGAAAGCGTTTTGCTGAACGTCAGCATCAGATTGAGCTGGCAAAGCAACGGGGCGAAGCTCACATAGCTGTTGATCAGTCGGCCCAAAAGCACAAAAAACGCCTAGCAAAGGAAAAGCATGCAAGGCGTTCAAACCCTGAAAGCTGATCAGATTTTTACCGGCTTGCTCTAGGCCTTCTTCAGAGATAATTCTGCAATCATTTCTTCATGCAGGGTCAACAGGTTACTGGTAGCATTCAGTTCAACCGCGAGCTCCGCCTTTTCCTGTTTGTTGGCCTTCAGTTGGCGTTTCAGCTCGCGGACAGCGGCCTCTATTTCATGCATGTTGTTGTAATGCTCGCTTTTTTGTTCAAGACCGCGTTTGTTGAGATCGTTGTACTTCTTTCTGAGTAGAGCAAATTTTTCTTCGTTTTGAGTAGCCTGATCAGTCATCGCACTGAGTTCTGTGGTCAATTTTGCGATTCTTCTGTCCTTTTCGATCAGTTTATTATTGGCTACATCCAAATTCTGATCGCTGTTGAGCAAATCTGTGTCGAGCATCTGCAGTTTTTCTTTCAGAGCGTCTTTCTCACACTCGGAATTCGCAATGTCTTCTTCCAAGCTCAACACTTCCTGGCTTTTTTCGTTCAGGATGAACTGGAGCTTTGTCAATTGACGGTTGACGCTCTCCTGATCCTCAAGGCTGCTTTTGCGCATGGTTTCCATGAGCTCTATCTTCTTTTGCTGCCTTTCAATTGTTTCTTGCGCTTCCTGCCATTGCAGCTCGGTCCGCTCCGAACTTCTGTTGAGTTGCTTGAGTTCTTCCCTCGTCTGATCCAATAGAACCAGGTCGCGTTCAATGCCCTGCAGATATTCCACCAACCCGCTGGCTTCTTCTGAGAGATCAACAAACAGTCTGGAATTGTTACGAACGTTGTCGGCAAGCTCCTCAAACCTTCGCATTGAATCCATAAGTTCACTTTTTAAGTGGGTATCGGTCGAACCGATTTGAGTTGGCGCTGGGTCTTCGGGAGCTGGTCTTGCATCCTTCTCCAAACCTTCCAAAATGAGGTTTGACAATCGCTCCTGGAGGCTTACTTCGTCCGTATTTGCAGGTTGTGGGGTAGGCTCCTCAAACTCTATTTGATCGATGGAAAGCTCAGCCTCAAGTTCACGCGCCATCATTTTCTCGAGGCGTGCTGTTTTTATCTTTTCCTTCAGTTCATTAATATCCCGGCCGGATGGCTGGCCGGTTAAGTCATTACTAGGAATGAGTGCTTGACCGTCAAGATCAGTTTCGAATTCAGCTGCATTCCGCTTTACAGCCTGTTGCATGGTAGCCCCCATCGATCCATGGTTAGCGTAATTTCTCGGGCTTGTATTGAAGCCCGTACGCGAATCACTATGTCCTGACGTTAATGCACACGAAAGATTGTGACAAACTTATGAGCGATTTATATTTGTGGCTTTGTTAGGGAATTCTTAACCAATGAAAAACAGCGATTCGCCGATATTTTACTCTTTTCGTCGTTGCCCCTATGCGATGAGGGCGAGGCTTGCGATCGCATCAGCGGGTATACCAGTTGAACTGCGCGAAGTTGTTTTACGCGATAAACCGGACGAGATGCTGCAGGCAAGTCCGAAGGGAACTGTACCGGTTCTGGTTTTCCCAGAAGGCAAGGTCCTGGAGGAGAGCATTGACATCATTGATTGGGCGTTGACCCGTCGTGACCCTGAAGGGCTGACGGATTTTTCACCGGAAGAGGTGAGGGCAATGCGGGACCTGATCGAGGAGAGTGACGGTCCGTTCAAAGATGCCCTGGATCGTTACAAATATCCCAACCGCTATGCCGGTATCGATCCGATTGATCAGCGTGAAAAGGGTGCCCAATTCATTAAGCATCTTGATGGTTTGCTTGGTCTAAACAATTATCTTTTTGCAACCGATTTTTCCGTTGCTGATGCTGCCATTTTACCGTTTGTCAGGCAGTTTGCTCATGTGGATCGTGAGTGGTTCTGGAACGGAAACTGGAAAAATGTCATCCGCTGGCTAGAAGAATTTCTTGAAAGTGATCGCTTCCGTGGGATCATGAAAAAGTATCCGCAGTGGCAAAGCGGACAGGAAGGGATAAGTTTTGGAACGCACCAGGATGGATGAATGCGAGTGACCGTCGCTCTAACCGAATTCTTCCGGTATCGGCACGCTGCAACTCTGCGATGCACCTGGCTTTGATTTTCCGCTGAAAAAATCGAATATGCCCATGATTGCCTTTCCGCCAGGGACTTCCTCTTTGATGAAATTTTTCATTGGTTCAACAAATACCTTGTCAACATAGTTCTTTGCGGTGAGCTTGTCTTGCATGGCTTCGGACATGGCAACGAGCTTTTCCGTTGCAGCCGGATCATCACTTCCAATGGTTTTGTTGAACTGGCCGAGTACGTCGGCACTGTCATTCGTTATGTCGCTTGCATAGGTCACGCTTGCCGCTAACGCTCTCGCTTGCGGTGTTTTCAGAAGACTCCCGACCGGGCCAGGCACACCAGAAATCAGACCCTGTACGCCTGCGCGGATTTTTTCGCCATCTCCTTCGCGGGCCCCGTCCAAAATTCCAGCGGCATTGTCGCCATAGCCTGTCAGCTTTTCCAAAGCGTCGCTTTTGATGCCGAACTTTTCAGCGATTCCATTGGCCTGTTTGGCAAGGTCGTTTATTTCCCGTGCCTTTTTCTCCCATTCTTCCTGTTTGGCGTTTCCTGATGCGCTTGCGTTCGTTTCCGCAGCGTTCAGTGCGCGGTCAATAAGTTTTTCTGCAAATTTTTTACCTACATCCGGATCAGCAAGCGCGCCGGGATTTGTTGCTATTTCCTCTATCATCTCCTGAACGATTGGATCGTTTCTGAGTGAGCTGTTTTTACCCGCCAGAGCAAACCGGCGTTTTGCTTCGGCAATGCGCCATAATTTGTCCTCTTCAATATTGAGCTCTTCTTTTTCCCCTTCCAGTTTGTCCAGAAAATCATCCATATAGGCGTCGAGGCCCGGACTTGAGCCATCCGCTACATCAAACCCGGGCTGAGGGCCGCAAGTGGCATCAGGATCAAAGAGCGGATCAAGCGTGTCTTCAATGGCGTTTTCAATCGCTCGTCTTTCATTTGTATCTACCGGATTGAGAAAAGCGACGGGGTCTCCTCCGCGGGAATCGGTGTGCCACTGCTCACCCACTACAGCGTGCGCCGGTCCTATTGGAACAGCGACAGGGGTACCAACTAATGGCCCGCATTGTCCGATGAACCCACCAGAACCGCCGGCATTGTTAAAATCCAGATTGGGTGTTTCACCAGCGAGACACGCAGATTGTGCCGATGACTCAGCAATTTCGCAATCAACAAGCATCATGCCAGAGCATCTTTCATCACATTGAAAGTCAATTTTCGTGCACCAGGCTGTATCGATCACGGCCTCTGAAACAGGCCCGCCGCCAAAAAGGTTTCTGGCATCCGCAGGAATTTCGATATCTTTGGAGATTTCCTCGCTGAAAGAGTTGAAGGTCCGCTCAGTCAGTCGCTCCTTCAGCTTCTCCAACTCGGCATCGGTGAGATTGAGCTGTTGATCGCGTAAATCAATAATATCTTTGTATTTTGGTTCACTGTTCAGCAACTCCTTTTCAAATCGCTCAAAGGTTGCCCTTGCCTGATCAAGCAGGTTCTGCATGTCCGCTGATGGCGCCTCACCGGCTTCTGACTTGATTTGATTGTATTCATTTAGAGCATTCTGTCGCTCTATCACCGTTGGGTTTGTCCTGTTTTGATCCAGAAATCCGAAGGCTTGCCTTTGAGCGGCACCCGCCAGTCTGGCCATTGCGCGAACTTTGTTACGGCCCGATGGCGAGAAGGGGTTTTGAGTTTGTTTCTCTCGTTCCACTACATTTTTTACGGCATCGCTCGCCCAGTCCTGTTCTGATTTACCGCCAATATCTGTTCTGGTGTCGCGTGCCCGTCTGGAAAGTTCCACCTGGGCAAGCATCAATTCGGCTTCTGAAAGCGGGGAGGGCCAGTTAATTTTGGCAATTTCGTCGCCTATGTCCGTTTGCACTGACAAAACAGCCAATTGCGATTTGATTTGGGCAATCCGTGACTTTATTCTTTCAATCTCATCTGCGTTTGGATCCTGATCCAACTCATTAAATAATGCTGTATTTTTTTCCAGATCGGATTTGTTGTTCTGTAACTCACGCGCTTTTTGTTGCAGCAACAGGTCTTTGGCCGAAGCCCTTTCATCAGACCGGTTTCTCATGCTGACGACCCGTTGTCTCAGCAAACTTTCTGTTGCAAGGAGCTGTTCTGTTGTTGCAGAGCCGGATCTGCGAAGACTGTACATGAGCCAGGCCAGCGCAGTTTCACTTTCCTCATCCACCTCACTTGCCTTTGCAAGGAAGTAATTTGCGAGCGGGTAGTTTGTCTTTCGCAGGGCGATAAATCCCAGGTCCAGCCAAGCACCATCAGCTGAAATATCCTGGAACCATCCTCTTTGATTGAGGCTTGTCGCTGACTGATATTCCGCTAAAAACTGATCGGCTGATATTGCATCTTGAGCGCTAAGCAGTTGGCTTGACCCCAGATGAATGGCCATGCCCAGTAACACTATACCAAGAGGTTTTTTCATCTTTATCCCCCCAATTTTGTGACCCGGGCACAAGTTTAGTGCAAAATTTTGAGTTTTTGCAAGTTTTGGGGGAATCGGTTTGCCAACATAGGTCGTCCGCGGGTGCAATTTCTTCTAGTCGTGTGTCTCAGAATTTAGCCAGTGACTCGCCAATTTCCGCATTGACAACGCAATCTGCAAAGCGGTCGAGTTCGGTTGGATCCCGGTTGAGGATTGCCATCTTTGCGCCATTGCGTTTTGCATGAAGCGGGAGCACGGCAGCAGGTTGCACAACCAATGAAGTTCCAACCGCGAGGAAAAGATCAGCGGTTTCCGCAATCTCGAATGCACGATTGGTGTCAGTTTCAGGCATTGCCTGTCCGAACATTACGACATCGGCTTTTATGATGCCGCCACAGTTTCGGCATTTTGGACTTGTGCCCGTAATCTCGAAGTCTTTGCGGCATTCGTCCATATCGCGGTTCAATCCGCAATCAATACAGGAGGCGGTCGTGGCGTTGCCATGAATTTCGATCATCTTTTCCTGAGGTACTCCGCCGCGCTGATGCAAACCGTCCACGTTCTGGGTTACAAGACATTGGGCTTTGCCGGCATTTATCCACTCGGCGATCTTTCTGTGGCCTATGTTTGGCTCCACTGCGCCGATCTGGTCTTTCATGTAAAAACGCCGGTGCCAGTCTTCAATTCGAGCTTCTTCGCTTCGAATATACTCGCCGTATTCAACGATGCGAAATTTTTCCCAAAGCCCCCCGGGAGACCGGAAATCGGGTACACCGGATTCGGTTGAAATTCCTGCCCCGGTTAGAATGACCATGTTTTCGGCATGGTCGATCAAATCACGGAAATGCTCCAGATTGTCTCGGGATGATCCCATCAACCCGGTGAAAGGCCACGCAATCTTTCAGAACGCCTTCTGAGGAATTCGAGCGTCGTGAGCAATGCAATCGAAAGAACTACCATCAAGGTGGCTACAGACAGGATCGTTGGTGAAATCTGCTCTCGCAGGCCGGTAAACATCTGCCACGGCAGTGTTTTCTGTCCGGATGAACCGACAAAGAGGACTACCACAACTTCGTCAAACGAAGTGATAAAGGCGAAAAGTGCCCCTGATACAACGCCGGGTATGATCAGCGGCATCTGGATGCGGAAGAAGGTTGTCACCGGATTGGCGCCGAGGTTTTGCGCTGCACGCACCAGGCTTTTGTCAAAGCCGACAAGGGTGGCGGTAACTGTAATGATAACGAACGGCGTTCCAAGTGCAGCGTGAGCGAGAACCACACCCCAGTATGTGCCCTGAAGGTCGATCTTAGAATAGAAGAAATACATGCCCGCGGCAGAAATGATAAGCGGTACAATCATCGGCGAAATCAGGATCGCCATGATCGCGCGTCGGAATGGAACATGCGGTTGAGACAGGCCGATCGCGGCGAGCGTTCCAAACATGGTCGATAGCAGGGTCGCAACCGGGGCAATACGGAAAGAATTCCAAACAGCCCTTTGCCAATCCGGATTTGTGAAGAAGTCCTGATAATTCACCAAACTGTATCCGGCCGGATCAAGGGTCAACATTTCACGTGTGAACGTGAAAAAGGGAATTGAATTGAATGAAAGCGGCATGATTACGATGATCGGAAAGATCAGAAAGAAAAATATAAGGCCACAAATCACCCTGAAGGTGTAATACCAGAATTTCTGCAAGGGACTTGCATAAGGTGGTAATCCTGACATGGCCTTATCCTAGTTTCACGTTGTCGATGCCGACGATTTTGTCATAAGCCCAATAGAATATCAGAACGATTCCGAGCAGTATTGTACCCAGTGACGCCGCCAATCCCCAGTTGAGTGATGATGAAATATGGTATGCGATCCGATTCGAGATGAATGTGCCTTCCCGACCTCCGACCAGTTCTGGAGTGATGTAATAACCGATCGACAGGATGAACACCAAAATGGAACCGGCCCCAATTCCAGCGATCGTATTCGGGAAATAGACCCGCCAAAATGCAGTCCAGTCATTTGCGCCCAGACTCTTCGCCGCTCGTACGTAGGTCGGAGAAATGGTTTTCATAACTGAATAAAGCGGCAAAATCATAAATGGCAGCAGGATGTGCGTCATCGCAATGATGGTCCCGGTTTGGTTGTTGATTAACTCAAGCCTGCCGTCGTCTGCAACAAATCCCAGTTGATATAGTGTCTCATTGATTACCCCCTGCTGCTGTAAAAGCACCTTCCAAGCAGACGTTCGCACCAGAAGCGAAGTCCAGAATGGTAAGAGAACAAGGATCATCAGAAGGTTTGATGTCCTCAAGGGCAGGTTGGCCAGGAGAAACGCAATCGGATACCCTAGAAGTATGCAAAACCCGGTAATCACAACACTCATGAAGAACGTTCTGCCAAACAGCGTGAAATATATCTGCTCGGCTTCGGGTTTGGATACTATGCCTTCGGAGGTGCGTTTTGCATCTACTGCGGCAAGATAGTAACCGTCAGTGTAGGAAGGGCTAAACTGTTGAATGGTTTTCCAGACGTTTAACTCTCCCCAGCCTTTGTGAATCTCAATAAATTTTTCTTTGGCATTGCCTGGCTCCATCTTTTTAACCTGGCGTCCGGTTTTGCGGAAAAGGCTTGCAATGCCGGGGCTTTCGTAATTCAGACGAGAACCCAGCTTGGTATGTTCTTTGGCTGCAACAGCTGCCTTCATGTCGACAAACAGGGCATCATAGACTGCATCATCAGGCAGTTCGCCTGTCGTTGAGTCCCAGTCCTGCAAGGCAATCACTGTTTCAGGGAGCGTGTTTCTTACAATATCATTTTCAACCGATCGAAACAGCATGTCCGCAATCGGGGCAATGAATGTGAGCAGAATGAACAGCAACAAAGGCGCGATCAACAAAAGCGCGCGCATCTTTTCGCGGCGGAGCGCTATTGCAAGTGCCGCTTTCAGCGGGGTTCCATCACGGGTTGTGAGAACCTCTCCGCCACTGCCTGCTGTCATGTCTGTCATGAAATCAATCCGGTATCTTTAGAGGGATGGCGGAAAACCCGCCATCCCTTGTTTTGCAAATTATGATTATTTTGCGAGCCAGGCCTGGAACTTGGCGTCGATGTCATCACGGTTGTCAGCCCAGAACTCATAGTTGTAGAGGAATGTGTTCTTGGCATTGTTAGGATCGGTTGGCATGTGTGGTGCCATGTCGATGCCGAGTGCTTCGTGCTTGCCGACAAGCGGTGCAGATGAAGCACGTGCAGGGCCGTATGAGATATACTTGGCCTGGTCTGCAAGGCGCTGAGTATCAGTCGCGAATTTGACATAATCAAGTGCGCGCTTTGTACGCTCTTCGGAAAGACCGGTCGGGATGATCCAACCGTCAAGGTCAAACACCTGAGCATCCCAAAGCATAGCTACTGGCTGCTTTTGCTCTTCGATCAGAGCAAAAAGGCGACCGTTGTATGTTGATCCCATCACAACTTCACCGTCTGCAAGGAGCTGAGGTGTATCCGCACCTGCTGACCACCAGATTACATCATCCTTGATGCTGTCCAGCTTTGCGAGAGCCTGATCTACGCCTGCTGGTGTGCCAAGAACATCATAAACTTTGTCCTTTGCAACGCCATCGCAGAGCAGAGCCCATTCCATGTTGTTGATGGGGCGCTTTTCAAGCGAACGCTTTCCTGGATAAGCGGCTGTATCAAATACTGCGCAAACATCAGCTGGAGGTGTGCCGCCAACTTTGTCGGTGCGGTATCCGAAAGTTGTAGAGTACACGATTTGCGGAATGAAGCAGTCGGATACAATCAGATCACCGAAATCATCTGAAGCAGATGTGCCATCAGGGGCTGAAGCCAACATGGCATCGTGGTCGATTTCCATTGCAAGGCCTTCGTCGCACAGGCGGATTGCATCAGCTGCAACCACGTCTACAACATCCCAAGTGACGTTTCCGGCTTCGTTCATGGCACGCAGTTTTGCGACTGCTTCGGCTGCAGACTCATCATTGATGATGTTCACACCCGCATTATTTGCCATGTAAGGTTTGTGATAAGCATTGTTCTGGGAAGCAGAGTAAGCACCGCCCCAGGACACGATTGTCATGTCTTCAGCAATCGCTGCAGAAGATGCAAACACAGTTGCGGTAAGCGCAAGTGTCAGAGTTTTAAGTTTCATGGTTTTCTCCCTTTGGTTTCATGCTCCGCTATTCACAGAACATCTTTTATCACGCACAAACATCCTCACAGTGTGTGCACGAATTTCCTATGCAACAAGATCAAGCGCCTTGCAGTCTTCACTGGCCCAGCCAATTTTCTTGGTCTCTCCCTCAGCCAGAGGTTTGCGGCCACCACGGTTGCGAACCTTGACAATGAACTCATCATTTCCGGCCACATTCATCCGTACGCGGATATGATCACCCAAATAGATCAATTCTTCAATTCGTCCGTCAATCACGTTTTTCATGGATTTCGGCGGATCAAGCTCCACGCGCTCAGGGCGCAGTGAGAGTGTTGTCCTGTCACCCTTAGCGTTCACGTTCACCTTCTGGGCTTTTACAGCAGTGCCATCTTCCAACCTGACCTGGCAGACATCACCGGAAATGCCTTCTACCGTTCCGTTCAGTTTGTTGTTTTCACCAATAAACTGGGCCACGAATGAATTCTGCGGATCTTCATAAAGCGATTCAGGAGACGACAGTTGCTGAATGACGCCGTCTTCAAATACTGCCACCCGGTCAGACATGGTAAGTGCTTCCGTCTGATCATGGGTAACATAAACAACTGTCACGCCGAGATTTTCATGAATGTGTTTGATTTCGTATTGCATCTGCTCACGCAACTGTTTGTCAAGCGCCCCTAACGGCTCATCCATGAGCACCAGATTGGGTTCAAATACAAGAGCGCGTGCGACCGCGATGCGTTGCTGCTGCCCACCCGAAAGCTGGGCAGGGCGCCTCCCGCCCATCTGCGGCAGTTCTACCATGTCCAGCACCCGCTGTACCCGTTCCTGCTGCTCGGAACTGCTCATTCCGCGGACAGACAGGGGAAACGCAAGATTTTCCGCGACCGTCATATGTGGAAACAGCGCGTAGTTCTGGAAAACCATGCCTATCCCGCGCTTGTGCGGTGGCACCATATTTATTGGCTGGTTATCAAGAAATATCTCGCCGTGCGTTGCAGGCTCGAAGCCGGCCAACATCATGAGGCATGTTGTTTTCCCTGAACCAGATGGTCCGAGCATGGTCACGAACTCGCCCGTCTGGATATCAAGATTCAAGTCCTTTACGACGAGTGTCTCGCCATCGTAACTCTTCTGGACATTTTCAAACCGAACGTATGACGTGTTCGGGGCCGACTTGTTTTCTGACATATGGTTATGCCTACTCCCTATGCAGGTCGAGATTATTCTCTTGTTGTCTGCATTTCCTCCAATGGCGTAATGAACATGTTTGTTACGCAAAGGTCAATGGCAAAGTCTCATTTATGCATCAGGAATGTTGTCGCGGTTAACGACTGCCGTCTTCGTGGAAAATGAAACCGAGAAAGTTCAGCAGGACTTGCGCTGCCAGAAACGAGGTTGAACCGGTCTGATCATAGTCTGGAGCAACCTCGACAAGATCCATGCCTATCACGGTTCCCTGCTTCGAAAGACCCTGAAGCAGTTCCAGGACTTCGTAATAAAGAAACCCGCCATGGCTCGGGGTTCCTGTCCCCGGCGCTATCGACGGATCGAATCCGTCAATATCGATTGTGACGTAATAGCGTTCATCTTCCGGTATGCGTTCAAGAACCTGTTCCACGCCCAGTTTGCGGAACTGGCGAACTGACAGGATGTCCGATCCCATCGTGCGGGCATCGTCATATCCTTCCTTCGCAGTCGATGAGACGTTGCGGATGCCGATCTGGCTCAATCCTTTCACATACGGTTTCTCGGCTGCCCGGCGCATCGGGTTGCCATGGCCGTGCCTCACCCCATGTCGAACATCAACAAAGTCGAGATGCGCATCAATCTGAACCAGATGGAACGGCTCCTGATCGTCAAAAGCCCTGATGCATGGAATGTTGACGGAATGGTCGCCACCCAACACAACCGGCAGTGCTCCGGCCGCGAGCGCTTTGCGAACCCCAAATTCGATGTTGGCATGGCTCTTGTCGGTATCGGTGTGGATAATATCCGCATCCCCCAAGTCAACGATTCTTACGCTGCCGGGCAGGTAAACCGCGTCATCCTCATGATCGTATGCACCCGCATGTCCAAAGGAGAAAAGAGTTGAAGCCTCGCGGATAGCTCGCGGGCCAAAGCGCGCACCGCCACGATACTGTGTGCCGAAATCGAAAGGTGCCCCCAGAATTGCTACGTCGGCTTCAATTTGGTCCCAATCCTCACAGATCGGATTTTTGCCAAAGGTTGCAAATCCCACAAACGGCAGGTTCAGCCTTCCGCTTTCATATCCATGATCTGCCACATGTTCCTCCCGCTGCAATCAAACCAAACAAAAAGGGCAGCATGAATGCCGCCCCTTGCGAAATCAAGAAAATTTCCGGATTTGCCGGATTAGAAAATTGAACTCAGCTTCATGGCCACGCTCATGTCGCCGTCGACCTTGATCTTGCCCTGCATAAAAGCTGCAGTGGGATCCAGATCACCAGCGATCAGGCTGTCCAGGGTTTCCGCATCACAGGAAACAGTACAATCCGCATCATTGTTGTCTTTTGATACAGACGGCGGAGTTGAAGTGCCATCGATGAAAATGCAACCATCGTCACCGCAATCAAATTTTACAGTTGCGCCGATGCCACTGGCGCCAGATGCTTTGCTTGAAATTGCTTCGTAAGCGGAATCCAGACTCATGTTTTTTCCTCCAGGAATTGAAATTGGTTCTTTGGAGAAATCCTATACAGGCTGTGTGCGAAAAAGCAACAAGTTACGTTTACGTCAATCATTTTCCGGTGTTTGTTTTCGGGTAGGTAATCATTGGCTTCCTTGCCAGCCCAGAAACGAAACAATTGCGACAGGAATGAATATGACACTTCGCTTGAAAATCCCTTTGTCAAAGCGTGAGGAGTAAGACGAGCAGCACCGACGTCGTCAGTGTCGCTATGACCGTTCGTATGGCATTCCAGCGCAACCAGCGAGACTCAAACAATTCTGCGACCACTTGTAATTCATACTCAGCCGTAGTGCCGAGATCAAGAGACTGAAGGCGATTGTTTAGCGGGATGTTGATCGTAACCGTTGGTAGTTGAACGCCGGCCAAATATACCACGCAGGCGAATATGAGGAGACCGAGATCAAGTCCCTCCAGTTT
Source organism: Pseudomonadota bacterium (assembly GCA_039029255.1). Taxonomy (GTDB): domain Bacteria; phylum Pseudomonadota; class Alphaproteobacteria; order Rhizobiales; family Rhizobiaceae; genus JAALLB01. Next base: position 5,852 of record JBCCGN010000024.1, on the reverse strand, counting down.
CCAGATGCCCAGAAGTGTCGAAAAGAGAAGCGCCAACGCCGATCCCAGCCAGACCAGTATGAACAAAGGCTGATTGTTCTGAATTATGCCATCCATTGCTTTAAATGATTTGAGAAAGTCTAGAGCGCCAAGCGTTCTGATGCCGGGCATGACGACAATTGCAAAACAGAGTACAAATCCGGCAACCAGAGAACACAGCAGGGTCGATATCAGGATTGCGAAATGAATTAGTTCCATAACGGTGACTTCTTTCGGGTTCTTGAGAGGCTGCAGATGGGTCGGCTCCGATCGGCAATATGATCGGAGTCGGCTTTGTTTTTTGGATTTATGCGACCATTTTTTCGATGAAACTTGCCAGATCAATTTCAGCCTTTTTTGCATCCGGATCGAGAAAATCGATGCGGCCATTGTTTATGTTTGCGTGCATCTCCGCCATGGTTTCGGCCGCCTGTTGAGAAAGTCCGCTTTGTTTAAACGTATCGATCCAGGTTTCCTGCGGCACCGGGACAGCCTTGATATTGCGATTGAGTGATTTGGAGAGTGCTGCTGCAATGTCTTCAGCAGAATATTGTTTCGCCCCTTTAAGCTCAATTACCCTGTGCGCAACTGCCGGAGGATCAAGCAATGCTTCCGCAATCGTCAGTCCGATGTCTTTGGTCGCAACCATGTCGATCTTGAGGTCGAGCGGCAGTATCATGCTTGGATAAACGCCATCGTGCAGCACCGCCGGCATAAGGTCCTGAATGTTCTCCAGGAAATAACCCGGGCGAACTGCGCTTAAGGGGATGGAAGCCGCCTTGAACAGCTTTTCCAGATGGGAAATCGTGGAAATGGGGCCGACATTGTCGGTATGTTGCGCACCCACCGATGAGAGAATAACGGCGTGTGGCAGGCGAGCAGCGGATGCGGCATCAACTATTGCTTCTGCGCGTCTGAGGCTCTCACCGAGAAAGTCCTCGTTGGTTAGATCTGGCGGTAAAAGAAAGTAAGCGCCCCTGGCTCCCTTGAGCGCCTCGATCATGGCTTGCGTATCCATAATCTCAGCGACGGCTACTTCAGCACCCAGCGCCTTCCACGGCTCACCCTTCTCCTCAGATCGTACGATTACGCGAACCGGCTGACCCTGGTCGATGAGGGTTTTGGCGACTATGGACCCTGTGTTCCCTGTGACACCTGAAATGACAAACATGGTGATTTCTCCTTGGCTTGATTGTCTTCGTTCAGCATTACCTAAGGGAGATCATTGAATAATTAAAATGCATGTTTTATATTTAATACATGCATGAAGTGAATGTTAAAAACATAGATTTGAATCTTCTCAAAGCGCTTGAAGCATTACTGGAGACAGAAAGTGTGACGAGGGCAGCGGAGCTGGTGAACCTTTCGCAACCGGCAATGAGCAGAGCCTTAAATCGTTTGCAGCATGCAATTAAGGATCCGCTGCTGGTTCGTTCCGGCCGCGGAATGGTTTTGACTCCTCGCGGCGAGGCGCTTCGGGAACCCGTTCGTGATGCACTGGCGCGCGTGTCGGTCGTTTTCAAACCGGAAATATTTGATCCGTCAAAGGCACAAAACCGGTTTCGCATCATGGCGCCTGACTATGTGGCGCAAATGATTATGCCGAAGGTTCTGGGCCAAGTATTTAACCTCGCTCCTAGCGTTCGGATTGAAATGGAGAATCTTTCAGCAACTGGGATCACTGAAATGTGCGAAGGGAAACTTTCACTCGGGTTCGGTGTTGTGGATGATGGCCCTGTTTTGGAGAACGTTGCCAGTCAGGCACTGTTTGACGATCGTCAGGTTTGTTTGATTCGCAAGGGGCATCCGTTGCTCAAGAGAGGACCAAGTCTTGATATTGAGAGCTTCGCCTCCACGCCGCAAGCGATGCTTAGCATTACCGGAAAGGGTGGCGGTCGGATTGATGATGTTTTGAAAGAGCATGGGCTGAAAAGAACAATCGCACTGCGCATTACACAGTTTATGACAATCAGTGCTGTAATCGCCCCGACGGATCTGATTATTACAGTGCCGGAAGTGTTGGCCAGACAAGTGATGACCCCTGAGATCAGACTTGTGCAGCTTCCAAAAGAACTGCAAACGCCGCCGTTTACAGTATCGCAAATCTGGCATGAACGGTTCACCAAAGATGCAGGTCACCAATGGCTTCGACGGTTGATCAAGTCAGCATGTCAGGAATTGCGCTAGATTGAGCTTCAAGCGGATGCTTGCAAAGTCACACCTTCGGTTATGTCCAGGCGGATGCAGCTACTTCAAAAATACTCGCGTTCTTCAGCAACCCATCGGTAACCATCACCGTGGCGCTCTACCTTACCTGCTCCGGGGAACGGAAGATGCATGCCGATTATGCGTTCCCCATCTGTGGCAATTCTATCAAGCGCTCTGATGCGTGTCTTTCGGGCTTCGTCCTGATCAACATCGAAGGTCACAGTTGTTTCGGGAAAGGCAAATTGGATCACCGATTGGTGTATAATGTCCGAAACCACGAAAACCCGGTCTCCATCGCTTTCGATCATGCAGCCAACATGACCTGGCGTATGACCAAAGAGTGGAACGGTGGTTATTCCAGGTAGCCCAATTTCTTCGCCCCTAAACAGGGAAACACGGTTACCGTATATCGCAGTTGCGGTTTTAGCCAACTGAAACTGCGCTTCCATATCTGGACGGTTTCTCGACCCCGCATCACCATTGACCCAGTACTCATGCTCAAGTTCATGAATCAGTAGGTTTGCGTTCGGGTAAAACGCACCACCATCTGGCCCGATGAGCCCGCCAGAGTGATCGGGATGCATGTGGGTAATCAGGATATCCGTGATTTGTTCAGGCACATATCCAGCTGCAAGAAGCGCATCCTGAGTACGGCCCAATGTTGGAGCGAATCCTTTGTTGGTACCAGCATCAATCAAGGTGAGCCGCTCACCGTTCTCAACCAGATATGCGTTGACATCCGTCTGCCGGGCCCCTGCGCCCCGACCGGACGCCTCAATGGTTTTTTCATAGGTTTCAGTGGTTATTCCCTGAAGAATCTTTGTCTGTGGCGTGATAAAATCAGCAAACCCATCAGAAAGTGCGGTAACAGTAATCTTCCCGACCCGCAAACGTTGGATTCCTTCCGTGCGTATGTTGGCTCCTGTGGTTTGCGCGGCCAGGTTTCCAGCAGAAAGAGCGAATGCTGTACCTGCGATACCAGTTTTTAATAAGTCCCTACGGTTCATGTTTGTCTCCAGAATATTGTGGTATGGGAATTTGAATTTATGTTGAGGAAAAATGCTCGGCCGGAATGTCAGTCTACAGGCGCTGCTTGGACTATGATGGTCCACATCCGATCAAGTGCCAATGCGCGCATATATCCATATTGTTTGAATTCCGTTGAGGTGAAAATCGCGTCTCTTGCTTCGCGGCCAGCACGCCAATGAAGCAGGTTCAATTTGTGTGGCACTTCACCGTAATGCGATCCCGTTTCAACCGCAAAGAGCTGAGCCAGAGGTTGCACTTTTGCTGCTTTGACCAGCGATTCCATATTCTCAAAATACTCAGCCATCAGCATACCGTTATGCCGGTTCATCCAGAAGGCAGCGATCTCGTAAAGGCCATCCGGCTCAAAATTGATGGTCGTCGTATTTTTCACCTCAAAATAGATATCAGTGAGTTCGTGAAAGCCTGTGTCCCTTTGATGAACAGCGTGTTGCCATTTCGTATCATTATAAAACGCCTGCCAAGCGCTCTGGTCTGGCCATTGATAGACTATTATGGAGCTGGCATTGATGTCCGCATGTTCAGATTCAACCACTTTCAACGTCGTTAGATGTTTTGCGCCGTAGCTTTCGGCGACTTCGTAGGCTGAACCGTAATATGCACGATGAATTGGTTCGCCTGAAATCTCCGAGGGATCTACAAAAGCGAATTGTAGAAGTGTGGCTGCGGTCAGCGTCAAATCTACTGAAGAGGATGTCATAGCCTGAGTTTCCCAACGTTTAGCAGCACCGAAGAAACAGGTCACGGAATCGGTTGCTGAGGTTTCTGATTATTTTATACAAGTATGTACAATATAGGATGATCGGCTGAATGCAAGGAAATTATACAGGACTGGACAAAATGTGACATGAGTTGCTTAATTGCTGCTGGAATGGAGCTTCAGTGCTTCGAGGGAAGTGCTCGCCGAAAGCCATAACTCGTCTTCAGTCGCCAGGAATTTGCTTTGCAGATTTAGGCCCATGACCATACCCTGGACGGCCATTGCCAAGCCTTTATGATCTGTGGTTGCAGGTAACTCGCCCCGATCCTTTGCCCACACTATCAATTGTTCGATTTGATTGAGCATCGCAAAAGATACTTCCCGAACGAATTTTCCATCGTCATTATCGGATGGCAAAAGTTCCGCTACTGAGTTGGCCGCAAGACAACCGCGCTTGTCAGGATCTTTTGCTCTGAAATGACATGCGTTCCTGATGATTCTGGTCAAAGATTCTGACAACGGATCATCTTTGGTTAGCAAAAAAAGCTCAGCCTCGGGGATTTGGGTTAAATACCTGTCGAGTACCAGTTTGAACAGGGTTTCACGTGACCCAAAGGAATTGTAGAAGCTGGACCGAGTTATGCCGAGTGCATCTGACAGTGCATTAACGGAGGCAGCCTTGTACCCATCACGCCAGATAATCTGGAGCGCCTTCTCAATCGCGGCTTCTCGATCAAACTTTATTGGTCTTGGCATTTCTAACCGTTTGGAATTTCATGACAGCCTAGGTAAGTAATTTTGTACAGAATTGAATAAAAAACAAGATGCTTGCGGATGAGATTCAAATTCTAAATGGTTAGCTATGTTCACATAACTGCGTTTGCCACAAACTTGGGCGACTTCAATCGGATGGATGCAAACGTCGCAATTTATGCGGTCAGGCAATCGCTATATTGCTCTCGCAGCTCCTTTTTCAGGATTTTTCCGGTTGCTCCCAACGGTAGTGCGTCCACGAAAATCACCTTGTCAGGGATCTGCCATTTGGCAATCTTGCCATCATAGTAAGACAATATTTCGGCTTCAGAGACATCTGAATTCTCGACCTTCACCGCAATGATGACCGGGCGCTCATCCCATTTTTCGTGCGTAGCGGCGATGGCTGCAGCAGAAGCGATTTCAGGGTGGCCAACCGCAATGTTTTCAAGCTCAACAGTTGAAATCCATTCGCCGCCAGATTTGATGATGTCTTTGGAACGGTCACGAATAACCATAAAGCCATCTTCGTCGAGCGTGGCAACATCCCCGGTATGGAACCAGCCCTGATTTAAGGTGCTGTCCTTTTCTGCCAGGAAATAATCGCTGAGAACCCAGGGCCCGCGGCAATGAAGGTTCCCCTGACTTTCACCGTCATTAGGCAGGCGGTTAAAGTCATCATCGAATACAGCCAGTTCCATGCCATAGGGTGGGCGCCCCTGGCTCAAACGGATTTCTTTCTGTTCCTGTTCGTTGAGGGTCAAATGCTTGTTCTTGAGATGGTTGACGGTTCCAAGCGGTGACATCTCGGTCATGCCCCATGCGTGAAGAACATCCACCTCGTAAACATCGCGGAACTTGTCGATCATGGATGGCGGGCATGCGGAACCGCCAATCACAGTGCGGCTCATATGCGGCAGCATTGTGCCGCTCTCTTCCAGGTACTGGATGAGCCCGGCCCAGATGGTTGGAACGCCCGCCGAAATCGTGACTTTCTCATCATTGAAGAGCATCGCCAGGCTTTTACCATCGAGGTTCGGCCCGGGCATCACGATTTTTGAACCGGCAAGAGCCGCTGCGTAGGGTGAGCCCCAGGCGTTTACATGGAACATCGGCACCACCGGCA
>JBCCGN010000023.1:0-45307 GCA_039029255.1 Pseudomonadota bacterium | reverse complement strand
GCCCACAAGCCGGAGGCGCTCGAGAACGTCCTTACTTCACTGCGCCCTTTCACTTCAGGCAAGCTGGTGCTCGTTTTTGGTTGCGGTGGAGACCGGGACAGGGGCAAACGCGCGATCATGGGTGAGATTGCAGAACGGCTCGCAGATGTTGTCATCGTGACTGATGACAATCCGAGGACGGAAGACCCGGCGATCATCAGAAGTGAGATCATGGCTGCGAGCAAAAGCGCCATCGAGATAGGGGATCGAACTGAGGCAATTGAAACAGCGTGTGCGATGCTTGGAACTGGTGATTGTCTTGTTGTCGCTGGCAAGGGGCATGAGTCCGGCCAGATCATCGGGGACCAGATCCTTCCATTCTCTGATCACGAAGTGCTGCGTGAAGCAATCAGGCGGGAGGCCGCATGAGTTTCCTGTGGGGCATAGACGCGCTTATGGCTGCTGTTGATGGGCGGCCGGTCGGTGAAATGCCTGAGGGCATAAGTGGAATTTCGATCGATACCAGGACCCTCGAGCAAGGGGATGCGTTCTTTGCTATCAAGGGTGATCGTGTCGACGGGCATGATTATCTGGTTTCTGCAATGCGGGCAGGTGCAGCGGTAGCCGTTGTAGATGAAAGTAAACTGGTTTCTCTTGGAAGCCTGAAGCTGCCTTTGATTGTTGTACGTGATGTACTCGAGGCGATGACCCGGCTTGGAGAGGTTGCGCGCATGCGCTCCAAGGCACGTATTATTGCGATAACCGGCAGCGTCGGAAAAACAACGACCAAGGAAATGCTACGAACCGTCCTGTCGCCCAGCGGACTTGTTCATGCTTCGGTCGCGTCATTCAACAATCACTGGGGAGTTCCCCTGACACTCGCCCGCATGCCTGAAGAAGCAAAGTTCGGTGTGTTCGAAATCGGCATGAACCATGCCGGCGAAATTACACCGCTGGTAAAAATGGTGCGTCCGCATGTGGCTATGATAACCGCCATTGCACCGGCTCATATTGGTGCATTTGAAACAATCGAGGATATCGCGAAAGCGAAAGCGGAGATTTATTCCGGTGTGGTGCCCGGGGGGTACGGGTTGATCAATCACGATGACCGACGTTACACGTTGTTGCGCGACCTTGCAGGTGATGCGGGTATTGAGCATCTTGCCTCATATGGCCAGAAACGCGGATCCGATTTCTGGTTGCGGGAGCTTGAAAAGACAGCTGATGGCTCGAGCCTGTCAGTTCGGGTGAAGGGACAGGACGTTGATTACGAGATCGCAATTCCCGGTGAACATATGGCACTCAATAGCGTCGGCGTATTGGGGGCGGCGGTGCTGCTTGGCGCAGATCTGGACAAATCTTGCGATGCGCTTTCTAAAGTCACTCCGGCAGACGGCAGAGGTACACGCTACGTGGTTGGCGGGTCCGGTGCCATGGGTATCACGATCATTGACGAAAGCTACAACGCTAATCCAGCCTCAATGGAAGCAGCCCTTGAGGTACTAGGTAACTATGAAGGTGTAAAGACGAAACGCAGGATCGCGGTTCTGGGGGACATGCTGGAATTGGGGCGTCAGTCAAGAAAGTATCATGAAGCATTGGCCAAACCGATTTCTGCGAGCAGGGCCGATCTGGTGTTCCTGGTAGGACCGGAGATGGAATATCTTGCAAAAATTCTGCCAAAGGAAAAACTCGGCGGTTACTACAAGGATGCTGGGGAATTAGGGAGCAGGCTGAAAGCGACCATGAAACCAGGTGATGTGTTTATGCTTAAAGCCTCAAAAGGAATCGGGTTTGCTGCGGTCGTGCAGTCAATTCTGGAATAATGAAAAGCCCGTTGCGGGTGTAGGGGAATGAAATGCTATATTATCTGGGACAAGAATTCTCGTCCGACATCTCACTTCTAAACCTTTTCAGATATATTACGTTCCGCACCGGTGCTGCACTCATCACATCGGCAATGATCGTGTTTCTGTGCGGTCCGATCATAATCGCATCCTTGAAACTCCGTCAGGGAATGGGGCAACCGATCCGCGCTGACGGTCCGGAAACACACTTTGCGAAAGCCGGAACTCCGACAATGGGCGGCCTGATGATCCTGTCCGGTGTGCTGGTTTCGTCTCTGCTTTGGTCCAACCTGTCCAGTGTGTATGTCTGGGTCGTTATAATGGTGACAATCGGTTTTGGTGCGATCGGATTTTATGATGATTATCTGAAGGTTTCAAAACAGAGTGAAAAAGGATTTTCCGGCAAGGTTCGCCTGACGCTGGAGTTTCTGATTGCGTTGATCGCCTGCTATGCGATTGCGACAAACGGTGAATCGCCATTTTCGACTTCGCTGACATTCCCGTTCTTCAAGGACGTGCTGTTTAACCTCGGATGGTTTTTCATCCCCTTCGGAGCCTTCGTCATCGTTGCAGCAGGAAACGCTGTTAACCTGACGGACGGGCTTGATGGCCTTGCCATTGTTCCGGTGATGATCGCTGCAGCGTCATTCGGTGTAATTGCATATCTTTCGGGGAATGCCATTTTTTCGGGTTATCTGCAGATACATTTTGTGCCTGGAACCGGGGAAGTCGCCGTACTCTGCGGCGCAATCATTGGTGCGGGTCTCGGGTTTTTATGGTTCAATGCTCCGCCGGCCGCGATCTTTATGGGAGACACGGGTTCTCTTGCTCTTGGCGGCATGATCGGCGCGACCGCTGTTGCCACGAAACACGAGATTGTCCTTGTTATAATCGGCGGCCTCTTTGTCATGGAAGCGCTTTCGGTCATTATCCAGGTCACCTCTTTCAAGCTGACCGGCAAACGTGTTTTTGCGATGGCACCGATCCATCACCATTTTGAGAAAAAAGGCTGGACGGAGAGTCAGATCGTTATCCGGTTCTGGATCATTTCGGTGATGTTGGCATTGATTGGTCTCGCGACACTGAAACTCAGATAGTCCTGGGATTCAGCGCCATGATTCCGGTTACAACACGCAAAGACCAAAGAATCGCCCTGTTTGGATTGGGTGGATCAGGAATGGTCACTGCGCAGGCGCTATTGCAGGGTGGAGCCGACGTAATTGCCTTTGATGACAACCCCAAGAGTGTTGAGAAAGCAACACAAGAGGGTATTCCGGTAGGTGATCTCAGAAAGTTGGATTTCAGTGAGACCGACGCGCTTGTACTTGCGCCTGGCGTGCCGCTTACTCACCCAAAACCTCACTGGAGTGTCGAACTCGCCAACGCCAATCGTGTCCCGATAGTTGGCGACGTTGGTTTGTTCGGAGATGAATTGCGTGAGAGTGGCAAGAATTGTCCGTTCATTGCAATAACAGGGACAAATGGAAAATCGACAACAACTGCATTGATTTCGCACATATTGGCGAACGCAGGTCGGGATGTTCAAATGGGGGGAAACATCGGACGCGCGGTGCTTTCTCTTGATCAGTTCCAGGACGGACGCCATTACGTTGTGGAATGCTCATCCTACCAAATTGATTTGGCACAGTCGCTTCGTCCGGCAATCGGAGTATTGCTCAATCTCGCACCAGATCACCTCGACCGCCATGGCACAATGGCAAACTATGCAGGCATAAAGGAGCGATTGGTTGCGGGAAGCTGCCATGCGGTGGTCGGTGCAGATGATGAATATAGCGCCACGATATTAGAGCGGCTTGAGAATGCAGGCGCAAACGTAAATGCAATCTCCCGGGAAAATCGTGTCAAGAATGGCGTGTTTGCAAACCACTCGGATATTTTCGTGTCTGCAGAAAATAGTGACCGGAACGTCGCCGCGCTCGCAGATATCCCGACATTGCGTGGCGTGCATAACGCGCAGAACGCATGTGCTGCTTATGTTGCCTGCCACCTCGTTGGATTGAGCGATGAGGAGATTCAGAAAGGCTTCAACACATTTCCGGGATTGGCCCATCGCATGGAAATAATCGGAAATGTTGGTACAACTCTGTTTGTAAATGATTCGAAAGGCACCAATGCGGATGCGGCGGCGATGGCGTTGAGCAGCTTCGAGAACATATACTGGATTGCAGGCGGCCTCGCGAAGGATGGCGGCATCGAAGAGTTGCGACCATATTTCAGCCGGATTACCAAGGCATTTCTGATCGGGGAAGCAGCTCCTGAATTCTCAGCGACATTGGGAAGTGAAGTCCCGTACGAAATTTCGGGTTCACTTGATGTTGCTGTTGCGAGTGCAGCGAGGGAAGCTGAAGGCGACGGTGGGGAAGAAGCGGTCGTCCTGCTTTCTCCTGCATGTGCCAGTTTTGACCAGTACAAGAATTTTGAGTTACGCGGCGAAGCTTTCAGGTCGGAAGTCAACAAACTTGAGAGATTTGTTCCATACGGGGAGAAACATTGAATGGTTAGCAGGACAGACAACAGTATCCTGGCTGAATGGTGGCGAACGGTAGACAAGCCCTTGTTGTCGGCGCTTTTGTTTTTGGCATTGTCCGGATTGCTCATGTCCTTTGCAGCAAGTCCCGCCGTCGCCGAACGGATATCGGTCGCCGATTTTCATTTCATTATCCGGCACGCGATATTCTTTGTTCCCTGCGTCGCTGTTATGATTGGCATCTCGTTCCTTTCGCCAAGAGATGTTCGCCGACTTGCGCTCGTGCTTTTTGCGGTTTCCGTTGTGCTTCTTCTGTTGACCCTGTTTATTGGTTCAGAGGCCAAAGGGTCCCGGCGGTGGATTTATCTTTCCGGATTTACCCTGCAGCCGTCCGAATTCATCAAGCCGGCATTCGTCGTAATAACCGCGTGGCTGTTTGCGGAAAACTCCCGGAGACCTGACATACCAGGAAATCTATTTTCGATAATTCTGTTCGGTATCGTTGCAGCGTTGCTGATCGCCCAACCGGATTTTGGCCAGACCATGCTGGTTGCAGCGGTATGGGGAGCGCTGTTCTTTATGGCTGGCATGTCCTGGATATGGATAGCTGCACTGGGAGCGCTTGGTATCTCGGGAATTATAACCGCTTATGTAATGTTCCCGCATGTGGCAGGCCGCATCAACCGGTTTGTATCGGGTGAGGGCGATAATTTTCAGGTCGATACCAGCATTGAAGCATTTCAGAATGGTGGGTGGCTTGGGCAAGGGCCCGGTGAGGGAACCGTTAAAAACATTCTGCCGGATGCCCATACCGACTTCGTGTTTGCGGTCGCTGCGGAAGAGTTCGGGATAATTGCCTGCATGTTGCTTGTAGGAGTTTATGCGTTTGTCGTTCTGCGAGCCCTGCTGAAAGCGATGAATGAGCGGAATGATTATGTTCGAATGGCTGCTGCCGGACTGGCCCTGCAGTTCGGATTTCAATCGATGATAAACATCGGTGTCAATCTGAAATTGTTGCCTGCAAAGGGCATGACATTACCTTTCATATCCTATGGTGGTTCATCACTGATGGCTCTGGCGATCGGTATGGGTTTTTTGCTTGCGCTGACCAGAACGCGCGCAGAAAGCCATAAAAGTGCTGCTGTGGGTTTTGGCATTCACAGCATCAAACCGGCCGAATAGGAACGGGTTCATGGAAAGAGGAAATGTCCTGCTCTGTGCCGGCGGTACCGGTGGTCATCTCTTCCCTGCAGAAGCGGTTGCGCATGAACTGGTTTCACGCGGCTATACTGTCCATCTGGCCACCGACGAACGGGCAAAGCGGTTCACTGACACTTTTCCGGCGGCAGAAATCCACACAATCCGCTCAGCGACTTTTGGGTCACGAAATCCGATTGGCGTCGCGAAGACCATTTATAAGTTGGCTGCCGGTTATTTTCAAAGCCGGAAACTGATCAGAAAGATCGAACCAGTGGCTGTCGCTGGATTTGGCGGCTATCCCACGTTACCGCCGCTTTTGGCAGCATCTGCAATGAAAGTTCCGACCCTGATCCATGAGGCGAATGCGGTTCTAGGGCGGGCCAACAAATTCTTGAGCAGGCGTGTGTCACGCGTCGCAATCGGATTTGGCGATACTGACAAGCTGGACGGGAAAGAAGTCACGGTAACCGGAAATCCGGTGCGTCCGCCTGTTCTTGAAGCGGCCAGTCAGGCATATGACTTGCCGGATGAAAAGGGTACTTTTCGGCTTCTTGTCTTTGGTGGAAGTCAGGGTGCGCGTTACTTTGGCGCCGTTCTCCCAGAAGCGTGTGCGCTTATGAGTGAAGATCACAGAAACAGACTTTCCATTGTACAGCAGGCAAGGCCCGAAGATAGTGAAAGTCTGAAGGCCGCGTACGACTCCCTTGGCGTCCAAGCCGAAGTAAGCACATTTTTCACGGATATGGCTGAAAGAATAGCGAGTGCCCACCTTGTGATTTCCCGATCCGGCGCGTCGACCGTCAGTGAACTTGCTGTGATTGGCAGGCCGGCCATTCTTGTCCCGTATCCGTACGCTTTGGATCATGATCAGGCTGCCAATGCTGCTACAGTGTCTTCTGAAGGTGGGGCGGTGATATTCAAACAGTCTGCTTTGGTTGCGGAAGTACTTGCTGATGAACTGTCTTCTGCGATCAATGATCCGAAAAGACTTGCACTTGCTGCGAAAAACGCCAAAAAGACCGGCAAGCCGAACGCTGCCATCACGTTGGCAGACATGCTGGAAGCTTTTGCAAAAGACGGGAAATAGGCGGATCAGGGATTGTAAATCATGAAAATGCCGGAAAAAATCGGGCTGGTTCACTTTGTCGGTATTGGCGGCATTGGCATGAGCGGCATTGCCGAAGTACTGCACAGCCTGGGCTACGATGTTCAGGGTTCTGATTTGAACGACAGTGCCAATGTTCAAAGGTTAAGGGACAAAGGTATCCCAGTCCACATTGGTCATCGCGCAGAGAATTTGGGTGATGCTGAAGTGGTTGTTGCATCCAGTGCAATCAAACAGGACAATCCGGAACGCATTGCCGCCCGTGAGCGCAATTTGCCAATGGTAAGACGGGCTGAAATGCTGGCGGAGCTTATGCGCTTCAAGAAAGCAATTGCAATCGGTGGTACGCATGGCAAGACAACCACTACAACCATGGTCAGTACGTTGCTGATTGCGGGTGACCTTGATCCAACAGTGATCAATGGCGGTATCATCAATGACCTTGGAACCAATGCCAGAATGGGCGATGGTGAGTGGATGGTGGTTGAAGCCGATGAGTCGGACGGTACTTTCCTGCGCCTGCCAGCTGACGTTGCGGTTGTAACGAATATCGATCCCGAACACCTTGATCACTATGGTGACTATGAAGCCGTCAAACAGGCTTTCACGACATTTGTGGAGAATGTTCCGTTTTACGGTTTCGGTGTGATGTGTCTGGATCATCCTGAAGTTCAGGCGCAGGTCGCCAAGATTACCGATCGCAGGGTTGTAACCTATGGTGAGAACCTGCAGGCAGAAGTTCGTTTCTGTGATGTTGAACCGATGGGTTCCAGTTCGAAATTTTCGATCAAAAGGCGTGATCGCAAAACCGGCGAACTTGAAGCAATCGATGATCTGGTTTTGCCAATGCCGGGACGGTACAACATCTCCAATGCCACGGCAGCAATCGCAATTGCTCTGGAGCTGGGGGTCCGTCATGAAGCGATCCGGGACGGTATTGCTTCGTTTGGCGGTGTGCGGCGGCGGTTCACACATACCGGAAGCTGGAACGGTGTGGAAATTTATGATGACTACGCCCATCACCCGGTTGAAATCAGCTCAGTGCTTTCTGCTGCACGTCAGGCGAGTTCAGGAAAGGTTATCGCGGTCAAGCAACCGCACCGATACACCCGTCTGGAAAGTTTGTTCGGAGATTTCTGCGCGTGTTTCAATGATGCCGACCATGTTCTGGTTGCTCCGGTTTATGAAGCCGGTGAAAAACCCATTGACGGAATAAACTCGGCAGCGCTTGCAGAAGGATTGCGTTCAGGTGGTCACCGAAGTGCGCAGGCAATTGACGGGCCGGAAGTAATCGCGGAAAAAATCGCCGAAATTGCTGAACCCGAAGACTATGTCATCTTTCTTGGTGCAGGCAGCGTAAGCCAGTGGGCTTACTCCCTTCCGGGCGAGCTTGCAGCTCTTGGAAAGTAAAATGTCTGGCGCTGAACTCCTCAAAAAGCTTGAAACCAATCTGCAAAATGTCCGCGGACGAATATTGGCCGATGAGCCGATGTCCAGGTTCACATGGTTTCAAGTAGGTGGGCCGGCTGATATTTTGTTTCAGCCAGCCGATGAGGAAGACCTGGCCCTGTTCCTAAAACAATTGCCGGAAGAAATTCCTGTAATGATTGTTGGTGTCGGGTCAAATCTTTTAGTGCGCGACGGTGGAGTAAAAGGGGCTGTCATCAGACTGTCTGCGAAAGGTTTTGGTGCTGCGGAACAGATTTCTGATACCAGGCTGGTTGCAGGAGCAGCACTGCCTGACAAGCGACTAGCGGCAAAAGCACTCGAGTCCGGAATCGGCGGATTTGCATTTTATCATGGCATACCAGGTGGGGTTGGCGGAGCCCTGCGGATGAATGCAGGGGCGAACGGTACCGAGACGACGCAACGTGTGATCGAAGTGAGAGCGGTGGACCGACAAGGAAGTTTGCAGGTTCTTGACCATTCGAAGATGGGTTACTCCTATCGACACTCCGCTGTTTCTGAAGACCTGATCTTCACTTCAGCAACATTTGAAGGCTTTTCTGAGAATACTGATGTCATCAAACAGGAAATGGATGAGGTTCAACACCATCGCGAAACAGTGCAGCCTGTGAAGGAAAAGACCGGAGGCTCTACATTTAAAAACCCGGATGGAAACAGTGCATGGAAACTCGTTGATGAGGCGGGCATGCGCGGTTTCAGGATTGGCGGCGCGCAGATGAGCGAGATGCATTGCAACTTCATGATAAATACTGGGGATGCTACCGCTTCCGATCTTGAAAATTTAGGCGAATCGGTACGCGAAAAAGTCTTGGAAAATTCAGGAATTTCGTTAAACTGGGAAATCAGGCGCGTCGGGCGATTTGCATGAGTTCAAGCAAAGGCAGATGCGACGGGGTTTACTATCGCTGAAGGGTGCGGCACATCACTTCCGGTGGCAGGCGAGTAGGGCGAGAAGCCGGGATAAACCGGACCGCTATCAATAACAGTTGACAGGCAGGCAAATGGCAGTGTTCGGCGGAAGGCTGGATGCTGGCACGCAAAATGGATTCGGAATTTTCCGGATTGGGAGCTGTTTTAGCGGGAGTAGCCATGGCTGGAAAGCATGTAGCGGTATTGATGGGAGGATGGTCGTCCGAGCGCGATGTGTCTCTTTCTTCAGGAAAGGCCTGTTCAGAAGGGCTAAGGAATGCGGGATACAAGGTTACGGAAGTTGATGTCGATCGAAAGATCAGTTCGGTGCTGCGTCATCTCAATCCCGATGTGGCTTTCAATGCTTTGCATGGTCCGTATGGCGAAGACGGCCTGATTCAGGGAATTCTTGAATATCTCCATATACCCTATACGCACTCCGGGGTTCTTGCTTCCGCTCTTGCGATGGACAAGCTCAAGGCAAAGAAAATTGCCAAAACGGCTGGCATTCCTATAGCTGAATCAAAACTGATCACACGTGAAGAAGCCGCCAGCAAGCATGCATTGAAGCCGCCTTACGTGATTAAGCCGGTGGCAGAAGGGTCTTCATTTGGAGTTCTGATAGTCCGCGAGGATGCACCGTCTCCGCCACAGGAACTTCACCGTAACGATTGGCCGTATGGTGACTATCTGATGGCAGAGCGATTCGTTGCTGGACGGGAGTTGACTTGTTCTGTGATGGGCGATGTTGCCTTGGGTGTTACTGAAATTCAGACCGGCGGCGAAAAATTCTATGATTATGACGCCAAATACCGTCCAGGCGGGTCAAAACACGTTATCCCGGCAGAAATTAAACCAAATATTTACCAAAAGATCATGACACTGTCCCTAAAGGCCCATGATGCGATGGGATGTCGTGGTGTGACGCGTTCAGATTTTCGCCTTGACGATGGTCTTATGGGGACTGGTGAACTGGTTTGGCTGGAAATTAATACTCAGCCTGGAATGACACCAACTTCGCTGTTGCCGGAGCAGGCCGAACATGCAGGTCATTCTTGGGAAGAATTATTGAGTTGGATTGTGGAGGACGCCTCTTGCGGCCGATGAGTACAGATAATGACAGGGCAGACGCAAAGTCTGCTTCGCCTTCGGGTTTGTTGTCTGCTGGCGGTGCAACTGTCGCAAGACTGTTTCCGCGCGCTTTTCGCAAGGCGCGTAACCTGTTTAAGACCGGAAGGCTGAATCCGTTAGCAGTTGCGGCGATGATCCTGGGCACCGGATGCATCGGTTTTGTGGCTTCGGGAGAGACCGGCAACAGGAGCCTGCTGCTTTCAAATGTGGCATCCGGTTTTGGCTTTAAGACACGGGCGCTCATTGTGAACGGTAACGATGCCGTGGATCAGCAAGGTATAGAGTTCGCTCTCACATCGCAGTTGCAGAATTCAATTTTTGCTTTTGATACCGCCCTTGCCCGCGATGCATTGTTGAAAAACCCATGGTTCAAGTCAGCAACTTTACGAAAAGTCTATCCCGACACGGTGGTAGTGGATGTGGTTGAGCGTAAACCGTTCGCTTTCTGGAAGTCGTCGGATGTGGTTACGGTGATTGCTCGTGACGGTGTTGTTCTGGGCGAGGTTTCATCAGAGCCTCTAAGGCTTCCTCAGGTGGTTGGTCAGGGTGCCAATTTGGCCGCGTCCGAATTCATTTCTGTTATTTCAAGATTTCCCACGATCGGTAACAGGGCGAGCGGCTTTGTACGGGTGGCGGACCGTCGTTGGGACATCGTATTGCATGACGGGCCGAAAATACTTCTTCCGGAAGATAACTGGAAAGAAGCGATCGCAGAACTTGATGCAATGCAGTCGGACAAGGGCATTCTGGACCGTGAACTGGTTCAGATTGATCTGAGATTGCCGGACAGGTTTGTTTTCAGACTTGATCCAGCCTATGCGGATGAACGGCGCGAGCGTCTCGAAAACCTGCTTGAGCGGAAGTGGCATCGGACATGAGCATCATCCGTGAAAATGGCATTTTACCACGCATGAAGCCACTGCCGGACAAGCGTCCGGCGGTCGTCAGCGTTCTCGATGTTGGAACGTCCAAAATATGCTGTCTGATCGCAAAGTTGACACCAAGAAATGACAATGAAGCGGTGCTTGGTCGTACCCATCGCGTTGAAGTTCTTGGATTGGGGTATCAAAAGTCCCGAGGTATCAAGTCGGGTGTGATTGTGAACCTTGACCAGGCCGAACAGGCGGTGCGGCAGGCGGTTGAAGCGGCGGAACGCATGTCCGGCATCACTGTGGAATCCATGATTGTCAATGTTTCTTCAGGCCGAATTGTCAGTGAAGCTTTTTCAGCCGATATTTCGCTGGATGGACATTCTGTCGAAGAACCTGATATTTCCCAGGTATTGCACGCCGGTGCACAGCATGCGCTCGCACCAGAACGCTCTGTCGTGCATTCCATCCCGATCGGTTACTCGCTGGATGGCGAGCATGGCATTGCCAATCCACTTGGAATGGTCGGAGCACGGCTTGGTGTGGATATGCATATTGTAACAGCGGAAAACGCACCGCTTCGCAATCTGGAACACTGCGTGAACCGTTCACATCTGGGTGTCGAGGACCTTGTTGCCACACCTTATGCTGCCGGGCTTGCGTGTCTTGTAGAAGACGAGATGCAGATGGGCTGCGCATGCATTGACATAGGCGGCGGTACCACGACCATTTCCGTATTCATGGATGGTCGGTTTGTATATGCGGATGCAATTGCAATCGGTGGTCATCACGTGACCATGGATATGGCGCGCGGGCTTTCCACACGCCTTGATGATGCGGAATTTATAAAGATCAAGCATGGTTCGGCTCTTCTTGGCTCCAGCGATGAAACAGCCCTGATAACCGTTCCTCCGATTGTCGGAGAGGATGTGGACGCCGCCAATCAGGTGAGCCGGGCGCAGGTAACGCGGATCATAAGGCCTAGAATTGAAGAAACACTGGAGTTGATCCGGGATCGGCTTGCAAGTTCGGGGTTTGCGGATGCGGTAGGCAAGCGGCTTGTTCTTACCGGTGGCGCGAGCCAGCTCAATGGCATGGTTGAAGTGGCGCGCAGAATATTGTCCCGCAATGTCAGGATGGGGCGCCCCATGGGAATAGCAGGAATGCCGGAGGCCATGAAGGGGCCGGCATTTTCCACAGCAGTAGGTTTGCTGATTTATCCCCAGATTGCAGCAATTGAGAATTTTTCCAGACCTTCGTCGTTTGGAAATATGTTGATGACCGGTACGGGCGGCCCGTGGGGCCGGTTAACGTCCTGGCTCAGGGAGAGTTTTTGATGCGGAATGTGGCGAATACGTCACAAAAAAGGGTTCTGGCGGGTTTCCCGTCTGACCATAAATGGAGACGAGGAAATGACTATCAACTTGCAAAAGCCTGATATTACAGAGCTTAAGCCAAAGATCACCGTGTTTGGTGTTGGCGGCGGAGGCGGAAACGCGGTTAACAACATGATCCAAGGGGGGCTCGAAGGGGTCGAGTTTGTGGTCGCAAACACCGATGCACAGGCTCTGACCATGTCGGCTGCCGAAAAGGTAATTCAACTTGGCGTGGATGTGACGGAAGGTTTGGGTGCTGGCTCGCATCCGGAAGTCGGTCGAGCTGCGGCTGAAGAATGCATGACAGAAATTCAGGATTACCTGTCGGGTACCCATATGGCGTTTGTCACTGCCGGAATGGGAGGCGGTACAGGTACCGGCGCTGCACCAGTCGTGGCACGGGCTGCCCGCGAAATGGGAATCCTTACGGTCGGCGTTGTCACCAAGCCGTTTCAGTTTGAGGGCAGTGGCAGGATGAAGACCGCCGATGAAGGGATTATTGAACTTCAGAAGCAAGTAGACTCCCTAATCGTCATTCCAAACCAGAACCTATTCCGCATTGCCAATGACAAGACCACCTTTGCCGATGCGTTCGGCATGGCTGATCAGGTCCTCTATTCCGGAGTTGCCTGTATTACCGACCTGATGGTCAAGGAAGGATTGATTAATCTGGACTTCGCAGATGTTCGTTCCGTAATGCGGGATATGGGCAAAGCAATGATGGGTACTGGCGAGGCGAGCGGAGAAGGTCGTGCCATGCAGGCCGCAGAAGCGGCAATTTCTAATCCTTTGCTGGATGAGAGTTCGATGCACGGTGCAAACGGCCTCTTGATCTCGATTACCGGCGGTCGCGACCTCACACTGTTTGAAGTCGATGAGGCTGCTACCAGAATCCGGGAGGAAGTCGATTCAGATGCGAACATCATCCTCGGCGCCACATTTGACGAGAATCTCGAAGGCGTGATCCGTGTATCTGTCGTTGCAACGGGCATCGATAACTCGGCAATCCGTGCGGAAATTGCGGCACCTGTTGCCAAGGCCGAAGCAGTGACCCGCAGTGCGCCAATCGCACCCGTTCAGGGTAGGACGGAGGTTGCCCGCGCTCCTGTTGCCAACCTGCAAAAAACAAATGCAAAGGTTGAAGCGACAAAGGCCGCCATTGCGATTCCGGAAGGTGAGGGGAAAACCGAGCGTAACGGTGTATCGATTGAACGTTTCAAGCCGGCTGCAGGTCTGTTTTCTGATCCTGCTGTCGAGGAGGAATTCAAGTCCGCGCTGGAAGAGGAACTAATGCCTCAAAATCAGGGATTTGTGCCCCCGGTTGCCGAAGAACCTGCTGAAACGGTTAAACCGGTAACAATGCCATCTATGGAGGACTTTCCACCGATGGTACAACCGGCTTCACCGCCAACTGCGGAGCAATCAATCAACAATCAAGGTCCTATGGGGCTGCTGAACAAGCTGAAAAGCAGCTTCGCCAGCCGTGAAGAGGATGCTGAAGTTCCTGCAGAACGCACAGATGAACCGATAGCAACCATGAGACGTGCGCCAGAAACATCTGCGACGCCGCCACAGGCACGCAGTGAACCGGAAGCAAGGGTTGATAATAATCCGTATGCCCCCAAACGTGACCAGCTTGATTCAATGGGAAGAATCAACCCTTCGGCAAAACCGATACAGGAAGAAGATCAACTTGATATTCCTGCTTTTTTGAGAAGGCAGGCGAATTAGCCTGGCAATTTTCCCGGAATGATGGCTATTGTTGATGAATGTAACAATAGCCACTTTCCCCTAAGTCCTTGAAATAATTGGATGAGTGAATTCTCTGTTTATTAATTGGTAACAAAGCGTAAGAAAGCGTGATTTGGTTCAACTCGCCTTGGTGTTTATAAACTGTGGCAATAATTGGGTGTGACTGTGTTTAAAGTAGACGCGTTGGCATGCCAAAACGTTGGGCAAATTGGGGATTGGCTTGTTAGGTTATCAGACAACACTTAGAGAGCGGCTGGAGTTTTCCGGGATTGGTGTACATTCCGGTGAAGAAGTTACAATGGTTTTGATGCCAGCCGAGGCTGATACCGGGATAATTTTCAGTGTTAACGGTGAAGATGGCAATGCCGTGGACCTTCGGGCAAACCTGAGTTCTGTTGGTGCAACAGATCTGTGTACAGTGCTTGGAAAACTTAACGGGCCGCATGCAGCGACCATCGAACACCTTATGGCTGCACTCCGTGCGCTTGATGTGGATAATGTTATTGTCGAGCTTGATGGTGCTGAAGTTCCTGTAATGGATGGTAGTTCGGCAGTTTTTGTCGAAGGTATCAAGTCAGTCGGTCTGGTGTCTTTGGCGGCCAGCCGTTGTTACATCCGGGTGAACAAACCGGTTCGTGTGGATATGGGAGCCTCCTGGGGGGAGTTTGTACCTTATGAGGGTTCCCGTTTCGAAGTGGAGATCGATTTTGACTGCGAGGCCATTGGGCGCCAGCGGTTTGCGTCTGACATTAATGAAGAGGTGTTCTGCAAGGAACTGAGCCGCGCGCGCACATTCGGGTTCATGAAGGACGTTGAACGTTTGTGGGCTGCGGGATTTGCGCTTGGCTCTTCTCTTGAAAATTCTGTTGTTATTGGAGACGACAACAAGATCATAAATCCGGAAGGGTTGCGTTATGTCGATGAATTCGTTCGTCACAAAACCCTTGATGCGATTGGTGATTTGGCACTTGCCGGTGCACCAATCATCGGATGCTACCGCTCCTATCGTGGCGGCCATAAGCTTAACTCATTGGTTTTACAGGCGCTTTTGAGTGATAATGAAGCGTTTGATTTTGTTCAGCCTCCAAGGTCACGTCCCCGTATCATGCATGGTGAACTTGTTGCGGTAAGCGCTCCGGCTTACGCTGCGGTGCTGATCTAACAGTTTTGTCTGACAGGTTCCGAGTTTCTGTGAACTGATGCCATTTTTGTTATTTACCTTGCCATAAAATGGCACCATTTGGACAAGATATCCTCTTTATATGTTTGGCGGCGTAGTGTATTTTCTTGATGTCAAGTTACGACGGGCCTGAAAAAACAGCGGGTAAGGTTAAATGAAAGACAGTTTCGTTTTCAAGGGAATCATGATTGCAGCATTTGCCGTTCTGGCTGCATGCAGCAAGACTGATGACAAGGATGCCAACTTTGCTGTGGAAGAAGTCATCGCTCCGGATTTGCTGTACAACCAGGCACTGGCCAATCTTGATTCCGGGGATCTGAAGACTGCTCAAAAACGTATTGAAGACCTGAACCGTCAGCATCCGTACTCTGATTATTCACGACGGTCTCTAATTCTCGATACTTTTATCAATTACCGAAAAGGCGCCTATATGGAGGCAGCAGCAACCGGAAAGCGGTTTATCCAGCTTTATCCGGCCGACAAGGATGCTGCATACGCGCAATACATAGTTGGAATGTCTTACTATAAGCAGATCCCGCACATCACCCGTGACCAGAGCGTCACGCAGCAAGCATTCAATGCAATGAACTCGCTGGTCGAAAAGTATCCGGACAGTGAGTATGTCGATGATGCGCAGCGCAAGATTCGCATTACCCGTGATCAGATTGCCGGCAAGGAGATGCTGGTTGGCCGATATTATCAGGAGCGCCGTGAATTTCTTGCATCGATAAATCGTTTCAGGGGCGTTGTTGAGGATTTTCCAAAAACCAGACACGTCGAAGAAGCGCTTGCCAGACTTACGGAAAGTTACTTTTCACTCGGGCTCGTTGAGGAAGCACAAAACTCTGCCGCCGTTTTGGGGCACAACTTTCCTGACAGTGAATGGTACAAGGATTCATACGAGTTGCTGCAGACCGGCGGTTATTCTCCAAAAGAGTCACCAAATTCCTGGCTGACCGGCCTCTTCGGCGTCAAGACTTAGTTAAAAAGGGCGCTGCAGGGGATGTTGGCGCAGCTTTCCATTCGCAACATTGTGCTGATTGAGCAGTTGGACTTGCAGTTCAACAACGGCCTGTCGGTGCTTACCGGCGAAACTGGTGCCGGTAAATCCATTCTGCTGGATTCGCTTTCGCTTGCTATGGGCGGAAGAGGGGATGGTTCGCTGGTACGCAAGGGAGCGGAGGAAGGCAGCGTTGTGGCAGTATTTGAGTTGCCCGATGCTCATGGCGCGTTCCGACTTCTCAGTGAAAACAGCATCCCTGTCTCCGACGAGTTGATTTTGAAGCGGGTTCAGAAGCCTGATGGAAAAACGCGTGCGTTCATCAACGATTCCCCGGTTTCCGTAGCACTTCTGCGAGAAATCGGATTGCAACTGGTGGAAATTCATGGCCAACATGATGACCGCGCAATGCTTGATCCGGCAAGCCATCGGTCATTGTTGGATGCACATGGAGGATTGGAAGTCCAGTGCAAGCTTACGGAGAGTGCGTGGGATGCTTGGAAAGAATCCGCGAGGCAGCTTGCAGAACTGAAAAGTGAAGTTGCAGACGCCCAGCGGGAAGCTGATTATCTGCGTTCATCCTGCGAAGAACTGAGTATGCTGGCTCCTGAAGCCGGCGAAGAAACTAGTCTTGCCGACCGTCGTCAGAAACTGATGAAGATTGAGCAAGTCGCGACCGATTTATCGGAAGCGAACGAAGAACTATCAGGAAACGGCTCACCAGTTACAGTTATTGCAAATCTGGCCCGGAGGCTGGAGCGTAAGCGGCAACAAGCTCCGGAGCTAATTGATGAGACCCTGTCCTATCTTGATAATGCTCTGACTGCTTTGTATTCAGCCCAGAATTCCCTCGAATCCGCATTTCATGAGACGCACTTTGATCCGCAGGAACTGGAGATGTCAGAAGAAAGGCTCTTTTCCCTTCGCGCTGCGGCCCGGAAATATAATGTAGCGGTAGAGAACCTGCCTGATCTTGCTGTCAGGATGGCAGACAACCTCGCAATGCTTGAGGATGGCGAAAATCAACTATCAAAACTGGAAGCGCGAGAACGTGAGCTGCAATCTGAGTATTTCAGACTTGCACAGGATCTTTCGGATAGGAGGCAGACAGCGGGGGAGGGCTTAACAAAAGCGGTCATGACCGAGCTGCCATCTTTGAAACTGGAGCAAGCGCAGTTCATTATGCGTTTTCAATCCGGAGAGGATTTTGCCGGGCGTTTCGGTATGGATCAGGTTGAATTCTGGGTCCAGACAAATCCCGGCTCAAATGCCGGGCCAATGCGAAAAGTGGCCTCCGGTGGGGAACTGTCCAGGTTTATGCTGGCGCTCAAGGTCTCGCTTGCTGATCGCGGATCAGCACCTACTCTGATTTTTGATGAAATAGATGCCGGTGTCGGCGGAGCGGTTGCTGACGCGATAGGAGGCAGGCTTGCACGCCTCGCAGAGCGCGTACAGGTGCTTACCGTCACGCATGCCCCGCAAGTGGCTGCGCGCGCAGTAGGTCACTATCTCATCAGCAAGATCGCAACCATCGGAAATGATGGTGTATCTACGCAGGTCGAGGAAATTTCTGAAAATTCGAGGCTTGAAGAAATTGCGCGAATGTTGTCCGGTGCGAGTATAACAGATGAGGCGCGCGCTGCTGCTCAGAGATTGATAAGCCAGTCAGCCGCCTAACCGGGTGAAAGGCTCGCCAGTGAAAGAAGTTGAACACCTTGCTGCGGAGGAAGCAGCCAGCGAACTGGAGAGGCTGGCAGCCGAAATAGCAAAACATGATGCCCGTTATCATGGTGAAGATAATCCCCTTATCTCAGATGCTGAATATGATGCGTTGCGCCGCCGGAACCTCGCAATAGAGCAAAGGTTTCCAAATTTGGTGCGGGAGGATTCCCCATCACGGGCTGTGGGGTTTGTTGCCCTGGACAAGTTCGACAAGGTCGTACATTCCATTCCGATGCTGTCTCTGGACAACGCATTCAACGACAGTGATGTCGTCGAATTTGCCGGGCGTGTCCGACGTTTCCTGAAGATAGAAGATTCGACAGAGCTTGCTTTAACCGCAGAGCCGAAGATTGATGGCCTGTCACTTTCGCTGCGATATGAGCAGGGGAAACTGGTAACCGCCGCGACCCGGGGTGACGGAACAACAGGGGAAAACGTCACAGAAAATGCTCGGACGATATCAGATGTTCCTACGGTTCTTGCCGGAAACAACATACCGGAAGTCGTAGAGGTCCGAGGCGAGGTTTACATGACGCATGCTGCATTTGTGGATCTCAACAGACGGATGGAAGAAGAGGGTAAACAGCCTTACGTGAACCCACGCAATACCGCAGCAGGTTCTCTCCGTCAGCTCGACAGTGCGATTACCGCCACCAGACCATTGCGCTTCTTTGCATATGCTTGGGGTGAAATGAGCAGTATGCCGGCTGATACGCAGATGGGTATGGTAAACTGGATGAAGGAGGTCGGATTCAGAATCAATCCGCTTATGCAAAGCTTTGAAAATATAGAGGAATTGCTGAAACATTACCGCCATATTGAGGAAATCCGACCGGAGTTGGAATATGATATCGACGGCGTTGTCTATAAGGTGGAAGATCTAGAGCTGCAGCGGCGGCTGGGATTTGTATCGCGGTTCCCGCGCTGGGCCATTGCGCACAAATTCCCTGCAGAAAAGGCCTGGACAATTTTACGGGACATCGAAATTCAGGTTGGGCGTACCGGAGCACTGACACCGGTTGCTAGGCTGGAACCGGTAACGGTTGGCGGTGTCGTCGTTACCAATGCGACACTCCACAACGCAGATTACGTCAATGGCATTGGCAACAAGGGTGAGCAAATTCGTGATGGAAAGGATTTGCGGGTTGGTGATCATGTAATGCTGCAAAGGGCAGGCGATGTAATTCCGCAAATTCTTGACGTGGATTTAGGCAAGCGTGGAAAAAGTGCCGAGATTTTCGCGTTTCCAGTTGCGTGCCCTGCTTGCGGCAGCTCGGCAGTGCGGGACATAAATCCAAATACTGGAAAGGCGGATTCTGTAACGCGCTGTACAGGCGGGCTCATCTGTCCGGCGCAGGCAATTGAGCGGCTGAAACATTTCGTGGCTCGTGGGGCGCTGGATATTGATGGGCTCGGGGACAAGCAAGTGGAAGCGTTTTACAATCAGGGGCGAATAGTTGATGTGGCTGACATTTTCACTTTGCGGCAACGGGATGCAAGATCGCTGAAGAAACTCAAGGATGTGGAAGGCTGGGGGTGCACGAGTGTTGATAAACTGTTTGACGCGATTGATGAACGACGTAACATCGAACTTTACCGGCTTGTATACGGACTCGGTATCCGGCACGTCGGCGAACAAACCGCCAAAGATCTTGCTCGATCCTATGGCAGCCTTGAGGCGTTTGATGCCGCGATGCGCAAGCTGAACGAACAGGACGTATATGACGAGCTGATTGCGATTGACGGAATAGGGGGGACTGTTGCCCAGGCATTGAGAGAGTTTTTCGCGGAGATGCGGAACGTTGATATCTGGGAAAGGTTGCTGGCGCAGGTCGATCCGATACCTCCCGAACAAGCTGATACGAATTCGCCGGTTGCCGGGAAAACGGTTGTATTTACAGGATCGCTTGAAAAAATGACGCGCGATGAAGCCAAGGCAATGGCAGAGCGTCTGGGAGCGAAGGTGTCGGGTTCCGTTTCTGCCAAAACTGATTTGCTTGTGGCAGGACCTGGAGCCGGTTCGAAGCTCAAAAAGGCGACGGATTTAGGTATTGAAACGGTCGATGAGAATGGGTGGTTCGAGTTGATAAAATAGAAGCTTTCTTTTTCTGTGGTTGCAGAATTATTGGTTTTCGGTGCAGTCTTTGTCGAAAATCCACGGTGAAAGATGGAAGAGGCGGGCAGGTATCGACCTCTTATGAAATTGGGTTCAAGTGACACACCGCTTCGAATCAAGTTTGAAATTTTTTGACACTTAGGTTCAAAATTTCTCACTGGTAATTCTGTAATTCATCAATAAATCTTAGTGAAATGAACTCTCTTTCTGATTCCCAATTTTTCGAAGGTCTGAAAGACTGCCTGCCCATCATGTTTGCTGTCAGCTTCTTCGGGATGCTGTTTGGGGCGACGGGCGTGAGCAACGGTTTGACTCTGGGTCAGACATTGCTCTCAAGTGCTTCGGTTTTTGCCGGTGCAAGCCAGTTTGTTTTTCTTGATCTCTATAATCAGCAGGTTCCGGTCTGGTCGGTTTTGCTCGCCGTTTTTGCCGTCAATTTCCGCCATGTTCTTTATTCCGCGTCGATCGGGCGGTTTATGGGAGCTTTTTCTACATTGGCCAAATATTTCGGCTTTTTCCTGCTTTCAGATCCTTCTTTTGCTGCCGGTGAGAGGCGCGCTGAAACAAGGACGCTGGCGCCGTCTTACTATTTCGGGTTCGCCGCTTCCCTGTATCCGGTTTGGCTGCTTTCGACCCTCGTAGGCGGACTAAGTGGCAATCTGATTGCTGAACCGGAAGCGTTCGGCATGGATATGTTGCTGTCGTTATATTTCCTTGCATTGCTTATGGGCTTCCGATCCCGGCCAAACTGGCTCACAACCGTTCTCGCCAGTGGATTTGTAGCCATCCTTGTTTTCAAAACATTTGGATCGCCCTGGCATATCATGGTTGGAGGGCTTGCGGGCGTTGTTGTTGCTGCAGCAATAGGAAAACCGGGTGGCAGTAAGGAGGCGGACAGTGATTGAGTTTTTCGTCAAGCCTGCGACACCGGAAACTGTGTGGATTGTCATCGTACTGACCGGGATTGTCACTTACATCACCCGCTCAGGTGGTTATGTACTGCTTTCACGCTTCAAGAATCTGCATCCCCGCCTTGAGGCAGCACTGGAGGCGGTGCCCGGCGCTGTTCTCATAACGCTGGTACTACCGTCCGTATTGGAAAACGGACCGCTGGAAGTAACCGCTATGGCAGCGGCGCTCGTTGCCAGTTTACGACTGTCTCCAATCGGTGTTCTCGCGGTCGGGATGTTCATAGTTGTAGTCGGCCGCATGATCGGTTTTTGATCGTTAAAATTTTATGCTTTTCGAAAACTATTAATTAAAATTTCGAATTACCCAGTTGTTAATCAATTTATACTAATATTACCCGATTTAGGAAGGGTGGTCTGATATGTTTGGGAAATTCTTCAGTAATCATGACGGCAACATTGCGGTAACAAGCGCGTTGCTAATCATTCCCCTGATTTTGGCTGCTGGAGTAGCTGTCGATTACTCCAACATTTACCGAAACAAGTCTCGTGCACAATCTGCTGCAGACTCTGCGGCTCTTGCTGTAGCGAGGGAAGGTGGACAGAACACCCAAGAATTATTGCAACTGGCAAACAATTTTCTTGATAGCAATTTTGTCGCCAATCAAGGACTTGAAGTCACCGCCACCGATCTGCAAATCGTTACTGTGAACAATGCAATCCAGTACCGGGTCACTGTCGCTTTTTCTCAGGAATCCAGTTTCCTGCGTGTAGCGGGCATAGATAATTTTAATCCTGAGGTCGTTTCAGTTGCCGGAAGTGCCGGCGGCCGGCTTGAGGTCGCGATGGTGCTCGACTCCACCGGATCAATGGGCAGCAACAACAAGATACAGGAACTGAAAAGCGCGGTTAATGTGTTTGCTGACCAGTTTCAGTCTGCCCAAAATGTGAGTGTGGCGATTGTGCCTTTTGATACCCAGGTTCGGCTCAACAATGTAACTTTCGGAAGTCCTGACCTGGACAGCGTTTCCAATCCTTATGATCCCGCCACAAACTGTAACGATCTGTCCGGTGAAGAACAGATTCTGTGCCAGAGTTTTCAGGCAGCCTGTCTTTCAGGTCCAGGTGGTGGTGGTGATGATGACGATGACGACGATGGCGGTGCTTTGCCTCCCATTTGTACAAATCAGCCGCAAACTTCAAAGGATAATGACACGATTTCTGCGAACAGTGATTTGTTGGGCGTTGCCCAGGGTGACTGGTCAGGTTGCGTAATCGACCGGGCGCAGCCTTTTGATGCATCATCAGAAAAGACAAATGCCGTTGATCCCGCCAGCCTTTATCCTACAGCACATTGCGCTTCAGGCAGTCTGCGGCCAATCCTGCCATTGACCAAGAACTTTACCACGCTGAGAAGCCATGTGAATTCCCTGCAACCATCCGGAAACACCAACCTGACGATCGGGGTGCAGTGGGGTATGGAGGTTTTGACAGAACCTCGTCCGTTTAACGAGACCCAGCACATGACCAACGATTCAACAGTCAAGCAGGTCATGATTGTCGTGACAGACGGGCAAAACACGCAGAACCGCTGGAGCACTTCTTCTAGTGACATCGATGCGCGCAGTTTGCTGGCCTGCCAGAATGCTAAAACACTGGTTGATGAGGTTTACACAGTCAGAATTGTTGATGGTAATGCTGCATTGCTTCAGCAATGTGCGACTTCTTCGGAACACTTCTATGATATCACCAATGCCAATCAGCTCGACGGAGTATTTGCAGACATTGCACGCGAGATTTCATCCGTGCGGCTGATCAACTGATTGTCTTGCGGAAAACGTTTATCCGTTCTGTGTCAGGCAACCCTTGAGTGATGCGCTCATATTTCGGATGAGTTGCGGATAAAGCTCTGGCCCATCGGTAATACCAGTTCCCAAGGGGTCAATTACGCCTGACCTGGAGTTTGTACCCTCAATCACGGTTTTCACGATAGCCGGTTTAAACTGTGGTTCTGCAAAGACACACACAGTCTCCAGTTCCAGAATTTTTTCGCGCAGTCTTTTCACGCGGTCGGCACCCGGAGCCACTTCCGGGTTGACAGTGATTGAGCCGGCAGGCGTCAACCCGAAACGCTTTTCAAAATACTGATAGGCGTCATGGAACACGATGTAGGGCTGATTGCTGACCGATTTCATCTCAGCCGCAATTTCTGCACTTAAGCCATCGAGAGCAGCTTCTAGCGCTTCCGCATTTGAAGTGTAGGTGGATGCATTTTCCGGATCGGCCTTATTCAATGCCTTTTCGATTGCATGGACCATCGCTTTTGCGTTGACTGGATCCAGCCATATGTGCGGATCAACGCCGCCATGATCGTGACCTTCGTGGCCGCTTTCAGCATGATCATCATGGTCGTGATCATCGTGCTTGTCTTCGGATGCATGATCATCGTGGTCGTGATCGTCATGCTTGTCTTCGGATGCATGATCATCGTGGTCGTGATCGTCATGCTTGTCTTCGGATGCATGGTCATCGTGGTCGTCATGCTTGTCTTCGGATGCATGGTCATCGTGGTCGTGATCGTCATGCTTGTCTTCGGATGCATGGTCGTCGTGGTCGTGATCGTCATGCTTGTCTTCGGATGCATGGTCGTCGTGGTCGTGATCGTCATGCTTGTCTTCAGATGCATGATCGTCATGATCATGCGCTTCGAAAGCTCCGTCTTCTCTGAATTCGAATGTGACCAAACCCGGTGAATCAAGCAGTTCGACCGATACGCCGGCTGAAGCGATTGTTTCAACTGGCTTTTCCAGAAACTTTTCCAACTCGTGTCCGATCCAGAATACGAGATCGGCTTCCTGCAAGGCATTTGCCTGTGACGGCTTCAAGACAAAGTCGTGGGGAGAGGAAGCGCCCTTGACAATGAGTTCTGGTGTACCCTTGCCCTTCATGACTGCTGCAACAAGAGAATGAACCGGTTTTATGGAAGTAACGACTTTCAACTCTGCGGAAGCGTAGGAGGTTGTGGCCGCAATAACGCTTGTGGAAAGAAGAAGTGCTTTCAGAAGTCGGTTCATTTTTTGACCCCAGTATGATCTGAATGGATTTTGTGATGTTATAAGATTACAACATTGTGTAATGGTATAACATGTGTCATATGTCAAGTTGAATTCTGAACCCGGTGTCCGGAGTTATAATCAAATATTGTCCCCAAATTCCAATTCTCTCATTTCGCTAACCAATTGCGGTGTTAACCGCACAGGCAGATGGCTGGTGCGTGGCGTTGACCTCAATATTCACTCCGGTGAAATCGTGACGCTTATCGGGCCGAATGGCTCCGGCAAATCCACGACTGCGAAAATGGCGCTTGGCATCCTTGATCCGGATGAAGGCAGCGTGAAACGAAGGGACAATTTAGTCGTGGGTTATGTGCCCCAGAAGATTTCCATTGACTGGACGCTTCCTCTGACTGTTGATCGGTTTATGCATCTGACAGGCAAGCTGCCACTTGATGAAGTAAATTCGGCGATTGATGCTACCGGTGTGGATCATCTGCGCCGCGAAGAGGTGAGGACCCTTTCCGGAGGCGAATTTCAAAGAGTCCTGCTGGCCCGAGCCATTGCCCGCAAACCTGACATACTTGTTTTGGACGAACCGGTGCAAGGGGTGGACTTTGCGGGAGAGATCGCGCTTTACGAGTTGATTTCCGACATTCGGAACAAGCTTGATTGCGGGATACTCATGATATCCCATGACCTTCATGTTGTGATGGCGGCAACGGATCAGGTCCTTTGCCTGAATGGTCATGTGTGCTGCTCCGGTACACCCTCGGCGGTTGTCGGGAACCGGGAGTACCAGTCGCTCTTTGGTGCGCGGGCCAATCAGGCTTTGGCGATATACGAACACAGTCATGATCACACGCATCTGCCGGATGGCAGGGTGCAGCATGCGGATGGCACAATCACGGATCATTGTCATCCGGAAGATGGACATCATTCGCCAGCGCCGAAAATGAACAGGGAAAAGAAGCATGCTGGATGATTTCTTCACCCGTGCTCTTGTTGCAGGGATTGGGGTCGCACTGGTTGCAGGCCCGCTTGGCTGCTTCATAATCTGGCGTCGGCTCGCGTACTTCGGTGATACGCTGTCTCATTCAGCGCTGCTCGGCATCGCATTGGCATTTCTCCTGGAAGCAAATATCACTGTAGCCGTTTTTGTGGTTTCAGCAGGTGTGGCGGTTGCCTTGTTGTTGTTGCAGAAACACGCGACGCTTTCTGCGGATTCTCTTCTGGGTCTGCTTTCTCATTCCGCGCTGGCGCTTGGTCTGGTAGCACTCGGCTTCATGACCTGGATAAGGTTCGACCTTACCGGCTTTCTGTTTGGGGATATTCTGGCCGTTTCGAAATCTGACATAGCAACGATCTATCTCGGTGGTTTATGCGTTATTGCGATTCTTATTGTGATATGGAGGCCGCTTTTTGCTGCCACGGTCAACCATGAACTGGCCGATGCCGAAGGCACAAATCCGACCCGCGCCAATATTATCTTCATGCTGCTTATGGCGGGTGTAATTGCAATTTCCATGAAAATCGTCGGCGTACTTCTGATTACAGCCATGCTGATCATTCCGGCAGCGACGGCCCGCCGATTTGCCAGCGGACCGGAGCAGATGGCTGTTCTGGCATCGATTTTTGGTGTAATTTCGGTTGTGGCCGGGCTATGGGGTTCCCTGGAGTGGGATTCTCCATCCGGTCCCAGTATTGTCGTTGCCGCACTCGTGATGTTTCTGATCAGCGTTTCACCGATTGCAGCAGTGATTGCTGGTGGCGCCAGATCACTCAACAAAGGAAACGGATCATCCCATGGCTGACCCCGCTACCGTAAAGCTCACAAAAAACCAGACCTTGGTGTTTGATGTTTTGTCCGAAGCTGATGGACCACTCAGCGCCTACACCATTCTCGATCAATTGCGGGGGCAGGGGTTCCGGGCACCATTACAGGTTTACCGTGCCATCGACCGACTTCTCGAATTCGGTATGGTGCATCGCCTGGAGAGCCTCAATGCATTCGTCGCCTGTCGCCATCCCGAATGTGAAACGCATGAAACAATTGCATTTATGATTTGCGATTCCTGTGGGCGGGTCGACGAGATATCTGACAATTCACTGGCGGGACGGCTGGAGCAGATTTCGCAAAAAGTGGGCTTTAATCTCAAGACATCGACGGTTGAATTAGGCGGAACCTGCGGTAAATGCGAGTGACTGCTTTCTTGATGACAAACGTTCTGGTTGAAATATAGAAAAATACAACGGAAAGTTTTATTTTCATAATCTCGAAATGATTCAGTTTTTATTGGAACTCCAGCCTGATTCAAGCATCATTTCTAAATTAGAACAGTGATAGTTCAGCGGTAGATTTATCAATACATCGAATTCCGATTCTCCTTAACCCTATGAAATTTTTACGAAAAATTCACCGATTCATGAAAATCTGAACGGACCAGGGGAAAATTTGTTATGTTTAGCACTTCGATCCAGAAGAAGCTTACCTTTTTGATAGTCGTCCTTTTAGTGCCGACAGTCGCCTTGCTGTATTTCGGTGAGCGTATTGTAAGCGGGCAAATTGCCAAAATTGAACGCGCGGATGCCGGGCTTCATCTCATTGAGGAGGTTTGGCAGAAAGCGGACTCTATCAACTCGATTGGAACAGAATCCAATGGAGATGAAGAATTGTATCTGGACCCGGCATTGCTTGCGCAGATTCTTGCCGCAGAACAGCAGGAAAAAATTCTGGAACGTGTTGCTACTGTTAACGATGAGGGTGCAAGTAGGACAAAGCGTCTATTTTCAGCGCAAAGGCTGATCGCCGACTTATCAATTGGCTCCGATTTGCCAAATGTGTTGTCCGCAGCAAGCGCCAAACATGCCGTGGTCGCGTTTGACCGGATGCCCGAGCTTTCTTACAGGCTGGAAACATTCGTTGGTGTTGCCCAACGTCTGAAAGCCAAATCCGAACTCGGTAACGGCGACATAATGGCGTTTCTGGTAAATGCCGGGCAATTCAAGGCGGTTGCGGATTATGTTTCGCGCATTACCAGAACCACAATGAACGGATTTCCTGCCGAGAGCCTGACAGAAGTCGATGCATTGGGCCAGGCACTTCGTAAACAAAACGGCAAATTTCAGGGCGCAGCAGTAAAAACCACCAGATCAATTCAGAAGCACCTGTCCGGCCCCATGATTGAACTCGATGGCATGGTCGAAAATGAAAAGCTGTTTGATCAGGCAATTTCGGCATATTGGCGCAAGACAGTGACTTTGTTCAACGGCTGGATGAAAGGGGAGTTTGAACGCCTCTCCATGCTTTACTGGGGAATTGTTGTCGGATTGGCGCTCTTTCTTATGCTTCTGATAGTTATGACCGGGCTACTTCGAAGGTCAATTCTTGGCCAGGCAAAGGAGCTTGAAAATGCTCTGGAGCGAACAGATCAGCACAACTGTGCCTTGCAAGAACGTGAACAGGAACTCGTGGAAGCAAGAGAAAGTGCGCTCGCAGCTGATCGGGCAAAAAGCGAGTTTCTTGCCAATATGAGTCATGAAATCAGAACCCCGATGAATGGTGTGATGGGCATGGCGGAAATGCTTGCTTCCACTGACCTGGACACGAAGCAAAAGATGTTCGCAGACGTAATTGTAAAGTCGGGAACCTCTTTGCTGACAATCATCAATGACATACTGGACTTTTCGAAGCTCGACGCCGGTCAGATGGAGCTCGATCCTTCACCGTTTGCCTTGCCGGAAGCGCTTGAAGATGTAGCAACGCTTGTGTCAGCCAAAGTCGCGGAAAAAGACCTCGAACTGTTTGTCAGAATTGATCCGAAGTTGCCTGAAATGTTTGTGGGCGATGTTGGTCGGATAAGGCAAATCGCCACCAATCTGATCGGAAACGCAGTCAAGTTTACGGAGCAGGGACATGTCCTGGTAAATGCAATTGCGCTTCAGGAACCTGAAGAAGGCATCCAGAAAATTCGGATAGAGATCCAGGATACCGGGATAGGAATCCAGCGCCAGGATTTGCCCAAGGTATTTGACAAGTTTTCTCAGGTGGATGCTTCCGCTACCCGGAAACATGAGGGTACCGGCCTTGGGCTCTCCATATGCCGGTCACTGATCGAACTCATGGATGGCGAGTTGGGTGTGGAAAGCGACGCAGGCGAGGGTTCCACGTTCTGGTTTGAGCTCGGATTGCCCGTGCACAAGGGGGCTCGAAAGAAGCGGTCGATTGGAGACGTGTCCGGTTCAAAGATTCTGATCGTCGACGATAATCAGGTAAACCGTTCCATTCTCATGGAACAAATGACATCGTGGAGCTTTGACAGCGCAGCAGTATCTTCCGGTCAGGAGGCTCTGCAGATGCTTGAAGCGGTCTACAGTCGTGATCTTTCAGTCGATTGTATCATTCTGGATTACCAGATGCCGGGAATGAATGGCGGAGACTTTGTCGAGATCATCAAGTCCAGACCCACGCTGGACAAGATTCCGGTCATCATGCTCACCTCCGTTGAAGAGACCCATGATGGCAAAACATTTTCTTCGCTCGGTATTCAGGGCTATCTGACAAAACCGACGCGCTCATCTGTTCTCTTTGACATGCTTGTGGGTGTCCTGCAGGACAAATTAAATTTTGACGCATCGGGTAATTCCGAACTTGTGTCAAACCTGAAAGCTGTGAAAGATCTAGTCGGTGATGCGAATGAAGAGCCACAAATTACTGAACAGCCGGTCCAGCAAAATCAGAACCTGGAGATCGATGTCCTCGTCTGTGAGGACAACGAAGTAAATCAGATTGTTTTCCGGCAGATACTTGAAGGTCTGGATTTGACATTCAAGATTGCAAATGACGGCCAGGAAGGCTTGTCGCTCTACAAGAACCTGAATCCTGGTGTAATCCTGATGGACGTTTCCATGCCACGCATGAACGGGCTTGATGCCACGAAGGCTATTCGTGAGATGGAAGCCGATAGCGGCAACCACCATGTTCCGATCATTGGTGTGACTGCACATGCTTTGAAAGGTGACATGGAGAAATGTCTTGATGCCGGAATGGATGATTACCTTTCGAAGCCGGTTTCACCCGATGCGCTAACGTCAAAACTGCAGAGCTGGATAAATCACAAGCAGCTTCTTGAAACGGGCTGATCAGGCCGTATCGCACGCGGAACTTAAAGAGTTTGTGTGGTCAGTTCTGATTCCAGGTTGATCAAATCGGGGCTGTCATTATCCGTAGCCAATCCTGCTCATCGTTTTCTAGGAAGTCGGACAGCTTTTCCCGAACTTCTTTGTGGTAATGGTTGAGCCAATTCCTTTCATCCGGTGTAAGGAGAGATGGATTAATCAGCCTGTGGTCAATTGGTGCAAGCGTAATTGTTTCAAAGGCGTGGGTTCTTGTGTTTCCTCCATCAATCCCCTCCAATTCACCGACAATAACCAGATTTTCGATGCGTATACCGTATTCGCCTGCCATGTAGTAACCAGGCTCATTGGAAATGATCATTCCTTCCTTAAAGGGTTCGGTTCCCCTGCGTGAGATTGATTGCGGTCCTTCGTGAACATTCAGGTAGGAACCGACACCGTGTCCGGTACCGTGCGCAAAATCCCGACCATGCTGCCAAAGGGCATGGCGGGCAAGCACATCAATATCCACACCACGCGTGCCTTCGGGGAAACGCGCGGTTGCAATTGCAATGTGTCCCTTCAACACAAGCGTGAAATCTCTAATGGCTTGTTCTGGCGGATTGCCAATGGCGATTGTGCGGGTGATGTCTGTTGTTCCATCGACATACTGCCCGCCTGAATCACACAAATAGAGTGAATTGTTTTCAAACCTTCGGTTGGTCTCTTCTGTAACGCGATAATGGACTATGGCGCCGTTAGGACCATGGCCGGATATCGTGTCAAAGGATATCTCCTTCAGTTGGCTGTCCATGTTCAAAGCGTTTTCAGCCCGGAGTTCTTCCAGTTTACGGGCAGCGGAGATTTCCGTGAGGCTTTCCGGGTTCTGGCTATCAAGCCAACAAAGAAACTTGCACATCGCAACGCCATCACGGATGTGGGCCTGTCGCGCTCCTTCAAGCTCCACCACGTTCTTTACAGCGCGAAGCAGAATTACCGGATCCGGTCCCTCAACAATTTTCCCTCCAGCCTTGGAGATTGTCTCTGCCAAAACCACTGGCATCAGATTGGGGTCGCAAAGAACACTGGTGTCGGCGCCCGTTTCGCCCAATGCCTCGACCAGCGTATCCGGCTCGGATATAACGGCAAGGTTTTCCAGATGGTCGCGTGTCTCACCATCAAACTTGTGTTCATCGATGAAAACAATAGGCGTTGCTTCAGCCGGAACAATCGCAAAGCACAGGGCCAACGGATTGTGTTCGATGTCCGAACCACGGATGTTAAAAAGCCAGGCAATGGATGCGGGGTCGGTCAGTACTGTCAACTGACAATCCCGTTCTGATATTTTTTTCCTTACTTCTGCAAGCTTGTCTTCTGCAGGTTTACCCGCATATGTGACCGGATGAATGAATGCTTTGCCGAGCGGGGCATCCGGTTGGTTATCCCAAATCCGGTCAATCAGATTTTCAACCGGTTTCAGAGTGGCGCCGGATTTTTTGCAGGCTTTTTCGTAAGCACATATCTGCTTTGTGGTTATGAGCCACGGATCATATCCGATTACATCATTCTTATCAGTATTTTGCTCCAGCCATTTGGATGGCGGAGTTTCAATCAGACTTTCAGTGTCAAAGCTGTCCGGATGGACCTGTTCCTTCACCTGCAATGTATAGCGGCCATCGACAAATACGACGCAGGTTTTCGGGGTGGCAATGGCGAAACCGGCAGAACCGGTGAACCCGGTGAGCCAAGCAAGGCGTTCTGCCCGTTCAGGCAGGTACTCGCCCTGGTGTTCATCCGCATGGGGAACAAGAAATGCAGTTATTCCATGCGCCTTCATCTGCAGTTGAAGTGCGCCCAGCCGTGCCGGGCCTGCATTGCGATCAGCGGTTGAAGTAAAACTCTGGAACATCGATTTGCGAACCTCTCAGGCTAACCGGAATAGTTTAACAAACCATCTGCCATTGCCATGCGTCTGGTGCAAGGCTTGCATGCGTTTGAGGCCCTAACCAAACAATATTGCATACCCCATATATCCCTTGTCGACGATGCATGGGGCATCGACAGAGGAAAGGGAAAACAAAATGACCATACTCGGAAACATCAGCAACAGTTTTGAAAACGTGCTTCGCGCGCGTGAAAAACAAGCTCAGTTGAGCGTTCACGCATATCTTGCACAATTCGATGATGCTACACTTGCCCGTTTTGGCATGAAACGTGAGCAACTCAAAAAAGGCGGTAACATCAACCACTTTATTTGATGTCTCTCAGTTGGAGATGCACAAAAGAAGCGGCTTCGAGCCGCTTTTTTGTTATGGTTTTTTGAAAACCAATGTGAGCCAATTCTCACGAATATGCGCGCGTTCGAAATGAAGGCCCTGTAATCTGTAAGAGGCGGTTAACGGTGCTCGTTGATGTGGAAGCAAGCCTGATAGAATTACAGTGCCGCCTGACTTTGTGTGGTTGGCAAGATCAGGCGCCAGCCCCTGTAGCGGTTTGGCAAGAATGTTCGCGAACACAAGATCGAACTGTCCGGATTCGGTAAAACGCCGGTTATTGAAACCGGTCGATGTGATACACTCAACGTATGCCTGCACGCCATTGCTTCGAACATTGACCTTGGCCGTCTGAGTTGCAACCGGATCAATGTCGCTTGCCAATACCCGTGCCTTAAGTGCTTTGGCCGCTGCGATTGCCAGGATGCCTGAACCTGTGCCCAAATCGAGAATGCTGTGGTATCGGCCGGATTTTTTGAGACGCGCCAGCATATCGAGACAGCCGGCAGTAGTCCCGTGATGTCCAGTGCCAAATGCAAGTCCTGCATCAATCAGAACTGCAATTTCATGGGGTTTGGGAATGTGCTTTTCATGGCTGCCATGGACGATGAAGTTTCCGGCGCGAACACTGGAAAGATCCCGCAGTGTAGCGGCTACCCAATCAGTTTCCGGAATATCATCGCGGTCGATCTTGAGATGGTATCCTGCGTCATTGGCCAGATTGTTCATTTGTTCTGTAATTGTTTCAGAATCGTCGGTTTCGCAATAAATTGCCACAAACCAGTTTTCGGGGTTATCGGGGTCTTCGAAGGCTGAAACCGGCAATCCCTGTTCTTCGAAAATGACATCGAAAACTTCTGACAATGCGCGCGCAGTCTGTTCATCAGTTTTGATAAAAAGTCTGGTTTGCGGCACAGTCTGCTCCTCCAACAAAAAACCGGGGAAGTAACCCCCCGGTTTTCTAAAAGCTATTTTCAACAACGGCTAAAGGGCATCATTGCCCGCTTCACCGGTCCTGATACGCATTGCATTTTCCAGGTCGAATACAAAAATTTTGCCGTCTCCGATTTTTCCCTGTCCAGCTGCCTCGCGGATGGTCTCAACAGCCTTGTCCGCGATATCGGAATTGACCGCTATCTCGATCTTGATCTTCGGAACATAATTTATGGCGTATTCAGTACCACGATAAATTTCGGTGTGTCCTTTCTGACGGCCGTATCCTTTAACTTCGGATACGGTCATGCCATCCACGCCGATTTCACCCAATGCCTCGCGAACGGCGTCCAGCTTGTACGGCTGAACGATTGCCATTATCATTTTCATGTCGATAATCCTTTCGCTTTCCTATAACCGGTACGCAGTTTCGCCGTGATGACTGAAATCAAGGCCTTCGGTCTCTTCATCTTCGGTGGTACGAAGTCCGATTACTGCCTTGGTGACAAGCACAATAACAGCAGTCGCAAAGGCTGACCAGATGGCGACACTTACTACTCCGGTGACCTGTACAAAAGCCTGGCTTCCGGCTGTTACGCCTTCGCCAAGTCCGGCTGAGCCGTCTCCGACATTTGCCAGAAAGGCAACAAGAACTGTGCCCGTGGCACCGCCAATGCCGTGGACTGCCAGCACGTCGAGGGAATCATCAACTTTAAATTTGTTTTTCACAAGATCGACAGCGAAATAGCACAGCAAACCACCTGCGAGGCCGAGGATTACTCCGCCAATCGGGCCGACGGTACCTGAGGCTGGAGTGATTGTAGCTAGACCGGCAATCGTACCTGTTACCAGACCGACAAGGCTCGGTTTACCGAATTTGATTTTCTCGATCACCACCCAAACAAGTGAGGCAGTTGCCGCGGACAGATGCGTCACGATCATTGCCATCGCCGCATTCTGGTCTGCAGCAACGGCAGAGCCGGCGTTGAAACCAAACCAGCCAACCCAGAGCAGGCAAGCACCAATCATAACCATCCAGGGCGCATGTGGTGGCAATACCTTTCCTGGAAAGCCCTTTCTGGCTCCCAGCATCACGGCAATTACTGCAGCAGAAACGCCAGCGGTTACGTGAACGACAATACCGCCGGCAAAATCTATGACGCCTTGTTGAGCAAGCCAGCCGCCGCCCCATACCCAGTGGGTTACCGGTGCGTAGACGATAAGCAGCCATAGCGCGCTTATGAGCATGACGGCACCAAACTTGATGCGCTCGACAAAGGCACCGACCATCAGCGCGGGTGTAATGACCGCAAACGTCATCTGGAACATGGCGAACAGCGATTCAGGCAAGGTTCCCGATACAGTTTCGCGATCAATTCCTGAAAGCATGAAGCGGTCAAGTCCACCGATCCAGGCATTTCCTTCCGAAAAGGCGATGGAATAGCCGACCACAAACCACAGTACAGATGCAAGGCAGGCGATTGCGATGCAATGCATCAGGACGGACAGGGCATTTTTAGCCTGCACCAAACCTGCATAAAAAAGGCCGAGGCCCGGCAATGTCATCAACAGCACCAGCGCGGTTGATGTTAATATCCAGCTGGTATCAGCACCACTCATTTTATTTACTCCCCAAGTCAAAAAGATTGGCCTTGAATAAATGTCTGGAACTGTGTCGCAATCACCACTGGGCCGTTATCGACTTAATTTTGTGCAGTTTTTCAATTAGAATTAAAAATGCCCAAAAAATAGGCATAAATGCATGTGAGGCATGCTGATTTGTTGGGCTTTCTCAATTGGCTAGTTTGCCAGACACTTGATCTTTACGTGCTATTTACCTTCCGGTGGCACAATTTCTGCATGAAATTTCTAACGAACCTCTCAGTTTCACGCGTTTCAAGCGGATTTACCGCCATCGTATGCTCCGGATTTCTAATCAACGCGGTTCTGACGGATAATGGTGGTACTCCAAATTCTCAGGAGAACTGGAGAGATTCGAAGGCTAACAATCAGTCAATTGTCGATCGGCTCAGTCAGAAAAGCTATGCAGAATGGAAGGCAGAGCAGGACCGGCTTGATCGCACCATTACAAACAGTATTGGTGTAAATAACGGTCAAAACCGAAATACGCACCGTCCCTCGGTACAACGCCAAGAACCTTCCGTACTCTCACTGATCAGGGAGAACGCCGATATCGCTCCCTCCGTGTCCTCTGGTACAGGGCGGGTGAGCATTACCGTGAAAAAGGGAGATACCTTGTTTGCGATTGCCCAGCGCCACGGTCTCACGGTTCTTGAACTTGCGAGATTGAACAGTCTGAGTGAACCATACACCATTCACGTCAATCAGACGCTTTACGTGGCAAGGTAGATAAGCCCAGCGACGGGCTTCAATTTCCCCGACGCAACCGTATCCACGAATACATTATTATGCAGCCGATAACGCCCAGAAAAATCGGAATACCCTGTTGTGGCGGTTGACCGAAAGATATCCAGTGAAAAATAGTATCCAGCATGACTTGCCTCACGTTCACAGGTTAAAGACCTGAGCCCTTAACGGGCGAATGAGTGATGCCCCCGCGGTAGTTATCCACCGCCGGTGAGGCATCAATTTATGCAGTGCTCTCTAAAAGCCATATTCCCAGTTTCAGTTTAAGTTTTAGTCTCCAGAAATGTTAAAAATTTAACATTTGGTGTTCGGCCAGCACTCGGTTTCACGTCGATGTGAGCCCTTTTGACTTATTGGCGCCATTCGCAATATGTAAACCTGTAACCCCAAAACCTTCTAAGGAAATTCCAATGACACAGTTTGACAGAAGACAATTTATTGCTTCAGCAGCAGGGGTATCTGCGCTTGGGCTTACCGGTTCACTTTCGTTCCTTCCTTCGGCAATGGCGGGAGATGTTCGAAAGAAGGGTTATTATTCTTACAAGGTTGGTTCAGACATCGAAGTTATTTCCATTTATGATGGGATCTGGAAACGGGATCACTCCGAAGGCTTCATAAAGGATGTGTCGGTTGAGGAAACAAAGGCTGCATTGCGACAGGCAGATATTGATGATTCAAAAGTGCCGATCGAATTTGCTTTTACCGTCGTGAGGTCGGGTGGAGAAACAATACTGATTGACGCGGGAACCGGTGCGCAATTGGCACCTACAGCAGGACTTGGTGCACAGGGAATGGCCGCGGCCGGACTTAAACCCTCCGACATTACAAAGGTTCTCGTTTCCCATTTCCATCCTGATCACATCTTTGGGCTGATGACCAAAGATACCAACATACAGGTTTATTCCGGTGCGGAAGTGATGCTCGGTGAAACGGAATACAACTTCTGGACAGATGAAGGTCTGATCGAAAAACTGCCTGAGCGGCGTCGAGGTCTTGCTAAACGCATTCAGGCGACTTTCCCGAATTGGAGGAATGTTACGCTCTACAAGGGCGATCAGGAGGTTGCGCCTGGCATCCGGTCTGTTGACACGTTCGGGCATACGGCAGGCCATACTGCTTTCCATCTTTCTTCCGGTGATGACCAGATGATGTTGTTGGGGGATCTCTTGAACCTGCCGGCACTGTTCCTCGCGAACTTGGACTGGCAGGTGGCTTTTGATGCCGACAAGGATATGGCAACTGCGGTTCGCAAGAAGATAGTTGCAAAAGCTGTTGCCGATGACATTACGGTTGCAGGCTACCATTTCGGTTTCCCCAACTCGGGCAAGTTCAAGAAGGATGGTGATAGCCACGTGTTTGTGCCTACCAGCGCCTAGAGATTGTTGGATTTTCTTTATGGGAAGACGCCCGTTTCTGAAGTGAAGCGGGTGTCGACTACCGATTTGGGTATGTCAACTCTGGGTTTGAACCCTTATTTCAGATCGTTTTGTAAAGCGAACTTCGAAATCTGAAACGTTATGAATTTATCCTTTTAAACTGTAGATCTCTGCTTCAAGCTCTGCGATCCTTGTTGTTAGCTTCTCCATGGTCCGCTTAACGGTCGACATTGAGTAATAATCGGGCAGGTGCTTGGAGCAGTTCATGTCCCAGGCTTCTATATGAAAGAGCAGGGAACGGTTTTCGCTGTCCAGGTTTTCCACCTCGGCAGTACCCCAGATTTTCAGCCGGGCCTTGATTTCGTAATCCATCATGAAAATGAAAGCGGGTGGGTTTTCCTGCAGGTTTCCAAGTGTGATGTATTGTTGGTTGCCCGGGTAATCAGGAATACGCAGGGTAGCATTGTCGACAATTTCTATAAAGCCGAACTCTCCACCCCGATGCTGGATATAAGGAATGCCTTCGCTGCTCGCAGTACCGAGATAGAACGAAATCCTTGATTGCACAAACTGGATAAGATTGTCATCCAGCTCAGCGCGGTGTCGACCCTGTATCTGCATCTTTGACATCTGGCCCCGGCTGCCAAGTGTTTCCTGTATCTTCTGCACAG
Source organism: Pseudomonadota bacterium (assembly GCA_039029255.1). Classification (GTDB taxonomy): domain Bacteria; phylum Pseudomonadota; class Alphaproteobacteria; order Rhizobiales; family Rhizobiaceae; genus JAALLB01. The sequence goes on along the minus strand of JBCCGN010000023.1, from coordinate 8,449 downwards.
ACTGACTAAAGGCGATTTTTGCAAATGCGCGTCCGCCTTCCGATGCGGTTGTATCATTTGTCATTGCGGCCTCCGGCAAACTTCATTCGGTTGATAGTTAGATTGCGCATTTCATGCGGCAAGGTGCCAATAAAATTTACAAAATTTACAAATTGACCATAAGTGGGCCAAATTACTGTCACAGATTTACACGAAAATGGCTTTTTTTTTCATTATTTTCCCATAAAACATTGTGTTTTTGGTGTATATCAGCGCGTAGTGCGGGTGAATTGGAGTTCATGCCCCATGCTGAATCGGTAGAGGTTTCGACTGAATTCACAAAATCTAACAAATTTTTACAAATCGACAATCCCGAAGGAATTCGAAATGACTTATGCGCAGGAAATTGAGACCTTATCAGGCCTTGTAGCTTCGAATGGAAGCAGTTGGAATGGTATCAATCCGGAATATGTTGCCCGGATGCGGGTGCAGAACCGCTTCAAAACGGGCCTGGATATCGCGAAGTACACTGCAGGTATCATGCGTCGCGACATGGCTGCCTATGATGCAGACAGCTCTCAATATACCCAATCGCTGGGATGCTGGCATGGTTTCATTGGCCAACAGAAGCTTATTTCCATCAAAAAACATTTTGAGACCACCAAAGGTCGCTACCTTTACCTTTCAGGCTGGATGGTTGCTGCGCTTCGTTCTGAATTCGGTCCGCTTCCCGATCAGTCAATGCATGAAAAAACATCTGTTCCAGCGCTGATCGAAGAGCTTTATACATTCCTGCGTCAGGCTGATGCACGTGAACTCGGTATGATGTTCCGCGATCTGGATGACGCACGTGAAGCCGGTGATGAGGTCAAGGTCCAGGCGATCCAGAACAAAATCGACAATCATGAGACGCATGTTGTGCCGGTCATTGCAGATATTGATGCGGGCTTCGGCAACGAAGAGGCGACATACCTGCTGGCAAAGAAAATGATTGAGGCCGGAGCCTGTGCGCTTCAAATCGAAAACCAGGTGTCTGATGAGAAACAGTGCGGTCACCAGGATGGCAAGGTCACAGTTCCACATGAGGATTTTGTCTCTAAAATTCGGGCCTGCCGGTACGCATTCCTTGAGCTGGGTGTCGACGACGGTGTGATTGTTTGCCGTACAGACTCCCTTGGTGCGGGTCTTACCAAGCAGATCGCGGTTTCCCACGCACCGGGTGATATTGGCGACAAGTACAACTCATTTCTCGATTGCGAGGAGGTGACCCCTGAAAATGCGCAAAACGGTGATGTTATCATCAACCAGAACGGCAAAATGATGCGTCCAAAGCGTCTGCCGTCAAACCTTTACCAGTTCCGTGCCGGAACCGGTGAGGCGCGTGTGGTTCTTGATTGCATCAATTCACTTGATAGCGGTGCTGATCTTCTCTGGATTGAAACGGAGAAGCCTCATGTTGGTCAGATCGGTGGAATGGTAGACGAAATTCGCAAGGTGCATCCGAATGCAAAGCTTGTCTACAACAACTCTCCCTCCTTCAACTGGACCCTCAATTTCCGTCAGCAGGTTTTTGATGCATGGTCAGAAGAGGGGAAGGATGTCTCGGCCTATGACCGTGCGAGGTTGATGAGCGTAGATTATGACGACACCGAACTCGCTGCTGAAGCTGATGAGCGCATTCGCACCTTCCAAGCAGATGGTTCACGTGAATGTGGTATTTTCCATCACCTGATCACGTTGCCGACTTATCATACGGCTGCACTTTCAACTGATAACCTCGCCAAGGAGTACTTTGGCAAAGAGGGAATGCTTGGTTACGTGAAAAACGTGCAGCGTGCTGAAATCCGCCAGGGAATTGCCTGCGTCAAGCACCAGAATATGGCCGGTTCCGATATGGGTGATGATCACAAAGAGTATTTCTCTGGTGATGCAGCACTGAAAGCGTCAGGCAAAGACAATACAATGAACCAGTTTGCCGCTGAGTAATCTGTTTTAATTCAACCCGTTTGTCCCAAAACAATACAGAAACGGGTTGGCACAGTTCCTGCAAGTGGGAGATTGTCTAACGACATTCTCTTGTAACTGGGGCCGCTTTTAGCGGCCCATTTCTTTTTCCACCGGCTAAAATTCTGAAACTTCACCGGGAATGGCAGTTTTCCACACTGCCGAGCTCCTCCGATTCGACTAAATGCGAAAGTTGAGGCAGACTTTAACCATCGAACGACCCTGAAAGAAGAGAAATCGGAAGTCAGGGGGCGGATCGGTCCCATCAGGAAAAGGCAGTTCTCAGGAACGAACCGGCGCCAGATGGGAGTGCCGGAAGCAATCTTCGGAAGCCGAAGGCACCCTGATAGACCGTGGAACGGCAGGGAAACCGAAACTACGGCGTGAACGGAATTGGTGCTCAGTGGACTGAAGCCTGTCTGGTTCGGAAATGAAGCCCCCGGGTGGAAATGATGACCGCGACGGATTGAAGGTGAAACAGAGAGAGCCACCCGGGAGCGGATGGAGGTAGCTGAAATGCTACCGAAATCGGATAGGCGTTTATGCTTGCATTGTCAGGAGGCGCGGCCGAAAGGCAGGCGACACCGGGCAGGGAAGGTAAAGGCGCTTAAACAGGGAGGCATCGGCTGAAGTCGGTGCCTTTCTTTTTTGGCAGCACATCAGTCTCCATCAAAATATCCAAATGCGCTCTCCGGCTGCAACACAACCACTGTTGGCTCAACGGGCAAATTGTTGAGTGAAACGGTGAGAGATGAACTGCTCATGCGTTCGACTGGAAAGGCTGTTCGGGCTTCTGCAAGGAACCGCTCAAGCGTGAAGCTTCCAAACCAGTGCATCGGCAGGATCAGGCTCGCACGCAGTCGTTCGGCGATATCAGTCATATCTTCGATATTGAGCGTGTACCCGCCGTCGACCGGTATCATCAGGACATCCAGGCGTCCGATCTGCGCATAGTGATTGTCGGTCAGTTTGTGATGCAGATGTCCGAGATGTCCAATGCAAAGACCATTCATTTCAAATATGAAAATCGAATTGCCATTGGGCTCGAACCCGGCCCACTGATTGTTGATGTCGGTTGTAACGTTGCGGATCAGCACATCTCCAATCCCCAGATTGTATTTGGCGGGGATACCGTTTTTTCCCCAGCCCCGCAAAACATGGGGGATGCGCGGATCCGGTGCCACCGTAAAATGTGTTGAGTGGGCATGGTTCATGGTCACCACGTCTGGCACAACATCCAATCCGGCAAATCCCGCATAGTCGGTCGCTATGGTCAGACCGGCATTATTCTCAATTCTGAAAGTTGAATGCCCCACAAAGGAAATGCTGGTTTCGAAGGCCTTAAGGACATTATCTGAGTTAGACTTCGTGCTTGCCTTCAAGACCGGGAGATTAAATTGAGCAACTGCCTGACAGGTTGATCGCAGCGGATCGTTTGCCTGGGCTGAAACTGCGACAGGATCAATCACCAAAACAAATAGAAAAGTGAACAGTAAACGTAAGGTCCGCAAAACCTGCCTCCCTAACGTTTAGTTTCACTTGTCAATCTTCATTTGGCAAGTCTGGCGATCATCAATTCTCTTATATATGGAAGATCGGAGATTGTTCGCGACGACCATCAGGCAGTGCGTCGTTCGTCTCCTGAACGTCTATCGACCCCCGCACGTCGGTCTCCAATCATACCCCGTTCAGTATCTGTACGGGAGTCGTCGTTGCTCAAGCGCCTGTCATCTAAACGGCGATCGATTTCTGTTTGCCTGCGTTCACTCATGCCAATTCCTCGATTTAATGAACTGAACCTAGCGCAAGTTGCCGTAGTTCCGATGAATGGCATTGTTAAAATTGTAGCTATCTTGATTCGGCTGTTTGCAGGGTAAACACTCTCATAATTTGTTTTGTCTGTGCGTAAAGCAATTGTGAGTAACAGCGAACGCCGGATGCGCTAAAACAGCAGGTGTTCTTGCTTCCGGTGGAGACTGTTTATGTCAGTAATTCGTTTGATCTTGTTGCTGTCGGTAATTTTTGTTTCCACAGGTGTGCAAGCAGAAGAAAGTCCCGACATTCTTGAACTCAGCTGGCAGATGTTCGCAGTGCAGGGGGAAGAAAAGAAGCAGATTGCAGAGAAGCTCGCCGCGCTTGGTGATCGCAGTCTTATACCGACATTCGTGCTCGCCATGCGCTGGACCAGAAACAACATTTACGTTGCCGAAGGCCTCACCAGATTGGCAGGTGAGGAAATAACAGATTGGCATGACGCCTATGTCTGGCAGGAGCGCCATCCTGAAATCGTACCACATGAAACTTTTCGCGCGATCAAGCTGCGGTTTCTGGAGGGAACAGACGCCCGATTCGGGCAATTGTTCGAACTACCTCACGGAACCCGGGACAAGATGAAAATCCGGTTGGAGGAGATTAGCTGGGGAGGTGCACGGTTTGACTCGATACCACCGCTCGACAACCCGGCGATGATTGAAGCACCTGCGGCTGACTATATTCAGGACACAGATCTTGTGTTTGGTGTGGAAATAAATGGTGACGCCCGTGCGTACCCGCTGCGCATATTGGGATGGCATGAAATGCTGAACGAGACGATCGGTGGCGTTCCGGTTGCGCTTGCCTACTGCACCTTGTGTGGTGCCGGAATACTCTTTGAGACTGTTGCAGAGGGCAGTGATGAGCCCTTGGTGTTTGGTTCATCCGGACTGCTTTATCGCTCCAACAAATTGATGTTTGATCGGGCGACGAACAGTCTTTGGAATCAGTTTACGGGAGAGCCTGTAGTCGGGCCCCTTGCCGAAAGCGATGTTCGGTTGCGTATTCGACCGTTGATAATCACCAGCTGGAAGGACTGGAAATCGAGCCATCCTGATACACGAGTTTTATCCCTTAACACCGGATTCTATCGCGATTACGGATCCGGCGTTGTTTATCGTGAGTATTTTTCTAACCCGGAACTCATGTTTCCTGCTTCAGTCGGTGATGAGAGCGAGGTCAGCCGGAAGGAATTTGTTTTCGGAATCCGTGAATTTGGTGCGGCAAAAGCCTGGCCCGTGGAAGCCTTTCGCGAAAAACGGGTTATAAATGACCGTGTAGGACAGACAGATGTCGTTCTGATCGGTGATGCCAAGACCCGCACGGTTCGGGCATATGTCAGAAATCCGGATGAGACATTTGAGCAGACTTCTGATGGTGAATTGAAATCCGACCACGGTGTTTGGCGCACAGAAGAGGACTTCCTCGTATCACTCGATGGTTCCCAAAGACGGGCAAGGGTTCCCGGTCATGTTTCTTACTGGTTCGCATGGGACAACTATCTTGGCGTCAGGAGCGAATTATACAGTCAATGAAGTATCATTTTGATTTTTTATAGCGGTTCGCAAACAAAAATTCGGCGTCCGGACATTCTGCCAGAATGAACGGATGTTGTTCACACGCCTTCGACAAATGAATCGAGCACCCGCTTCTGACCCGCCTTGTCAAAGTCAATGGTGAGTTTGTTGCCATCGACCATCGCTATGTTTCCATTCCCGAATTTCAGGTGAAAGACACGGTCGCCAACCTTGAAACGTGAGCTCTCGTTGATGGAAGATGCGATAAGCTGTCCCTCAATTGTCTTGCCCATCCTGGAGGATGTCTGTGGCCCGGAGCGGCTTCCCCAGCGATCATCACCGCCCGATGATCTACCTTGGGCACGTTGCCAGCCTGGGCTCGAATAACCTGAATTGAACGTATCCGAACTGTCGAACCGGCTTGCGCCATACCCACCGCCCACGCGTTGTGCTCCGTAACCGCCATAGCTGGTGGAGCCTTCGTTTACTTCCACGTGTGCTTCGGGCAATTCATCGATAAAGCGAGACGGTATTGAAGCTTGCCAAAGCCCGTGGATACGGCGATTGGAAACAAACCATATATGGCAGCGCTGCCGTGCTCTGGTAATGCCGACATAGGCAAGCCGACGTTCTTCTTCGAGGCCGGAACGCCCGCCTTCATCGAGCGAACGTTGATGCGGGAACAAACCCTCTTCCCAACCGGGGAGAAATACCGTGTCAAATTCGAGGCCCTTTGCAGAGTGAAGTGTCATCAGCGAAACCGCATCCAGGTTTTCCCGGCTGTCAGCATCCATGACAAGAGATACATGCTCCAAAAATCCCGCCAGATTTTCGAATTCTTCCATGGAACGGATAAGTTCCTTCAGGTTTTCCAACCTTCCCGGAGCTTCGGCTGAACGATCGTTCTGCCACATTTCGGTGTATCCAGACTCTTCGAGTATGATCTCGGCCAGCTCTGTGTGTGGTGTGGAATCAAGCTCGCCCCGCCAGCGATCAAAATTGTCCAGCACATCCTTGAGCGTACTTCGAACCTTCGGTTTCAGCTCTTCTGTTTCTGTAAGTTCACGCGCGGCAATTGTCAGTGGAACGTTTCTAGCCCGGGCATTGTCATGAATGACGCGCAGGGTGGCTTCACCGATGCCCCGCTTGGGTGTGTTTACAATCCGTTCGAATGCAAGGTCATCTGCTGGTTGGCACACCACGCGAAAATAGGCCATCGCATCGCGGATTTCCATTCGTTCATAAAAGCGCGGACCGCCGATCACCCGGTAATTAAGGCCCATGGTAACGAACCGGTCTTCAAATTCACGCATCTGGAATGACGCACGCACAAGAATGGCCATTTCGTTGAGCGTGTGCCCCTTGCTCTGCAAAGCCTCGATTTCGTCACCAATGGAGCGGGCTTCTTCTTCGGAGTCCCAACCTGCAGAGACGATTACCTTTGCATCATCCGGGTCAGCGCGGTCGGTGAACAAGGTCTTGCCCAAACGGCCTTCGTTGTTCGCAATCAGGTGACCGGCAGCGCCAAGTATGTGGGCTGTCGATCTGTAATTTCGCTCAAGGCGTATCACCTTTGCACCGGGGAAATCTTTTTCAAATCGCAGGATGTTATCGACTTCTGCTCCGCGCCAGCCGTAGATACTTTGGTCATCGTCACCCACACAGCAGATGTTTGGAGGGTTTTTGCTGTGTTGATTTGTTTGATTGTCTTCCGCTCGCATATCCGTGCTCACATCCATTGATTCAGGGACGGAGCTGGTATCCTCGCTACGCTGCGCCAACAGCCTCAGCCACAAATATTGTGCAACATTGGTGTCCTGATATTCATCCACCAGAATGTATTTGAACTTGCGGTTAAACTCCGTCAGGACATCCGGATTTTCCTTGAATAGTCGAATTGTTTCGGTCAGCAGATCACCAAAATCACAACAGTTGAGGACCTTGAGCCTTTCCTGATACTGACGATACAGGTCACGACCCCGACCATCGCCAAAGGATCTGGCATCGCCTTCCTTTATCTGATCCGGTGCAAGTCCCTTGTTTTTCCATTGGTCGATCATTCCTGCCAGCATGCGCGCCGGCCAACGTTTGTCATCGATGCCTTCGGCACGGATTAATTGTTTCAGCAGCCGTATCTGATCGTCTGTATCGAGAATGGTGAAGTCACTTTTCAGTCCGACAAGCTCAGCATTGCGGCGCAGGATTTTAACACCGATTGAATGGAAGGTGCCCAGCCAGGGCATGCCTTCGACGGCTTCGCCCACCATCCGGCCAATGCGTTCCTTCATTTCGCGTGCGGCTTTGTTGGTAAAGGTGACTGCAAGTATCTGTGACGGATAAGCGCGGCCCGTTGCAAGGATATGTGCGATACGGGTTGTCAGCACCCGCGTCTTGCCAGTGCCGGCTCCCGCGAGTACCAGAAGGGGGCCATCAAGCGTCTCTACCGCATCCATCTGTTCCGGATTCAGACCATCGTAATAGTCCGGCATGTTCTGACTGCGGTTCGCAGCCATGGCCCGCGCTGCTATACCGCTGGCTTCGGATTTCGATGGACTCTCATAGTCAGTGTTGGAATCAAACGGGTTCGACATTTGTTCTTTTTAGCGTCTTTGCACCAAAAGAACAGGAGATATTGTCGGTTTTTCCTATGGAATCTGTGTCTTGAAAGTGTTTCTTATTCTCCGGCGAATTCGTATTCCTCGAGCGAAATTTCAATCTCACCAAGCCGGATACAGACAATCCCGTTGAACAGCGGCACGGTATGAGCGACGAGCGCAACATTATCACCGCCTCTAACTTCCGCCTGTATTGAGGTGCCAACCTGTGTCAGGTTTCCATGTGCGACAGGCTCGCCATTGACTGTCAGCAGTGCAACAACTCCGGTGTTTCCGCAAAGTGAACTATCGGCTGTCCGGGCAATCATGTTTCTACGTGGTCCCGGATCGATGCGGTGCTGGAGAATTGATGAAGCCCCGGATTCACCAACACCGGCTGAACCGACCACAATGCATGAGATTTTCTGGATTTCATTCATCTTTTTGTTCCGTATCTTCAATCCAAATTCTGATTTTCGCGTATAATTATTAATATTAAAGAAATTGTATTTATATACATGAATTTAAAGCCCATTTTTATTT
>JBCCGN010000022.1:0-45486 GCA_039029255.1 Pseudomonadota bacterium | reverse complement strand
CTCTTTCAACCGGTTGATCTGCAACAGGCGCCCGTTTCTGAAACAAGCGACCGGATTCAGGAAAATTTTGGCGGCTACACCTACGCCCATATCGCATCCCCGGATGTGCATGTTGATGCAGATACCAAGCAATTGCGAATGTATTATCAAGGGCTTCTTCCCGACGGCGATCAGATGACGCGTGTGGCTTACTCAATGGATGGATTATCTTTTACACCGGAAGACCCGTTACTTGGGCCGCCCTACTTCCGTGCAATCAGCCATGATGGTCGAATATATGTGATCAGTTGGGGCGGACAATTTCTGCGATCATCATCCTGGGATGGGCCTTTTGAAGCGGGGCCGATCTTGTCCGGCATTGGAAACCCGGGGCAGCCGGACCGGATTTTACGGCATGCTGCTTTGATAATCAGAAATGAAATGCTGCACGTTTTCTATTCCTGTATCGGGGATCGGCCGGAAAGCATTCTGCACACAGAACTCCCTTTGTCAGAAAACTGGGATACGTGGACAGCGCAACCTGAAATCATGCTGCTGGAACCATCCCTTGAATGGGAAGGGGGAGAATTGAGCCTTGAAAAATCCGAGGTTGGAGCTGCAGAAAAAACGGTCAGGGAGCTCCGCGATCCGTGCATCTATGAAGAAGATGGAAGAACATATTTGCTTTACAGTGGCGCCGGTGAAGCCGGAATTGGTCTCGCCGAGATAGTCTGGTGAGGCGTCACAATTTCCTGAGTGCCACACGTTCGACCAGATGATCCGGTCCCTTACGCAAGATAAGATCGGCACGTGGCCTTGTAGGTTTGATGTTTTCGCGCAGATTGACCAAATTTATCCGCTCCCAAAGACCATTTGCAACTTCGAGTGCCTCATCTTGGGAAACTTCCGAGTAGCGATGAAAGAAGGAACCCGGGTCGCGGAAGGCGGTATCGCGCAGTTCCATGAAACGTTTGATGTACCATCGTTCGATATCCGTTTCATCCGCATCGATGTAAATGGCGAAATCGAAGAAATCTGAAACGAGCGGAATTGAATCACCTTCCCTGGGCATGTCACGGGACTGCAGGACGTTGATCCCCTCGAAGATCAGTATATCAGGCCGGTCCACCACAATCGGATTGTCGGGCAACACGTCATAGATAAAATGAGAATATGATGGAGCCTGAACCCGAGCTTCACCCGCTTTGATTGCTGAAAGAAAGCGAAGTACTTCAGCCACATCATAGCTCTCCGGAAACCCCTTCTTTTCCATCAGGCCCTCTTCGATCAGAACCGCGTTCGGCTTCAGGAAACCATCCGTGGTAATGAGGTCGACCTTCGGGCTAGAGGTCCAGCGGGTTAGCAGCTCCTTGAGAATACGGGCCGTGGTAGATTTTCCTACAGCCACCGAACCTGCAACGCCGATGATGAATGGTGTTTTGTTACCATCGAAATTCAGGAAATCGCGGCGTTGCTCGTAAAGCTGTTGCGCAGCTTCGACGTGCGAGGACAATAACCGGGACATTGAGAGATAGATCCGTTCGACTTCTTCCAGCGAAATCGGGTCGTTCATGGAGCGCAATCTTTTAACCTCATCTTCGCTGAGGGTAAGCGGCGTATCCGCCCGGAAGGCTTCCCAGTCCGCAACTGAAAAAAACCGATAGGGGGACACATATTTTTCCTGATCAGCCTTCGATACCGGTTGCCAGAAGCCGCCATTTGGCGGTTGCTGTAGTACAGCATCCTGTTTCATGAGGTGCTCCTGGACATCTTTTCCTGCAGTCCCGATTGTCGTGTGCGCGATTCGAGTTCTGCCATAACCTCATCGAGTTCGACTTCACCGGATTTCAAAAGGACGAGCAGGTGATAAAGCACATCTGCTGCTTCCTTTTTTAGCTCTTCGCGATTGCCTGTCACCGCCGCAATCACTGCCTCAACCGCTTCTTCACCCAGTTTTTCGGCACACTTGTTTGTGCCTCTTGCGAGCAGCTTTGCTGTGTAGGATACATCTGCACTCTCGTCTCCACGGGCATCAATGATCGCACTGAGATGTTCTAGGGTAAATTGGGTCATGGTATTTGTGGATTTTGCACAGCTTCAGATGTTCATTCTTACCGGAATACCATTGTTTTGCATATGGGCTTTAGCCTCCCCAATTGTATATGTGCCAAAATGGAAAATGGATGCTGCAAGCACTGCACTTGCATGACCCTCAAGGACGCCTTCGACAAGATGATCCAGATTTCCGACACCTCCCGAGGCAATCACCGGAACGTTGACGGCATCTGCGATGGCTCGAGTAAGCGGAATGTTGTAGCCGACCTGGGTTCCATCCCGATCCATCGATGTGAGCAGTATTTCACCAGCCCCGTTTTCGACAACCAGCCGGGCAAATTCGACCGCATCTATTCCAGTTTCCTTTCTTCCCCCATGGGTAAAGATTTCCCAGCGATTCTGTTCTCCGTTCGCGGAAACGCGTTTGGCATCGATTGCAACAACAATGCACTGGTCTCCGAATTTGTCTGCGGCTTCAGCAACGAAGTCCGGATTCTTGACCGCACTTGTGTTGATTGAAACCTTGTCTGCCCCGGCGAGCAAAAGTTTACGGATATCTTCCACCGTTCGGACACCACCACCAACCGTCAGTGGCATGAAGCACTGTTCGGCGGTGCGTGCAATCATGTCAAAGGTCGCTTCACGCCCGTCGGATGATGCGGTGATATCGAGAAAGGTCAGTTCATCCGCCCCGGCGGCATCGTATGCAATCGCCGCTTCCACCGGGTCGCCCGCATCGATCAGGTCGACAAAATTAACACCCTTGACGACACGACCGTCTTTGACGTCCAGACAAGGTATAATGCGCGTTTTAAGCGTCATGACCGCAAACTCCGCTCAAGAAAAGAAAGCAGCAATGTATTGAAACGATTTTCAGCGTGTGCAGAAAATCCATGCCCTTCGTTTTCGAAATAATGGATCTCCGGTTTTTTACCTGCTGCATCAAGTCGTGCCTGAAGGTTCTTCGTCATTTCGTAGCTCCAGACCTGATCGTTTGTACCATGGGTGATCATCAGGGGCATTTTGCAATGCTCTACCTCAATCGCTGAACCCGGTTTGATGGGATCGCTCGTCCCTCTCCAGAGCCAGGCAGGATCGGCTGCGTCCCATTCCCGATGGCCGGGGTCACTTCTTGGTCGCACACAACGTGAGTCAAACGCCGGAAAAACCACATCCGCCGGAGCGTGGGCAACAATGCAATCGGCCTGATCAGCAATGTTCTCCTTTGCCATCAAGGACGCCAGTAAAAGCACATGCTCTGCACCGCGTGAGCTGCCGAAAAGGCAAACTCTGTTGTTGCAAAGCGGATTTTTCCGTAATGCGCGCAGTGAGCCAACAGTATCCAATAGCTCAATATTGCGGATGCATCCGGCGTCCCAGATCGTTGTGTCTTTGGAATATCCATAGGGCACCGCGAGATATCCATGTGCAGCCAGAAACATCGCTTGAAGAAGATAACCTCCGGACTGGGCACCGCCAGACCCATGAAAAAGCATAACTGCAGGAAAAGGCCCTTCGTGGTTTGGCATAAAACCGCGCCAAAACCCGGCAACCGGTTCCGAGCGGATCAGAGGATCAGCCATTTGACAGTACCTTCAAAGCGTCACCGGCATTAAGTCGCCCGTCATAGAGCGCACGACCGGTAATCGCCCCTTCGAGCTTTTCGCATTCGGCCGATGCAAGCTTTTTGACATCGTCGATTGAAGCAAGACCGCCGGAAGCGATTACCGGGATGGATATTGCTTCTGCAAGTTCAATGGTTGATCCCCAGTTGATACCTGTCAGGATGCCATCTCGATCAATATCAGTATAGATTATCGCCGAAACACCTGCTCCCTCGAATTTCTTCGCAAGTTCAATGACGCCGAGTTCGGAAGCTTCCGCCCATCCCTCCACGGCAACCTTCCCGCCCTTTGCGTCAATTCCGACAGCAATTTTACCGGGAAATTTTCTGCATGCCTCAATCACCAGATCAGGATTGCGTACGGCTACTGTTCCGAGAATTATGCGGGCAATACCCTTCTCAAGCCAGTGGCTGATATGGTCCAGAGTCCGGATGCCGCCGCCAAGTTGAACGGGGTTTCTGGTATTTCCAAGGATCGCGTCCACCGCGGCGCCATTGACACTTTCACCCTCAAACGCACCGTTGAGATCGACCACATGCAACCACTTGAAACCCTGTTCCTCAAAAGTTTTTGCCTGTGCGCCGGGGTTGGCATTGTAGACGGTCGCCTGATCCATATCGCCAAGTTTGAGGCGGACGCATTCGCCGTCTTTCAAGTCAATGGCCGGAAAGAGTATCTTGCTCATGGTTCCCACTTCAAAAAATTCCTGATCAGGGCTAGCCCCAGTCGCTGGCTCTTCTCGGGGTGAAACTGGGTACCGATCATGTTATCTCGGCCGACGATTGCGGTTACCGCTCCACCATAATCCGTTGTTGCTATGCGCTGTTCCAGCAACGAACATTGCAGATGATAGGAGTGGACGAAATAGGCATGTAGGCCAACATGACCGGTCTCAATTCCGTCCAGCAACGGATGATACCGGGATACCTCGAGCGTGTTCCAGCCAATCTGGGGAATTTTGAGCGATGGATCGTTCGGTTCCATTCGGACCACATCACCTCCGATCCAGCCGAGGCCAGGCGTTATAGCTTTTTCAAGGCCCCGTTCTGCCATCAGTTGCATGCCGACACAAATGCCGAAAAACGGTTTCCCGGCGACGATGACCGTTTCCTCGAGCGCATCAACCATCCCGTTAACTTTATCAAGGCCCGAACGGCAATCTGCGTAGGCGCCTACACCTGGAAGCACAATCCGGTTGGCCCGCTGGACGGTTTCGGGATCACTCGTCAACATGACTTCCGCGTTGATATCCGCTTCCATGGCGGCCCGTTCAAAGGCCTTCTGGGCGGATCGCAGATTTCCGGATCCATAGTCGATGATGGCAATTTTCATTTATTCTATTCCGGAAACAGACCCGGATTGGTAGCCGGCACACGAGAAGTCGGGCGCATGGCAATAGAATCCGAATGTCGAACGGGTCTTGGAGCAAGAAGGCCGGAACCCACATTCATCAGAAAGCGGATTTCAGCGGCCTCCCTTGTATCGCCCTCAACGACGCCCGCGTACCGCCAACCAGCCCGTTCATATTTTCCGCGAATCAGTTCGCCGCCTTCAAGCAGCAAGTAAAGTCCCGGGATAGCAGACAGGTAGGTGATAATACCGCTGGGTTGCCAGATTGCCAGCAGGATGATTGCGAATGCTACGACAACGTACACTAGCAGGGGCAGCCACAACCGGTTCCAGACAAGCCAGATCGGCGGCGCGATCAGAGCCCAGGGGTTCTTGCTATCGCGAATAAGTCTGAACCCTTCGGCGGGATCGCCGATCCATTCTTCCGGAGGCAGATATGCGGTATAGGTAGCCATATTGGCTATTTAGACGGAGTCTTGGCGCAGAACAATACCAAAAGCCTTAAAGGGAGCCTTTAGTAGACGGGATTCGGTCAGCCTGCCTGGGATCAATCTCAAGGGCAGTCCGTAACGCTCTCGCAACCGCCTTGAAACAGGTTTCTGCAATATGATGGTTGTTTTCACCATAATGATTGGTCACATGCAGCGTAATGCCTGCATGCTGGGAAAATGCCTGAAAAAACTCGCGAAACAGTTCCGTGTCATATTCGCCGACCTTTGGGGCACTGAAATTGACATCCCATACGAAAAACGGTCTGCCGGATACGTCAATTGCGGCCCTTGTAAGGGTTTCATCCATCGCAAGATCAATGGAAGCGTAACGGGTGATTCCCTTTCGGTCACCCAAAGCCTCAGAAAGTGCCTGACCAAGTGCAATTCCGGTGTCTTCTGTTGTGTGATGTGCATCGATGTGGTGATCACCAACGGCATGAATTTTCATATCGATCAGGGAATGGCGCGAAAGCTGGTCCAGCATGTGGTCAAAAAACCCGGCACCGGTTTTAACCTGATATTCTCCGGTTCCGTCCACATTGATTTCAACCGTAATGTCGGTTTCCGCGGTTTTGCGGGTGATTTTTGCCTTGCGCATGACTGGGTACTCACAATCGGTAATTACGCTGGCGTATATCAGGACATTCTTACAAAAGCCATAACGGGCACTGCAATCACGGCAAACAGCTGAAGGCAGAAGTACCTGTTTTGACCATTGATGTGCCATTCTTGTAGTTGCAACATACTCCCCTGCGTGTAATTGCTCTTTTCATGCAACACTCATCTGCTTTATCAGAACAACAATGTCTCAAGCAGGCGTGTCCGGTCATTCTGGAGAATCTGCCGGATCGCGATCATGCGTTGCTGGACAGCGGCAATGGTGTGAAGTTGGAACAGTATGGCAAGTTGCGTGTAGTTCGACCGGAGGCCCAGGCCATCTGGCAACCGGAGCTACCGGATCGGGAATGGAAAAGGGCAGATGCCGTATTCACCGGTGACACTTCGGAGGAAGGCGCCGGGCGTTGGCATTTTCCCAAGGAAAGACTTGCCGAAACCTGGCCACTGAGTTGGGATGGTATAGGTTACAAGGGACGTTTCACATCTTTTCGGCACGTTGGTGTTTTTCCCGAGCAGGCAGCACATTGGCGATTTGCAGCGGAGCGGATAAGGGCCCGAACATCCCAAAAGAGAGAATTTCGCCTCCTCAATCTGTTTGGATATACTGGCCTCGCTTCACTGGTCGCTGCGCGTGAAGGTGCACACGTTACCCATATCGATGCCTCGAAGAAAGCGATTGGATGGGCGCGCGAAAATCAGGCGATTTCAGGCCTTGAAGAAAAACCGATCCGCTGGATTTGTGAGGATGCGGTCCGCTTTTGTGAGCGTGAGGTAAGGCGCGGCAATGTTTATGATGGCATCTTGCTTGATCCGCCAAAATACGGGCGTGGGCCGAAGGGAGAAGTCTGGCAGCTTTTTGATGATCTTCCCCATATGCTTGACCTCGTGCGTGGCCTTACGAATGAAAATTCCTCCTTTGTGGTTTTGACCGCATACTCCATACGCTCCTCATTTTATGCAATGCACGAAATCATGCGTGAGAAGTTTGCTGACCGCCCCGGTATCCTTGAATCCGGTGAACTGGTGCTCAGAACCAGAAACAGCGACCGTCGGCTATCAACTTCGCTCTTCAGCCGCTGGATGACTTGACCTTGTCCAGAAACACACCAATTCCCGGAAAGGTTCACCAGATTACCGCGGTTTCCAATCCGCGGATCAAATC
The DNA here is from genome assembly GCA_039029255.1 of Pseudomonadota bacterium. Lineage (GTDB taxonomy): Bacteria > Pseudomonadota > Alphaproteobacteria > Rhizobiales > Rhizobiaceae > JAALLB01. The sequence goes on along the minus strand of JBCCGN010000022.1, from coordinate 38,206 downwards.
TGTTCGGGCCCTTTCGTTGAAAAAGAATCGGGATGACAGCTCGACCTTTCTGGCCGAAGGTATGAAACTGGTAAGGGATGCATTTGAAAACGGCTGGAAAATTGAAACCCTGATTTATGCCTCCGCTTTTGCAGACGGCGACAATTTGCTCAAGGAACTTGCTGCACACGTCCGGGCCCGGGGTGGAGACATTCTGGAGGTAAATGAGAAAGTACTCTCTTCCATTACCAGAAGGGATAATCCTCAGATGGTACTGGGGGTAATGCAGCAAAAATGGCACAAGGCCCCGGAAAGCGTTACCGACCGGGAAGCCGTGTGGGTTGCCCTTGACCGGGTGCGTGATCCTGGAAACCTGGGAACAATTATCAGGACAAGTGATTGTGCGGGCGTCGATGGCGTCATCCTGGTGGGAGATACAACGGACCCTTTTTCGCTTGAAGCAACGCGGGCAAGCATGGGGTCCATTTTCAATGTCCCGCTGGTTCGGATGAACGAGGGCAGTTTTTTGAAATGGCGGGAAAGTTGGAACGGTCTGGTGGTAGGCACTCATCTGGAAGGAAGCACGGACTATCGGACGGTTGATTTTCAGTCCAGACCGGTCCTTCTTATGATGGGTAATGAACAGCAGGGTCTTCCTTCAATCCTTGCGGAATCCTGCGACACGCTGATCAGGATTCCGATGGCAGGATCGGCCGACTCTCTCAATCTGGCAATTGCAACGGGAATCATGCTTTTTCATATGGGAAAACGAATTCCTCCGGTGCAGGAGACGGCCCTATGAGCGCAAGAGGCTGGTTTTTGGTGATCGTTGTACTGGTTGCGCTTGACCAACTCACAAAATTCTGGGTGGAGACGCTACTGCCCTTGTACGAGCGCATCGAAATGCTTCCGTTCCTCTCGCTCTACAGAACATATAATGAAGGCGTGGCGTTTTCTTTCTTTTCCGAACTTGGCGCCATTCCGTTAATCGTTCTGACTGTTGGAATAATCGCTTTTGTGTTTTGGCTCTGGCGGGGCCTGGAAAAGGATCGATTGATATCTGCCGCAGGTTTTGCGCTGGTGATTTCCGGTGCATTCGGCAACCTGATTGATCGTGTCAGGATTGGAAAAGTTATCGATATGATATTTTTTCATGTTGACAGCATTGGATTTCAGTTTGCAGTTTTCAATCTGGCCGACACTTTCATAACGCTGGGCGCAGCGGCAATAATTTTGGATGAATTCCTGGGCTGGAGAGCCGGGAGAAAAACGTCAACATGACCGGGTTCCGGCAAAACATGGAGAAGAGAGACATATGACCAATACCTTCAAAGCGGTTCTGGTTTCCAGGAATGAAGAAAAACAGCAATCGGTGGATGTCGTGGAAATGACCGATGATCAGCTGATGGATGGTGATGTTACGGTTTCGGTGAATGCGACGACTGTCAACTACAAGGATGGTTTGGCAATCACAGGAAAGAGCCCCGTTGTTCGTCACTGGCCGATGGTCCCCGGTATAGATCTTGCCGGTACCGTAATTCAGTCCGCTTCTGACAAATTCAGTGAAGGCGATAAAGTACTGCTGAACGGATTTGGTGTAGGTGAAGTACATTGGGGAGGATATGCCGGTCATGCCCGCCTGAGTTCCGACTGGCTGATTCCGCTCCCATCCGCCCTTTCCGCAAAGCAGGCAATGGGCATTGGTACAGCTGGATACACTGCCATGTTGTGTGTTATGGCGCTCGAGAAATATGGCATCACACCGGACAGCGGTCCGATTGTCGTCACAGGCGCAAACGGCGGAGTGGGAACCGTGGCCATTGCGATTCTTTCCAAGCTTGGATTTGAAGTGATCGCATCTACCGGCCGCCCGCAGGAATCTGATTTTCTAAAAGAACTCGGTGCAAATGAAATTATCGACCGTGCGGAACTTTCAGAACCGGGACGCCCTCTCGGAAAGGAACGCTGGGCTGGCGGTGTGGATGCCGTTGGTTCCCATACATTGGCAAATGTTTTGGCACAGACAAATTATGGTGGCGGTGTTGCAGCCTGCGGCCTTGCGCAAGGGTTCGATTTGCCGGCTACGGTTATGCCTTTCATTCTAAGGGGAGTGGCGCTGCTGGGTGTCGATTCCGTCATGGTTGCAAGGGAAAAACGCATTGAAGCCTGGGATCGTCTGGTTGAAGACCTCGATCTTTCAAAACTGGACGCTCTCACAACCGAAATCGGATTCGATGATATTATCACTACAGCCGCCGATATTGTTGATGGCAAAATCCGGGGCCGTGTTGTTGTCGATATGTCAGGATAAGTTCACGGAGAACGGTTATGTCGGGATATATTCTGGCGATAGATCAGGGAACGACGTCTTCCAGGGCAATTCTGTTTGATGAAAACCGGAAGATCGCCTCAGTTGCCCAGAAGGAATTTGAACAGCATTTTCCGGCATCAGGGTGGGTCGAGCATGATCCTGAAGAAATATGGGAGACGGTTGTCGAGACAATAACCGCAGTTATTGAGAAGGCGGGTTGCTGTGTTGCTGATCTTGCAGCGATCGGAATTACCAATCAGCGTGAAACGACAATCGTATGGGATAAAGAAACCGGGAAACCGGTGTACAACGCAATTGTGTGGCAGGACCGCCGCACGTCGGAATTGTGCGCTGAGCTGAAGGCCCGCGACCTGGAGACGCTTTTCTCAGACAAGACTGGGTTGTTGCTTGATCCTTACTTCTCGGGAACAAAAATTGCCTGGATACTGGACAACGTAGAAAATGCGCGGGTGCGGGCAGAAAATGGTGACCTTCTGTTTGGTACGGTAGACAGCTTTCTTGTCTGGCGTCTTACCGGCGGAGCGGTTCACGCAACGGATAGCACAAATGCGTCCCGCACCCTGCTCTACAACATCCAGGAAACCGGTTGGGATGAAGAGCTTCTCGAATTACTTAATGTGCCGGCAAGCATGCTGCCGGAAGTACGCGAATGCAGCGCGGAATATGGTGAAACCCTTCCCGGATTATTTGGTGCTGCCGTTCCCATCCTTGGTGTAGCCGGCGATCAGCAGGCTGCTGCAATCGGCCAGGCTTGTTTTGAGCCGGGAATGATCAAATCCACTTATGGGACCGGATGTTTTGCGCTCCTCAATACAGGTAGTGAAATGGTCATCTCTGAGAACCGGCTCTTAACCACCATTGCGTATACCCTCGATGGTGAAACCCATTATGCGCTTGAAGGCTCAATATTCATTGCCGGAGCAGCGGTGCAATGGCTCAGGGACGGACTCAAGATTATCGAAGATGCCGCCAAAACCGGCACCATGGCAAACGAGGCAGATGAACAACAGAACATTTACCTTGTTCCCGCGTTCACCGGTCTTGGCGCGCCTTATTGGGATGCCGACGCGAGGGGTGCGATTTTTGGCCTTACACGCGCAACCGGCCCTAACGAAATTGCAAAAGCAGCGCTGGAATCCGTCTGCTACCAGACCCGCGATCTTCTGGAGGCGATGAAACAGGACTGGCCGGGACTGGGCAGTTCGACAACGCTACGGGTTGACGGCGGCATGGTGGCGAGTGATTGGACGATGCAGTTTCTGGCTGACATTCTTGATGCACCGGTGGAGCGTCCGGAGATTCTTGAGACCACTGCACTGGGTGCCGCATGGCTTGCAGGTTCAAGGTGCGGACTTTGGCCTTCTCGTGGGGAAATGGGCCGGACTTGGTCAGCAAGTCGCCGGTTTGAATCTTTGCTTAAAGAAGAAGTGCGCCAGGACAAGTATGCAGGCTGGCTTGACTGCGTAAAACGTACCATGAGCTGAGAGCCGATGAACAAGGAAAAGAAATTCGGGATTGGCAACGCTCCAGCAGGCCCGAACCTCAGGCTGGAAACTCTTGTCAGAATACGATGGGTTGCTGTGTTCGGACAGACGATTGCTGTGCTGATTGTATGGCTGGTTTTGAATTTCGATTTTCTCCCTGGATTCTGCTTTATGCTGATTGCCGTATCCGCGATCCTCAATGCTGTTCTGAGCACCCGTTATCCGGCCAATCAGCGCATTTCGCAACAGGCTTCAATCGTTCTGTTGACATACGATATCGTCCAGCTTGCAATGCTGCTTTTCTTGACCGGAGGACTGCAGAATCCGTTTTCCGTCCTGTTGCTTGTTCCGGTTGTTATATCGGCGACCACACTTTCTACCCGTTCGACGCTGCTTCTGGGCGCGATTGCCATCCTGTCAGCTACTGTCCTTGTATTTTTCCATCTTCCTCTTCCCTGGATTGAAGGAGAAGTGCTTCAACTTCCCAGGCTGTACATTGCAGGAATGTGGGTTGCCATTATCTGCAGCCTTTCGTTTATGGCAATTTATGCATTTCGCGTTGCTGACGAAGCCCGAAAACTGGCAGATGCGCTTGCGGCTACCGAGATTGTCCTTGAGCGCGAGCAACATTTGTCTGATATTGACGGTCTTGCTGCAGCAGCGGCTCATGAGCTCGGAACCCCGCTTGCTACAATTGCCCTGGTTTCCAAGGAAATGATACGCGAGCTTGAAACCGAATCGCTTCTTTACGAGGATGCCCAGTTGTTGCGCAGCCAGGCAGAACGGTGCCGGGAAATTCTCAAGACATTGACTTCTCTCTCCACCCAGGAAGACCAGCATATTGGTAGGATTCCGTTTTCCGCTGTCCTTGATGAGGTTTCCGCCCCGCATCGCGAATTCGGGATTGAAATAGATATTACAACCGCCAAACGAATTCACGAACCTCTGTGCATGCGAAATCCCGGAATCCTCTATGGGCTCGGAAATCTGGTCGAAAATGCAGTCGATCATGCCCGGGAGCGTGTTCAGTTGAACATTGCATGGGACGATTTGAACATCTGGATTACCATCAATGATGACGGACCGGGTTTTGATGGTGAAATGAGCGCAAAGATTGGCGAACCCTTTGTAAAGAGCGCGGCAGAAGGAAATGTCAGCAAGGGTTTGGGCCTTGGTCTTTTCATTGCGAAAACACTTCTTGAACGGACCGGTGCGAAGCTCAGTTTCACAAATGGCGTGAGAGACGGACTACCTGGCGCGTGTGTTCGGGTGGAGTGGCCGCGTGACGCGATTGAGGTCGCGAAAAGCAAGCCGCAGGCGTCCGGAGCATTCGTTTAATCATTTCAACATCTAGGTTTTGACAAAGTTGCTTTTGTGACCCACATAGGGGGCAAGTCAAAAAGAGTTGCAAGATTGGTCATGAGTGAAACAAATCAATCAGATTTAGCAAAACCGGAAGATCAGTCACTTTTAATTGTTGATGATGACAGACCGTTTTTGCAGCGTCTGGCGCGGGCAATGGAAAGCCGTGGCTTCAGTGTTGTCATGGCTGAAAGCATTGCGGAAGGTATTTCCTGCGTGAAATCAAATCCACCCTCATACGCGGTCGTCGACATGCGATTGAACGACGGTAATGGCCTCGATGTCATCGAGGAAATTCGTGGCCGCAGACCGGAGTGCAAGGCTGTCATCCTGACCGGATATGGCAACATTGCGACAGCGGTTACCGCGGTAAAAATGGGTGCGGTGGATTATCTTGCCAAACCGGTGGACGCAGACGACGTTTATACAGCATTGATGCGCGCACCCGATGACAAGGCCGATCCACCGGAAAATCCGATGTCAGCAGACCGGGTCCGTTGGGAGCATATCCAGAGGGTGTACGAGCTTTGTGATCGCAATGTATCGGAGACGGCCCGACGCCTGAACATGCACCGCAGGACATTGCAGCGAATTCTCGCCAAGCGGGCACCACGGTAGCCCGAGTTTCAGATTTCATGAAGTGTATAGCGCGTGAGCCGCTCCGCTGCGATGCGTGCTATACGAAGCGTGAGTGCCTTTCGGGTCGGACCGGATAGTTTCTGGTCTTTTGCTTCGCGAACGATATGACATCCATAACTGTCAGCAAGTATGAATCCTTCATCTTCCGGAAAAATTTCGCCCGGCACATCCGGATGTGATGCAAAGTAAAATGCATCACAATAATCTCTGTATTCATGCCATTTCTTGTCGGACTTGAAGTCCGCAATGGATGACTTGATTTCGATGATTCGAATTACCCCTTTGCCGTCCAGCGCTACGAGATCGGCACGTCTTCCGTTCGCCAGTGTGATTTCCGGGACAAATACCCAGTCACTCTCGCCAAAACCACGCAATATTCCGGTCCGAATGGCCATTGCCAATTCCGATTGACGTTTATCAATGGCGAATTCGCCGGACTGGTCAGAGATCAGAGGCATTGTTCCGAATATTTTCCACAATCTGTTGCCTTAATGCAACACATCCCAAGAGTTTGGGTTTTCGACAGACATACGAATTGCAGCATTTTCATGATTTGTTAACAAGGTGAATCATTGGGTTTGTGATAGCAAAAAACAAAATTTGGACGGGGTTTCATGGACAGGCGAACATTTACGGTTTCTCTTTTGGCAACGGCTGCTCTGACGGCATGTAGTTCAGTCGGGCGTTTTGGCGACCCATCTCGCCAGTTTCGGTCCGATTACGGCGCCGTTGTGGATGGGGGTTTCCAACTTCCAAGGATTCCCTTGAGCAAGGTTGACAAACAGTTTCTTCGGCAGATTGTGGACTATCCGACGAAGGAGCGAATCGGCACTGTGGTTGTAGATGTTCCGAAGCGTTTCCTTTATCTTGTCCAGCCAGAAGGAAAGGCCGTGCGTTACGGTGTTGGCGTTGGAAAACAGGGATTTGCATGGTCAGGCAATGCAACCATTGGCTGGAAGCGCGAATGGCCTACATGGACACCTCCTGCAAGAATGATTCAGCGAAAGCCTGAGCTTCGCCGTTGGGCTGGCGGCATGCCGCCGGGATTGAACAACCCGCTCGGACCAAGAGCGCTCTATCTCATGAAGGGCGGGCGCGATACGCTTTATCGTCTCCACGGTACACCAGAATGGTGGTCCATCGGAAAGGCCGTCTCTTCCGGCTGCATTCGCCTTATGAATCAGGACATTATTGATTTGTATAATCGGGTGAAACCGGGCGCGAAAGTGATCGTTCGTCAAACCTGATTGAACTTGAATTTCGAATTAAAAAACCCCGCTTCGAGCGGGGTTTTTTTGTTTTATCTGGGAAGTCATTTTACCCGCTTGGATGAAGTGCTTTGAACTCCAGTCGCTTGCGGTGAAGTACCGGTTCAGTATAACCGGATGGCTGGATGTCACCTTCGAAAACCAGTTCCATTGCAGCCTGAAAAGCGATCGAGTTGTCAAAATCCGGTGCCATATTACGGTAAATCGGATCACCGGAGTTCTGCCCATCGACGACTTCTGCCATGCGTTGCAGTGTTTCCGTTACTTGTTCTTTCGAGCAGATCCCGTGATGCAGCCAGTTTGCGATATGCTGTGTGGATATTCTCAAAGTCGCCCTGTCTTCCATAAGTCCGACATTGTTAATGTCCGGTACCTTAGAGCACCCGACGCCCTGTTCGACCCAGCGAACCATATAACCCAGAATGCCCTGGGCATTGTTATCGAGCTCGTTCTGAATGTCACCTTCAGACCAGTTGGGACGCGAGACAACGGGTATGGTCAGAATATCATCAAGGCTAGCCTTGGTGCGCGAAGCGAGCCGCGACTGCTCCTCGGCAACATTGACCTGATGATAGTGCGTCGCGTGAAGGGTTGCAGCGGTTGGCGATGGAACCCAGGCACAATTGGCTCCTGATTTCGGATGTCCAATCTTCTGTTCGAGCATGTCGGCCATCAGGTCCGGCATCGCCCACATGCCCTTTCCGATCTGGGCATGTCCCGACAGCCCGCACTCAAGGCCCACATCAACGTTGCGGTCTTCATATGCTTGAATCCAGCTTGCTGCCTTCATGTCGCCTTTGCGCAGCATCGGGCCAGCTTTCATTGATGTGTGAATCTCATCTCCGGTACGATCCAGGAACCCCGTGTTGATGAAGACCACCCGTTCGCGGGCAACCCGAATGCACTCCTTGAGGTTTACCGTTGTCCGGCGTTCCTCATCCATGATGCCCATTTTCAAGGTGTTGGGCTTCATGCTGAATGCACTCTCGATCCTGGTGAAAAGCTCGCACGAGTAAGCAACTTCCTCAGGTCCATGCATTTTCGGCTTCACGATATACACTGAACCTTCTCGGGAATTCCCATGTCTGCCGTTCTGGCCGATATCATGCAGCGAAATCATCGAAGTGATTACTCCGTCCATGACATCTTCGGTAATCTGTGATCCGTCCTTCAACGTGATCGCAGGATTGGTCATCAATGGTCCCACATTCCGCACAAGGAGCAGAGACCGCCCGGCAAGGCTTACAGGTTTGTCATTTCCGGTTTTATACTCACGATCGGGGTTCAGCTGACGAAGTATGGTCTTGCCGCCCTTTTGAAAACTCTCCTGCAGGTCGCCCCTCATCAGGCCGAGCCAGTTGCGATAAGCAAGTACCTTGTCTTCACCGTCAACCGCAGCAACTGAATCTTCGCAGTCACAGATAGTGGTCACTGCCGATTCCAGGACTATGTCAGCAACCGATGCCTTGTCGCCTGAGCCGATCGGGTGATTTTCATCAATGATGATATCAACATGCAAACCGTTGCGTTTGACGAGCACAGATGTCGGTGCATCTGCTTCGCCCTGAAAACCGACAAATTGTGCCGGGTTGGAGAGCCCTACCGAAGAACCGTCTTCGAGTGAGAGTTGCAACTCGCCATCCCTGACTGAAAGTCCGGTTATGTTTTCCCACGAGCCCTCTATCGGAACGGACTTGTTCAGAAAATCCCTTGCCCAGGCAATTACTTTTTCACCGCGAACAGGATTGTAGCCGGCTCCCTTTTCAGCACCATCGGATTCGGAGATTGCATCGGTACCGTAAAGCGCATCATACAATGATCCCCAGCGGGCGTTCGCGGCATTGAGTGCATATCGGGCATTCATGATTGGTACCACAAGCTGCGGACCGGCAACCATTGCAATTTCCGGATCTACATTCTCGGTTTCTACGGAAAACCTGCCACCTTCCGGGATAAGATATCCAATTTCCTTCAGGAACGTCTTGTATTCCTCCAGATCGTATTCCGATCCGTTGTGGTCAGAATACCATTGATCAAGACCGGCTTGCAGGTCTTCCCGTTTCTGGACAAGTTCACGGTTGCGCGGGACCATTTCATTTGCGATATCACCGAACATTTTCCAGAATGCGCCTGGTTCAATCCCCGTACCCGGAAGAGCCTCTTCGTTTACGAAATTGTACAATTCGGCATCAACATTAAGTTCGCCGGTCTCAATGCGGTCTGACATCTTGAATTCTCCAGAAGTAAAGACATTTGGCTAGCCAGAACGGTCAAAATTGTCAATTTGGATCAGATGACAAACATTATTTCCAATTTGGCAATAATCGGCAGGTGTTGAATGCGGTTTCTTGAGTCCCCATATTCAGCCGGTGATGATCAGGATAATGCAATGACCCGTTTTGCCGGCTTTTCAAATCCACTCTTGCTGGGCTTTGAGGAACTTGAGCGCGTACTGGATCGCGCAACAAAGACGACCAATGACGGTTATCCACCCTATAACATCGAGCGCATCAAAGACGATGAGCAAAGTCACGGGGATATTCTCAGGATTACGTTGGCCGTTGCCGGTTTCCGGGAAGATGATCTTGAGGTTGATGTCGAGGAAAATCAGCTGACGATACGCGGTAAGCAAACCGATGATCAGGAGCGTGTTTTTCTGCATCGCGGAATTGCTGCCAGGCAATTCCAACGGTCGTTTGTATTGGCGGAAGGAATGGAGGTCAGTGGCGCAAATCTGCGAAACGGACTTCTTGAAGTCGACCTTGTTCGAATTCAACCGGAACGGATTGTCCGCAAGATTTCAATCCAGTCAAAGGAGTAGGCAATGTTCCACGATCACAAGGAAAATTTCCTCGAACAGGAAGAATTTGCCGAATTGGGAACAAATGCCGTGGCTTACATGCGCAAGATCTCGACAGAGGAAATTGTCAGAAATTTTCCGAACGTACCTGAGTTGCAAGCTGGTAAGGATTATTGGGCACTGTTTGCCGCAAACGGTGAACCCCTAATGCTTTCCGATCAGGAAAGCGAATTGAAATCTTCCGCATTCTACAATGATCTTCAGGCAATTCTACCGAATTAGGTGAAACGGCCTATGATGGATCAATCCATCCTATGTTCCCGTCACCGCGTCGATAAACAACATTTGTCTTGCCGGTACCCGCATTTGTGAAGACGATCACCGGATTGTCTGTAAGATCGAGTTTCATGACAGCTTCGGCCACAGACTGACTTTCTATGCTTGTAAGCGTCTCGGCGATGATTACCGGGTTATAATCCTCGGGAATTTCCTCTTCTTCAGCAGGTGCTTCGACAATCGAATAGGCGGCCTGCATACGCTCGATCTTTGAACTGTTCGCGTGATGATCCTTTAGCCGTCGCTTATATCGGCGAAGGCGTTTTTCAATCTTGTCAGACGCCATCTCGAACGCCGAGGTGGGGTCATTCTCTCGGGCTGTTCCCTGAAGATCGGTGCTGCTGTCGAGATGGATCACGCAATCGCAGGAATACTGGTTTCCCTGTTTTTCAAGTGTGACATGACCATTATACCCCCCCGGGAAATATTTTGTTACGGCTTCATCCAATTTGTCTTCAATCCGGCTGGTGAGGGTTTCGCCGACATTCATGTGTTTCCCGGAAATGCGCAGGGTCATGTTTTTCCTTTCATCAGGCAACTCTTATGAAAGTAAGTGTAACCCGCCAATTTGTGATCGGCAAATGAGTAATGGACTTTGCACCCGCTTTGTCTGAGTCGAATGCCTTAAACCCGGTTTTTCTTCTGCCGCCGCCGCTCCACTGAGGATCCGATGTGCAACGCTTCACGATATTTGGCCACGGTTCGTCTGGCGATGGCGATTCCCGTTTCCTGAAGTTTTTCCACGATGTGTTCATCGGAAAGGATTTTCTCAGGGCTTTCGGCATCCACCAATTTCTGTATCCGGTATTTAACGACTTCCGCAGAAACAGCGGTTTCGCCCTCGCTTGAGGCAATGGCGGAGGAGAAGAAATATTTCAGCTCAAATGTGCCCTGATCACAAATAAGGAATTTGTTTGTTGTAACCCGGCTCACGGTTGATTCGTGCATTTTGATTTTATCGGCCACCTGTTTCAATGTCATCGGCTTGAGATGTTGAACGCCTTCAGCAAAAAAACGATCCTGCTTTTTTACGATTTCGCCGACCACCTTGAGAACCGTTTGAGCCCGCTGATCCAGGGATTTTGTGAGCCAGTTTGCATTTTCCATGCACTGGGAGACAAATTGTCGGCTCTCATCATCAAGGGCGCGTGTCAGTTCGATGTGATAGTCCCTGTCAACCAGTACTCTCGGCAAGGTTTCGGGGTTTAACTCTATGTGCCAGTCGCCCTGGCCGGACTGTGTGATAATCACATCGGGAACCACTGTTTCGGCAAGCGCCGGATCAAATCTCCTCGCCGGTCTTGGATCCAGTGCACGTATTTCCGTTAACATGTCATTGAAGTCTTCTTTGCTTACTTCGCAAAGGCCCATCAACGTCTTGTATTCGTGCTTTGCAAGCAGGTTGATATTCTTGAGTAGCGTTTGCATGGCCGGATCGAGCCGGTTTCTTTCACGCAACTGCAACTCCAGACATTCCGCAAGATTGCGCGCGCCAATGCCCGTTGGTTCAAGATTCTGGAACTGTTCCAACACCCACAGTACGATATCCACAGTCGTTTGATTGCGTGCTGCAGTTTCACTGGGCGGCTCGCGAAAATATCCATCTTCGTCAAGGCCGTGGGCTATGTATGTTGCAATCTGTCGTTCCTGTTCACCCTTGAATTCGCATGCAATCTGTCGTTCCAGGTGGGCAGTGAGATCTGGCGCTTCTCCGATATTGGCAAGATAATCAAGCCCCTCGTCAATCGGGGAACTGGAAGAGCCTGTTCGCTCCGAGGGCAAATCTGAACGGGTGGTCTGAAACTCCTGACGTTCGGCACCCGCAGTTCCGGTATCATGAAGATTTTCAATCGAATTATCTGCTTGTAGTTCAATACTGGCTGAGTGACTGGCGATAACAGCATCAGCAGATTCGATTTTTCGATTGTCCTGGCTGTCCGGCTCGATCCGGTTGATCGAGCTTTCCCTGTCGTTTTTCTCACCTTGCTCAGTTGCCAGTTCAAGCAACGGGTTTTTCTCGATTTCTTCCTTCACAAAGTCCAGAAGTTCTGCATGATTGAGCTGTAGCAACTTGATTGATTGTGCCAATTGAGGCGTTACCACCAGAGATTGATTCTGGCGTTGCTGCAATCTTTGGGAAAGAGCCATTTTTCCTACCTGTCTGTCTGTTCCGGCTTCTTTTGGTCCGGATTTTGCAGTCAGGTTAGCAAAGAGTTGTTCCTAAAGAGTAAACTGCTCACCCAGATAAAGGCGTCGCACATCGGGGTTCTGGACTATTTCATTCGGATTGCCGTGCGTCAGCACGCTTCCTGCGTGGATGATATAGGCGCGGTCAATCAGCCCAAGGGTTTCGCGGACATTGTGGTCTGTAATCAGGACGCCAATTCCGCGCCGCGTCAGGTGTCTGACAAGATCCTGAATGTCCCCGACGGCAATCGGATCAATTCCGGCAAACGGCTCATCCAAAAGCATGAAGGAAGGTCGTGAGGCCAATGCGCGCGCAATTTCACATCGCCGTCTTTCGCCTCCGGAAAGGGCAATCGACGGTGATTTTCTCAGATGTAGAATTGAAAATTCCTCCATCAATGCATCGAGCTGACGCTCTCGCTCCTTCTTGTTCGATTCAACCACTTCGAGCACTGCCCGAATGTTGTTTTCAACAGTCAAACCCCTGAAAATAGAGGCTTCCTGCGGCAGATAACCGATCCCGAGGCGAGCCCGGCGATACATGGGGGTGTTCGTAATATCATGGCCGTTCAGTTCGATTTTCCCGGCGTCTGGCTGTACCAGGCCAGTAATCATGTAAAAGCTCGTCGTCTTGCCGGCACCGTTGGGACCAAGCAAACCAACGGCTTCTCCGCGGCGGACACCGAGATTGACATCCTTTACAACCTGGCGCCCCTTGTAGCTTTTCTGGATACCGGAAACGATCAATGTACCTTCACGCGAACGGGGCTGTTTTGTCTCATTGCCGGCTGTACTTGAAACAACGCGCAACGGCTCTGTTGAACCCTGCAGCGGCTCATCAGCCCAATTGAACTGTTTGGCTTGCGTCCTGCGCGAGAAAGCCTTCAAGAGGTTCTTCAAACTAACAGCCTTTCAACCCGGGCCAAGATGCCCTGTATTCAGAGATATTTCATTTTTGGTTAATTTTGTCTAACGCCAGATATGGGTTTAGGCGCTTCAATACCTAATTAGTCTGCCGGGATTTGGGATCAAGAAGCAGTTTGACCCTGCCCGACCCCGAGCCTGAGGCCGCAGCACAGGGCTTAATCTCCGAAACACTGGTCTTGAGGTTTACGGTCAACCTGCAGCCATTCGCAATGTTGTTACCCTGACTGATGAAAACATTGCCCCGCATGGTCACGACTTCTGAAATCATATCGACGATCGCTTTGTCAGCGCTGGCAAAATTATCACCGGACCGGACTGCCACCTTGCCACTCGCTTCAATCTTCCTGATCCCGCTTTTTGACTGGCCGGATTGGTTTTTACGCAGGTAAAAGACCTTGATCCTTTTCGCCTTGAGGATGGTGGTTCCCTGAACCACACTTACATTGCCGGTCAAAAGTGCCGTGTTTTGATCATCGACAATCTCCAGACTGTCGGCCTCGATCTGAATTGGCTCGCTGGTGTCGCCGATACCGTCAAATGCACCGCCAAAGGACTGTGCAAATGCAGCACCTGCAAAACACATGCTGGCACCAAATAAAAAACAGCGTATGGCTGTTCTCAAGGTTTGCATTATTCTGTCTCCCCACTTTGCGGCGCAGCAATGATTACAATTCTGGAATCACAGGTATGGTTAAGCCTGGTCTTTCTGGTTTCAAGATCCACCCACAATGAACAGGCCTGAGCGATGTTATCGCCCTGGCTCAGATTGACATTGCCGGTCAGGCTCGCCGAATTCTCGATCAGATCTATCGTAGCCTTGTTTGCGGTGGCTTCATTTTTTTCAGATTTTATCGCAACATTCCCGGTAATTTCTATGCGCTCGATGCCGCTTTTCGTTTGGCCCTTTTGTCCTTTTCGAAGGTAAAAGACCCTCATCTCCCTTCCAGAAACAACAGTTGAACCCTGAATAATGCGAACATTGCCGGTAAGAATGGCGGTTTTTTCCCGGTCGATTACCTCCAGCCTCTCCGCCTCGATGTTTACTGGCTCATCATTGTCTCCGACACCGGTAAAGGCATCCCCGAATGACTGGGCCTGAACGGGAACCAAACCAGCCAAAAACCAAAGAAAGACGAGGTTAAAAAAACGGATGTCAGATTTACTGATCATTTGCATCCCCGTCTTTTTTCAGTTCGCGAGGACGCAGAGTCATGCGAATTGTACCCTCAAACACGAAATGCTCTCCGGATTCATTCACGGTCATCCCGTCTGCCGAAATGTCAGCCTGTGGACTGCTGGCGAAGACCGGGTTGGAAGTGATCAGTGTGCCGTTGCCAATATCCACATCGGCATCTTCGAGATCAATCCTCATCCCGTCTGATGTTTCTACATATACCTGTTCGCTCAGGATAAGGGTTTTGGCTTCTGCGTCATAAATCCCATTGCCGGCGGATATTTCAGCAGAAACTTTTTCATCGACTGGCAAGGTCGCTGAAATCTTTACGAGTTCAACCCGGGTCGGCTGTTCTGCATCCTGAATTGCCCTGTCTGCGGAAAGCTGAAACGGTCGTTTGTTTTTGTCTACGCCGTTCAGACTAGGATTCTCCATAACCAGTTTTCCGTCTTTAATATTTATTGCGCCGAGATCGATGCCAGGCAGGAACATCTGACGGACAAAAAGCGCGGCGACTATCGCAAGAATGATGAACATGCCAATCACCGGCATCGCGAACTTGAGTATCCGGACCCGTCTCGCATGCCGTACTGCATTCTGATATTCGTGATCGCTTCTCTGCCCCGAAAGGAAATCCAGCCCCGCCGGTGAATCCGGATAGACGGAGTTCTCCCTTGTCTCAGAATTTACATTCACCTGCGAGTTCACCGTATGTTGCAACCTGTAAAGTCCTGTTACGGAAATTTCGTGTTCATAATGGGGCCTGATCAACTGTGCGCGAATATGTCTTCATGCGCCCATCCGGCAAGATCAAGCTGAGCCCTGACCGGAAGAAATTCGAAACAGGCTCTAGCGAATTCCACCCGTTCTTCACGGCCCAGCCGCAAGTCAAGATGAGCTCGCAGATCATGCAAATGGAGAACGTCACTGGCAGCGTATTCCAGTTGCGCCTTGGAAAGTGTTTCGGCCGCCCAGTCAGAACTCTGCTGCTGTTTTGAAATGTCGATACCGATAAATTCCCGAACCAGGTCTTTAAGACCATGCCTGTCGGTATAGGTGCGCGTAAGTCTGGATGCAATTTTGGTACAATAAATATTGGAGCAGGAAATACCCAATGCATGTTGAAGAACAGCGACATCGAAGCGTGCAAAATGGAAAATAATGGTTCGCTCCGGATCTTCCAGCAATGCCTTCAGGTTGGGCGCTTCGGTTTGACCCTTCGCGATCTGGACCACATCAGCAGTTCCGTCGCCTGGAGAAAGCTGAACAACACAAAGCCTGTCACGTAGTGGATTTAGCCCGAGTGTTTCAGAATCAACAGCAACGGAATCCCTGTAATTTCCAAGATCCGGTAAATCGCCCTTGTGAAACCTGATTGTCATTGCTGTTTCCTCTTATGGTTTGTTAGATCGCGAATATAGTATGAATTGAAATGATTAACCATAAATCCTTTCAGTTAATGAAAAATTGGAGTTGTCGATTAATGGCGTTTTCCAACCAATTGCGCCGTTGGCAGACATTTGACAGCAATTACTCCGGAATTAGGCTTTGAGTATCATTTCTAGGAGTGCCCGATGAGCATTGATACAGCGTTCTCTGTTCAGAACAGAAAAATTGATCCGGACAGAAAGCCGGCCCTGAAGCCTGATGGCACGCCAGATGACAATGACCGGATCGAAATCGGTCCGACTGAGCTTGCATTCAGTGAATGGGCGGAAGCCGGTCTTGAAGCGCCGCACATGCCCACAGTGAGAAAATTCCGTTATGACCGTTTGCTCGCCGAAATACATAAAAGGGATTATGGTGCAGTCCTGCTGACCGATCCGCTCAACATTCGATATGCAACAGACAGCACCAGCATGCAGCTTTGGAACACTCATAATCCATTTCGTGCCTGCATGCTGTTTGCAGATGGCCACATGGTTTTGTGGGATTACAAGAACTCACCGTTTCTCGCGGATCATAACCCGCTGGTCAAGGAAGTGCGCTCCGGAGCTTCCATGTTCTACTTCGTAAGTGGTGACAAGGTGGAAGATGATGCGGAAAGTTTTACCGGCCAGATTGATGAGTTGATGCGCAAGCATGCCGGAAACAATCGCCGCGTCGGTGTTGACAAGATCATGGTCGCCGGACTGCGTGCCCTTGAGCGGCGTGGTCTTGAGGTTTTCGAAGGCGAGGAAGTTACCGAGAAGGCACGTGTGATAAAGGGTGAAGAAGAAATCAAGGCGATGCGTTGCGCTGTGAATTCCTGCGAGCATTCTGTCCGCATGATGGAAGAGGCAGCGAAACCCGGTATGACCGAGGACGACGTCTGGGCCGTTTTGCATGCAGAAAACATAAAGCGCGGCGGCGAATGGATTGAAACGCGTCTGCTGGCATCAGGCCCGCGCACATTTCCCTGGTTTCAGGAATGTGGTCCCCGGGTGATTCAGGACAATGAGATACTGTCATTTGATACCGATCTCATCGGAATCTACGGGCTATGTGTGGATATCTCGAGAACCTGGTTCATTGGGGACCAAGGGCCAAGCGAAAAAATGAAGGAATATTACAAGCTTGGTTATGATCACATCATGACCAATATGGAGTTGCTGAAACCGGGTGTCTCGTTTCGCGAACTGACGTTTGGTGGCCATCAGTTGCCGGAAGAGGTTGTGCCCTGGCAATATAGTTGCAGATTTCATGGGGTTGGCATGTGCGATGAGTGGCCGTTGATCGCCTATCCGCAAAACTATGTCGAAGGCGCGTTTGACTATGTAGTCGAACCAGGAATGATGTTTTGTGTAGAAGCGCTTATCGGTTCTCCGGAAGCCGGGTTTTCAATCAAGCTTGAGGACCAGGTTCTGGTCACCGAGACCGGCTATGAGAATTTGACAAAATACCCCCATGATCCCAGATTTTTGTCCTAGGATTGGGATTTGTCTCCAAATTTTGGCCAAAATTGTCATTCAGGTCGCATTCACAACCGTTCTGATACGGTTTTCATTCACGGCGAATTAATGAATTCTTAACCTTGCCGTTTGATTTTTAAAGAGTTCATAACGGAATATAAAATCATGAAGCGCGGAATAATCATTGTGGCTACAGCATTGGCAGTCGCATCCTGCTCGAACACAACCGACCCACTGACCGGTCGTCCACAAGTTAACAATACAGCCGCCGGTGCCGGAATCGGAGCTGCCGTTGGTGCAATCGGCGGCCTGCTTATTGCAAAGGACAAGAGCGGCAGTGATCGTCGGAAATCTGCACTGATCGGTGCGGGTATCGGTGCATTGGTTGGCGGCGGTGTCGGAGCCTACATGGATAAGCAGGAACAGGAACTTCGACAACAGCTCATCAATACAGGGGTTAGCGTTACCCGCAATGGTGATGAGATTATCCTCAATATGCCTTCCAATGTAACTTTCGCAAGTGATCAGGATGCGTTGAACGCCCAGTTCTATCCGGTCCTGGATTCGGTTTCGATTGTTCTCAACAAGTATCCCAAAACGTTGCTTGATGTGGATGGTCATACAGATAGTACCGGTGATGACGCATACAACCAGGGCCTGTCAGAGCGCCGGGCCGTTTCTGTTGCCCGCTATCTGAATTCACGTCAGGTTGATTCACGCCGCCTTCAAATTATTGGCTTTGGTGAATCCCGCCCGATCGCAGACAATGGCACCGAACAGGGCCGTGCGGCAAACCGTCGGGTGGAAGTGCGGATTTCGCCGATAACCTGATGGTTTGATTTTCTGACACTTGGATAATGACCGAAGTCCCGCTTCTGATCATTTCCGGGCCTGTAGGCGTCGGCAAGACCTCGACTGGTGAAGAGGTGAGCAATATCCTTGTTCGAAGGAATATCGCGCATACGTTGATTGATCTGGACTGTCTTGCAGAGACTTATCCAAGACCGGAGAATGACAAGTACGGCACCATTCTTGCCTACAGGAACTTGGCTCGTGTCTGGGAGAATTGCCAGGCCGCAGGTTCAAAAAATCTTGTAGTGGCCCGGGTAATCGAATCCAACAAAGACACGCAGGCAATCTGCTCGTCAGTACCTTATTCAAAACCAATTGTCTGTCAATTGATCGCAAGTGACACAACTCTGATTGATCGTGTGAGAAAACGGGAAATCGGATCAGGTCTGGAGCACCATGAAAAGCGTTCACTGGAACTTGCAAGTTCCTTGGGTGAAAACGCTCCTGCAGATTTTGTGGTGGATACAAATGGAAAGACAATCGTGGAAATAGCGAGTCGGGTTGTTAATGAAATTGTCTGGGCAACCTGATTTCAAATTATCAGGCATTTTGTATCACTGGTTCTGCTGCAATCTTCTAAAGATCGTGGTCATCCATGGTAATGATGCCAAGTACATCATTGGTCAGAAAGCCATATGAACGGGCACACATGATCCCGGGCAGGATTTCGACGTCGTAAAGTTCACCGATTTTACCGTCTATTCGGAACCACTGAACACAACTGCCTGAGTTGAGATCGATAACCTGCACGCCGCACCATGGTTCACTGTCTGCATCCGCCAACCTCTTATCAAGGGCAAGGCCTTCGAACCGTTCATATCGGGGTTTGGACAGGCCGACAAAAGCGAATTTTCCACTGAACGCCAGTCCGCGCACAAAACCCGGGCAGAAGGTAACCGGCGAGAAGCGTTGGGCGGGGTCTTTGACCGACATGTCGATCCAGCCAAGCTCTCCGGTTCCCGAATTCAATACCCAGAGTTTACCTTGATACATGCGCGGAGAATGGGGCATGGAAAGACCGTCGCAAACGATCTCGTCTTTCTCTACATCGATGATGATGCCGCCATCTGCACGGCGGTCACGCCATCCGTCAATCGTATCGGATTTACTTACAGCGGTCACATATTTGGGTGAGCCGTCATGCATCGCCATGCCGTTTAGATGGCACCGGTCTTCGGCGACAATTGCTGAAATGAATTTCGGTTTCCACCAGGGCCTGAATGCGTGGGTGTCGGACACTTCAGCGATGCAATTGTAACGCGTGTTCACGAACAAGAGTCTGTCATCTCCTGTCAAGCCCACATCATGGGCATCCAGAACTCCGGTCAGATGCGCCGTGCGAGGCACAAAACAGTCAGTAAACTGCTCATCCATTACTTCATGGGGACGAAGGATGTTTTGCATTCGGTAGATGTTGGCAAGTGTCGCCATGTAGAGCGTATCGTCTTGATAGTGAAGTCCCATCGCCTTGTGAAAGAACTGTTCGTTCACCATCAATCCACCCTTGGGATTGCGGCCGAGCAGATAAAGGCGGCCGGATTGGTAAGAAGTCACCGCAACGGAAACGTTCAGGTTGGCCAACAAGCCCACAAAGCCACCCGAAATGGAATATTTGGCAACCGGTTCCTCGGAGCTTTTTTCTTCAGTTTGAGAAGAAGGAGTGGAAGTATCGTTCATTGATCAGGGATCCTTGCCGAAATTTGCCGGAACATATGCCCAGCGTAACGATCGACGCAAGTAGCAATCTGTGAACCCAGGCAAGAGAAAACGAAAAGAGTGTTGCACGAAAGCACCATTGTTAACCCTTTTATCAGGAATCCGGTGATTCCGGCGAATCAGCATCCTATTTTGGCCTTTGCCCTTGATTTTCTTAACAATTTGGTAACTTATGTTTCTTGGCGGGCATAAAAAAGAATAGTTTTGGGGTAGAAAAGGCAGGGGATCATGCTTGGAGTCGGGTTGTCGAACCGCAAGGAGCGGCGGCGTGAAGCCGCGTTGCGCAGGAAAAGCTGCAGGATTTCGAAAAGAGTTTCAGTACCCAAAAGTGTCGTGAACACCGTTGCTGCGGGTGCGGTTACGTTGGCTGCCGGGCTGACGATCGATCCGAATGCGGCTCGGGCTCAGAACGCGCCAAATCCCGTGGGAGTAAATGATCCACAATGCCTGGTCGCCGGTTCAACGGTCACCTGTACAGGCGATCTGCAACCAGGAGTATTTGTAGCTGCACCTCCCTTCGACACCCTTATAGTTGAAAATCTAAATGCCGGGATCCTGTCCCAGTTTGATGGTGTCGCATTCCTCAGTAAAGGCGATGGGGACGTCAATGTAACGGTTGATTCCGGTGCTTTTGGAATACAGGCCGACACCGATGGGATTTTCGCCAGAACCGATAATGGCAATATCAGCATATTGAACACCGGCGACATTACTGCGGGCAATGAGGGCATCGGTGCTGAAGTTGATAGAAATGGCGACATTACAGTCAATAACACCGGGAACATAAATTCGGATTATGGTGGTATTTATGCCGAGATAGAGGGCGTCGGTAACATCGACATAGATCAGACCGGAGACATAAACACAGCTGGGACTGGCGTTTATGCGGTAATCAATGGCGAAGATGATTTCAAAGAAGAAAAATTCATAACCGCTAATGATCCTGAACCTAGAATCGAAAGGTCCGGCGACATCAATATAAATGTCACTGGCAACATCATGGTTGATGACAGACAGGGCGATTTCTACGGCATTGATGCTTTCAACAACATCGGTAACATCGTCATAGACGTCACTGGCAACATTGTTGTTTTGCCCCAACAGCAAGCGGCCAACCCGGGTTTGGGTTTCCATCAACATGCTGAAGGTGTTGGCATTCAGGCATATGCGCGCCGCGGAGACGTCTCCGTAAATCTGGATGGAAATGTGACCGCACAGGATGCGGCGATCCGGGCATCGGCCAATGGCTACGGAATACCTGGAGCGGGCAATGTCAACATCACGGTTACCGGTGATGTGGAAAGCCGGAACGAGACGGGAATAACCGCTTATGCATCCAATAACATCAATGTTGATGTCGGCGGAACCATCAATACAGATGAAGTGGGTATCGCAGTCATTACCCAATATGGCAACGTTGCGATAAACACTGAAGGCAATATAACATCGCGATACAATAGCGGCATTATTGTCGGCCTCTATAATTATCAGGGAATTGGCAGGGCGGCTAATCTTGTGGGTGGGGCTGACGGACCCAACCCTTTCATCGAAAATACGGTGAGTATCAAAAACGGTGGCAACATAAGCACGGGGCTCAACGGTAGCGGGATTGCCGTGACAGGTTTCGCCGGCTTCGGGGATCGCGGCCCACAGGCCGCTAACGGGTTGTTTGTCGAGAACACCGTTCTGATCGAAAATTCCGGTGACATAATGTCGGGTGATGATGGAATATTCGTCGGCACCCAAGCAGCAAATTTTGTCGGAAAGGTTCTAACAGTTCCGACACTTGAAAACATGGCTGGGCCTCCTGGTGCAGTTTTTGCTCCGGGATTGTTTGACGCAAACAATGTGACGATCTCCAATAGCGGCGACATTAACGCCGGCGGTAACGGTATCTTTGTCGGCACCTCAATAATCAATGATTATGATGGCGGAATTCGGAAAGACAATCTTGCGTACAATCACATGGGAGACAGGCAGCTGCCGGCTTCAGGTGTGTTTTTTGACAGCTCAGTGAACATTACGAATACCGGTGATATCCTTGCAGATGACAACGGAATTTTCGTCGGCGTTGAAAATGTCAATGCGTATGGCAACATCCAACAGAAAAACCTGACGAACTTTCCCAGGAACGCTCCGATCCCATACGCAAGTGCTGGTACGTTCGCTCAGAATGACATCAACATACAAAACAGAGCTGATATCACAACCGGATTTGGCAGTGGCATTTTCGTCGGAGTGCAAAACGGAAATTCCTTCAATCCATTTGTATTTAATAATTTCGCGGGCGGGCTGGTTCCGTTGGGCGTTGGGAGCAGTATTTTCGGCGAGAACGAGGTCACAATTGGAAATACCGGTGACATCGCTACAGAAAATGGAAATGGTATTTTTGTTGGTATCGAAAACGGCGGCAATTTAATAAATGCCGGACTCCAGATGGGTAAAGTCTATCCTGTTGCCGGAAATCCCCGAGGATCTGCTCCGGGCATAATGGGCGGAAACGTAATCAACATTGCCAATTTGGGTGACATTACCGTTCGCGATGGCAGTGGTATTTTTGTTGGAATTGATGGGCAGCGGCGACCAGCCGTTCCCGTTACTGGCCGTTTCGAAAATGCGATACCGGTCGGAATGCCGTTACCCGTACCAGCCGGAGGCGGCTACGATATTTTCGGAAACAATGAGGTCAGCATCATCAATACCGGCGACATCACCGTCACAAGCGGCAGCGGAATTGCCGTCGGTACCCGCGGGTCCAATTTACCTCCGGCTCCCAGGGTGATGAACAATGCTCCTGCCAATGGTGGACCGGTTTTCAATCCGGGATTGTTCAACGGAAATGATGTCAGCATCATCAATACTGGCGACATTGCAGTCACAAACGGCAACGGCATATTTGTCGGTCTTTACGGCTACACCGGAATTAATCCTGTCATCGCAGCCGACAGCCCCGATGTTAATGCCAAGGCACCAGTCACCTATAGCGGAAACGAAGTCGAAATCACAAATTTCGGCAACATCAGCTCCACGACCGGCGCCGGGATTCTTGTTGGACGTGACCAACGTGGTCTCATTGCCAGAGCAAACATGGTAGATGGCGGTTTGCCTGATTCATCTACGACAATCACTAATGCAGGGAGAATTTCCGGCGGAAATGGCTTCTCGATTGATCTGCGTGGTGACGGCAATGATGTGGTCAATCTGCTGGCGGGAACAACCCTCGATGGTGCAATCGATTTCGGTAACGGCAACGATGGCATGGGTGGCTTCAATCCAAACGACATTGACACACTCAATATCGGGCCTGGCGTAAACGCAGTTATCAATTTTGCTGACAGTTCGAGAAGAGACAGCGATTTGGAATCCGCACCTGAAATCATCAACGTTGCAGGTGCAAGCGCCGTGTTGAACAATGGCATGACGGTTGTAGCTGTTGATACAACCAACGAGAGCGGGCAAGCTCCGTCAATTGCGGGTTTCACCGATGCCCTTTTCAATGCACTTGATTTTGGTGGCTCAGCACAGGGTAGTTTTGGTCCGCAAGGTTCATTTGGATTCGGTGCGGTTGGTGAAAACGGTGAGGTTTCCGATGGCGGGAGACGTTTGTGGGGTTCGGTTTTCGGCGGCTATCAGGACTTCGAAGCCAATGGCAACCTTGTGGGATTTGAACACAGTTTCTTCGGCCTCGCCTCGGGTGTAGAGATCGGCGACGCAGAACTCGATGGCGTGTTCGGTCTTCTTGGCGGATATGGTGACAGCAGCATTTCTGCCGATTTCAATGCTGGGAGTACTGACATTGATACATTCTTCGGCGGTGTTTACTGGAAACGTGACTATGGTTCGCATCGGGTGCATGCAGCCTTTGTAGCAGGTGCAACTGATAACGAAACGAGCCGACAGGTCGGAGGCATGACCGCTTCAGGCGAATTTGATGGCGTGTTTTATGCGCCTTCAGTTACGGTTGCCGTACCGCTTGATGCGTTCGAAACGCCGATGTACGCAAGCGCGAGAGCCAATTATGTACACTTGGATCTGGATGGCTATACGGAAACCGGAATAGCTTTGCCGCTTACGGTTCCTGATCGTGATGTCTCGATTTTCAATGTCCGTGCCCAGCTGAATCTGCCGCAGACAACCGAGCAATCAAGCGGCACAGTAACCAACGTTAACTGGTTTGCCGGAGTAGATGGAACATTTGATGCCGGCACTGAAGAGGTCACCGCCATTGTCGGCGGAGCGCCTCTGGCGTTTGAGGCTTCCACCAGGGATGATGTTGGTGGTTTCGTGGGCCTCAACATCGACCACACATCCGCGGATGGCATGAAAACGTTCGGGTTCAATGGTGAGTTTCTGTCAACAGTCGATGGAACGGTTGAAGTTTTAGGTGAGCTGACGGCGACGTTTGATTTTTAGAAATTAAAACGCGTCAATGAAATGAACCGGCAGTTTCCAAGGGCAAACGGCAATTATATCAAAGCGGACGGATAGTCGGGCAGCATCCTTCTGCTTTGCAAGCCATAAATCGGCAGCGTTGTTGATGCGTCGTCTTGCGGTCGCAGTGACTGAATCCACAGCTTGCTGGACTGTCGGCCTTGCCTTTACTTCCACCATCACCGCCAGATCGCCTTTTCTGGCAATAAGGTCAATTTCACCGAGTTTGGTCCTGTGGCGAATGGCGACGATCCGGTAGCCCTTCAGAAACAAAAACAAGGCAGATTTCCACTCAGCCCGGGCACCACGACGATGCGCCTGCTTACGTCTGTTTGTGGAGCTCTTCACGAATTTCCCCGGAGCAAAAGCGCTCTTTGGTACATGTCGCGTTTGGAAAGTCCGGTCAGTTGCGCAGCCTCGGCTGCAGCCTTGCTCACGGACATCGTTTCAAGCAGGTCAGTTAAAAGCACATCCGCATCAACGGGATTATCCTGCTGTGGCGGTGCGACCACGATGACAACCTCACCCTTCACCGTCCGGTTCTGGAATTCTGACAGCAGATTCTGAAGGCTTGCAGTATTGAATTCTTCATGAACCTTTGTAAGTTCCCGCGCGACACAGGCATGCCGTTCAGGGCCGAATACGGTAACCATGTCTGCGAGGCTTTTCACCAGACGATTGGGACTTTCAAAAAAAATCAGAGTGGAGTTCAGCCGGGCGGCTTCCTCCAGCCGCGTCAACCTTGAGCCCTGTCGGGACGGAAGAAAGCCTGCGAAGGTCCAGGTATCTGAATCAATGCCGCTTGCGATAAGGGCGGCCAGAGGTGCAGAAGCTCCAGGCAGCGGAATGACCGGGATTTCATTCTTTCGTGCTTCGGCGACAAGACGAAATCCGGGGTCGGAAATTACCGGCGTTCCTGCGTCGGAAACCAGCACAACCGACTTTCCATCGATGATATCCTCAATCAGGCGCGAACCGGACATGCCAGCGTT
Organism: Pseudomonadota bacterium; assembly: GCA_039029255.1. Classification (GTDB taxonomy): domain Bacteria; phylum Pseudomonadota; class Alphaproteobacteria; order Rhizobiales; family Rhizobiaceae; genus JAALLB01. Next base: position 12,836 of record JBCCGN010000022.1, on the reverse strand, counting down.
GTGCTCGTTGTAGGAGACAGTTTTCTTGCGAATCCCGTAGTGTCGCAAGAGCTTGGCAGTGACGCGGGTGTCCTCACAGGCGATGACATCACATCCTGCCAGGTGCTCCAGTACACGTATGGTGATATCGCCGAGGTTTCCGATTGGTGTGGCAGCAAGGTAAAGACCCGGTTCAACAAATGGCGCCGAATGAATATGACCTCTCAAGACAAATTCTGAAATCTGTATACCCTTTCCTAGCGGTCAATCATGTCTTTGAACCGGTGCCATCCCACTCCCGCCATAGCATAATAGCGCCGCAGTCTAGGAAACGGAAACCGTGGTGCCATTCCCTGAACTATCGTTGGAAGATGGGATGGTAACGGATTTGTCCTGTCATTGTTTCCGGCGATCCATCTTGCCAGTTCCCTGCCGGTCCAGGTTGCATTATTTACACCGTTACCATGATAGCCGAAGCCGAAATAAACAGTAGGATCTTCTGGCAGGCGTCCGATGGCAGGTCGAAGTTGTGAAGTGAAACAAACAAAGCCGCGCCACTTATAATCGATCGCAACCTCTTTCCATTCCGGCCAAAGTTCGACCATGGAATTTCGAAGTCGTTCCGCCGTGACTTCGGCTCCTTCGGGAGTTCCGCCGAAATCGCCCCGCCCGCCGATCATGAAGCGATTGTCTGACAGCATACGGTAATAGAAGTAGACGTTCCTAGAGTTTATTGCCGGATTTTTGGTTACCCAGTTGTGGGCGTTGATTTCTTCGTGAGAGAGAGGACGGGTAACGATAATCTGGCTCTGTAACGGAAGCGTATAGCCGGCGATTTGCCTGTTCAGGTTTTCAGGCATGAATCCATTGCAGGCAACGATCACCTGTTTTGCCGTCAGTCTGCCTCCGGATGTGGTTTCGAGGACATGCTTTCCTTCTTTTTTACTCCAGCTTGCTACCTGACTGTGGGAGTGAAGCACGGCCCCTCGCTGCACGGCTGCTGCACCCAGTCCAAGACAATATTTGAGCGGATTGAGACCGAAGCTCGGCCGCTCTTCCATGGCGCCGTGCTGATGCGGCGCATCATAGCCGCGTTCCCGGAATTCATCTTTTGAAATCATCCGGCAATCAAGACCCAGCGCCTGATTCATCAAACTGCACTCTTCCTCTAGCGCTTCAAAGTGGGATGGTTTTTCTGCGACAACCAGCTCGCAATCGCCTGATTCATCAATATTAAAACTCTCCTGAATGGTGATCTGGCGAACAAGCTCGACAGCTTCGCTCTGGCACTGATAATATCGACGCGCCTCATCCAGCCCGAATTTTCTGATCGTCTTTGCCGGACTTAACTGTGTGCCGCCAATGCAGCAAAATCCGCCGTTCCGGCCGGATGCTCCCCAGCCTATATGGCCGGCCTCGAGAATCCGGACGTCCACGCCGAATTCCATCGCTAAATGATAAGCTGCGGAAAGTCCGGTGTAGCCGCCGCCGATTATCGCAACATCGCAGGATTCAGATGTTTTCAGCGGTTCAGTATCAAGTCGCCGGTTGCCCAGAGAGGCTTCCCAGTAGGACGGTTGGGTTTCATCAAACCGATACAGGGATTGATCAAAAAGTTGCATAAGACAAATTTGGCATAATATGTAACAGACCTCTATAAGGCATTTTGTTTTCAATCTGCCGATGTTAGACTGTCAACAAACGGCGATTTGCAGAATGAGCCTACAGCAGCAACACGGTAGACGTAATACAGGACGAGGGATGTTCAGGGTTTTTCCGCGAGTCAGGTGGGACTTTTTCATAGGCGTTTCGGCAATACTGCTGTCCGGCAGCATTCTGACGGCTTGTAATTCGACGGGCGGCGGAATCCGGCCCGGACTTTCTTCAGGAAGTGGTCAGATCGGGGCACTGCCTGAAAAGGTACTGACACCCAATCCGTCCGGTGAGGTCTTGGGGAATGGCAACGTCAGGGTTGCATTGCTGGTGCCGAGCACAATACCTGGCGGAGCCGCAGCAGTCGCACAGGAACTGAGAAACGGTGCGGAAATGGCCATCCAGGATTTTGGTCAGAACCGGATCCAGGTCGTCGTCAAGGACACAAAGGGCCTGGCTGCTGAAGCTCAGACCAAAGCAAGCGAGGCGCTTTCGGAAGGTTCATCGCTGATACTCGGTCCGCTCTTTGCTGCGAATGTGAGCGCGGCCTCAGGAATTACACTCCCGGCAAATGTTTCAATGCTTGCATTTTCTACGGATACGTCTGTTGCACGTCGCGGTGTGTATCTATTTTCCTACACACCGCAATCTGATACCAGGCGTATGATCAATTATGCAGCATCCATGGGTCGTCAATCGATCGTCGCATTTCTTCCCCGCAACGCTGAGGGCGGATTGAGGGGCCGGATCTTAAGGGAAACTGCCGGGCGCAATCGTATAAATGTGAAGATTCACGAATATGACCGCACTCCGGAAGGCATTGAAGCGGTTCTTATTGAGGGTGCGGTCAGTGTGCAGACTTCAGATTCCATTTATATTCCGGAAGGTGGCCCCATACCGGGATTGCTGATTGGTGGTTTGAGACGCAACGGTGTTGATCTTCCCGGTAAGCAATTGCTCGGATCAGGCGCCTGGGAATCGATCGATTTCACAAATGCCAATCTTGAGGGTGCAATCTATCCCGGGCGCGATGTTTCGAAATTCGCTGGTTTCGCGAACCGTTATCAGAGCAGGTATGGGGCTGCACCCGGTGTTCAGGCCGCACTGGCGTATGACGCTGTGACATTGGCTTCTGAACTTGTCCGGCAGAATGGACCTTCAAATGCGTTCAGGACACGAAATTTTGAAAGCAATCGCGGGTTCCAGGGAACGACAGGTGCTTTCAAGATTCGATCCGATGGCACGACGGATCGCGGATTGGCCATATACAAAATTGGGAACGGTTCGAGTTCTCTGCTTGAGCCTGCCATATCCAGTTTTACTGGTCGCGGCACCTGAGCATGTTCACATCAGTGATTTGAGCTGCAACTCAAGATCGGCGGCTTGTTGGGGAGTGATGTTCTTCCCGGCTTCAAGCATTTTCTTGGACACCATATATGTTCTCGGGTCATTCATGCAGTCAACCGCCAGCATTTGATTCCCATTAAAGTAGAAGTGTGACATGGCACCCTCGCGTTCACCCGGGCGAACAACAACCGTGTCATAACCGCGATTGAGACCTGCAATCTGTAGTTTCACATCATACTGGTCAGACCAGAACCAAGGATAAGGTTCATAGATGCGTGTTTGTCCGGCGATGTTGTCAGCGGCGCATTCTGCCTGGTCGATTGCATTTTGAACAGATTCAAGGCGGCTCAGCTCGCCGCGATATTGAAACGCTGCACAATCTCCGGCAGCATAGATGTCAGGATGGGATGTCTGGCAATATTCGTTCACCAAAATACCGCCTTCCACATCAAGTCCGGCTCCAGAAGCCAGTTCTGCATTGGGAACAATACCGATACCGACAAGAACAAAATCTACCTCGATTTCGCTGCCGCCAGCAAGCACGACACTTGTAGCCTTTCCCTGGTTTTCGTCGATCCTGCTTAAACCGGTATCTTCATGAATTTTAACACCTTTTTGCTCATGGAGAGTCTTGAACCATCGGGAGGTTTCAGGACAGGCAACCCGTTGCAGAATTCTGGGGGCCGCTTCTATCAGTGTTACCTCAAGTCCCCTTGCTGCGCAGACAGCCGCAGCTTCAAGGCCAATATATCCGCCTCCAATAATAGCGACCCGATTGCCTTTGATCAGTTCGGTTGCGAACTGGTCTGCATCCTGGATGCTGCGGAGCAGGTAAACACCTTCAAGGCTTCCGCCTACGGCATCAGGCAAACTGCGGGGGCTTGATCCGGTTGTCAGCATCAGCTTGTCCCAGCGGATTTCCTCACCGGATGATGTCGTGGCTGTCTTGGCTTCGGGATCGATCCGGGAAACCATGACATCTTCCCTGAACTTGATACCATTGTCTGAATACCAGTTTTCCGGTCGCAGCAGCAGTTGATCTCTCTGCATTTCGCCGGTCGCATATTTCTTCGAGAGGGGCGGGCGTTGATAGGGAAGATGGGGCTCCTCGCTCAGGATCGTTATCTTGCTGTCCGCATCATGTTGTCGAATTCTGGCTGCAAATGAAGCCGCGGCCTGCCCGCCGCCGATTACTAAAATTTCTTTGCCCATCTGATGATCCTGAAATGAAGAAAGTAAGGATAGCGCAAAACCGCATTGGAGTTTTTCCGGCTACGCCATTTTCAACTTATTTGCGGCACCAACTATTTCAATTCATTGTGGTTGGCAAACTTGGCTTTATTGCCTAAAACTAACCTACCATGCAAATTTGATCTGGCGATTTTGCAATATTTCCTGTCGTGAACGATCCCTTTTTGTGATTGTAAGGGCAGGTGCTTGAGGAGCCGATTGCAACGTGCATGCATCTTGCTGGGGAATTCGGACAAACCGGAACAGCACATGGGAGGAGATTAGGCAGCGATGGCTCATTCGGGCAATACGTCGACCAATGGTGCGGCAAGTACTTTTCCACAATATCTGAAACTCAACGCCAACCGATTTGCCAATAGGCCTGCTTACAGGCACAAGGATTTTGGCATCTGGCAGACTTGGAACTGGGCCGAGGTCCACGACGAAATACGTGCATGTTCAATGGGCCTTAAGGCACTTGGTGTGAAGCCCGGCCAGAAAGTTGCAATAATTGGTCAAAATCGTCCGAGGCTTTACTGGACTTTTTGTGCGGCACAGGCGATTGGCGCAGTGCCCGTACCTGTCTACGCAGATTCGGTTGCCGAGGAGATGTCATACGTTCTCGAGCATGCCGAAGTGACGGCGGCCGTATGCCAGAACCAGGAGCAGGTGGATAAGGTTCTTTCAATCAAGGATGAACTCAAAAAACTGAAGCTCATGGTTTACGATGAGCCTCGCGGGTTGCGCGATTATGATCTCAAGTTTCTGCATTCGATTGATTCAGTGCAGAAAATGGGTCGCGAAGAATTTGAGAAAAATGGCGAGGCTGAATGGGTTTCCGGATATGAGAAACTCAAGGGAGATGATCTCGCCGTAATGCTTTATACGTCCGGCACTACCGGTCGTCCTAAAGGCGTCATGCTTTCGTTCGATAATCTGGTCAAGTCGTCGGCAAATGCCAACAATTTTGATAGTCTTGATGAGACCGAGGAAATCATCGCTTACCTACCACTCGCATGGGTGGGTGATCACGTCTTTTCTTATGCGCAATCCTTTATTGCGGGGTATTGTGTTTGTTGTCCTGAAAGCCCTGAAACAGCCGATGATGACCGCCGGGAAATTGCGCCGACCTATTTCTTTGCACCGCCTCGTGTTTTTGAAACACTTTTGACCGCAATTACAGTGCGGATGGAAGATGCGGGCAATACCAAACAGAAAATGTTCAAATATTTCATGGAGCATGCTCGCCGGGTTGGTGAACCGATCCTCAATGGTGAAAGTGTGGGAATGTGGGACCGGATTTTGTACGGTCTGGGCGAGTTTCTTGTCTACGGTCCGCTTAAAAACCGGATGGGCATGACCAAAATGAAAGTCGGCTATACGGCAGGCGAAGCAATTGGCCCAGAGATATTCCGGTTCTACCGTTCACTTGGTTTGAACTTGAAGCAGCTTTACGGCCAGACGGAGGCTGCGGTTTATATCTCGGCGCAACCGGATGGCCAGATTCGCGCGGACACCGTTGGCACGCCTTCACCGGATGTTGAAATTGAAATTGCGGAAAGCGGTGAGGTAATGTATCGCTCGCCCGGTGTCTTTGTGGGTTACTACAAGAACGACGAGGCTACGAAGGATACGAAGACCAAGGATGGCTGGGTCCATACCGGCGATGCCGGCTTCATCGACAATGAAGGCCACCTGCGGATTATCGACCGGGCAAAGGATGTCGGCAAGTTGACGGACGGCAGCCTGTTTGCACCCAAGTATATCGAAAACAAGCTGAAGTTCTTTCCAAACGTCAAGGAAGCGGTTGCGTTCGGAGACAAGCGGGACAAGTGTTGTGTGTTTCTCAACATTGATCTGACGTCTGTCGGTAACTGGGCAGAGCGGAACAATGTTTCCTATGCATCTTACCAGGAACTGACCCAGCACCCGGAAGTCATCAAGATGATGGGGGAGCACGTTCGCGAAGTGAACGAGGACCTTTCAACAGAGGAAATGATGGCTGGCTCGCAGATCCACCGTTTCCTTGTGTTGCACAAGGAGCTTGATCCGGATGATGGAGAGATGACACGTACCATGAAAGTGCGTCGCTCCTTTATTGACGAACGGTATGGGGAACTTGTTGAGGCGCTTTATGATGGCTCTACTGAAAAGTTCATTGAAACCGAAGTGGTATTTGAGGATGGCCGCAAAGGCAGTATCTCCGCGACTGTAGCGATCCAGGATGCACCTTTGTTTGCACCGCAATCCATGAAGGAGGCTGCGGAATGAACGCGCATGACACACATCTTCACAGCCGCACGGACGATGGCATTGCGCCTGGAGAAACGCTGCTTCACGTGGATAATATTTCGCTTTCTTTTGGTGGCGTGAAAGCAATCACTGACGTATCCTTTGATATTCTCAAGGGAGAAGTGAGAGCGATCATCGGTCCAAACGGTGCCGGAAAGACCTCAATGCTTAATGTGATAAATGGCTTTTATCATCCGCAGGAAGGAACAATTACTTTCCGCGGCGAAGAACGCCGTCGCATGCGCCCCTATCAGGCTGCGTCAAGCGGGATTTCGCGCACCTTTCAAAACGTTGCCCTTTTCCATGGCATGACGACCCTCGACAATATAATGGCGGGTCGCACGCTTAAAATGAACAAGAATTTTTTCTGGCAGATGTGGCGTTACGGACCTGCTCTCGATGAAGAGATTCAGCATCGCGAAGTTGTTGAGGAGATCATCGATTTTCTCGAGATCGAAGCAATTCGCAAAGAGCCTGTAGGCACACTTCCCTATGGATTGCAGAAGCGGGTCGAGTTGGGAAGGGCGCTTGCTGCAGAACCGGATTTACTGCTCCTTGATGAGCCGATGGCGGGCATGAACCTTGAAGAAAAGGAAGACATGAGCCGCTTTATCATTGATGTGAACCAGCAATACGGGACAACGATTGCGCTGATCGAACATGATATGGGCGTCGTCATGGATTTGGCTGACCGGGTCATGGTCCTCGACTACGGCAAGAAGATTGGTGATGGCCTGCCACATGAGGTGCAATCCAATCAGGATGTGATTGATGCGTATCTGGGAGTAGCGCACTGATGGAACTGCTTTACAACATTTTTATTGATCCGTTCGTGCAGATGTACTCTCTGCCTGACTTCTTTCTTCAGGTGCTCTGGGAAGGGTTTGTGGCAGGAACGCTTTACTCCCTGATCGCACTTGGCTTTGTCCTGATTTTCAAGGCTTCAGGCGTGTTCAACTTTGCCCAGGGCATCATGGTGGTTTTCTCCGCTCTCACGTTGGTTGGCCTTTATGCGCTCGGTGTGCCGGCCTATTTGGCGGTGGTATTGACGCTGGTGGTCATGTACGGGCTTGCTTTTTCTGTTGAGAAGCTGGTTTTGCGCCATCTTGTGAACCAGCCCGATATCATTCTGTTCATGTCAACCATCGGTCTGACCTATTTCCTCATCGGGTTTGGTGAATTGCTGTTTGGCGGGGAACCGAAAGCGATGATAACCGAAGAGCTGGGTCTTCCGACTGGCGACACGGTATTTGATGTTCTGGGTGGGATTGTTGTCATTCAGCATATTGATGTGGCGGCGGCGATCATTGCATTTATTCTGATCGCGGGTCTGGCCATTTTCTTCAATAAAACGCGTGTTGGTCGTGCTCTGCGTGCAGTTGCAGACGATCACCAGGCAGCGCTTTCCGTGGGGATATCGCTTAATCAGATATGGGTGATCGTCTGGTTCACAGCCGGGATAGTTGCACTAGCAACCGGTATTATGTGGGCAGCGAAATCCGATGTTTCCTTTGCGCTTGAGGTGGTTGCACTAAAGGCGCTCCCGGTTTTGGTTCTTGGCGGATTCACTTCCATTCCCGGCGCGATTATCGGCGGACTCATTATCGGGTTTGGCGAAAAACTGTTCGAACTCTACTGGGGTGCGCCGCTTCTCGGCGGTGGTACCGATAGCTGGTTTGCATTCATCATTGCCCTCATTTTCCTGCTCTACAAGCCTGAAGGGTTGTTCGGCGAGAAACTGATTGAGCGAATATAGGGGGAAGAAAGATGTTTTATCGCGAAGCCGGACAGTTCAAGACAACCTACCAAGCGGATTCCGCAAAGTTCCCGATTTTTCAGGACAAGCTGTTCATCTGGATTTATCTGGCGATAGGTTTCATCGCCATTCCGCTAATGGCGAACGACTTTTTCCTGGGCGCGATCATGATCCCGTTTCTGGTGTTCACGCTCGCTGCAATTGGCCTCAACATTCTGACCGGTTTCACGGGTCAGATTTCGCTTGGTACAGGTGCCTTTATGGGCGTTGGAGCCTACGCCTGTTACAAGATGACGACCTATATGCCAGACGTTAACATTATCATTCTGATATTTGCTTCCGGGATATTTTCGGCCGGTATAGGTGTTCTCTTTGGTCTGCCAAGTCTGCGCATCAAGGGCTTCTACCTTGTTGTGACAACGCTTGCTGCACAGTTTTTCCTGGAATGGGCATTCATCCGGTTTGAGTGGTTGGTGAATTACAACCCATCCGGTGCAATCGAAGTGCCGCAGCGAGAGGCATTTGGTATCATAGTGACCGGTGCTTCTGCCGAACCGGTAACCCGGTATCTGGTTTGTCTGGGCATTGTGGTTGTTATGACGTGGATTGCTTCAAATATTATTTCCGGTCGCATTGGCCGCTCTTGGATGATGATACGTGACATGGACATCGCCGCCGAGCTGATGGGTGTGCGCCCACTGCACGCCAAGCTTTCTGCCTTTGCTGTATCATCCTTCTATTGCGGAGTAGCAGGCGCCATGATGGTGTTCCTGTGGCTCGGTGCAGCAGAAGTCGAGAGTTTTGACTATAACCATTCGTTTCTGGTGCTGTTCATGGTTATTCTGGGCGGTCTGGGGAGTTTGCTTGGTTCATATCTCGGTGCTGCGGTGATCTGGATATTGCCGGTTTTGATCAATGCCACCCCACGTTTCTTCGGTTTGGATATCGGTTCAGCCACAGTGCAACATATTAACGAGATGCTGATCGGCATTATGATTGTTTACTTTCTGATTGCGGAGCCGCATGGACTGGCCAGGCTATGGGCAATCATTAAACAGAAATTGCGTGTTTGGCCGTTTCCGTATTAGAATTGGCTTACCTAAGGGCCGGAAACCGCCCCTTTAAAACCGGTTTCATTCATCGCGGAATGCATGATGCTGACCGCAGAGCGTTTGGGAGGAAAACAATATGCTCAAGAAACTTGTCCTTGGAGCTGCTGCGCTTGCCGTAGCCGGGTCCATGATACATGTACCAACTGCGAGCGCCGAAGATACACTCTATGTGCCGTCTCTCAGCTACCGCACAGGTCCGTTTGCCGGTGGCGGTATTCCGTTTGCCAATGGTTTTGCTGATTACCTGAACATGCTGAACGCACGTGATGGCGGGATTGGCGGAGCCAAGGTTGTCGTCGAAGAATGTGAAACCGGATACAATGCCCAGAAGGGTGTTGAGTGCTATGAGGCCACCAAAGGCAATGGCGCTCTGGTTTACAATCCGCTGTCAACCGGTATTACACTTCAGATCATTCCAAAAGCGCCTGTAGACAAAATCCCGGTCCTTTCCATGGGCTATGGTCTGTCTGCAGTGGCGATCGGAGAGAAGTTCCCTTACGGATTTAACTATCCGACCTCTTACTGGAACCAGATGTCTTCCATCCTGAAGTACATCGACCAGAATGGCGGTATCAAGGGTAAGAAAATCGGCTTCATCTATCTTGATGTGGGTTACGGTAAGGAGCCAATTCCGCTTCTCGACCAGCTGGCGCCTGAAATGGGCTTTGAGTGGGTCGGCTTCCCGGTTGGCGTTAAGGAAATGCAGAACCAGTCTTCTACCTGGTTGAACGTTCGTAAAGAGCGTCCGGACTGGATGATCATGTGGGGCTGGGGTGCAATGAACCCTACTGCTGTCAAGGAAGCAGCCAAGATCAAGTTCCCGATGGACAAGTTCATTGGTAACTGGTGGGCTGGCGCGCATGCAGACCTCAACTCGGTTGGCGAAACCGGCAAGGGTTATCTGGCTGCAAACTTCTCCGGTATTGGTACTGATTTTCCAGCACTGCAGGATGTTATCAAGCATGTGGTTGATGCAGGAAACAGCCAGGTTTCAAGCAAGGATGACGTAGGTAACGTTCTCTATAACCGTGGTTTGTTTAACGCAGTTATCGTATCGGAAGCTATTCGGGCTGCTCAGGCTGCAACCGGTAAAAAGTCAATTACGGGTGAAGACATGCGTCTTGGCCTCGAAACCTTTGACCTTTCTGAAGCACGTCTGAAGGAACTCGGCCTTGAAGGCTTTACTGCACCGATCAAGGCATCCTGTGCTGACCATGAAGGTGGCGGTTCGGTCTTTATCCAGCAATGGGACGGCTCTGACTGGGCTCGCATTACTGATCCGATCGAGCCTATGAACGACATTGTACGTCCGCTTCTTGAAGCTGCCGCAGACAAGTATGTTTCCGAGCAAGCAGACTGGCAGACACAAACCTGCGGATAATTCCGCTGTCGGATGACCCCGGGTTCTCCGGGGTCATCATTTTCTACAACAGTTTTCCGGATTTACAATTATGAGCGTCGCTGAAAATCTTGAGCCAAGGGCTTCTGAGAACATTCTTTCGATCAACAATATCGAAGTTATCTACAATCATGTGATTCTCGTACTTAAAGGTGTTTCCCTTACCGTACCGAAAGGGGGAATTGTCGCTATTCTCGGTGCAAACGGTGCCGGAAAGACAACCACCCTGCGTGCCGTATCCAACCTTCTGCACGGTGAACGCGGCGAAGTCACAAAGGGCAACATTATTTTTGACGGTCAGGAAATTCAATCCCTGACTCCGAATGAACTAGTGCGCCGCGGGTGTATTCAGGTGATGGAAGGGCGTCATTGTTTTGGCCACCTGACTGTGGAGGAAAACCTTCTTACCGGGGCCTACACGCGACGCGATGGCAGTGGCGCGATTAAAGACCATCTCGATCTCGTCTACCAGTATTTTCCAAGGCTTAAGGAACGGCGCAAGGCACTTGCCGGCTATACATCGGGCGGTGAACAGCAGATGTGTGCAATTGGTCGCGCACTGATGTCGAAACCTTCGATGATCCTGCTTGATGAGCCTTCCATGGGTCTTGCACCGCAACTCGTGGAGGAAATTTTCGAGATCGTGCACAATCTTAACCAGAACGAGGGCGTGTCATTCCTGCTTGCGGAGCAAAACACCAACATCGCGCTCAAGTACGCCACTTACGGATACATTCTGGAATCGGGTCGCGTGGTGATGGATGGTGATGCCAAGGAACTGCGTGAAAATGAGGATGTTAAAGAATTCTACCTAGGCGTTGGCGGTGAGGGCCGTAAATCGTTCAAGGATGTGAAGCACTATCGCCGTCGCAAACGCTGGCTCGCATAGATATCTTGAGCTGAAAAGGGAGCCCATCAGATAGGCATTCTTGCAATTGTCGGTTTCGGAATTCTGCTTGCGGTAATTTTTGGTCCGCAATACTGGGTAAGGTATGTGATTGCCAGACACGGCGGCGAGCGAAGCGATTTTCCTGGAACCGGTGGTGAGCTTGCCGAGCATTTGATTGACAGGTTTGAAATCGAAAAAGTGAGCGTCGAGGTGACCGAACATGGCGATCACTACGATCCCCAGGAACACATGGTCAGGCTATTGAAGAACAATCACTCCGGTAAATCGGTTTCTGCGGTGGCCATAGCGGCACATGAAGTGGGGCACGCCATTCAACATCTGGAAAATGACCGGCTACTCGCCTTGCGACAGTCCCTGGTAAAATTTGCTGCTGTAACCGACAAGTTTGCTGCGATTTTCTTCTTTGTGGCGCCGGTGCTGGGTATTTTGGCACGATCTCCGGCAGCATTTATTGGAATACTCGCAATCGGTATCGCGTTTATCGCTATTCGTCTTTTGGTGCATTTGGTGACGTTGCCTGTCGAATGGGATGCCAGTTTTAACAAGGCGCTACCGATCCTTGAGCAGGGCGGATACCTACATCCTGATGATCTGCCCGCTGCACGGCAGGTATTGAAAGCAGCTGCTCTGACATATGTCTCGGCAGCACTTGCAAGTCTGCTGGATCTGGCCCGGTGGATCAGGATTTTGAGATAATTCAGAAAATCATATGGGAAGTAATTAAATGTCTGAGTATTTTGATTCGTTGGAAACCCGAGGCCGCGAGGAGCGTGAAAAAGAACTGTTTGATGACATCGCAGGAAAAATCGAAGACGTAATGGAGAGGCTTCCCGGCTGGCGGGATCGTTTTGCAGGCATCGATGTTTCCGCTGTAAAAGATCGTGAGAGTTTTGCGGCTTTGCCGGTGTTGCGCAAACCGGAACTGATGGAAGCGCAGGCGGAAAATCCACCGTTTGGTCAATTCGTCGACACCGGTCAGATAAATGGATGCCGGATATTCATGTCACCCGGACGCAGCAAACCTTGTGCAGCCAGGGCAAGGCGACGTAAACGCGCCTGCTCTTGTGGATGTTTAATTTCAATCATGGTTATACTTGTCGCATAACGTTGCTAAGCCGCCGCTGCCGTCAAGCCGGTTAGGGTGCTTGGCAACGCACG
>JBCCGN010000021.1:0-49834 GCA_039029255.1 Pseudomonadota bacterium | reverse complement strand
GTACCGTTGCGGCTTGGGCCTTATTGCAGCAGGAAGTCGTTGAATGACCTTGCGCAGGAATGGTTGGCCGGAGAGTTTGTCAACCGGCACCGACCTCGGACTTGCAAGACCAATCCAGAATGTGCCGTCCGGATTATCGTTCACATTGTCCGGGAACCCCGGAAGGTTGGTGATGACCGGTTTTGCTGTCTCTGGAGCATTCAGGGGAATCTTGTGGATCGCATAGCCCCCGGTTTCTGCCACCAATATGTGGCTCTCATCCGATGTGAGGGCTAGCCCGTTGGCAAAGCTCATTCCCTGATGAATGATTGTTGTTTCGTTGGTTGCCGGGTCAAATTTAAGCACCCGACCATTGGGACCATGCTCAATCAAATCAAGCAGTGAAGCAGGCAGGGTGCCGCCATTTGCTTCGGCGCCGAACTTGATGGAGGCATCAGTAAAGTAGACCAAGCCTTCAGATGTAATGTCGAGATCGTCGGCATACAGGATAGGTGACCCTTCATCTGTCTTGTTTGTCAGCAGCGATACCTCGCCTGAAGGGTTGATTTTCAGCAACCCCTTGTAGGCATCCGCGACGTAAAGGTCGCCGTCCCTGCCGAATTCAATTCCGAGAGGGCGGCCTTTGGTGTCAGCAAATTTTACTGTGTTCGCCGATCCCGGTTCATGGCGCAGAATGGTTCCATCGTGGGTGGATACGTACACGAGCCCATCAGGTCCGATTGCCACGTCTTCAGGCCCCGAATGTTCGCCAAGGTCGATCCGTTTGATATCTGCCAAAGCCTGGTTTGGTGCAAAATCACCAACATAACCCCTGTTTTCAGGTGCTTCCCAGGCGACCGGTTCGACCGGGACCGGCCAGAAAAGAAGATATCCAAGCGCTATGACCAGCAGAACAGCAATCACTGACAGGATTCGTTTAAACATGGTAATTTCCTCTCGCTGCCTGCCTTTATATCAGCATGAGCTCCAGCGCGACCATCCGGTTTGTGAATTTTTCCCTGGATTTGCTTCTTCCGGGCAAGGGTGATAGGGACCGTGGAATTTTTATCTCTGACGGCACATTTCCTAAATGAAACCAGTCAATGTTGTTTGTATCAAATGGGGTACGAAGTTTCCGCCCTATTATGTTAACCGCCTGTATGCGGGTGTTAAACGGTCGATGATGCGCCCGTTCCGGTTTGTCTGCTTCACCGAGCATCCCGAGGGCATAAACGAGGCAGTGGAAATTCAACCTCTTCCGGTCGTGCCATTTGAAGACGAGATGGTAACAGCAATGACGACGGGCAGGCGCCGTGGGGCATGGCGCAAGGTTACCATGATGAAGCCGGGTGAAATCGATCTGGAGGGTCCGACCCTCGTCATGGACCTGGATGTGATTGTGATCGGGCCACTTGATGATTTGTTTGACTACAAGCCCGGCAAAGTGTGCATGGGACGTGAGTGGCGTTATCAGTACCATCCACTGCAACCGGTTGGTGGCCATGGCTCCGTCTATAAATTCGAACCGGGAACACATGCCTATCTCTATACTGACCTTGAGCAAGATTTTGAGACATCAGTATCCCATCGCGGCGAGCAGAAATATATCTCCATGACCGCGCATAAACGCGGTGAGCTTGAATATTTCCCAAAGGGCTGGATTGGTTCGTTCAAGAGACAAGCCATTCCGATGGTTCCGTTCAACCTGTTTCAGGAACCCAAGGTTCCGAAAAATTGCCGGGTGCTCTGTTTTCATGGCGACCCGAAGATGGAGGAAGCGCTGATTGGGGAGGGCAGCAAGCTGCGCTATCGTACCAGGCCCGCAAAATGGCTAAGGGAACTATGGCTGGAAGGGCATGAGCAGGACTGGATGCCTTGAGGATTAGGTTGTGAAGGTCGACGTATATATTCAAGTTTGCAATTAGAGTTTTTTATTATATTGTTTTAAAGGAATATTTCTGAGGGCAAAACTGGGGGAGATATGAGTAAAAGCTCTCCACAACTCCTGATAACCGGCAACGGGTTAAATCAGGCGCAAATTGATAAAATCCGGAAAGAACTTAAGCAACAGCTAAAAGAGGCTGATGTCGATGTATCCTTTGTAAGGAAATCGAAGAGTGCACGTAACATGAGTGTAAGTGCATCGTTGCTTTTGAATATCGGTGCAGAAACGGTTGTAAAGGAAGTCGCAAAAAAACTTGTTTTAGCAATCGCTGAGAAAATACATTTACAAGAAAATTTGAAGATTGTTTTCCGACATGCCGAAGATTTTTTTACCGGCGACGTGCCTCAGGTAGTGTTTGATAGTTCGTCTTTGGGTCACAACAAGGAAAAGCTGAAAGAATTACTTAAAGCATTTGGCGTGGACCCAGATCAGGGGGAAAAGAAAGCCCTTTTGATTGGATGCTCTGAATATGATGATCCTACCTTTGAAAAACTTTCTTATGCACACAAAAATGCAGAAGACATAAAACTTGTTCTGAGTAACCCTGAATACAGTGATTTTCTTGAACCAATGATTTTGCCGAATGCTGATCTGCAAAATGTCAAAATCGGTATCAGCCAGTTTTTTCAGGATGCAGTCGAAGACGATTTGCTTCTTTTGTTTTTCAGCGGTCACGGATTGTTATCAGATGACAGGTTTTATATTGCTTGCAAGGATACCAATTACCATCACATCGCTGTAACCGGCATTTCCATATCTGATCTCAATGATCTGATTGAGGCAAGCAAATGCAAGCGCGTAGTGGTAATTGTAGATTGTTGCTATTCGGGCAACGCGAAAGAAACTCTTGAATCTTTCGTAGTTGGAAGCAGTGATACTGCGCAATCTGAGGAGAAGTCAATATATTGGCTCTTTTCTTGTGATAAAGATAAAAAGACATTTGAATCAGATGCTTATCAAAATAGTGTTTTTACAAAATATTTTCTAAAAGGGATAACGACACCTGAAGCAGATACCAATGTTGATGGTGAAATTTCACTTTCTGAACTTGAAGCCTTCGTTTCCGAGAACATCGAAAATGAAACGTCCACCAAAATTTCAAACCATTTTCAGAATGTAATTGCCGAAACGATTATTCTCGCAAAAAATACGAGAACCATCCGAGAAAGACAGCACAGAGAACATCTTGCATTGCTAGCAGACCTGCATGCACAGGATGTTGTGACGATGGAGTTTCGCCACGAATGTAATGAACTCAGCGAGAAGTACTCAGAGCTCCCCATTGGAGAAAAAACGAAAAGGAACGAGCTCAAGAAAAAGTGGAGTCTGCTGCGGGATTTGTCTGATCAGAAAATAAAGCCATCTGAAGCGATCGGTGAGTGGTACATTGACGGTTCCGAAAATAGACCTCTTAAACAGCAGTACAATTATTCGCATTGGTTGATGAGTATCGCCTTTGCCTTGATGGCCGGTGGTCTCGCTTGGTTTGTCAATGAGTACATTAATGATCACGAAAAGATAGTTAAGAGTCGAACGGCTCCATTGAATCAGGAAATACAGGGTTTGCAGGTCAGAATCCAAACTCTCGAGTCGGAAAAGAAAGAGCTTCAATCAATTCCTGATTCGTTGCAGGCGAGCTACTTAGCTTCGGAACAGGAAAAAAGTGTATTGCAAAGTACGGTTAAGCGCCTTCAAGATTCCTTGCAGAAAAAGATAAATGAATCTGACGAAACCAAAGCAAAAAATGAAGCCGCGGTTGAGGGGCTTAAAGCGAAGAATAAATCTGCAATTGAAGAACTCAAAGCAGACAACATTGCCGCCTATGCGGAGCTGCAAACAAAGTATGAAAATGTCTTGCTGGAAAATAAGAAATTGGTTCAAGAGCTGGAAGGTAACTCGCGCAGTCGCCAGGTGGGTCAGCCTAGTGGTTGTGCAAAGTATGACGGATTTTACGATGGGACCCGTATTTATACAAATCCCCCTCAAGATCGGATAGAATCCTGTACGCCTCGCTTTTCAACTGATGGTCCATATCGATTTGTTGCTGAAATCAGAGAATGCAAACTGTCTTTTGATAGCGATGGGCGAAAATGGCGTGGGACAATTGACGTAAGCGGTACTATTCGGATTACAGACTTTTCGCCCCCGCCCAAGAGCAAGCTGTTCGTGGAAGGTTTGCTTACTAACGCGAGAGTGGAAAGCGGCTATTGCGGGCCTGGAACTTTGAAGCTCGAAAAACGCTGATCAGAGTTGTTTCCAACTATGGGAAGTGGAAGTTTTGATCCAATGGACACCATTCACTCATTGTCACAATGCTCAAAACTGAAATTCAGTTGGTTGCCGGTTACGAATAGGCAGACGCATTCATGTTAACTAACCGTCGTGGTAGTGAGTTTTTTGCCGGTTTGCTCTATAAGATGAGGCTTAATCTCCCAAACCTCATCAAAAACCTCCTTTACCTGAAAGCTCCCTTCGATTCCCAATCCTTTCGCGGCTGTTTCCAATTCCAGTTTGATTTCCTCTGTGCTTGATCCCGGCCATTTCTGCTTAATGTAGTTTTTCTCTTTTTCGGAACGTTTTTTGTTGTCTGCGAACCACAGGCGTAGGCGAACGGAAACTGGCAATGAGGCTGGAAGCTCGCCTGAAGCGAATGAAAGGGTGTCGATATCATCCAGGATGGTTTCAGCAGCCAACTTGCCGGACAGATTTGCGAAGAACGCTTCCTTTGCCTTTGTCATTCTTCGTTCACAGGCTTTGCCCAGATTTTCCCCAATGTGGGCTTTCAGATCATCTTCGGTTTTCACAATCGGTGCAAAGGCTTTCATGACTTCCGTATCGTGATGCTCATCGGGGTGAGGCGCGTACATGACATGTTGCTTGCCCATGATTTCCGCTTCGATGCCGGTGGTGCAACCGTGATGCAACATCATGTCTGATGCCAGTATCCAGGGAGTGGAAACGCCTTCATTTGTAACGGTAATTCTTTCGTTTCCGGTGAAAGTTTCTTCCCAGAAGGAGACAGTTTCGGATGGATGCGGGCGGATTATAATCCGGTGTTTCGGATACCATTCGGCCAGCTTTGGCAAAACCTCAATGAATGCTTCAAGGTTTGGTTTGCCCTCGGCAAAAATCCTTGCCATCCGCTCTTCGACATTGGAATAGGCTTTCTTCTGGCCGCGTATCTGCTTTTGGACAAATGCATCACCGCGTGCGTGAATGATGCCGCCAAAATTTGAGTCGAACAGAATGAACGGGCCATGTTGTTCATGGATCCGTTTGCTGTCTACCTCATAGAATCCCTGAAATTCCTTTCGCCAGATATCGGTGCGCAGCAGACCCGAGGTCATAAAGCGATGTTCATGTTTTGGATAAAGGCTGGTGGCGTGCTCCCGTAATGTGTCTGAGATACAGTACCAACGCTTACACGAGTCGAGCGTCTCGTCCGCAAGGCGCACGGAAAGAAATTGCTCCGGTGAACCGTAATAGCCAGTGCTCTCCTCATCCAGAACCACAACCTTGTGTCCAAGATGGCGAAACCTTTGCGGCTTGCCGTGACGGGCTGTGCCGAGGCTTTTGTCGAAAATAACGCCTTTGGGCAGGGCAGGTGCAAGGCGACGGATCATCGTGTCCTTACCGAGAAGAACCCGATACCCTCGCGATGCCGCAAGCGCTGACAGGACAATCCGCGACAGAAACTCACGATGCTTCACTTCAACCGGAATGATAAGCCACCGGTTTTCAGACATCGGGCCAGCCCTTGGTGATCAGCGTATTCGCGAGGTCGGCTGCGTTCGCTTCCGGGTTGAAACCTTCCTGAAGAACTGCATACGCGCGATCCGATATGCCGTGATGGGCGTGTTTGCTCAGGCCGTTTACTGATTTACCCAGCGATTTGGCGTCAAAGCTGAAACTGTCGATGGCATTCCACGAAAGATCATCCGTATACTTGAACGCGCCCGGGAGCTGGTTCCAGAAAGTGTTTCCAAAAACAATCACAGGCTTGCCCATGCGCACGGCTTCCCATCCAACTGTTCCGGTAATTGTCGCAACAGCTTTAGCGTTTTCACTAAGCGGAAAACTTGGCACTTCATGGGACAGGAGTTTCACATTTTTCAGACTTGAAAGGCGCTCCATGAAGGTGTCGCTGCGCAAACGGCCGGTTTGTTTGGGGTTTTCCTTGATGTAGATGGCTATCTGATCCGGCATCAGCAATCGCAGTTTTTCAAGGGCGAGCGCCTGATCGGCAAAGATGCCGCCCAGAATGTCGGTTGTCATTTCAGGCTGCAGATGCAGGGGAAAATAGACATAGGGCTCGTTGCCGGGTTTGTCCTTGAAGAACCGGGAAGCCTTACTCAGATAGCGCTCATCTTCGACAGCACGTTGCCAGCGGCCAAGGTTTCTCTGGAAATTTCTTCTGCGGGTTTCCGGTGTGAACCCCGTCAAGCCAAGTCCGACAATCGTGCGCGCTCTCAGCTTGTGGCCCAGGGAACGAAGACGACGGTTAGCGTTTCCCCGTACACTGTTCATGTAAAAGGGCGGTGCGGTGGGTGCTGAAACATCAATTTCAAACGGCTCCCCCGGAACCGAGGAGGCGAAGCTTCCAAGATCATTCCAGTGATCCACGAGCCAGCTTCTGCCGCCAAACGGGCTCTGTATGAAAATCCTGGTTTTAATGCCGAGCGCCCTCGCAGTATGGAAGTTGACGATTGCAACCCCCTGATGGGGCACGTTGGAGTAGACCACTACATCGGGTCGGTGAGTTTCAAGCCAGTTGCAGGCATGATTGAAAGCGAGAGAAAAGAGGTGGTCGTAATCGTTCCAGTTGTGAACGAGTTCGCGTGACCAATCCCAACGGTCCGTGCATCGAATGAAATCCTGAAAGCATTGCTGACGAGCCGTTTCTCTAACATGTCCGAATTTGGAAGAAGGGGTTGCTCGCTCAAAATTATACTGCTTCCAATTGTGGAAATTGATCAGATGATCCTGGCCGGGATAGTTCGCATTTTTGTTGTCCGGATTTGCATAAATGTGCGCCGCTACTTCAATGCCGGCAGTTTCAAACGCTTCACAGGTTCGGCGATCGAAGCCGATGAGGCCAATTCGCCTGGTCGTTTCAGCGTTCACGATCTGCGTTCCTGTTGAAGAAGATGCAGGGCTTTGGCCAGTTCAAAATCCTCCGGGGTGTCGATGTCAACCGCCTGCATCCGGGAAAGGGAAACACCCAGGGTTTTTATGCCGATCAATCGGCCGGATTTGAGGAAACTCTGTACATTGAAGAAATAGAATGCCCCGGCATCGTGCAGCATTTCCGGCAAATCCTGTGAACGGGTTAATTCATACTCAGGCTTGTGGAACTGCAGTGTTCCATCATCTCCTTTGGTGAAGGCCCTTAAGGGATGAAAATCATACTCTGTAACAGAAAGCACACAATCGGCTTGGGTACTGACAATTTTCCTGTGCACTTCAACAAGGTTATCCGGAGTTATCATCGGGGCAGTGGGATAAAGGCAACAGGCAATTTCACATGCCGGTAATTTCGCTAGGGCGTCCTTTAATACATCAGCAGTAGTAGCGAAATCGTCTGCAAGTTCTGAATCGCGTATAAAAGGCACTTCTGCACCGTAATTTTTTGCCACAGCTGCGATTTCTGTGTCGTCAGTTGAAACGAGCACATTTGAAAACAACCCGCTTGCAAGTGCCGTCTGAATTGGCCAGGCAATCAGCGGTTTACCATTGAATTCTGCGATGTTTTTGCGCGGGATGCGTTTGCTTCCGCCTCTCGCGGGTATGATGCAAACGGGTTTTTCTGATTGCATGGCTTTGAAATATTTTGCTTTTAGCTTTTATTCATCAACCTTATATGCAGACATTGCAAAAATGTTAAACAGCAATTTGTGCATTCAGGAGAGGAATTCTTGTCACTCACCTTTGTTTTCCGTGTGGATACATCATCCCGCATCGGCTCTGGGCACCTCATGCGATGCCTGGTTCTTGCTGAATGTTTGCGGGAACTTAACATAGAATGCTGCTTTGTCTGCCGTGACTTTCCCGGTAATCACGCTGGCCGTGTTCGAGAATCGGGTTTCAGACTGGAATTTCTCCCGTACGACCCTGCTTTCTCATTGGAAAGCTGGCTGGGAGCCGACCAGTTAACAGATGCCGAGCAAAGCCTTGTCCATATTGCTGAAATTCGCCCGGACTGGATTGTTGTGGATCACTATGGGATCGGGGCAGAATGGGAAGGGATCGTATCCGCAGCGTCTGCATCAAGCAACATTCTGGTAATCGATGACCTCGCGGATCGCCAGCACCTCTGCGATATTTTGGTGGATATAACCCCCGACAGGTCTCAGGAGGATTACTCAGGACTGTTGGAAGAAAAAACCGAACAGTGTTTTGGGCTTGATTATGCGCTGCTTCGTCCGGATTTCATCAAGCAACGCTATGAGACCGGTTCTGCCGGAGGCACATTGCGGTCACCTGCTGAAATTCTGGTGACCTTTGGTGGCGGCAACAATCAGCATGTTCTAGACCTGACACTTCAAGCAATTGAGAAACTGGATCCGGAAACGAATTTCTATGTGACTGTAATTGGTAACAAAGAAGGAATTACCATTCCGGAAAACCTGGCAGATCGCCTCACATGCATTGATTTTGAGCATGACATGGCATCCCGGATTGCCCATTCCGATATCATGGTTGGTGCCGCCGGTGGAACGAGTTGGGAGCGATGCTGCCTTGGTGTTCCGGGAGTGGTCTTGATGGTTGCGGAAAATCAGCGTTCTAATTTCGAAGCAATCAGTCGCCGCAATGCAAGCCTGTGTGTCGAGGCTGATGCCGATGCGATTTCTTCAGCCTTGAATCAACTTCTGACAGATGAAGGGTTATATTCGACGATTTCTTCCAATGCCTGGAACATGTGCGATGGCAGGGGAGCTTTTCGCGTAAAGAATGCCATCCTGTCCCGGAGCATGGAAATCGTTCCGGCAACGATGGATGATGCCAGGCTAATTTATGATGCGAGATACAGCGACGGTGCAGAGCGCTACTACAGAAATCCGGCAAAGCCGGATTATTCTGATCACGTTCGCTGGATGGAGAATGCACTTCAATCCAGGACACACAATCTGCTTGTCTTGAAACTTGCTAACGAATTCATTGCTCATGTTCGTTTTGATATTGTTCCCGGGAATTCCGAAAGAGCTGAAGTGGGAATCGCGCTTGCACCGGAATCTCGTGGCAAAGGGCTTGCCTTGCCGGCATTACAGGCAGGCGCCGCCCATGCAAAATCCAAGAGCTTCAAAACAATTGATGCAGAAGTTCATCCCGAAAATGCGGCATCAATCAAATTGTTTGAAGCTGCCGGCTTCAAAGCAGTTGGGAGTGATGAGGAAAACGGTTTCAGGCAGTTTCGGCTTGATTTTTGAACAGCTTATTCCGCGATATGAGCTTCCGCAAGCGGAGTCCCGTAATCAATATCCGCCGCGGCCGGTTTTCCCAGCAAGTCTTTGAAACGCTCTGGAGCCAAACCGAGTCCGGGTCGAATACAGCGAATGTTTTCACGGGTGAACAGGTCGCCCTTTTTGATGTCGGCGACTGTATAAACAGAGCGTCGAAATACCCGGTTATCGTCCTGAACCGAAGGGGCAAGCCGCTTGCCGTCTCCCAATGCTTCCCAGGCACCCCGGGCATCTTCGCAGAGTGCCTTGAGTTGCGGCGGTTCCATCGAGAACTCGGCATCTGCACCCCCATCAGAGCGATCCAGTGTGAAATGTTTTTCGATCATGCATGCACCCAGGGCAACGGCGGAGATTGCAGCGGTGTTGGACAGGGTGTGATCCGACAGGCCAACCAGCACATCAAATGTGTCCCGAAGTTCCAGCATGAGTTTGAGATTGGCCTCTTCAAGCGGGGTCGGATACCCGCTTATGCAATGCAAAAGCACGATGTCTCCTGATCCGGCGTTGCGAGCTGCGTCCAGCGATTTTCTGATTTCTTCGAGGGTTGCCAGTCCGGTGGACATGATCATTGGTTTGCCGGTCGAGGCAACTTTCTCAACCAGCGGGATATCTGTCATTTCAAAAGAAGCGATCTTGTAGAGTGGTGCGTCGAGGCTTTCCAGGAGGTCTACCGCCGTATCATCAAAAGGAGAACTGAAACAGGTAATGCCCAGCGACTTTGCATGCGCAAAGAGTTCCGCATGCCATTCGAAAGGCGTGTGTGCCCAGTCATAGAGATCCCAGAGCTGATAACCGTCCCACAATCCTCCTTTGATCCTGAATTCAGGCCGGTCTGACTTGATGGTGATCGTGTCTGCCGTATAGGTTTGCAACTTTACCGCATCGGCACCGTTTTCCGCTGCCGAAGTCATGATCTCCATGGCTTTTTCAATCGAACCGTTATGATTGGCCGAAACCTCAGCGATGATATAGGGTTTGCAGCCAGCGCCGACTTTTTTACCGTCCAGTATTGCTGTATGAGACATTTGGGCCCTTACCTGATTTACAAAGCCTGTTATAAGGATTGCCTTGCATATCTCAACGCATACATCACTATGAAATCATAAAAATGACGCAGCCCTTTCTACCCTATGGACAGCAGGAAATTACCGACGAGGATAAACAGGCTGTCCTAGAAGCACTGGATCATCCCTTCCTTACGACCGGCCCGAAAGTGGGTGAGTTCGAGTGTGAGTTTGCAGGTTACACCCGCTCCAGGGAAGCTGTTGCCGTTTCAAATGGAACTGCGGCCCTGCATGTCGCTGCTCTTGCTGCCGGAATAAGCATCGGAGACAAGGTTCTGGCTTCAACAATGTCCTTTGCGGCATCGGCCAACGGAGCAGCCTATGCCGGTGCTGAAATTGTCTTTATGGATTGTGATCCGGAAACCGGCCTGACGACACCCCAACAGTTCATCGAAGCGGCCGAACGTGCCGGTAATCCGAAGATGGCAGTGGTGGTGCACCTTAATGGTGAGCATGCCGATATGGCAGCAATCGCGAGGGAAGCTCAGAAGCGAAACATTCTTCTGGTGGAAGATGCCTGCCATGCCCTCGGTACGCAGTTTGAAGATGAAGACGGGAACGTCTGCATGGTCGGGCAGTGCCGCTATTCGGCAATGTCGGTGTTTTCATTTCATCCGGTCAAAACGATGACCAGCGGCGAGGGGGGCATGATCACCTGCAATGATGCTGAACTGGCCCAAAAACTCCGCAGAATGCGCGCGCATGGCATTGAACGTGAGTCCGACGCCATGCAAGAGACTGAGCTTGCTTTTGACAAATCCGGTTCCGTGAATCCCTGGTATTATGAAATGCAGGATCTCGGATTCAATTACCGACTTACTGATATTGCCTGCGCTCTGGGCCTCTCCCAGCTATCCAGGATGGATACAATTGTCGAAAAACGGCGCAGACTGAAATCGATCTACGATGAGCTGCTTCAGAATTCCAACATACCCGTAAAGCCAGTAAGAACGCCTGATGGTGTTGATCCGGTCCGTCACCTTTATCCGCTGCTGATCGACTTTGAAGCCATTGGAATGGAGCGCTCTGCCGTAATGCAAGGGTTGCGGGAGCAGGGTATCGGAACACAAGTCCACTATATTCCGATCCATCTGCAGCCATGGTATCGCAGGCAAAATCCAGATCTCATTCTGGCCGGAGCCGAGCGATATTATGAGACGGCGCTGTCGATGCCATTCTATGCCAAAATGGACGAGAGCGATCCGGAACGTGTAATCGAGGCAGTCCGGCGTGTAATCTGCTGACACCGGGTTCCGGCAGATTTCCTACGTAGTTTTCATCGGAAATAAACTGGCGGAGTCTGTTCCAGGTTCAAAGACGTGTCTATTCGGAAATTCGATCCATGTGTGTGACGTTCTGCGAAGAACACGTGTAGCGGATAGCGCTCTCCTTGCGTGAGGTTCAGGTCATCAATGTTCACAGTAGCCGACTGTGGACCGTGAACACCGCCCAGATCGATCACACGCCGATGGTCAATGAAAACCCACAAATCATCATCGCCCCTGAATGAAAAGATTTCTCCGCCGCGATAGACAAACTCGGTCACCAGCTCAAACGTGAAGTGGAAATTGTTCCATCTGTCCTCATTGCCAAACAGTTGATCGTCAATCGGAAAGAAACTGGAATTTGAGTAGGTTGCAATGCCGTCGCCATCGGGATCAGTAAGTTCGATTGTGTGCTCCGTTGACTGATTGATTTCGGGGACATCGCGATACCACTGGTCAAAGTTCTCTGCACCGTTCGTCGTCGGTGTCGTTCCCTCGTGCGCGTAAACAGGCTTTCCGTCCTCTCCAAGGAGTTCGTGAACAATTCCGCGGTCGGTTGAAACCTTGTATTGAAAGTCAGGATGAGAATCCTGAAAATCGCGCACGGTGCCGGTCAGTAGCAACCCTTCTTGAGTTGACGCGACCCCGGTCAAGGAGATCATTGCAAAGAGCGTTACTACCGTAATTGCCACTAACCTGTTGTGCATTTCATGCTCCCGTTAACAACGTTCATGTTGCCTAATCTCGCCGCAGATTGGAAGAGTCAGGGGGTATCAGACCTTCAAAATCATACTCGTAACTAAAATCACCTGACGAGCCAATCAGGTTTTTAATCACCTCAAATTTCATTGAAATCTTCAAGTCATGGCTCGAAGAAACCGGCATAATGAATTCATCCATTGAGATTTTTGCATTCTCCAGATCTTTTCTGTCATTGTGTGACTGGAAACTCCGGTAATTCCTGCCAAATCGGTTTCTTACACTCAGGTTCTCCAGAAAAAATCCGTTTTCCGCGTTGGTGTCCCGCGTGATACGGATAAACAATAGAATGTTGTCTAAGCCACTCGCCCAGTGTTTTCTAAATCTGCATTCGATCAATATGTGATCTGGTGGTGATGGTGAATATGATCCATGTGTCTTGTCAGGGCTCGTGTTGTGCCATTTGCATATTGGTCGGGTAGATGTGTCTCTGTTCGGGTCACGATTTCTTTGGTAAGTTCCATCGACCTTTTTTACATCCGAGCTTGCAAATGTTCTCAAAGCAACCGACTTCTCTCCTTTGGCGGTGATGTGAGCTACCGGATCTTCCGGATATTGGTAAATCCCGAAAGTATGCAGAAACTCAAGCCCAACGTTATCAACAATGTAACTGGAAACGTAGTGAATTTGCACAAATGCTTCGCCATACCGCCAAATCGCAAAAGTTTTGCTGTAGGTCACATAGATCAGTATCGAAGAAACAACCAAAAGGACTGCCGCAATTTTTAAGTATCTAATCGTCATCTCCCAAACTGGATAGATTCATATGATAAGGAATCTCCTTGCACCTGGAATCTCACATTACTGTTTTCGATTTTCAAGCGGACTCTTTTGGCAAAAGGTTCGGAGTTGTTCACTGCTATTGGCTGACAATGGGTTCTGGAGCGTCATTCGGGAAAATCTCCGACTGCCACCTTCACCTCACCTGAATCTGTCGAAACCGCTTCACAAGATACGGTGCCAACCAGATCGCCATATCTGTCGTCGCAAGTGTCCGATTTTTCCAGCTCTCGATCCAGTTCGCTCTCTCTGATCGTGTTGCTTTCAAAATACTCGGCAAGAGCCACCATCAACTTGTTCCTAAAGTTGCTGCCCAGGCTGTCTGTTGTAAGAATAATCGGATCTGGAAGAGCAGGGAAATTTATCGCATAGTTGGTGCTAGCTCTTCTAATTATCCCATAGAACTTTATCGTTGAATTCATGCGATTGCTCCTCGGTCTCGAACGGCTGTAAAACAGATGCAGGGTCAATCATGTTACACTAAATAATCCATGTACTACCGATTAAGACCGCCAAAAAATTCCCAAGTAAACTTAACATCAGCTTCGGTGACCCAGCTGATTGATCAGATTTCTTGCGACCGCCTTTGCTGTTTCTGACCTTGATTTCGGCAAGCCCAGGTCCTGCATTGCCGCATTTTCTTCCGCCAGGCACATGATTACGTAAGCGGTTTCCCGAACCTTGTCGTCAAGCTGAATTCCAAGCACTTTACCAATCGATTCGGAAATTTCCTCAGCATATGCTTCATACATCTTCCTGACCTGAATCTTGGTTGCATCATTTCGTGCTGCGGCATGGGTCAGTTCTTCAATGACTGTCCAATCATTCTGGTGGTTTTGCATAAAGCCACCACCAAAGAGCTCTGATAAAAACAGTTCAATCCTGTCATGTTTCGGCGCTGCCTCGAGAAAATCTTGGGAAAGATGCCCGATGCATTTTTCTATCAGATAGTCGATTGATGTCTGGATGAGCTTTTCCCGATTTCCGACATTGTGATAGACGGCATCGCGTCTGACGCCGGCCTTCTCGGCAACCATTTCGATGGTGGTTGCTTCGAGACCATAGTCGATAACGCATTGTTCGAATGCTTCAACAATCTCCAGTTTACGTTTCGATTTAAGGCTTGTTCTTCCCATTAAGCGTGTCTGCACCGTCTTCTTGTGTCTGTTTCCAAACCCACAATCTCGTTGATTTGGTGAGAACTTAAAGAAGTGACTTGCATAATTCAACAAAGTGTTGATATAAATATATCAACATAATGATGATTTAAATGAGCCTGGCGAAAGGTAATCCAATGGACGACATGGATCGACGGAAGTTTCTTGAGATGAGCACCTTGCTGGGGCTTGGATCTGTTCTTGGAACCGGTTTTGGTGTTACTGATGCAGAAGCTGCGCGCTTTAAAGGCAAAGTGCTCGTCATCGGGGCAGGGGCTGCCGGTCTCTCTGCCGGTCTTCATCTCAAGAAGATGGGCATTCCGTTTACAGTTCTGGAAGCCAGTGGTGGTTTTGGGGGCCGAATGAAAGTAAACCGTGGATTTGCAGATTTTCCAATTCCGCTTGGTGCGGAGTGGCTTCACACAAGCCCGGGTGTCTTTTCCAAGATAGCCGGATCAGGCGCATCGGTAAAAACCGTGGGTTACAAATCTTCCGACCGATATCTTGAAGTCAGCGGCGGAGAAGCGAGTGAATCGAGGCTGGGGGGATACAGGGATCGAAAATTCGTCAATTCGTCCTGGTATGATTTTTTCCGCCAGTTTGTTCATCCGGTTGTCAGTTCCAACATACGCTATGGCCAAAGCGTCAGCCGCATCGATTATTCGGGTAACCAAGTGCAGGTGAGCACTCGAAGCGGGGGCAGGTTTACGGCAGACAAGGTACTAGTGACTGTCCCGTTGAAGATGCTGCAATCAGGCTCAATCCGTTTTCAGCCTGCCTTGCCATCTTCCAAGCAATCTGCAATTCGGTCTGCGAAAGCCTGGCCCGGTCTCAAAATGTTCATTCAGTTTTCGAAGAAATTCTATCCGACATTCGTGGAGTATGACCTTCCGATAAGCCAGGGCATGAAAGCCTACTATGATGCTGCTTACGGCCAGAACAGCAATCGCGCGATCCTGGGTCTGTTTACAGTGGGAAATGCGGCGCTGCCTTTCATGAGTGGAAATGCCCGTGGTAGGGCAATCGCTGAACTGGACAAGGTATTTGATGGTCAGGCGTCCAGATATTATGTCAAACACATGGTGCAAAACTGGTCTGCCGAACCGAATATTCGGGCCGCCTATCTGCGTGACAATGAGCGGGTGAGTACAGTGAAAGCCCTCTACAAACCAGTCGGCAGAAAAATTTTCTTTGCAGGCGAAGCGTATACAAGCGGCAACGATTGGGGCAGCGTCCACACTGCGGCGCTGGCTGCAAAATCAGCGATCAAAAAACTTGTCAGCAGTGGCTGAATCAAGAATTTCTGTTTTTAGCGTAAAGCGGGTCCAACATCCGAAACAGACTCAAGCAGATTGGCGGATGACGAAAGACGAAATCTGCTGCCCAATTACGGATCCCTCAATTCCTTTTGAAAAATACAAGTTTTGAGCAGCTTACCGACTATAAAAAGCCAGGGTAATTGCTGTAGAACAGATACTCGAACCACGAGAAAACGAATAACGGGAGAAAATCAATGGGCGCACTCACGGGACGCACGATGTTCATCTCCGGCGGGAGCCGGGGGATCGGGGAGGCGATTGCGGTCGCAGCCGCCAGAGAAGGCGCCAATGTGGCCATCGCGGCGAAGACCGCTGAGCCGCATCCGAAACTGCCCGGCACGATCCACACCGCCGTCGAAGCGGTAGAGGCGGCGGGGGGCAAGGGGTTGCCTATCCTCTGCGATATTCGGGACGAGAAGGCTGTCAAAGATGCGGTAGAGAACGCGGCGAGCCATTTTGGGGGAATTGATTTCGTCGTGAACAACGCCTCAGCCATCCAGTTGACGCCGACGCTGGCAACTGATGTGAAACGCTATGACCTGATGACCGGGATAAACAGTCGGGGAACCTTTGTCGTTACACAAGCCTGCCTGCCGCATCTGATGAAATCAGATCATGCGCACATCCTGACCTTGTCGCCACCGCTGGACCTGAACCCCAACTGGTTCCGCAACCACACCGCCTATTCGCTGGCCAAATACGGGATGAGCCTCCTGACCATGGGCTGGGCAGCGGAGTTCGAAGGGAAGGTCGCCGCTAACTGCCTCTGGCCGAGGACAGCAATAGATACAGCGGCGGTGCGGAACCTGCTTGGCGGCGACGCGATGGCGTCCAAGTCTCGCACGCCCGAGATCATGGGTGATGCAGCGGTGGCGATCCTCAAAAAAGGCGTCGATTTCTCCGGCTGGTGTTGCATGGATGATCTGGTGTTGGCGGCGGACGGTGTAACTGATTTTGACCAGTACGCTGTGACGCCGGGGGCGGACCTGCAGCTCGATTTTTTCTTCCCGCATGATACACCAGCGCCTGGCGATGCAGGCGGGAGTGTCGGCTGGCGGATGCCGCAGCTTACCGAATTGGGCTGACCGACATTACGATACGGCGCGCGATACATTTATAGACGCAGTAGTTTGTGAACAACGAAGTCGGCCCTTTGATGAGGCTGTCAGAAATATATCAGATGTATGTTTCATAGGTAGCAAAAATTGTGATACCGATTTTCTGATTCGCGTGTGATGGGAAGCTTTGAATTCTTCACTTTCGATTAGCTCACTTGAACCACCAAATCCTCAATCGCTTGTAATGTGACCTTCGCCTGGAGCGTGCGATAGTGCCCAAATCCATCGGTCTGCATTACACTCGCTCCGGGCCATGCTGACGCGATATCATTAGCATGTGAGATTGGTATTAGTCGGTCATCTTTGTCGTGGATGATGAGCAAGGGTATATTCGCAGCTTCAGCTCGTTTCAGAAAGTCAAAATCACTTCTTTTGACGCCTACTTCCGCATCAACTTCTTCCAGAAAAAAACTTGTAGCCTTTCGGCCAAATGCGGCTTGTTCGGTGACGAGGTTCAAGGCAGGTTCAACACCCGTTGGCGCTGAAATGAAAATTAGTTGTTTCGCTAATTTGTCTAGCTCTCTCCGAATAGCATGGGTTGAATACATAAGACCAACTGCGCCCATTGAGTGGGCTATGACCAAATCCACCCGACCAGTCACATTGATTGCCTCGTTGATGGCTTGAGCAAATCGCACCGGATTTGATCGTTGGTGTTTGGATGCACCATGTCCTGGCATGTCAAGTAAATGTACCGAAAATCCGAGCCTTCGCAGTAATTTTTCAATATCACCAAGCTGGGATCTATGCCCAGACCAGCCGTGTAAAAGCAGGGCGCTTCGATCTCTGTCAGTATCCTGCCAAAGGACGCCTCCATCGGCTAGATCGACTCTTTTGCCAGATGGAGGATCAAACGGTTTCTTCCAGACTTCTGGAACAAAGAACTTACCCACGAGCCACTCGCCGGCTGTTGCAGGCATGATCCGCGACCAGGCATAAAACGCTGAACGTATGAGTGTTATTTTGATTGACATTCCGGCCTCATTTTTTAATAATCCAGATTATTAATAGAAAGGTAAGGCATGGTCAAGGTCGATAAGGAAACAGCCGAACATAACCATAAGATTCTGCTGGAAGCGGCAGACAAGCTGTCTCGTCGTGACGGACTGATGCGGGTTGCGTTAACGGATATCGCAAAGGAAGCTGGGCTAACGACGGGTGCAGTCTATGCACGTTTTTCCTCCCGGGAGGCATTGCTTGCGTCTGGGATCAAGGCTGGCTTCGATCGGATGAACAAATGGCTAGGAGGAATCCCAGATGCTGCAACCTACTATCGGGAAATCAGGAGAATAGGTCGAAGCGCCGATGGGACGATTATTTGTCCGGCAATTAGCCATATAGGCGTAGCCCGTTTCGGATCACCTGAGGAACTATCGGCCTACGAAAGAGGATTGGGAGACATGTTGGAGACGATGGCCCTATGGCCAGATGTAGATGGTGAGAAAGGAGCTCGCGGATTGCTTGCCGGCGTGATGGGAACAGCAATGTTGGAAACCGTCCTTCCCAAATAGACCATCTAGTGCACAACGCATCTTGGATATATGTCTACGCCGTTCAAGTACTCGACATGTCCATCTCGGGCTCACAGTAGGCATTCTGAATTCTACTTACCGTTAAAATTTGAACCTCCGTTGAGCGGACAGGGTTACGGTTGTCCGGACCAGACCGGATTTCTTCTTTCTTCAGCTTGCAGGGGATTGATCCTGAAACGGCGTCGATACTCTGTCGGGCTGAGTCCTGAAACGGACTTGAACAGGCGGTTGAAAGCCGGGACATCCCGATAAACCACCTGCCAGCATATTTCGGAAACAGTTGGTGTTGTGAGTTCCGGCTTCTGCTATGCCCTTTCGCATTGCAGGTCAAATTCTGTCATCTGTGTTTTTAGTTGCCGAACTCTGGGCATTTGTATGTGCTAATTGGTTTAAAATCTCATTCCGGAAACCGACCCACCTTAACTGTCACATATCCGGTTTCTGTTTTCTCCATTTCACAGGGCACTAAACCAAAAAGATCCCCGTCTTCATTGTCGTAAGCCTCGATATTTTCTTCGTCCCTATACAGATCTTCTTCCAGGATTGTGTTGTCCTCAAAATACTCTGTGAGAGCCATGATAATTTTGGTCTTAAAACCATCATCCAGGCCATCATCCGCACAAAGTAATATTGGGCTCGGTAACGCCGGAAAGCCGATGCAATAGTCATCGCCTACCTTACTGATCAAACCATTGAATTTCATTCTTATCGTCATTTTTCCGGCCTTCAGTGATTTTGCCAATTTGCCCTTTGCAATATCAAAAATCCGCTGAGAAATTTGCGGGATGTGTTGCAATAATTGATTGAATCCACAGATCGATGCAGTCGTTCAGTCTCACGTGTACCTTTCCTTATATGCTTTCCTGATCGCTGCCAGCAATTCAGGATCCATCAGTTGGTTCGACATTTCATGCATCGCGTCGCTCAACTCTTCCATCCGTTCATCGCTAACAAGATCGAGACCTTTTCCCGTGAAAAAATCATCTGGATCAACAACGTTTACGCCTTCAATGATCATCGACAGTTTTGTGATATCTTTCTTCGGAGTTTCAATGATGATGTTGTCGGAATTTCGTTGCACTGCCTGCGCAAACAGAGCTTGGAACGCTTCGATCTGTTGAGCATTGCTATCAACAATTGCCTCATCAACGTAAGGTGCCAAAGCCAACATGCGGATGAGGTCTCTGGCCTCATCTGCCGAAAGCGTGAGGCGCGCTTTATCTCCTGTGCTTTGAACGTTCATCGTTTTAAGGCTCCTTACCATTGAACCGCAAAGATTGTAGCGCGGATAAAATCGCTGTCAAAAAGATCAGTCTGGGCTTCCGCTTTCTTCAGTTTGTAGAGGACTGATCCTGAAACGGCGTCGATACTCTGTCGGGCTGAGGCCTGAAACGGATTTGAAGAGGCGGTTGAAAGCCGGGACATCGTGATAACCCACCTGCCAGCAAATTTCGGATACTGACCGTGTCGTAAGTTCCAGCATCTGTTTTGCCTTTTCGATCCGAAGCTCCTGCACATACCGGTTTACGGTCTGGCCTGTGCTGTCCGCAAATCTGCGGTGGAAGGTTCGCTCGGAAAATCCTGCGCGAGATGCCATGGCGCTGACTGACAGATCTGAGTCAGGGTTTCCCTCCATCCAGAGTTGCAAGGCACGGATCGCATGGTCTTCATGCACCATGTTCGGGCGAAAGGAGCGATAGTTGCGTTGTTCGCGACCTGTCGGATCTATCAGCATTTGCCGGCATATGTTCGATACAACCGTGGGCCCTAGCCAGCGACCGATCAGGTGAATGCCCAAATTCACCCAGGCCATCACGCCACCAGCCGTAACAATGTCGTTGTCATCGAGCAGGATTTGGTCTGGATTAAGTTTTACATGCGGGAAAGTTGACCGAAAGTCTGTTTCGAGTGCCCAG
The DNA here is from genome assembly GCA_039029255.1 of Pseudomonadota bacterium. Classification (GTDB taxonomy): domain Bacteria; phylum Pseudomonadota; class Alphaproteobacteria; order Rhizobiales; family Rhizobiaceae; genus JAALLB01. Next base: position 29,540 of record JBCCGN010000021.1, on the reverse strand, counting down.
TGGGTTGTCGCAGGCCGACCATCCAGGATGCCGGCGTATCCAAGCCAGTAGCTCCCGGCACATGCCGAGCACATGATCGCACCTGCGAGATGTTGTTTTCGGATCCAGCCATGCAATTCGTCGTCGGTCTCTCCGCGCGAATCGGTCAGGTTCGGCGGTAAAACAACCGCATTAAAACCTTGTATGTCGCCGACTGCGAAAGATGAGAGGGTTTCATGGTTGATTTTGTGTTCGGCATCGCTGCCAACAAGGCTGTTCGCCACATCAAACATCTCACCCAAACCGTGCACGGCAGACTGTTGAACACCCTGATAGGCTACGATCGCGACGTTTGGCACGTATGGCATATTTTTTGTCATATCTGCCAATATATCGATGCCGCACCGTCGAGTAAACAGGCACAGAACGCAACTAAATTTATGTGAGGCCAAATTGACCAACACAGCACTCATCCTGGTCGACATCCAGAACGATTATTTTCCGAGTTTTGACGACAGTAAAATGGCTTTGCCGGACATGGACAACGCTTCAGCAAAGGCAGCCAAGCTGCTTGCCGCCGCAAGGGACAGCGGTATCAGGATTGTGCATATCAAGCATGTAATGCCGTCTGACGCTGCTCCCTTCTTTCATCCCGGCACTTCCGGTGCAGAGCTTCATGACAGTGTCGCGCCGCAAGCCGGGGAGACTGTTATCGAGAAAACGAGGCCAAACAGCTTTGTCGATACAAACCTCGAAAGCTTGCTAAGGGATGAAAAAATTGAACATCTCATTATCTGTGGCGCAATGAGCCAGATGTGCATTGATGCAACTGTCCGCTCTGGCGTGGACAGAGGGTTCAAAGCAACTGTTGCGCAAGATGCCTGTGCCGCCGCGAATGTTGCCTATGACGGTGTTAACGTACCTCATGATATGGTCCATGCATCAATCATGGCACCTCTGGCCTCCAGCTATGCGGATGTGCAGCCAACGGCGAACATCATTTCAACCATGCAGAGCTAATATTCAGGTTGCTTCCCGAACCCTGTTGATTGAGTTGAGAGCCGGACCTTATCCGTACTCTTCTGCAAGGTGCGGGAAGCTTGCCACAAACCGTGAAAATTTGTGACTGCCGCAGATTACAGGCTGATAACGAGCAGGATTTTCTGCGGTGATACAGCCGGGAAGTGGTGCGAATTCAGCATCATAATCGGCGTCAATGAAAAACGGGATTGAATAACGTTCACGGCCAGACGTGTTCACCACGCGGTGCAGATTGGCGATGTAGACATCGTTGGTCAGGCGTTGCACAAGATCGCCGATGTTGATTACAAAACATCCTTCAATTGGCGGGCCTTCGACCCAGACGCCGTCGCGGTTCAGTACCTGAAGGCCGCCCACATCGTCCTGAGCCAGAATTGTCAGGTTGCCGTAGTCGGTATGAGCTCCAATGCCCATCACACTTTCATCGATCATGCCTTCCTGCGGCGGGTAGTGGAGCAGTCGCTGAATGGAAATCGCGTCCTTCATTTTCGGCTCGAAATATCCGGGGTCAAGTTCCAGAGAAAGTGCGATGCCCCGCAAAAGCTGCATCGAGAGGCTCCGCATGGCCTCGTGATAGCCGTAGATCACGTGTTGGAAATCCGGCAGGGTTGTTGTGTCAGGCCATTGGTTTGCGCCGAAAAAGGGAGTTGTCGAACCAGGCGCCTCGGGTCCCAGATCAAAGCATTCTTTCAAGTCCCTTGTTTTCGAGGGATCAGTATTTTCGCCGAACATTTCGATGTATCCGCGCATTGCGACGCCGGAGTTGCTGACATGGAGCTTCATCTTTTCGTCAAGCGGCAAGTCAAAAAACGCACGTGTCTGATTGAAAGCATGTGAAACCAGTTTAGCATCGACCCCGTGGTTCTTGACATACATGAAGCCGGCATTCGCAAGTGCCCAATTGATATCCTTGGCAACCCGGGTCGGATCAGAGCCATCGATCAGCGGCGCAACGTCCACCACCGGTATTTTATCGAATGAAGAGCGCTGTGCGCGCAGGGCGTCGTCCAGTTGTGTCAGTGCAGCTTGTGGCATATCGGGCCTCCTTTTGCCGCAATGCTTGCGCTTGTTTTCTGCAATCAGCAACGGTGAAAAATATCACCTTGAGATGAATTGAATTCATGTCGAAAACCTGTGATAGAAGATGATCATAAGAAATATAGGCGTGGACCGATAGTTTGACATGGCAAGAACTCACTTCAATCTTCCTCCGCTCAGTACACTTGATGCCTTTGATGCTGCTGCCCGTCATCGCAGTTTCAAACGGGGAGCTGCGGAACTTAATGTGAGTCCTTCGGCCGTTTCCCATCAGATCAAGGCACTGGAGGCAGACCTGGGTGTTTCTCTGTTCGAGCGTACAAATCGCGGCGTGGAGCTAAACCGCGATGGTGCCGCGCTATACACAGCGCTTGAACATGGCTTCGGGCACATTTCCCAAGCGGTGGAAAGTCTGCGTGAGCAATCGTCCGGCCGCGGAGTAGAAGTCGTTGCTACTACCGCGATGTCACATTTGTGGCTGACACCAAGGTTGGGAAAGTTCTGGCGTGAGCATGGTTCCATCACCGTGAACCAACAGGTGAGTGACAGTCCATGGAGCGATGAGCGGTATGATCTGCTTATCCGGTATGGTGATGTTTCAGCGGATAACGGTGATTGTGATATCCTCTTCAAGGATCACCTTCGCCCGCTGGCTAGCCCCCAATTTTCCGAGGCGAACCGGATCGAGCGCCTGGAAGATCTGGTGAAGTTGCCCCTGATTCATCTGAATGCACCGGATCGGCAGTGGACCAGCTGGAAGGACTGGCTGGCGACAATGGGCTATACGGGTCCGGTTCCGGATGGACTTACCGTCAACAACTACGTTATCGCATTGCAGGCGGCGCAAGATGGCATGGGACTGGTATTGGGTTGGGAGCGAATGACAGCGCCGCTGCTTGGTAGTGGGTCATTGAAGACGTTTACAAACTTCCGGAGCGTTGCTCCAAAACTGTTCTACGTTCGCAAGTCATCACGAGCGGGCTTACAAGCGGAAATTCTGCGCGACTGGCTGGTGCAAACAGCCAGAAGCGAGGAAGCGGATATTTGAATCGGCCAATCCGGGTTAGACTTCAAAATCCGGCGCAACGTGTGCCTTGATGAGTTCACGCAGTTCTTCAACTGTGAGGAAGTCGTCATTGTTGCCGCTTGAGTAGTGCATTCCGGTTTCAACCGGTTTGGCGCCGGTCTGCTCACAATATTCTTCAATGCCGATTGAGCCGCTTGTGCTCAGGATTGCGAAATGGTCACCAAAGTCCACGGTATACTGGCTGTCGCTGATGGTGATCATCTCTTCGTGCAGCTTTTCACCGGGGCGAATTCCAATTACCGGATGTTCGCATTCCGGGCCGATTGCCTCAGCCACATCCGTAATCCGGTAGCTTGGAATTTTCGGCACGAAAATTTCTCCGCCGAGTGTTTCTTCGAATGCCTTCACAACCAGATCTACGCCGCTTTCCAGCGTGATGTTGAACCTGGTCATCGCCGGATCAGTGATTGGCAGAACACCGGATTTACGTTTGTTCAGGAAGAACGGGATCACTGAGCCGCGGCTACCCATAACGTTGCCATAACGTACGATGCCGAACCGCAGGTCGCGTGAACCGACAATGTTGTTTGCTGCAGATATCAGTTTGTCAGATGCAAGCTTGGTCGCACCATAGAGATTGATCGGAGCTGCCGCCTTATCGGTAGACAGCGCGACCACACGGCTGACATCGCTGTCGAGACAGGCTTCAACCAGGTTTTGCGCGCCCAGGATGTTTGTCTTGATACACTCAAACGGATTGTATTCCGCAACAGGAACCTGCTTGAGGGCTGCGGCGTGCACCACTGCCTCAATGCCTTCGAGTGCGCGGCGAAACCGTTCCTGATCGCGGATATCTCCGATAAAATACCGGATGCCCGGGTACTTGTCGGTTCCGAACTCCTGGGACATCTCGAACTGTTTCAGCTCGTCCCGAGAGTATATGACCAGACGCTCTATATTCGGGAAATCATTCAGGACGCGGCTGACAAAGGCCTTGCCAAACGAACCGGTTCCGCCGGTTACAAGCAAACTACGGTAATTGGAAAGTGACATCAGGGCGGTCCGCGTTTTTTATTTAAATTTCACCGAAAGGATTTCGTACGATTTAGCACCACCGGGCGCGACGACTTCCACGCTGTCGCCTTCGCTTTTGCCGATGAGCGCACGGGCAATTGGCGAAGAAATGGAAATCTTGCCCTCTTTAACGTCAGCTTCCTGGTCGCCAACGATCTGATAGGTGCTTTCCTCGTCGGTGTCTTCGTCAGCAAGTTCGACAATCGCACCGAACTTCACCGAGTCACCGGAGAGCTTAGATACATCAATCACTTCTGCTCGTGACAACAGGTCCTCAAGCTCCGTGATGCGGCCTTCGTTGTGGCTTTGCTGTTCCTTGGCTGCATGGTACTCAGCATTTTCCGAGAGGTCGCCATGCGCGCGTGCTTCTGCAATTGCCTGAATGATTGCCGGGCGATCTTCCGACTGCCGCTTTTGCAATTCTTCTTCCAGTGCCGTGTGACCTCCTGCGGTCATTGGAACTTTTTCCATCGTACCTACTCTCTGTTTATATCCGAATCCCACATAAACCTGGCAATCGGCAAAAAGAAAACGGCCCCCAGAACGAATATTCCGGAGCCGTAAATCAAGTTCGAACGACAATATAAATGGAAAATTGCGATTTTGCCAGATTTTTGTAGTTTTTTTGGCAGTGATGAAGAATTCACTTTCAAATCCGCGAAATGTGGATGAATTTAGGCTGATGACTGAAGAACAAAGTCCTGCCGGTCCAGTCCGGATCACCACGCCAGTCAGGTTTAACGACGCTCTGCCTGAGAGCTGCGATGTAGTGATCATTGGTGCAGGCGTGGTCGGCACCTTTGCCGGGCTTTACATGGCTCGGGCCGGCTTGAAAGTGGTTATCTGCGAAAAGGGCAGGGTGGCCTGCGAGCAATCTTCTCGCAACTGGGGGTGGATACGCCAGCACGGGCGCGACAGGGCGGAACTGCCCATTATGATGGAGGCGTCACGTCTTTGGGAAGAAGCCGATCAGGAAACAGGTGGCAGAACAGGCTTCAGACGCGGTGGTGTCTGTTATCTTGCGAGTACGGAGGCAAAGCTGGAACGGCGTGAAAGCTGGCTGGAGATCGCAAGAGAACATCAACTTGATACCCGGATGTTAAGCAAGTCAGAGGTCGCCGAACTGATCGACCGCAAAGGCGCCAATGGCAATGCGCATAAATGGATGGGTGCTTCGTATACCCCTAGTGATGCGCGTGCGGAAGCCTGGCAGGCGATACCCGCTATTGCGGAACTTGCACAATCAGAAGGTGTCGCGATACGTGAAAATTGTGCTGTCAGGGGTCTCGAAATCGAAGGTGGTGAAGTTGCAGGTGTCGTAACGGAATCAGGCCTGATTAAATGTACCCAGGTTGTTTGTGCTGCAGGTGCGTGGTCTGCATTGTTCCTGAGACGCCACAGTATAAATGTTCCGCAACTCAGCGTCCGCTCAACCGTTTGCCAGACGGCGCCGATGCCGGAGTTTTTTTCCGGCAATGCAGCAGATGAAATCCTTGCGTTCAGGCGGCGGGAAGATGGCAGCTATAACCTTGCAGGCGGCGCCCGACACGATTGTTATGTCGGGCCGGACGCGTTTCGGCATTTTTTCAAGTACCTGCCGGTTGCTTCCGAGCATTTACCGGATACTACCTTCCGGCTTTCTGCGCCCAAGGGGTTTCCCGATGCCTGGGGCACGCCGCGTAACTGGTCTGTTGATGCGCAATCCCCGTTTGAGCAAATGCGGGTTCTGGATCCTGGACCAAACCGGAAGCAGGTTGAGAACATCCGCGCAAACTTTGCGGCACGTTTTCCTCATCTTGGAAAACCGGAAATCGTGACCGCGTGGGCCGGTATGATCGATTGCATGCCGGACATTGTTCCCATTGTTGACCGTGTGCGGGATTTTCCCGGTCTGATTGTTGCAACAGGCATGAGTGGACACGGGTTTGGCATCGGTCCTGGCTTTGGCAAGATAATCGCTGCGATGGTGCAGCAAAAACCAACCGGTCATGATATTGAGCGCTTCCGTTTCACCAGATTCAGCGACGGCAGCAAGCTGGAGCCGGGACCTTCAATTTGATGGAAGGGTTAGTTTGAGATGCTTGTCCAGATAGCGATCGGTTCAGTCACAATCCTGTTAACCATGGCGGTTATGGTTGGATTTGTGGGATTTACCATCCGGTTTTGCAGCGATCTTGAAAACAGTTTTCTCGAAGGAGATCACTGGAACAAGCGAATGTTTATCAGTCTTTCTGCCGCGGTTGTTATGGTCTTGATGGCCAATACGGTCTGCATCTGGATCTGGGCATCGCTTTTTTGGTTGCTGGATATTTTCCCGACCTTTGAGACAGCGGTGTACTTCTCACTGGTGTCGTTCACAACGGTTGGTTACGGCGACGTTGTGGCAGATGATGATTGGCGTGTCTTGACCGCATTTGTTTCAGTAAACGGACTGCTGGCCTTTGGTATTTTCACAGCCTTCCTGATCCAGGTTGTCAGTCAGGTTTCGGATCGCCGCTGAAGGGTTTTACTGAACGTCCAAATTTTATTCAGGTGTCTTTTTCAGGAACGGTTGTCGTTACCCACTCGATCTTCTCGGACGGTGGAAGATTGGAAGGATTGTATCCGGTCTTGTCCTGTCTGGTTTTGACTGTCTCGTGAACCTGGATTTTGTAATCCATTTCCGCATCATACATGGTACGGCGTCTTCCCAACGGAAGATAGAAATTGAACCAGCTTAAAGGGTTTGACCAACTGAAATTGCGCCACTTGGGAAGAAATTCAACAATCCACCATGCTCCGGCCAGGGATTTGTAGAGTGGTGCGGTGGCATCCTGTTTTGTCAGGCTGTGTCCATTCTCATCGGGAACCCTGCCCAGAAAGTAATCCAGCTTGTCCTCGTTAAAATGCAAGCCGCTTTGTTGAGCTTCGCGTACCAGCCATTCCATTGCAATTTTCGGAACCTGGCTCTTTGCGTCAATAAAACCTCCTCCGACGTCGCAATGGGTGCCTGCAAACCAAACCTCTTTCAAATCCTGCGGCGGAAATTCACCTTCTTTGAAAGCCTTTGTGTTTGGCAGATCCGTCGTGTGTTTTTGGCCACGCACCCAATTATATTGAACAAAGAATCTGCGCCTCTCATCAATCGAAAGCGCCTGCCGCACGGTTTTTATCGCTGAGTTTCTTGCTGTAAATCCGATGTTGACAATCCGGAACACGCCATTCACCCACAGGAAAACAGAGCTGACGGTATCCCACAATCCCAGAAACTCGATTTCAACCGGCTTGCGGTCAAGGGTTTTCTGATAAATTCCGAGTTTCTGAAAATCGCCTTTGAGAGATGCCTGCTTGATTGTGTCCAGAGCATAGCGTTTCAGATTGGATTGAGCGGGCGAAAAGATACCCATCGTGTAAATCATTCCGGCAAGAACACGCACGGTATATGAGCCGCGACTGAATCCGAACAGATAAATCTTGTCACCCGGTTCCCAGTTATCGATCAGAAACTGGTAGGCACTGAGTACATTGTCATCAAGACCCTTTCCGAAAGCGAGCCCCATGATCTCCTTCGTCCAAATCCACCAGCGATTCCAGTTGCTGTATGCGCCGACGGTACCCACCCCGGGATCATAGAAAATGACTTCGCTTGACATTGTTTCCACGCACTGGAAAAGCCGCAATACATTGGTGCGTTCGGCTTCTATTTCGTTGGAAGTGCCATCGCACAATACAACAAGTTTTTTCGGCGCTTTTTTGGGCACAACTCACCTCCTGATTTTCTATTCTTCCCCTATATTTTCAATAATATTGTATAAATAGGCGAATGTTAATATTATCAGGCTTCTTTTAAGAGAAATACGACTGAAGCGGTTTTACATCCATTTCGCGTTGGCTCAATGCCTCCATAGCCTCTGATATGCCCACGCCTGCGGACAGGGTGGTCGTATGTGCAGTCTTGGTTCTTAGTGCTGCCTGCCGCAATGAGCGTGAGTCCGACATTGCCTTTGCACCTTCGGTTGTATTGATGACCAGCTGAACCTGTTGGTTCAGGATTGCGTCCTCAATATGCGGGCGACCTTCAAGAACTTTGTTGATGCGTTTGCACACAAGCCCGTTGTCTTCCAAAAATCTTTGGGTTCCGCCTGTTGCCATCAGGTTGAAACCGAGCTTTGCGAATGTTCTTGCTGCAGGAAGTACGCCTTGCTTGTCTGCGTCCTTGACCGAAATGAAAACCGTGCCTTCTTTCGGGAGTGTCATGCCACCGGCAAGCAATGCTTTTGCATATGCCATCGGGTAATCCGTATCGAGCCCCATAACTTCACCCGTGGAACGCATTTCAGGTCCGAGCAATATATCCACTCCGGGAAAGCGGGCGAACGGGAACACGGCTTCTTTTACAGAAATGTGGCCGAGATTTTGGGCTTCGCGCCATTCGCCGTACTGATTCACGGCCTGATCGAGGTTTTCTCCTGCCATGATACGGCTTGCAATTTTTGCAATTGGCGCACCAATGGTTTTTGCAACAAATGGCACAGTTCTGGATGCTCTTGGATTTACTTCAAGAACATAGATCCGATCATCCTTGATCGCATATTGAACATTCATAAGACCAGAAACTTCAAGCGCAATTGCCATCGCCTTGGACTGACGGACGAGTTCATCGATGATTGGCTGACCGAGTGAGTGGGTCGGAAGCGAACAGGCTGAATCGCCTGAGTGAATACCAGCTTCCTCGATGTGCTCCATGATGCCACACACTCTGACGGAATTTCCGTCGCTCAGACAATCCACATCCACTTCGATTGCGCCTGAAAGATAGGAGTCGATCAGGACAGGTGTGTCACCGGATACGACGACCGCTTCGCTGACATAGCGCTCGAAACCTGTATCCGAACGAACGATTTCCATTGCCCGACCGCCGAGCACATATGAAGGCCGAATGACAACCGGATAGCCAATTTCCTTGACAATTTCACGCGCCTCTTCAACCGAGCGTGCAATGCCGTTGCGCGGTTGCAAAAGTCCAAGCTCGTTCAGCAGTTTCTGGAACCGGTCGCGATCTTCTGCAAGGTCGATCTTGTCCGGTGAGGTTCCGAGTATAGGAACGCCCTGTTCGGTCAACGTTTGCGCCAGCTTCAGCGGTGTCTGTCCCCCGAACTGGACAATAACGCCTTTAAGATTTCCGCTTGCCTGTTCTGTCCGGATGATTTCAAGCACATCCTCCGATGTGAGCGGCTCAAAATAAAGCCGGTCCGACGTATCGTAGTCCGTGGAAACCGTCTCCGGGTTACAGTTGACCATGATGGTTTCGTACCCTGCATCCTCAAGCGCAAAAGCCGCGTGGCAGCAGCAGTAATCGAACTCAATGCCCTGGCCGATACGGTTGGGACCGCCTCCCAGGATCATGACTTTTTCCCTGCCGCTGACATGTGCTTCATCGCGCACCTTGCCGGCGAATGGCACTTCATAGGTTGAGTACATATAGGCAGTGGGGGAAGCAAATTCTGCTGCGGAGGTGTCTATGCGTTTGTACACCGGATGCACGCCAAGTCTTTTGCGAAGTTCGGCGACTTCAGTTACTGAGACATTTGCCAGTTCAGCGAGCCGGGCGTCCGAAAAGCCCTGTCCTTTTAGCATACGGAGATTGACTTCATCCTGCGGAAGACCGTGTTCGCGGATGCGATCTTCGCTGTCTATGATCAACTGGAACTGTTCAATAAACCAGGGATCGAATTTTGAATATTTGTGAATATCCTCAGGCGTTGCTCCTTCGCGCAGGGACTGGGCAACCATCCGAAGCCGATCAGGTGTCGCGGTGCCGAGTGCTGCACGGATTGCGTTTTTGTCATCACCTTCGCCCATCCCGGGAATTTCGATTTCATCAAGGCCGGATAGTCCCGTTTCGAGTCCTCTAAGGGCTTTCTGAACGGATTCAGCAAAGGTCCTGCCGATTGCCATGACTTCACCGACGGATTTCATCGAAGTGGAGAGAAACGGTTCGCTGCCGGGAAACTTCTCAAATGCAAAGCGTGGAATCTTGGTGACGACATAATCGATTGAAGGCTCAAATGATGCTGGTGTCGCACCGCCGGTAATGTCGTTGTCGAGTTCATCCAGCGTGTATCCAACCGCAAGACGCGCTGCGACCTTTGCAATCGGAAAACCCGTAGCTTTGGAAGCAAGTGCGGAAGAGCGCGAAACACGCGGGTTCATTTCGATCACGACAAGGCGGCCGTCTTCAGGGTTGACCGCGAACTGAACGTTGGAGCCGCCTGTCTCAACACCGATTTCGCGCAGAACAGAAATCGAAGCATCACGCATGATCTGATATTCTTTATCCGTCAGGGTGAGCGCGGGTGCGACTGTAATTGAATCTCCGGTATGCACGCCCATCGGATCGACATTTTCAATCGAGCAGATGATGATGCAATTATCTGCCTTGTCCCGAACAACCTCCATCTCGTATTCTTTCCAGCCGAGTATGGATTCTTCGACAAGGACTTCATTTGTCGGGGATGCATCCACACCTCCGATCACGAGCTTGTAGAGTTCCTCCAATGTGTAAGCGATACCGCCGCCTTGTCCGCCCAGTGTGAATGAGGGACGGACGATTGCCGGCAAACCGGTTACCTTTGTGGCTTCCAGCGCCTGCATTTGTGCTGTCAGTCTATGCTCTTCCAGCCGGAGGATTTCTCCGGCACGCCATTCGGCTTCAAAAGCCTCCCGGTTTGCGGCAGCATTTAGTCCGGCCTCATAGTCTTCCTGAAATCTGCTCTTGAGCTGGGTTGTATTTACGAAGGCGGACCTTGGTGTTGCCAGGCCTATTTTTTTCATAGCTTCGCGGAAAAGTTCCCTGTCTTCCGCCTTATCGATTGCATCGGCCTTGGCACCAATCATTTCGACATTGTATGTATCGAGTACCCCCATCTTGCGCAGTGAGAGCGCACAGTTGAGGGCGGTTTGCCCTCCCATCGTGGGCAACAAGGCGTCCGGTCGTTCCTTTTCAATGATATTGGCAACAATTTCGGGTGTGATAGGCTCAATATAAGTGGCATCGGCGAGATCAGGATCTGTCATGATGGTCGCCGGATTGGAATTGACCAGAATGATCCGGTAACCCTCAGCTTTTAGCGCCTTACAGGCCTGTGTTCCGGAATAGTCAAACTCGCAGGCCTGGCCGATAACAATTGGCCCAGCCCCTATAATGAGGATGGAGGAAATATCTTTTCTTGCGGGCATCTAGCTCTTTGTTCCTGTGCGCGTGCGAGGTATTTCCCGTCCGGGAATAACGTGGAATCAGGCACGAAAATTTCTGTGGCTAGAAGGTCTCTATAGATGAAGGTTTCGCATTGCGAAAGGGGGGTGAGTGGAGAAATTGGGGAGAAAAATGATTTGATGTACTGTCAGCTCGATTCTTCCAAGCCGTGATGCTCGTAACGGCATAAATCTTTCGCTTCCAGCCAGTCAATTTGCCTGTAGTTGGTCAGGCCCAGAGCAAACAATTCATCCCGGGACGTGCCATGAGCCTCAAGCCAACTGCGCCAGCAAACCAAGAACGTGTTTCTATTGAGGGCCTTGGTCGACCAGTGTTCCGGTCGTTTCAAGACATCAGTGCCGGACTCGTCGGGATTCGGAAACAGGGAGGTTGCATCTCCGAAGCTCAAATCGAAATTCTTCAGTTCGGATGTAATGTCAACATATCTGATTGGGCGTATCCCGGGTTTTGGATCATCCTTGAATGTGCCATGCATCTTCCGGAAATCGAAATATCGAAATCCGGCACGGTCAACGTCGACTTTCCTGAATTCTGTAACGTTGTCTTTGCAATCGCAGATCAAAAATAGCAAATAGTCCTGTTCTTTGGTTTTGATTCTTTCGGGATTGCGCTCTCCTTTTTGCCATCGCCATTTCTTGTTGTCAGCGGGGCCTATCCCGAACAATCTTGCTGCCCGCATGTCTATGTTTTTCAAAGTGGTACGCCGAAATTCCGTATTGGTAAGATTTGCGCCGTAAAAACTCACGTCTTCAAAGTACGACCATTGCATGTCGACCAATTCCATATCGGCGAAACGAAAGCATGTGGATTTGAAATTCGCATCTCGATCAAGGTCAGCATGATGCATTCTGGCCTGTTGGAAATCTGAATTAATTACAGTCGCTTTTCTGAAATCTGCACCCTCGAGATGAGCGCGAACGAGATTTGTATTCGTAAGCTTTGCATCCTTGAAGTTCGCTTCTTCCAGAATGGCATTTCGCATATAGGCGTTGGATAAATCACTGTGCCTGAATTGCGCGCCAGCCATGAATGCACCTCCAAGATCTGCAAAGGTGAAATCATGGTTCCACAACTCAGGAGTTCTCAGATTGTCGATTTTAGCCTTACGAAAGGTTTTCCATTCTGTTATCAGGTCGCGATTGGAAATCGGCTGAACCAACAGAGTGTTATAATTCTTTCGAGCAAGATTTTCCGGCAACCATCCATCAGGTCGCTCTGTAATTTGCGCTTTTGGCAAATTGGCAATGGCGGGCATGAATATTGCGGCAAGATGGCTTTTATGCAGCTCTTTCAGAGCTTTATCACCAGCAAGTCTTTTATTTCCTTCTACCGTGTTGTTGTTATTTTCTTTGGTCTCCCATTTCATTTCAGAGCACGCCAACGCCTCGCTGGATCCACCCGATATGTCAGTCCAAAACTGAAATGCAGTATGCGGAATTGAAGTAGTTGTTTTGACGGCGGTCACCGGAATCATTGCCAGCGCAATCAACATTGCAAGATGCCGCGCTGGTTCAGGTTTGTATTTTTGCCTGGGTTCTCCCAGTAAACAACGGGAGTAGCGAAACCCGGTCAACCCGATCCAGATTGAAAATGCGAACAGAATTGCTATCAGACAATTGGTAAAAACGTAGTGTGTCGATGTAAAGCGGGCCCAAAAGAGAAAAATGATGAAAGGCGCGAGCATCCAGACCAAAACTGTATTTGCTGCATACCTGAATGAACCTGCGGTTCGTTCTTTATGACATCGTTCATCCTCGGCTGGCGCGGGTTTCGATTTTGTGTTGTCGGGAATGCTTGCAATTCCGAACAGGCGCCTTGCGTAATGCAATATATTTTTCCAAACGTTCCTTAGCCAGAATCGCTCTGTGGTTGGTTTTCCACTTCTCCTTTCGCTTCTAAATCTCAAAGCATTATCGGAGACCATCCAAGGGGTGATGCATTCTGATATCAATTTTCCTTTGTGGCGCGGCTTGATGTTTCCTAATTCTACCCAGAGATACTCAAGATAGAACAGCATGTAGGTATATGCCGCCGCAACCAGAGCGGGGGCGGCCCAAAAGAACGAGGTTGTCGGCACAGACACATTAACCAGCGGCAACTGTACCGAACGATCCAATCCGAAGAAGTCGATGTCTTCCACCCCAAGCAAGGTGATTCCTGTAAATACGAGAACACCAAGCAAACCCAACCACAAGCCGCGTGCTGTCTTGATCAGCTCATTGATGCGCTCGATATCAGCTTCAGAGGCCTCGTTGATTGATGAACTCTCGACAATGCTTGGGATTACTCTTCTGCCCATGTACTCTCCCAGTATTTCGATTTAAATCGAGTTTAACACTGACTATTGCTGTTGCAAGTTGTGGATCGCGTAGCATGTGCAAGCTTGCCGCATTCCGCCCATGATTTTCGTGCAGTAGGGAATGGCGGTGTTTTTTAATCAGGGTCAGTCATGTTGTATGTGTTCAGAATTTTGTTTTTCGTTTTTTTGCCGGTTTGTGTTGCCAGTGCTCACGAGTATCAGACCGGAGATCTGCTGATTGACCACCCGCACATTACAAAGCCTCTGCCGGGCGTGAAAGTCTCTGCTGGCTATGTGCAAATTACCAATAAAGGTTCGCAATCTGAACGGTTGGTCGGGGTGACTGCTGAATTTGCCGAGAAATCTCAATTGCACAGCGTGAAGATCGTGGATGGCATTGCAAAGATGAGACCCGTCAGAGGCGGCATCGAGATAGCGCCGGGCGAAACAATTCGACTTGTGAAAGGCGGTTTTCACTTGATGTTCCTGAAAGTTTCGGAAACCCTGGAAATCGGGCAGTTGCAACCGGTGAAACTTCTGTTTGAAAATGCCGGAATTGTTGAGGTCGAAATGGTTGTTGTTGATCCGGCGGACTTGGACCATGAGGATGAAAGCGCTTCAGATGACGGTTCCACAGACCATTCAAACCATGGTTCTGTGGATCATTCGAGCCATGGTGACTAGTTATCCAAGCCGGTTTTGATTGCTTGTTTCCAATCTGATCCACAGCCCAACTGCGATTTTATACAGTATATCTTTTTTCGCCGGTCGTTTGCTTTATAATCTGATCGGCAAAAATGCTGCGATTGGTTGCCACTGAACGTTGTACGGTGTTGAACAGGGGGCTCACGTTGCGGATAACAACGCGTCAGTTACTGTTTTTGGTGATTTTTACCGCCCTCTTTGCAGAGGGCGCGTGGGCCTTTACGCTTTCAAACAGGGTTGAGGCCATTACAATTCCAAGCGTTGGTGCCGGGTTTCAAACGGTCAATTTTGAAAACAGCTATACCAATGCGGTGCCGGCATGCACCTACAATCTGCCCTCGGGCAGTGATCCCCCTGCAGTTATCCGGATTCAGAGTATTGGCTCGGGAAGCATGCAGATCCGGTTGCAACAGCCACGCAACTCATCGACCGTGACAGCAAACACTGTTTACTGCCTTGTTGCCGAAGAGGGAGTGTCAATTTTGCCGGATGGCAGGCGGATTGAAGCCCGGACCGTCCTCTCTACAACAACACACGGGCGTTTTACGCCTTTGGGATTTGGTGGCGGCTCGCCTGCAACCATGCAGAATGTATCCGGACTGTTTTCCGGATTTTCAAGCGCTATCGCATTGGGTCAGGTGATTTCTTTCAATGATGCGAATTTCAGTTCGTTTCATGCCAATGATTGTGAGAATAGAAACAATCCGCCGTTTCTTTCGGGGTTTGGTGATGGAATATGTGTGACCAAGATTATTACAGAGGACAATGGTGTTACCACGCGCGCAAATGAAACATTGGGCATGATTGTAATTGAAAGGGGAACAGGCAGTTATGAGGGTATTGCTTATGAGGCCGCTTTGGGACCGGATTCAGTTAGGGGAACCGGCAATGGCACCACCAATTATGCCCTGTCCGCAAATTTTGAATTTGCGGCTGCTACATTGACAGGAACTGATGGTGGTGATGGCGGATGGGCGGTATTTTCGGGTGGAAGTGCGGTTGGAGGCTCCACCTTGGGGCTTGCTATTGATGAAGACCTGATCAATGACGGTGAGCGAAACCACACAACAGAGCAGGTTGCGTATTTTGCTGTTCGCCGACTGCCCGTCTTCACGGCTTCGAAAACCGTGGACCGGCCAACTGTCGCTCAAGTGTTGACGCTCAACTATGAGATTGTCCTGGAAAACACGGGGCAGCTTGATCAGACCGGTGTAGTGGTAAGCGATACATTGCCTGATGGATCAACGGGAACTGTTACAGGACCCGCAGAAAGCATCACTGCGGATGGAGTTTTCGAGGTCGGTGAAACATTTACCTACACGGTATCCTACAATGTCACGAACGGTGATCTGATCGCAGGTCTGGATCTGATTAACGCAGTGTCCGTCATTACCGATCAGTACACTGCCGAAAGCCAAGCAGCAGAAACCGCTTCGGCTACCACTGTCATTGTTCCAGGAAACCCGTCTATTACGGTAACCAAGACGGCCGATAATGACACCAATGTTCCGGCCGGTGTCACGGTCACATACACTTACGTGGTTACCAACACAGGAAATCAGTTCATTTCCGACCTCTCGCTTGTCGACACCCATTTAGGCTCCGGAACGCCTCCAGCGCCAGCTAACGAGACGCTTTCCAGCGATAACGATGTTCCCGGAGATTCTTCAGATGGGACGCCAAATGACGGCATTTGGGATAGCCTCGCGCCCGGGGATGAGGTCACCTTCACGGCGACCTATACGGTTACTCAGAATGATGTGGATACGCTGCAATAAAAATGCTTAATAAAACAACGTAACGTAACGGGAGATTTTGGTCATGCGTTGGAAGGGTCGCCGCAGGAGTTCGAATGTTGAAGATCAGCGTGGCGGTGGAAACGGAGGCTTCCGGCTTCCAGGCAACTCCGGCGCAACGGGTCGTGGCATGCAGATACCGATGGGGGGTGGCCGTCGGAGCGGCGGTGGCGGAATGGGTATCGGTACTCTGATCATCATCGGGATTGTGCTCTGGTTCCTGGGAATAAATCCGTTGACAATGCTGGGCGGCGGACTTGGCGGGGGGTTAGGAGGCAATTTTGCTCCCAATGTGCCATCTCCACAGACGCAACAGCGTACCCAGCCGCAGGGCAACGATGAGATGAAAGCGTTTGTTGAGACCATTCTGGGGTCAACCGAAGAGGTCTGGACAAACATATTCAACGGTTACGGCAAAACATACCCGAAACCGAAATTGAACCTGTTTACCGGTCAGGTCCGGTCTGCCTGCGGGCTAGCATCATCAGCTTCCGGACCTTTCTATTGCCCGGGAGATTCCGAAGTCTATATCGATCTGTCCTTTTACCGCCAGCTCGAGCGGGAATTTCAGGCCGGCGGCGATTTCGCCCAGGCTTATGTGCTTGCACATGAAGTTGGTCATCATGTTCAGAATGTTATTGGCGTCCTGCCGCAATTCAACCGGATGCGCCGTTCAATGGGCAAGATCGAAACCAACAAGATGTCCGTAAAAGTGGAGCTGCAGGCAGATTGTTTTGCCGGTATGTGGGGCCATTATGTTGCCAAGGAGGGCTGGCTTGAGGCGGGCGACCTTGAAGAAGCGCTTGTCGCGGCCAATCAAATCGGCGATGATGCGATTCAGAAGCGCACACAGGGTTATGTTGTTCCGGAAAGTTTCAATCACGGTACATCCGAGCAAAGGCGCTTCTGGTTCCGAAGAGGTTTTGAGTCCGGACGCGTGGAAGCCTGCGATACGTTCAAGGCGAGGAAACTTTGAGGTAAAAGCTTGGGAATTCTTTCAAAAAGCTGGGTTATCGGATGCGGCGCCCTGGGGATTGCGACTTTCAGTCAGGCGCCGGAGTTTACGCAACAATACAAACAGCGCCTTGGTGGCGGTATCAATGAGCTTGCAACGGTAGTGAGCCAGTTCGAAAGGGATGCGGCCAACAACGGGCTGACCCGGGAACAGGCCCTGGAAAAACAGAAAGCTTCAGAAGAAGGGTTCAACCAGACCAGGGGCGAATCGATGTCTTCTCATATTGCCAGATATGAAAATCTTCTGGCGCAAAGGCAGGCGATGGAAAATGCCGCTCCTTTCATGCAGCCGTTTCACCTTTTCAGATATCCGGATACTGAACTACTTTCTGGAACGTTAAACGCATACAAACCGGGTATCCAGCTAACGGCTGAGGGCCTGATATGGGGAGTTTTGGGCGGCGGTTTGTTGGGTGGGCTCGGACGGGCTCCGGTTTCGGCCTCCCGGCATCGCGCCAGAAGAAAATCACGCCCCAGGATTACGCCGGGCTCACACATCGAAACAGAGGAGCATTTGCCGGGCTCGCTCACAGAAGATCAATTGGCGCAAAAGCTTTCGAAATTCACTGGTGGAAGCTCCCCCAATTCGACAGGGTCACCAGAAGATACAACCCGTGTTCTCGCTGATGTCGCTGAGAACAGGTTACAGGGCAAGCGTTCCTGATTTTCTGCATGCGCTCGTGGCACACAGTCCGGCTGCGTCTTCAACCGGAGTCTGGTGGGGGTTGGCGAAGTCTGAATTGCCGACTGGTCTCATCGCCAGCGCCCTAAGCCCGCGACCAAGGATTGGCCGGTTTATCTGTTCGGATTTTTCGTCTTCTTTATGCATTGTTCTCAACCTTTATCGCTCTCAGCGCCCATATGGGGGTAGATATGGTCAAAAGAAAGATCAGGTGCGTCACAAATATATGATTGGGGATTACAAATTTGTAATCTGTTTGGTCGAGATCTAGAAACGCCGAGACAATAGTTGACGAAAAGGCGCTTAATTTAGTAGGCGGTAAATTCATGGAAAATCCATACAGGCCGCTATAGCTCAGGGGTAGAGCAGGTCTTTCGTAAAGACAAGGTCGGGAGTTCAAATCTCTCTAGCGGCACCATAACGTGTTGAGATTTAGTAACTCTATTCCAATACGGGTGTTTCGAACAATCGTTCTGCACTATGGGTTCGCGTATCATCGTAGCGGAACTCGGCCCTAATCGATACAAATCTGTAGCGAGCTGGAATTCTGCAGAAATACGTCAAATCCTGCTGAACTCCAGGTTCTACAAAGACACTTCCATATTTGTCGGTAAACACCATTTCGGCGTGGTCTATGATCTTGTCTGGCAGGAACAGGCGGGGTTCGTGTCCCTGCCATTCATCAAGTGGTGCTTCCTTTGAGATACCTCTGACCAAGAGGTCTATACTCTTAAATTTTCTTACGCGCAGACCTTTGTTGTGGGCATTTACAACAATCTGAGTCGCAAAGTGATCGTCCTGGGGACCGAAGAAATCTGCATCAATATCGAACTCAATTCGGGGACGGTGTGGAGCTTCTGCTCGAAATCGATAGTAGGCCCACACAATACCTCCGAGCACCACTACAATTTGGATAACGGTGCCGGCTAGATCCACATTTTCACGCGTAAAAAATTCCATAAGATTTGCAGCCCATTAATCGATTGAAATGTCGATTTATCTCAAGAAGCTACTTGATACACAACCATATCTTATCCTTTCGATTTCCGCCAGGCTGTACTAAACCACTGCCAAGAATGGCGAGTTTGCATCCGGTTTCCTGAATTGTAAAACTGCTCCAAGGATTATCTATGCTGCGCAGTTTCTGGTTTTTGGTTGGAACATTGTCCCTCTTTTTGGGCCTGATCGGTATTGTATTGCCAGTTCTTCCGACAACGCCTTTTGTAATCCTCGCTGCATTTGCATTCGGGAAAAGTTCTCCGCGGTTGCAAGCCTGGCTGGAAAGAAATCATGTTTTTGGGCCGATTATTGAAGATTGGCGAGAGAAAGGCGCGATTGCTACCCGCTACAAGATCATGGCCATATCGATGATGGCAGCTGCTTTGCTGCTCAGTATAGTGATGGATGTTGGTCCGGTTATTCTGGTGGTGCAATTGGCATGCATGATTGCTGCAGCGTGCTTTATTCTGACCAGGCCAAGTTAATCTAAGTTCGATGGGGCATAAGCACGGGAGTTCACCAACTGCTGATGCAATCGTGATTGGAGACTCTGGCCAATTGGGACAATTATGGCGCAGCACGTTTGACGCAGTCCGTCACTGATTACCTTATCCTGTGGCGGAGCGAGTGTTGACCACTGTAGGTTTTCCGGGGATCAGTTCCCACCAGAATAAACCGCCAAATGAAAGGCACCTCTATGATTTCGGCAACTGGTTACCAATCTCGAATTCTTTTCTCCATTTTGTGCTTCGCACATTGCATGTTTTGGACCAATGCACTTCGCGCCGAGGAATCGGCAAACCTGCCTGCTTACGTGGTCGAGCAATTCGGAAATCCGCCCGAGATTCCAAAAACGGCGCTTTCTGAGGAGGTTAAGGCTGCCCTTAAGGTGGCATTTGTTGACAGTGTGGCCCAGTCAAGCTGGGGTACAGACCAGAATGCTGCCCTTAAGGTGATTGCAGCATCGGAGGACCCCAGGCTTGTCTGGATCATCAGTGACCTGATGCGGTTTGCGACTGGTTACGAACTTAATGCGGTTCTGGCCGGGGCTGCCTCGGATTTGCTGAAGAAAAATTTGCGTGTCGAGAATGCATGGGGTGATGTGACCGATCACCTGATTGCCTGGGACATTCCGGCACCGCCTGAATATCTCCAGACCAAGCGGGCGATTTTCACAAGCATTGTGCCCGGATGGGACAAGATATTTGTCGAAGGTGACATCGACTGGCGCTTGGTATCCTGGGGAGGCGTTCTGATCGATGATCGCCCCTACGATACAACGGATGATCTGTGCAATTGTATTCCTGCCGCAGACAATCCTGAAGTCAGCACAGCGGAAGACGCCACCTGGCTCAAGGACAGCGACATCGTGTTCGGTATTGAAGTCAACGGTGAGTATCGGGCCTATCCGCGCCGCATCATGGAAGTGCGCGAAATGGTCAATGACACTCTTGGCGGCAGAGATCTTGGAATCCCTTACTGCACATTGTGTGGTGCCGCACAGGCTTATTTCACTGATCAATTGCCAGCGGGAGTGGAACGCCCGGTTTTGCGGACTTCAGGTTTGCTGATCAGATCCAACAAGGTCATGTATGACCTCACCACCTATTCAGTGTTCGATACTTTCCTTGGCAATGCTGTAACCGGACCTCTGGCGGAGCAAGGCCTCCAGCTTGATCAGGCAACGGTTGTCACGACAGATTGGGGCACCTGGAAAAAAGAACATCCCTCAACAACTGTGTTGCTTGAAAGATATGCGTTGGGGCGTGATCCAGACTTCCGTAATGGCAGAGACGCGGACGGTCCGATATTTCCTGTTGGTAATGTAGATCCTCGGCTGCCGGTTCATGAAGACATCATTGGTGTTGTCACAGCCTCCGGCAAACCCGTCGCCTT
Source organism: Pseudomonadota bacterium (assembly GCA_039029255.1). Taxonomy (GTDB): domain Bacteria; phylum Pseudomonadota; class Alphaproteobacteria; order Rhizobiales; family Rhizobiaceae; genus JAALLB01. The sequence goes on along the minus strand of JBCCGN010000021.1, from coordinate 8,735 downwards.
TCAGCGCAGCAAGGCATTTGTAGCACTGAAAAACGGCCAGGAAATTGCGTACGAAAACGTGCGCCTGAAGCTTGATGCCGGTGGTATCAGGGCTGTGGATGCTGATGGTTCTGACCTCGGCAGTCACCAGGCTTTTTGGTTCGCATGGTCGCAGTTCCATCCGGAGACCGACCTCTGGTCCGGTTAAGGCTAGGCGAACTTCCTCCACTCGCAAATAGAGATTGTCAGGTTGTTGCAGATATCGGTTTCCCCGTTTCATCGGGGAAACCTTTCATTAATTCCTAGATGCGTTCTTCGACCAGATTCTGGCCCTTGCTTTGCCGGATCAGGTTGATGAAGCGGCGGAAAAGATAGTGGCTGTCTTGAGGGCCGGGTGAGGCTTCAGGGTGATGCTGAACTGAAAATACCGGTTTTCCATCAACAGCCAGACCGCAGTTTGAACCATCGAACAGCGAAACGTGTGTTTCAGTTACTCCGTCCGGCAAACTGGCAGCATCCACTGCAAAGCCGTGATTCATGGACACGATTTCAACCTTGCCAGTCGTGTGATCTTTTACCGGATGGTTTGCACCATGATGTCCCTGATGCATTTTCACTGTATTTGCTCCAAGCGCCAGAGCCAGCATCTGGTGGCCAAGGCATATGCCGAATACCGGAGTGTCGGTATTCAGGACCTGCCTGATCATTTCAACCGAATATTCTCCGGTAGCGGCCGGATCACCCGGCCCGTTTGACAGGAAAACGCCATCTGGTTTTACAGCAAGCACATCCTCTGCTGTGGCCGTCGCTGGCATTACGGTGATGCTGCAACCAAGGCCTGCAAGCAGACGCAGAATATTGCGCTTCACGCCAAAATCGATTGCCACAATATGAAAATTCTCTTCAGTATTGTTTGCGTAGCCTTCATCCCAAACCCAGGGTATTTCACGCCATGGATTTTGTTGGCCGAGGCCCACACCTTTTGCGAGATCCAGCCCTTCTAGACCGGACCATTGACTGGCCTTTGATTTCAGAGCCTCAAGATCAAATTCTCCTTCCGGTGAATGGGCAATCACACAGTTGGCAAGTCCCTTTTCACGAATGAGATTGGTCAGCGCGCGCGTATCAACTCCGTTCATGGCGATGATGTTGCGAGCCTTCAGCCAATCATTGAGATGCTGGGCTGACCGATAGTTGGAAGGGTTTGTGATATCTGCCTTGAATACGGCACCGACCGCTGCCTCGGTGGTTTCCGGTATCAGTGTCTCAAGGTCGTCGATGTTGGTACCAACATTGCCAATGTGCGGAAATGTAAACGTGATGACCTGCCCTGCGTATGAGGGGTCTGTGAGAATTTCCTGATAACCTGTTATCGCGGTATTGAAGCAGATTTCAGCTTCTGCGACCCTGGTCGCGCCGCAGCCTTTTCCTTCTATAACGGTTCCGTCGGCAAGAACGATTAAGGCGGTTGGTTTTTCAGTTGTCCAGGGTCTGGTTTGTTTGGGCATTCAGCGCGTCCAATCATGGTCCCGTCGTCACCGTGACGGAATTAAGGGGAAAAAATTTTGTGGCTGAATTTGCAAAATAGTCGAACGCATTGATCGCGTCAATAAAACTAAAAATTTATAAAATTCAAATAAATCAATTGTTTAGGTATTTTTTCCACCATTGCTTGTCGCGGGGATTGGGAGTAGGGTCTGCCGGGGTCAAATGGAGTTGAAGATGCGTAACCGAATCTCCGAAGGTTTGAAGGCAGCAATGAAAGAAAAACAGACGCGGCGTGTTTCCACGTTGAGGCTGATCAGTGCGGCTGTCAATGACCGGGATATTGCGCTTCGGGGCAAGGGCAAGGACCGGGCTGATGAACAGGAAATTCTCGACATTCTGACCAAGATGGTAAAGCAGCGTGAGGAATCTTCACGCATGTACCGTGAAGCCGGACGCAATGAGCTGGAGGAGCAGGAACTGGAAGAAATGGCCATCATTCGTGAATTTCTTCCACGGCAGCTTTCTCCGGAAGAAGCAGAAACTGCCGTAACGGAGGCAATTGCTGAATCCGGCGCGCAATCGCTGCGCGACATGGGCAAGGTGATTGGCATTCTCAAAGAGCGGTATCGCGGGCAACTGGACATGGGCGTCGTTGGTCCGATGATCAAATCCCGGCTTGGCGCCTGATTTTCCTGCCGTACTGAAATGAAGTTTCGATGACCAGACACGCCGCCATCTCGCTGGTGCTGCTCGGGGCTTCGCTTATGAGCTTTGTTGGCCTTTTGTTACGCCTCATCGAAAGTGCGGACGCATTTCAGATACTCGTTTACCGCTCAATTTCCCTTGCTGCCATGGTGTTGCTTGTAGCATGTTTGCGACGAAAATCGGGACCTTTCGAGTTTCTATCCTGCATTGATCGGTGGTCGGTCCTTATGGGTACGCTGATGGGATTTGCCTTCAGTTTTTACGTATACGCACTGCTCAACACATCGATAGCAAGCGCCCTGTTTCTACTCTCCTCATCACCGATATTTGCAGCGGTCTTGGCCTGGGTGGTGATGGGTGAAGTCCCTTCACGTGTAACCTGGCTTGCTCTCATACTTGCAATAGCCGGGGTCGCGATCATGGTCGCCGACGGTATTGAAACGGGTGGAACCATCGGTAACCTGTTTGCGCTTTTTTCTGCTTTTTGCTTTGCCAGCATGCTGGTTGTGATCCGCTGGTTGGGCAGGGAAGATCCGCTTGACGGCACGTTTCTAGGAGGGGTTTTTGCCACGCTCATGAACGCAGGGCTGATTGTTGCAATGGGTTCCGGTTTCGCCATAAGCGCGTGGGACTTCGGTCTCAGTCTTTTCATGGGAGCCTTCACAATAGGTTTGGGCATTGCATTTGTAACCTGGGCGGCCGGCAACCTTCCGTCTTCCGAAGTCAGTGTGCTCGTCTTGCTCGAAAGCGTGCTTGGTCCGCTGTGGGTCTGGTTGTTCCTGGGCGAAACAGCAACTTCCAGTGTCTTGATGGGCGGCGCAATCGTGCTCAGTGCTGTCATTCTGCAGACAGTCGGCAGCAGAAACCAGTAAACCAGGCGCGTTCAATCGTGATTATGCTTTAGTTTGCAGCCGTGCTACCGATACTTTGTTGATCAAACCAAACGCGATTGAGCAAGGTTATGCCTGGGAAAAAATCTGCGATCGTTGCTGCACTGCCTTTTCTTATTATGAGCTTCGTTTGCGGAAGTGCCATTTCTCAGGAATTTGACTGGAATGAAGATTTTACGAACGGCAGGAAAGTCAAAAATTCACCATCCACATCCGGGACCAATCTACCGGGCGTTCGCAGCAATCTCTTTGACGGTTCGAGCAGAAAGCAACCCTGTATTGAAGCGACATTGGGCGAACTTGTAACCGGCTCGCAACAGCAGGCGGGCGATTGTGTCAACAAGCCGCTGACGGTTTTTCAGCTTCCGACCGAGAGACGGTAAAATCTTTTCCACATTTCTTCCGTGCTTCCCTACATCAAGGTTGGGCATGTGGTGCCCGTGTTGTAGTGTTACCGAAGGTGGTTCCAGTGAACAGGAGTGACCGTGTTTAGAAGAGCTTTAAACTCCGTCTTGCGACATCTGTTCAAGAACGGTTCCCTTATTGTTACTTTCAGTGATGGTACTACAAACAGCTTCGGAGATGAGACTGGGGAACCGGTTCATATTCGTTTTGTAACGCCTTGTGCTGAACGGAAGATGGTACTAAATCCGAGCCTTGGTTTTCCAGAAGGCTTCATGGATCAGGAAATCGAATTCGAGCAGGGTGATGTCATGGCCTTCATGGCTCTGCTCTTCGAAAGGAACGTACGTCCTGGGAACACAACCTGGCGTCTGCGGCTGATGGACTGGATCGGTGTTTGTGTGAGACGTTTCCAGCAACGCAATTCAAGGGCTGCCGCGAGAAGGAATGTGGCACACCATTATGATCTCAACGCGGAATTTTATGATCTTTTTCTTGATTCAGATCGCCAGTATTCATGTGCTTATTTCGAGACTTCTGATGCGACGCTTGAGGAAGCCCAGTTGGCCAAGAAAAGACATATCGCATCAAAACTGTATCTTGATGGCGGTGAAAAGGTTCTGGACATCGGGTGCGGCTGGGGCGGTATGGGACTGTATCTCGCCCGTGAGTTTGGAGCCAGCGTAACCGGGGTCACGCTTTCTGAAGAGCAGTACGAAATTGCAAACCAGCGCGCAGTTGACGCAGGTCTCTCAGGAAACGCAGAGTTTCTTCTGGAAGACTATCGCAATGTAGGCGAAAAGTTCGATCGAATTGTATCGATTGGCATGTTCGAACATGTGGGCGTGAATTTTTACCGGGAGTTTTTCGACAAATGCCGGTCATTGCTGAAAGATGACGGTGTCATGGTTTTGCATTCAATTGGCAGGGATAATGGTCCAGGGTTCACCCATCCTTTCATTCGAAAATATGTTTTCCCGGGGGGTTACATTCCTGCACTTTCGGAAGTCGTTCCAATTGTCGAAAAAGCCGGACTTCATATAACGGATATCGAAATTCTCCGTCTTCATTACGCTGAAACCCTGTCGGCATGGCGCAAGAATTTCATGGCCAACCGAGATCGCGCTAGGGAAATTTACGACGAGAAATTCTGTAGGATGTGGGAATTTTATCTCGCGGGTTCAGAATCTTCCTTCCGGCATCAATATATGATGAATTTTCAACTGCAACTCACCCCAAAAAGAGAGACGCTGCCGATTACCCGCGACTATATGTTTGAAACGGAAAAGAACCTCCGCAGTAGCAACTGATTTTGCGAACAAACTGCCCTAGCTATTCGAATTTTTTATTGGGTGAGGATGACTGTTGTCCACAGGACAAATTAACTTGCGAATTTTAACAATTTGTGCAGACAACCAGCTTGTGCTTCTTTGATATCTTATGCTAACGGCGTGCATTTCGTTGAAATGTTGCTATTTTGTTCTTTTTATGTATGATATTTGGGTAAGATCGGAGTAGTGGCTTGAGATTCCCAGACTCTTTTCTCGACGACATCCGTGATCGGCTTCGGATTTCTGAAGTTATCGGTCAGCGTGTGGATTTTGACAAGAAGAAGACAAACGCCGCCAAGGGGGACTATTGGGCGTGTTGCCCTTTTCATGGTGAAAAGACTCCAAGCTTTCACTGCGAAGACCGCAAGGGCAGATACTATTGCTTCGGCTGCGGAGTATCGGGTGACCATTTCCGCTTTCTGACGGAGCTTGACGGTTTGAGCTTCGCCGAAGCGGTCGAACGTCTGGCGGTGCAGGCGGGCCTGCCAATGCCGGTGATGGATCGGCGTGAGCAGGAACGGGAGGAAAAGCGCAAAACACTGTTTGACGTAATGGAATTGGCAGCAAAATTCTTCCAGCAGCAATTGCATGAGCCGGTCGGCGCGGCTGCTAGGGCCTATCTTAGGGATCGCGGCCTTTCTTCTTCCATCCAACAAGAGTTTGGTATTGGCTATTCGCCAAATAGCCGTAATGGTCTTAAGGAGTATTTGTCTTCAAAGGGGATTGATACAAAACAAATGGAAGCCTGCGGATTGGTCGTGAGTGGCGAAGATATACCTGTGCCTTATGATCGATTTAGAGATCGAATTATGTTTCCAATCCAGGATTCCAGAGGTCGTACAATCGCATTTGGTGGACGTGCAATGAACCCTGATGCACCAGCAAAGTATCTTAATTCTCCTGAGACAGAGATATTTAAGAAATCAAATGTGCTGTACAATTTCCTAAGAGCTAGGCGTTCAAGCCAGAGCCATAAGACGCTGATAGTTGTGGAAGGTTATATGGACGTAATTGCATTGCATGCTGCAGGCTTTGAGAATGTGGTTGCGCCGTTGGGAACTGCATTAACGGAATCTCATTTGGATACAATCTGGCGGACTGTTGATGAACCGACTTTGTGTTTTGATGGAGATCAAGCTGGGGTTAGAGCTGCGAATAGGACAATGGATTTGTCTTTATCTAAAATTGTTACAGGCAAGAGTTTGAAGTTTTGTTTGCTGCCAGACGGTTTGGATCCAGATGATTTTGTCAGTAAGTTTGGTGCGAATGAATTTCGCAGTCAATTAGATAATTCTATGCCTTTGAGTGAGTATCTTGTTGCCCGCAGAACCAATGGTGTGATGCTGGAAACTCCAGAGCAGAAAGCTGCAATAGAGAAGCAAATATTTGCTGACTTAGCCGTAATCAGAGATCCTCTGTTGGCAAAGTATTTCGGAACTCATATTAGGTTTAGACTTGTTGAGGGGTTTGGCTTGCATAAGCGAAAGAAAGAAGGTTGGCCTAAAAGCAAGACTGCACAAACTTCTAAGAATCCTTTTGATAACAAAAATCGGAGCAAGCGTAGGCACAGTGTGATAATTGGACTGTGTATCGAATACCCCTATTTATTTGAAGACTACATTGAAGAAATAGCTGATGTGAATTTTGAGCAAAGTCAGGAGATGGAGTTTGTTTCGGAGCTGTATCGTTTGTTTGTTGAAGATAAAGAGATTACAGCTGCGGAAATCTATAAGAAAATCAGCCCTTCATTTTACGAGATACTGGAGAAGTTTCATGGTGATGAGATCATTGAACTCACTTCCTTTCTTGAAAAGAACGGTTCTATTCCTTGGTCAACGAAAAGAGGTCATAGGCTGCTCTCTTTGTTCCCGATGCTGAAATTTGATCCTCCACCGTTTCTAGTTAAAGAGACGTTAGAATTACATCTGCTGGAGGAAAAGAAAGAAAACATGGATGCTCATTTTGAGAAGTTCAATTATGATAAAAACCCTGAAATGGGTTTGAAGATATACGAAGAGAGATTTCAGCTTAATGATGCTTTTCAATTGAAGGTCCGAAAGGTGGATAATTATTATCAACTACTAGCTGACCGTCCTCATCTTGTGGATGATGACTTCAATTTTGATCATTCAAGTATGTATGATATGAGCAAACAGACCGAAGCTGCTTAGGGACGCCCGCGACGGATGGCATCAGGCTTACACCTTGCATATTAAAAATCAGGCATTAAATAGTGAACTCAAGGTAGCAGAGCGCGCGCTGGCCGATGACGATAGCCAGGAAAATCTCGATAGACTGCTCCACATACAACAGGAACTGTCCCGGTCTGACGGGATTGAGGCCTTGATAGATGGTTTTGGAGTTTCATCCGGACGACCCATAAAGGGTTTTTGACCGGCTGGAGCGCTAAATCCGTTGATTCTTCTTGACCTTGGTCCAATTAACCGGAATCAATTCTGAAAAGGAATTTCACTACAGGCGTATAAGGATTGCGGGGGAGTGTCTCCAGAAGCGGTAACAGGTTGATTGTTCGCCTGTTTTTGCAATCTTAACGGCGGGTTAACCACAGACCGGTTAGCCCGGACTGAGTGAGAATCCAAACTGATTCGATGCAGGTGCGCGCGGATGCGTGTCTGTGAACTAGTGGGAACGCAATTTCAGCCGTGAAAACATTTCACGGTTCCGACGGAGACAACGGCCATATGGCTACTAAAACAAAGACCAAAAAAGCAGAAACACCAGCGGTTGAAGACAAGGCAGCGGAGACCCAGGACGGGCCAGTTCTTGACCTGAGTGATGCAGCCGTAAAGAAGATGATAAAATCCGCGAAAAAGCGCGGATTTGTTACAACCGATGAACTCAACGCAGTTTTGCCATCCGAACAGGTTTCTTCAGAACAGATTGAAGACGTGATGGCGATGCTTTCTGATATGGGCATCAATGTGGTTGATGAAGACGAAGTTGAGGAAGAGGCAGAAGGCGGCGAGCTCGTTGAGACTACCGGCAAAGCGGTCGCCACAACCAAGAAACGTGAACCGACCGATCGCACCGATGATCCGGTCCGCATGTATCTTCGAGAAATGGGTACGGTTGAGTTGCTTTCCCGTGAAGGTGAAATTGCAATTGCCAAACGGATAGAGGCCGGCCGGGAAACCATGATCGCGGGCCTTTGCGAAAACCCGCTGACCTTTCAGGCGCTGATCATCTGGCGCGATGAATTGAACGAAGGCAATATTCTGCTTCGCGACATTATTGATCTTGAGGCCACCTATGCAGGCCCTGAAGCGAAGCAAGCACCTGTTGTTCCGGTTCCAGCTGCAGAGACAGTCGCAAAGCCGCCCGAAGAGGAGAAAAAGCCGGAGAAGCAGGTTGATCCGCTGACCGGTGAAGTTCTCGAAGGCCAGGAAGATGAAGACGAGGATGACGATGATGATGACATGGAGGCAAGTCTATCGCTTGCTGCCATGGAAGCAGAATTGAAGCCACAGGTTTTCGAAACCCTCAACTCGATTGCGTCTGAGTATAAAAAGCTGCGCCGCTTGCAGGATCAGCTTGTCGAAAAAGCGCTCGGTAACAAGAAGCTGTCACCTGCACAGGAAAAACGATACAAAGAGTTGCATGACTCCATTGTCCTGTCTGTGAAATCGCTTTCTCTGAACAACAACCGGATTGAAGCCCTCATTGAACAGCTTTATGCGATCAACAAGAATCTTTTGAGCCTGGAAGGTCGCCTGTTGAGACTGGCTGAATCCTATGCGATCCCGCGCGAGATTTTCCTGGAAGAATATATGGGGTCCGAACTTGATCCGAACTGGATTCGCCGGATTGCAAACCTCTCCTCCTACGGGTGGAAAGAGTTCAACAAGGGCGAAAACAAGCAGATCAAGGAAATCCGGGGAGAAATCCAGGCGCTGGCTGGTGAAACCGGTCTGCAGCCTTC
>JBCCGN010000020.1:0-54649 GCA_039029255.1 Pseudomonadota bacterium | reverse complement strand
GCTGGCCATGCAGCAAAAACTGCCGCCAGCTTAAACACATGCCCGTTTTGCTTTATTTTCGACCTGTTTAAAAATTAGCGGTCGTAGCAATTGCCACCAACGGCTACTTATTCTTCCCGAAAAGCCCGGTTTATCTGATCAAGCAATGGTTTCACCAGATAATTCAGGGCAGTGCGATCTCGGGTTTTGATAAAGGCCTCAACTGGCATGCCGGGAATGAGTTGAAGCCCTTGAAGTCTTTCCAACTCTTCAGGGGGCACCGAGAGCCGAACCTTGTAAAAAGGCAATCCGGTTTGCTCGTCCACAACAACATTGGCAGAGATGCCGCTTACAGATCCATTCAATTCAGGCGTCGTGCGTTGATTGAAAGCGGAAAACCGTATGGCAGCAGCTTGCTCTGGATACAGTTCATCAATGAACTGCGGCTCAATGTTGGCTTCAATTATGAAATTCTGGTTCTGCGGTATTACCTGCAGGATTGGCGCGCCGGGCCCTACCACGCCGCCAATTGTGAAAACGCTCAATTCGTGGATCACACCACTTGCCGGCGCTTTGATTTCAACGCGTCTTAGCTGTTCAACAGTGGCATGGAGCTGCTGTGTAACTTCATTAATCTCCTGCTCCACTTCCCGCAGCTCAGTCAGCACTGTCTGCCTTGCCTCCCGTTCAATTTGCAAAACTTGAATCTGGGCTTCATTGATTGAATTCGCGATTCTGGAGAGATCGGCATCATGCTCACCGATCTGGCCGGTCAAATTCTCCCGCTGCCGCTCGAGCCCAAGCACCTGGGCATTGGTGGCAAGGCCCTTTTCCTTCAATTGTGAAACCGCCTGCAGTTCCTCACTTAACAAACCTATTTGTCGACCTTTGGACGCCTTTAGTGCAATCACGCCATTGCTTTGACTTTCGAACTGCAAAACCTGCTCATTCAATCTGTCTATCTGTCCACGCATGGCACTGCGGCGGGCCTGGAATAACCTTTGGTGCCCCTTTCTAATGCTTTCGCGCTGTTCCATGTCGAGAATGTCCAGGAGCTCTTCATTCCACTGGATCTGCTCAAGTTCATCCCGCTCCGAGACAAGTCGCGATCTGCGGGCGACAGCTTCAAGCACCCGGTTACGGTAAATTTCCAGATTTGCTTCGAGTAGCGTCTCATCAAGCCTGACAAGCACATCGCCCTGATCGACGCTGTCTCCGTCAGAAACATTGATTTCGGCAACAATACCGCCGTCAAGATGCTGAACAGTTTTCGACTTACCCTCAACGACTACTGTTCCCTGCGCGATCACAGCACCAGCCAGGTTTGCCGCGTATAGCCAGCCTCCCCCGCCCACAAACAGGGCCAAGAGAAGAAACAATCCAAACAAGACTGGGCCCCTACTGCTAACATTGAGTTGGGCATTGTCATCCTTTTCTGCCGGACGATTTTCCTGAACTGCTTCTGCACTTTTGATGCCTTGCACATCCAGTGGATCGGATGAATTTTTGGATTCCCTGCTTTCCATATTCATTGCCACCGTTACTCAACAGCCCGCAGGTCAGGTTTCTTCGATTGTTTGATCACTTTTGCCAACACCTCATCCTTCGGACCGAATTCGACCTGCTTACCATCCTTGAGCATCAGCAGCTTGTTGACGGCAGCAATAGCGCTTGGGCGGTGCGCCATCACAACGATACATGATCCGGCCTTGCGCAATTCGGCAATCGCGCGCGTCAGCGCTGCATCACCTTCCATATCCAGATGGGCATTTGGCTCATCCATAACAACAAGTTTCGGTATGCCGTAAACTGCGCGCGCCAGCGCAATTCGCTGGGCCTGGCCGCCGGAAAGGAGCACATCTTCCGAGCCAAGGTTTGTCGAGTATCCACCGGGTAATTTGAGAATCAATTCATGGACGCCTGCAAGTTTGGCGGCTGCCACAATAGTTTCATCGCTTGCACCGGGTTCAAATCGAGCGATATTCTGTGCGACTGTTCCAGCCAGCAACTCAACTGACTGCGGAAGATAACCGACAAACTTGCCGACTTTGTCCGGGTTCCATTGATCGAAACTGGCTCCGTCAAATCGGAGTTCTCCCTTATCCGGCCGCCCCAATCCAACCAGCAGCCGTGCAAGACTTGATTTACCGGATGCGCTGGGTCCTATGACCCCCAGCCCATCCCCCGGTTCCAGCTTGAAATTGATACCACTCAAGATCGTTGAGACTTCACCGGACTTTTTGTTTCGAACAAGTTTGGCGATCTTTTCAACTTCGATACGGCCTTCCGGATCAGGAAGATCAATGGGCTGCTCCGAAATACTGTCAGATGAAAGAAGCTCTTTAAGCTTGTTATAGGATTGGCGTGCGCGTACAAAATTTTTCCAGTTACTGACCGCTGAATCAAGAGGAGTAAGGGCGCGTGTGGCAAGTATTGATGACGCTATCATCGTGCCCGGGGTAATTTCCTGAAACATCGCGAGATAAGCACCCAGCGCAAGAATTGCAGATTGCATAAGCATGCGAGTGGTTTTTGTTATCGCTGAGATTGCCTCTGTTCTTCCACCGGCCAGTTGAGAGTTCGCCAATGCTTTGTGTCGGATGGTTTCCCAATATCGACTGATATTGCCAACCATTCCCATTGCGACTATGGCCTCGGCATTACGGTTTGAACTCTCGGAGAAATTCTGATCGGAAAGATCCCACCTCGAACTTTCCATTACCGGCTTCTTTGTAATTAGCTCACTGACCACGGTTGCTGCTACGACAACGGCTGCACCGGCAGTTGCCAACAGACCAAGTTTCACATGCAGCAGATAAACGATAGCCAGATAAATCGGCATCCAGGGCAGATCAAACAGGGCGGGCAGACCATTGCTTCCCATGAATTGTCTGATCACCGTCAGATCTCTAAGCGGACGGGAAGTCGCCTGCCCTTTTCCCAGACCCGAAAATATCCAGTTTCTTTTTGCTATTGTTCCCAGTTCCACATCCAAACGAAAGCCTATCCTTGAAAGGATCCGAGATCTTATGAAATCAAAAAAACCAAAGAACAGATAAAGCGCAACAACCAGGGCAAAAAGTGTTATCAGCGTTGGCACCGACCGGCTGGTAAGAACCCTGTCATAAACCTGCAGCATAAAGAGCGGACCGGTCAGCATAAGGATATTGATTGCGCAGCTGAACAACGCCGAGGACAACAAAGCCCCACGCGACTTGGCGACAACTTTTTCAACCGGATTGTCTTTTTTGTTCAACACAAAATCCTCGTGTGCAGCCCCGAAATTCTGGCCGTTTATTAGTGCAGTCTCGTTTAATCGCGTTCAGGCTGTAGACTCATGGAAAGTTCACGCAAACCAACAATACAGATAATTTGTATACATTGATATAATATTGGAATCTGCATCAAAAATGACCCCTTGGTCGTATATCAATCAGGCGAGAACAAAACGGACAAAATTCAGCCGAAAATGAAAAAGCCGAGGCAAAACCCCGGCTTCCAGAACTTACTTATACAAACCCAACGATGCAATCAGTCGGTGGAGGCCTCTTCGCTTTCACTGTCAACATCTGAAGCGCTTTCGTTTTCTATATCTGGAGAGAAAGTTTTCAGGTAGGCAATCACATCTGCACGATCCTGGTCACCTTTAAGACGGAAGGACATCTTGCTTTTTGCCTTCTTGTTATCCAGCTTTTTGCGAAGGTATTTCTTGGGATCCAGAAGATAATCAAACATTTCCTCTTCGGTCCACACGAGTCCAGCCTCACCCGCTGCTATAATGCTTTTCCCATACTTGTAACCTTCAACTGTGGCTGCTGTCCGGTTAACCACTCCTGTCAGGATCGGGCCAACACGATTTTTCGCACCCTCTCCCACCATGTGACAGCTTGAGCATCTTTTGAATAATGATTCACCTTTGCCGGCATCGCCATCAAGCGCGGATGCTCCCAATGTTGATGCAGTAACAAAACTGATTGTGAGAATGCCGGATTTCAGCAGATTTGATTGGGACATTTATTCCTCCAGGTTTTCCCCCATGGTCGAAACAGCGTTCGTAGAGCGCGCACCGCTTCAATTCTAGATAAGGACGACTGGCGCCGCAAATTCAAGTCAAAAAGAAACACGGCAAATGACAATTTGACGATCAAGGTGTGTGCATCAAATAAATAGCGGATGCCAGCAGCAATTTTCATACATTGCCTTGGCATCCGCTGTCACCGCACCAACAAACAGGGAGCTCGTCGCTGTGCGGTGTTACCGAAACCGACGCTGTCCAGCAATTCCGGTCACGTCGGTAAAGCAATTTCGGCAGGAGTGTCTAATTTATTTTACACTTACTACTGTCAAGAATTTATATACCGGCCAATGAATTGCAACTGTTAATTTTGTACGCAATTGAATTCGGCAGAGGTACACTTTGTCTGACCAACATAAAATCGGCTTAGGCACATGAAAAAGCGCACGGAATGATACATTCCGCGCAAAAAAAGACACATAAAAAGCAGAATCTGTGCGAAAAACCGTAGTAAAAATCAATTTTTTGGACAGATCAATTTTTTATCAATCTGTGCAAATTTTGATGCTAGCGGTTAAAAATGCCGTTGATACGTGCCACCAGACCACCAACCCCGGAAGAAATCTGTTTTCCTAGACTGTCGATCTTACAGGAAAGCCTGGCATGGGCATCCATATTGGGTCTGTCATATCTACCGGCAGCTCTGACATAAAGCATATGAGCAAGCATTCACTTATCCTTTTCAATCACTTGCGCAGTTCGTATCACAAAGGTAAAACGAACAAGCGCACTGAGTGCGTACTGTAATATGCGCACTCAGTGCGCATTTGTAAAGAAAAAAGCGCAATTTGTGCGCACTGGACTCGGAAGGTGTAATCTGTGGGGATGGATGATGTCACCTAAACAATTCAAAAAATGGAGAAAATCACTTGGTCTGGGCCAAAAGGAAGCAGCCGAAAAACTTGGTCTCAACAAACGAATGATTCAATATTATGAAAAGGGGGAACGGGATGGAAAGCGCGTGACCATCCCCAAATACATCCGGCTTGCATGCTATGCGATCAAGCAGAACATCATGGATTTTGATGGTGACAAGACAGATAGCGGCAAGTGATCATTTTCTTGATTGGTTTTCATCCAATTTTCACACTATTCGAGGCATTTTCAACAAACACCATGGAGGCTTTGGATGATTGACCCTGCATTCTCTTCCCCGGGATCCTTCTTTCGGGGCAACCTGCATACGCATTCCGATAAATCAGACGGCAAACTCGCCCCACAGGAAGTCTGTAGAAGATATCGTGATGAAGGATACGACTTCATTTCTCTGACTGATCATTTTGTAGGGTCATATAACTACCCAATCACTGACACGACCGGATTCAGAGACAATCGTTTTACAACAATCCTTGGCGCAGAGCTGCATTCAGGCGCCATGCAGAATGGAGAGCTTTGGCATCTGCTGGCAGTCGGCCTACCTTCAGACTTTGCGCCATCAAATTCGCCTGCATTTGTTCCCGTTGACAATCAGGAAACCGGCGCAGAACTTGCCCGGCGCGCACGCGACGCGGGCGCATTTGTGGCAATCGCCCACCCGGAATGGTCCGGACTTACAATGAGTGATGCCAGAACCATAGAGGCGGCACATGCAGTCGAAATTTACAATTATGGCTGCGACGTTGAATGTGATCGCGGTCGCGGCTTCCACACTCTGGACCTGTTATTGAGCGAGGGAAGAAAACTCAATCTTTGCGCGACAGATGACGCACATTTTCACGGGCCTGATCATTTTGGCGGCTGGGTGATGGTCAAGGCTGAAGCGAACCATCCTGACCTGCTGCTTGAAGCATTGAAAGCAGGTCACTTTTATTCAAGCCAGGGGCCAACCATTCAAAAAGTGGAATGGTCGGCAAAACATGTTGACGTAGAGTGTTCTGCCGCGAAAGCCATTATTGTGCAGGGATATGGATCTGCTGCGACAGTCATCTATGGAGATTCCATGACCAGGGGTAGCGTGAAACTGGGGCGCTTGAGTAAGTCAGAGTGGATGCGCGTAACAGTTGTCGATGCAGCTGGAAAGAAAGCCTGGACAAACCCGGTCTGGCGAAAAGATATTGCTTGAGCCGATCAATTCTCCGGGCACCTGTCAGGCATTCAACTCTTCAGCGAAATTCTCAAAAAACTTTTTGGCCAATTTCTGAGAAGTGCTGGCGACGAGCCTGCTGCCCAACTGAGCTATTTTTCCTCCAACATCCGCTTTCGCAGAGTATTTCAGGACTGTTGATTCACCTTCGTCATCAAGCTCAACATCTGCGCCACCCTTGGCAAAGCCGGCAATACCTCCGTTGCCCTCACCGGTTAACGAGAACCGGTTCGGCGCACCTGCAGGATCCAGTGTTACCGAACCTGAAAACCTCGCCTTGACAGGGCCGATTTTCAGCAAAACTCTTGCCTCGAGTTCGGTGTCCGAAGTCTTGGTGATTTCCTCACAACCGGGAATGCACCTTTTCAGAATTTCTGGATCATTGAGTCCGTTATAAACGGCTTCCCTGGACGCGCTGATCCGCACTTCATCGTTCAGTTCCATTGATGGAATTCTCCTTTGAGGCATTTTCGAAAAGGTTCCTTATCACAGAATTCTGGATGTGTGACATTCCAATCAACCGGAAAAGAGAATTTATTGCTGAAATTGGATTTGTATTTGGTCGTTTTACGCTCTAACTAGACAGTCAGTCTGGAGAACCGTCACGTGTTGGAAAAAACCGATGATTTGAATTTGCGCGAAGAATATGTTGGCGCAATGCGTAACGTCGCTAACAGCGTTACAGTCGTGACCACAAATGGTCCGGCAGGAAGATTCGGTGCCACTGTCAGCTCTTTTTGTTCTGTTTCAGCGGATCCGCCCACCGTGCTTGCATGCCTTAACCTCGAGGGACAAACAGCACATGCGATACGCAGTAACGGCAATTTCTGCGTCAATGTTCTTCCCGAGACGGAAACAGAAACAGCTAAACTTTTCGCTGGCATGCTGGAAATCGCAGAAAGTGATCGTTTCAACAAACACGTTTGGATCGAAGAAAACAACAATGCGCCCTGGTTGGAAGGCATTACAGCATTTTCCTGTTCAGTAGCAGAGGTGATTGAAGCAACCAGCCACCTGATATTCATTGGCAAGGTCAATACGGTTATGCAGGGGAACAAAAGACCCCTGCTCTATCTTGACCAAAAATTCTGCAAAACAGAGCACTAAGACTCAATATAGGCATTCCGGTCAGCTCAATCCTTGCAGGGAAAGCATGATACCAATCCCAAAAAGTGCTACGAGGATCAGCTTCCGGAAAAAATCACCAGAGATTTTTGCACCGAAATAGTTGCCAATCGACATCCCTGGGAATGCCCCCAGTAACGCCAGCGCACCCAGTAAAGCCGCACTTTTGTCCAGCCATCCAATAATCCAGAAAGAGGAACTGATCAAAAATCCGGAGACGATGAACAACAGCGCAATGGTTGAACGAAATGTGTCCCGGCTGACATTGAGACCGGTCAGATACATAATAAACGCCCAACCGTTCAGCGCCGTCAGTGCACCAAATACCCCCGCTACAAATCCAAACACCATTCCGGCAGGAACCTTGAGAGTAGCGGGGATGCCAATTTTATACCCCAGAAAATCGAACATCGAATATGCGACGATGGTCAATCCGACCAGCAGCAACAGCGTTTTGCCGTCAAGCGCCGACAGATACCATGCACCGGCCATGACACCAGGAACCAGCAACAAAAGCACCGGCCACGCGAGCTTGAGAGACTTTCGCAATCCGCCTGCTGAAATCAGCTGGAAAACATTGGTGGCCGGTTGTACAACCGCCGAAATCACGATCGCCTTTTCAATCGGCATGATAAAAGGCAGAAGAGACATGGTTACGATTGGAAGTCCAAAGCCAAGCACGCCTTTCACCATTCCGGCAAAGAGAAAGATTGCAAACACAGAAATTAGAAGGTGACTATCGACCCCAAACACCGTGTTTTTCCTTGTCGACCGTTTTCTTCTTCCGACGGGCAAGATGGGCAATATATAAAGTCGTGCGTGGCATATAATTGTATGGTCGACGCTTTTGTGTGACAGGCCGCCTGAGGTAGCGCCAGAATGTGTAGAGTAACAGCGCGATGTGCGCGGCCATTATGAATGTGAACATTGCGGGTGGTCCGAACGCATCAATCAGGTAACCAGCAAAGGACGGAGCGACTACGGCGCCAAGAGCGAAAAAGAAGATCAACGATGCACTCATTGCGAGCATATCTTCTTTTTCAGCAAAGTCGCTGGCATGTGACGCGCAGATGGAATAAATCGGCAACGTCGCAAATCCGAACAGGAAGCCGCCGATATAAACAAACGGCACACCCGCTATTTCATCAACGGGCTGCCACGTAAGGGACAGACAGGCTACGACCGAAAAGGCGCTGAAAAATATCAGTGTCAGACGACGGGAAATTCTGTCGGCAATTATTCCCGCAGGCAGTTGGGCAACAAGGCCGCCAATTACCGCAAGAGCCAGAAAAATCGCGATGCTGGACTGGGAAAGCCCGGATTGTTTGGCATATACCGGAGCCACCATCCTGAAAGACGAATTCGTCAACCCCACCACTATGATCCCCAGCGCCGCGAGTGGTGAGAGGCTGAAAACAAAAAACGGCCTGAACTTCTGCGTCTTCGGCAGAGCCGGCATCGTTGTTTGGGTCAAGGCGAGCGGTATCAGCGCCATGCAGGCGACAACTGCGATAAGATTGTATGAAACGTAATGTGCAGGTGTCAGTCCTGCTATTACCAGCTGTGATAGAAGCGTACCGGTCATGTCCACCATGCGGTAAATTGAGAACACCCTGCCGCGATTTTCATTGTTCAGTTTTGACTGCAACCAACTTTCGATAACAGTGTAGGCACCTGCTACCGCAAATCCCGAGCCAACACGCAAAATCATCCAGAACCAAGCTTCCTGAAGCACTGGATGAAGCAAAATGGCAATCGCGGATATGGCGGCCATAACCGCAAACGCCCGGGCGTGCCCGGAGCGGCTGACGATGTAAGGGCTGAGCACACAGCCAAGGAAAAACCCGATGAAATGGGCCGATCCCAGATATCCTATCGAGGTTGAAGAAAAGTTGAGTTCAAGCCCGGAAAGCGCATCCAATGGCCCCAGGGATCCGGAACCAACCTGAACAAAGAGCACCGAAATAAGCAGTGCAGAAAGCGAAATTATAAGCCGCAAGGTATCCGGCCTCCGCCGGGCAAATCAATTGGACGACTCTATGGACCATAGACCCATTGTGCCATCGTGCAAGCCCATTATTCCGGAACGCAGTCAATACACACCGGTCATTATTATCCCCGCATCTTGGGAAACTGTTTTATTTCATTACTCATTGGGGTCGAAGGAATCACACCTTTTCCGCTAGACCATCAGTTTGCTTCAGATAGGCACATTGTTTTCAAGGCATTCACTGGAAAAACACATCTGACAAACGTTCAGCGCCCGACAACAGTGTTTCCAGTTGCTCCAACATCGATTCAACTGTCAGGCGTTGGGTCGGCCCGTGAAATGCAATGGATGCGCAATATCGCCCGCCTCGGTCCATTACAGGAACCGCAAGCGCAACCATCCCGTTCATGAATTCCTCGTTGTCAATTGCATATCCCTGTTTCGCCACGCGAGAAAGTTCAGCCATCAGTTCTTCTGGAACAGTATGTGTGTTGGCTGTTTTCGGCGTTAGCTTCAGGTTTCTTATCATCGCGCGCCGTCTCGCCGGTGAAAGGCTTGCCAAAAAGGTTTTACCACTCGCAGTGCAATGAAATGGGACATGTGATCCGACCGGTAATTGAATCCGAAATGGCCAATCTGTTTCCACTCTGTCGAGATACATCATGCCATCATCTTCAGGTATCACCAGATTGACTGTCTCGCTGGTCTTGTTTGCTATATCCAGCAAGACCTGCCTCCGGGCAAAATTCCCTCTGGATGAGAAAAGGATACCGGACGCCAGATTTTTAGTGCGGGCACTGGGCAACAACCGTTTTCCGTTAGGCTCCCGATAAATGAAACCCTCTTTTTCAAGTGTCGTACAAAGTCTGTGTACGGTCTGTTTTGGCAGACGCAGTTCCTGATTTATCTCAGTGGCTGTTAAAGCCCTGTCTGACCTGCCAATGATTTCCAGAATGAGCAAAGTTCTCAAATTCGTGGGGATGCGGGATTCCGATGACATTCCTGTGGCCTCTCTTTTCCTTTCTCCACAAAAGCAGAAATAGCCCTTGCACGAGTCGAAAAAGCGTGTTTTTATAACTTTACGGGACAAAAAGTCTCATTTTTTGACTTTTTTGTCCAGTGCTTGGAGAATTTTTTTTGGAATTTGATTTTTTAGTCGTTGGCGCAGGGTCAGCCGGATGTGTTTTGGCAAACCGGTTATCAGCCAATGGGAAATACACAGTCGCAGTAATCGAAGCCGGTGGCAAGGATTCCTCGCCGTGGATTCATATCCCTGTCGGCTACTTCAAGACCATGGGCAATCCCAAGACTGACTGGTGCTACAAGACAGAACCGGACCCCGGTTTGAACGGCAGGTCAATTCCCTGGCCGCGGGGCAAGGTTCTGGGTGGTTCAAGTTCCATAAACGGCCTGCTCTACGTCCGCGGCCAAGCAGCAGACTATGATGGCTGGCGACAGCTGGGCAATGATGGATGGGGTTGGGACGATGTATTCCCCTATTTCAAGAAAGCTGAAACCTGGGAAAACAATTCCAGCGAATACCGCGGAAACTCCGGCCCCTTGAGCGTTTCTCCCTCCCGCCTGACGCGGCCCGTTGTAGATGCCTGGATCGAAGCGGCTGAAAATGCCGGTTACAATAAAAATCCGGACTACAATGGTGCCGATCAGGAGGGGGTCGGATATTTTCAGCTGACCGCGAAGAACGGGCGGCGTTGTTCTTCTGCGGTCGCCTATTTGCATCCTGCAAAGTCCAGATCCAATCTTGATATATTCACAGATACGCAGTCAGAAAAGCTGATCTTTGATGGCAACAGGGTTGTTGGAATAAGCGCACGCAAGGGTGATCAGATTCAGGAATTCAGGGCAAGACGCGAAGTCATTCTCTCGACAGGCGCGATTGGTTCACCGCAACTCCTGATGGTTTCCGGAATTGGTTCTGGCGAAGAACTGGGATCCCACGGCATAGAAGTCAAAAAGGACCTCAATGGTGTCGGAAAAAATCTGCAGGACCATCTTCAGGCCCGGCCAGTCTTCAAGGTGAATGTACCTACCATCAACACAGAGGTGGGTAACATTTTTAAACAAGCACTGATCGGTGTTCAATATATCCTCAATCGCACAGGGCCGATGACAATGGCTGCAAGCCTTGGCACCGGATTTCTGAAAACGCGCCCGGAACTTGCAACACCTGACATCCAGTTTCACATTCAGCCTTTCAGCGCCGACAGTCCGGCAGAAGGCCCGCATTCATTTTCGGCGTTCACGGCTTCGGTCCTGCAATTGCGTCCGGAAAGTGCGGGACATCTCGAACTAGTGTCCTCTGATATCCGGGATTATCCCAAGATTCACCCCAATTACCTGTCGACGAAACTCGATTGCGATACACTTGTGGATGGCATCCGGATAGCTCGCAAAATTGCCCGCCAAGAGCCGTTGAAATCACTTGTTACTGAGAGCCATGGTCCGGGCGACCACATACTTGATGAAGACTATGAAGCACTTCTAGACTGGGCGAGAAGCTCATCCACGACAATTTATCACCCAACCGGCACCTGCAAGATGGGCAGTGACAAACAGGCTGTTGTCGACGCCAGACTGAAGGTGCACGGGATAGAAGGTCTAAGGGTGGCGGACTGTTCAATCATGCCGATTATTGTATCGGGCAATACCAACGCACCCGCAATTATGATTGGCGAAAAGGCTTCAGACATGATCCTGGAGGATGCAGCATGATGGAATGGCTGGTGGCAAATTTTGCCGATTACTTTAAAATTATTGTAGCAGACATTGTGCTTTCCGGAGACAATGCTCTGATTATCGGGATGGCCGCAGCGGGCCTGTCACCTGAACTCCGCAAAAAAGCGATTATTTTCGGAATGGTCGTCGCAGCAGTGCTGCGGGTAATATTTGCGCTGATTGCAACTAAACTTCTGGGTATACCCGGACTTCTGTTTATTGGTGCATTACTGTTGTTCTGGGTCTGCTGGAAACTTTACCAGGAAATTCGGGAGCAGGCTAAGGAACGTTCTGCGCATTCCATGGAGACAGCAGAAGATATTGCTGCTGGATATACAGGGGCCCCCAGACGAACGCTTGCATCTGCATTATGGACCATCACTTTGGCTGATGTGTCGATGTCCATAGACAACGTGCTTGCGGTTGCCGCAATTGCTGATGGCGATCAGACAAAACTGGTTATCGGTCTTGCGATCGCCATCATCGCGATGGCTTGTTTTGCAACCCTAATCATGAAACTGTTGACCCGTTATCCCTGGATTTCATGGCTTGGGCTTTTTGTGTTGCTGTATGTATCTGCTGAGATGCTTTACAAAGGAATATTCGACCCAGACCGTGGTCTGCTTGACTACCTCAGCAAGACGGGAGGTATACCTGGGTTAAACTAGGTCATAGTCCCGTATCCGGTTAATCGCGTGATATCGGGAGAATGAAAATTGGCAGACGTGACCTGCCAAGAAAATTGTGGTGATATAAATCCATCCCGATCCTTCGGCGGGGTAAATGGCAATCACCACATTGGTTTCGGAGGAGAACGGACGAAAGGGAGGAATTACCATGTCTATTCTATCTAAAGTCGGAAAGATCGCTGCAGGTTCTGCAGTCGCTCTTTCACTGACTGCATCTGCCGCGTTCGCAGAAACAGTCATTCGTATTCAGTCTGTGCTTCCTGCAAAGGCTGATGAAGTCTTCATGCTGACCGAGTTTGGCAATGATGTTACAGCACTTACTGGTGGTGAAGTAAAATTCGAAATACTTCCTGACGGTGCCGTCGCAGCCAAAAACAACATTCTTGATGCGGTGGACAAGGGCCTCGTTGAAGCAGGCTTTGCCTGGACCCACTACTGGTCTGGTAAGCACCCTGCCGCAATGCTGTTCGGCTCACCGGTAGCAGGTGCAGGTGTCGGCATTGACAACATCGCGTTCCTGTCCTGGTTCCAGTATGCTGGCGGCCGTGAGCTATATGATCAGCTCTGGGACGAAATGGGCATGAACGTTAAAGGCTTTATGCTGCAGCCGGTTGGACCGGAAGCACTTGGCTGGTTCAAAGAGCCGATTACTTCAATGGATGATTTCCGCAAGTATCGTTTCCGTACACCTCCTGGGATTCCTGGCCAGACCTATAAAGACATTGGCGTTGCTTCTGTCGCTATGGGTGGTGGCGATATCCTTCCTGCGCTGCAGAATGGTACGATCGATGCCGCCGAATGGTGCTGCCCGAAACCTGACTCTGTGTTTGGTTTCCAGAAAGTGCTCAAGCACTACTATCTGCAAGGCCTGCACCAGGTTGTCGTGAACGCAGACATCTACATCAACCGCGATGTGTATGATGATCTGACACCGCTTCAGCAAAAGGCAATCGAAGTTGCTGCAAACGCTTCTCTGTCAAAAGCAATGAGCTACCGCATCTACGAAAACGGTAAGGCGCTCAAAGACTTGACTGAGAACCATGGCGTTATCCTGCATGATACTCCTGCAGACTACTTCCCTGCATACATGAATGCTGCGCGTGCTGCTCTTGAGAAGAACGCTGCTGAAAATGCATTCTTCGCAAAAGTATGGCAGTCACAGAGAGATTTTGCTGCGATTGCAGTTCCTTTCTGGGCGGGTGCTCAAGCTTCAAACGCTTCTCTCGGCAAGGCTTTTGCCGACTCAGTGAAGTAATTGACTTAATTGGGATGGCGGTACAGTCCGCCATCCCATATGCTATAGCTTTCTGTATTCAAGAGTGCCGGACTTTCCGACATTGTTGAATATTGAAAATAATAATAACGAGGATTAGGGGGAGGTCCTGAAATGGCAGATGATGTAGAGATCGGCGAACTCGATATTACCGACGAGTCAATCGCCGAACGCCGTGCGGAGCAACCCGGTGAAACACCGGAGGATATGACCCCCTGGCAGAGACCTATCACGGCATCAATCGACGTGCTCAACCTCTGGGTTGGGCGCATTACCTGTCTGCTTCTGATCCCTTTGATTATCGTTATGGTTTGGGAAGTGATTTCCAGGAAGGCTTTTGGTGTACTGGCGGGCTACGGATTGGACCAGCTTGCCCGCGACCTGGGCCTCGGGCCGACACTGTGGGCATTTGATATTTCCCGCATGTCAGGTGGCGTGTTCTTTATGCTTGCCGCCGCCTATGCACTGATGCGCGGCGTTCATATCCGGGCAGATTTTCTTTATCGTAACTGGTCACCAAAGACTCAAGCGACAGTCGACGCGATCCTTTATCTGGCATTCTACTTCCCCGCCATGCTGTTCTTTGCGTGGGCAGCTTTCGATTTCTGGCTAGGTGCATTTGAATCCAACGAACG
The DNA here is from genome assembly GCA_039029255.1 of Pseudomonadota bacterium. Classification (GTDB taxonomy): domain Bacteria; phylum Pseudomonadota; class Alphaproteobacteria; order Rhizobiales; family Rhizobiaceae; genus JAALLB01. The sequence goes on along the minus strand of JBCCGN010000020.1, from coordinate 40,064 downwards.
TGCTGGCGATTCCACATGGGCACCCATTCTGTGGCCTGCCCGCCTTGCCATGCCGGTTGGCGCATTTCTGCTGTTCCTTCAAGGTTTCCCTGAACTCTTCCGCTGCTTCCACCAGATGGGAAAGGAAAGAGAGGCAAAGTTCGTCAAGATCCTGCTTCCGTATTTCATAATTCTGGCTTTTGTTTTTGTCGTTGTCTTCTTCGACCGTGATATTTCCCGCCACATTCGTCGGGCTGGTGAAGATGCAAGCACCCTTGCACTTGGTTACATGTGGATCACGGACACTTTCGGATCGATATTCGGGGGCACCAGCATCCTGGATTTCTCGAAACCGACTATCGGCTTGTTGATGCTCGCAGCGATGCTGTTTTCAATCTTTGTCGGTTTTCCAATCTCCTTCACGCTCGTTTTCCTGGGCTTTGTGTTCGGATCATGGGGCACAAATTCGGGTATTACGAGCTTCCTGCTGACGCTCAAAACCGATGAAACAATGCTCAGCACCCAACTTGTGGCTGTACCGTTGTTCATTTTCATGGGCATCATGATGGAAAAAGCCGGTCTTATGGAGCGGCTCTTCAACTCGATCCAGATGATGATGTCCAAAACCCGCGGCGCCCTGTTCATTGCGGTCCTGATTGTATCGACCATATTTGCGGCGGCGACTGGTATTGTGGGTGCTTCGGTCACCATTCTCGGCATCATGGCAGCACGCACCATGAACCGGTCCGGCTATGATGTGAGGCTCGCTGCCGGGACGATCACGGCGGGCGGGACACTTGGAATTCTGATTCCGCCTTCAATCATGCTGATTGTAATGGGTCCGGTTCTTGAAAAAGACGTGATTGCTCTCTTCCAGGCAGCAATTCTGCCGGGCATAATGCTTGCGACCCTGTACATGGTCTACTCTATTGGCCGTTGTATCATCAATCCGAACCTCGGGCCGATTCTTCCGCCCGAAGAGCAGCCTGACACCTCACCATACTATCTCGCAGAAGTCGCATTGGTTCTTGGCAGTATTATTGCCCTGATCTGGTTGATGTTTGTCGGCACCAACAGCGGCTTCTTCGGTATTCCTCTTGCCGGTTTCTTAGTTCCGCTGATCTGGTTCGCTGGAATGGTCGCGATATATCGTTGGGTCCGTAAATCACAGCCGGGAGGTTTCTATTTCTCAGATCTCTGGGGTGAATTTTTCCTTGGCCTCGTACCACCGACCATTCTGATTGCCTTTGCTCTCGGTTCTATCCTCGCAGGCTGGGCAACACCTTCCGAGGCTGCTGCCTGTGGCGCATTCGGCTCGATTGTCCTGTCTGTCGGATATCGGAAGTTTTCGATCCCAGACTTCTATGATGCCTTGGTCAAGTCTCTGGAAATCACGGTTCTGATCATGTTCCTGGTTGCGGCTTCAAACTACTTCGGCGCCGTTTTCTCGGAACTCGGAACGCCGAAATTCCTGACGGAAGTCCTGCTCAGTTACGACCTGTCAATCATCACCATGCTCATTTTGATCATGGCTCTGATCTTCTTGCTGGGCTGGCCTCTTGAATGGGTGCCGATTGTTGTGATTATCGTGCCGATCCTTGTACCGTTGCTGGTTGACCTCAACATCAACCTCATCTGGTTCGCAATCCTGGTGGCGGTCAATCTGCAAACCGCATGGCTTTCGCCACCGGTGGCACTTTCAGCCTACTTCTTGAAAGGCGTAGTGCCGGAATGGGACTTGAAGGATATTTACCTCGGCATGATGCAATTCATGGTAATTCAGGTGATCGGCCTTGCCTTCATCTTCCTTGTTCCAGGAATTGCATTGTGGTTGCCAGATTATCTGTCAGGAAGCCCTAACCTGGTAGGTTTCTTCGAATACACCATGTTCGAGAAATAGGTTAGCGGATGAGTGCCGGTCTGTTCTCCCTTCAAGGTAAAACGGCACTCGTCACAGGGGGCGGATCGGGCATCGGCAGAGCCATTGCCGAGGCCCTTTCCGATTCCGGCGCCTATCTCATCGTAATTGGTCGGCGCGAAAGCCTGCTGCAGGAAACACTTGAAGGCCGCAACGGTTTGCCTATCGCGGTTGACCTGTTTGAGGACGGTCCGCTTACAACGATCCGCCAGGCCTGTGAAAGCCACGGAACCTTTCCGGATATCATCGTCAATGCGGCTGGTCTTAATCCGCGCAAACATGCCGATGAATTAACCCCTGAGGTCTGGAACAAAACCATACACCTGAACCTGACGGTTCCTTTCTTTCTCGCGCAGACATTTGTACCCAGGATGAAAGAAAAGAAGTGGGGTCGGATAATCAACATCGCATCCCTGCAATCGGAAAGAGCTTTTGCCAACGGAATTGCATACGGTGCCTCCAAAGGCGGCGTAACCCAGATGACGCGTGCCATGGCGGAAGCCTGGTCCAAAGACGGAATTACCGCCAACGCAATTCAACCGGGGTTCTTCCCTACAGAATTGACCGCTTCCGTTTTTGGCGACGATGAACTCGCACATCATCATGCTTCCATGACTTGCATCGGCCGAAATGGCGAACTGTCTGATTTGGCCGGACCCGCTGTGTTTCTCGCGTCAGATGCTTCTGCCTACGTAACAGGACAAATGCTGGCAGTGGATGGGGGATATACCGCAAGATGAAAGCATTGGTTTATACAGATACAATGGAAACCGAGTTCCGCGATGAAGCCGATCCTGTTGCAGGTGAAGGTGAAGTTATCGTTGATTTGAGTTTTTGCGGCATATGCGGATCAGATATGCATGCCTGGCACGGACATGATGCAAGACGCATTCCTCCCCTCATTCTTGGTCACGAAGCCGTTGGAGTTGCGCGGTCCGGTAAGTTTGCAGGTCGACGTGTGGCAATGAACCCGCTTATGACCGACCCGGACTGTGAGTTCTCTTTGTCTGGAAAAGAACACTTGAGCCCATCCCGCGAATTGATCGGAATGCGCGTTCCTGGCGCTTTTGCGGAAGCAGTGGCAATCCGCGAACAAAACCTCTTTGCCCTTCCCGACCATCTGTCATTCGATGAAGCGGCCTTGGCGGAACCCCTTGCTGTCTGTGTACATGCAGCAAAACTGGGGCTTGCTCGAACCAATCCTGAAAACGCCAATGCCATCATTCTGGGCGGTGGCGCGATCGGATTGCTGACTGCACTGGTTTTGAATCATTATGGCATCAAATCCGTGCAAATCGCTGAAACCAACGAGCTTCGTCGGAAAATGCTTGCTGAAGTAACCCCCGCGACCCCCTATGACCCGATCAATAACACACCGAGTGAACAGGCAGACCTGATCCTCGACTGCGTCGGTTCAGGCTTGACCCGTAAAGCAAGCAGCGAACTGACAAAACCAGGTGGAACCATTATTCACGTCGGTCTGCAGGATAATACTGAAGGCCTCGACACACGCCGGATCACCCTTCAGGAAATCGCCTTTATCGGAACCTATTGCTACACAAACGCGGATTTCGCAGAAGCGCTCGACATGCTGGCAAACGGGCATATATCGAGACAAGGCTGGTCGGAAATCCGCCCGCTGTCGGAGGGTGGAAGCGGGTTCGATGACATTCACAACGGTAAAGCTGTTCCAAAAATCATACTGGAAATTTAGATTTTCGAGTTAAATTTCTGGAAGGTGTTTTCCTGTATCCTAAGTGAATGCTGGTTTATAACTTCAATCTGGAAAATAGGCCGATACTGAGGATCTTTCTTGTCTCAGTATCGCTGACGGTATTGAACCCAATTTCCTATTATCTTTTCGCGAACCTGAATGATGCAACAAATACTCCGTTTACTTTTGGAGCTGCAATTTGCGCTCTGATTTGGATTGCTACTTTTGGAATAGTCTTCGCAATTCGCTCTCCAATACACGGCTACGATACCACTGATTGGCTTGCATGGTTCATCGGAAGTCTTTTGATTTCCTGGATAGTCGCCATCTTTGTCAGTGAAGGATTTTGGCACATTTTTGGTGATTTATTCCATTCAAAGACACAAAAAGGAGGACATATCGCCTTCTTTGGTTTAATAACCGGGACTCTGATGACAATATCGTTCTTCATGACAGTTTTTGGAATAATGCTTTTGAAAGTCTGGATACCTGCTTTTTTGATTATCTGTCTGTATTGTATGGTCTTTTTGCGGTTCGTTTTCTTTTCAAAAATGCGACCTGAACTCAGAGAGCAAAGAGAATTGATTACGGAATCCTGAACGGACGCTAATCAAAATATGCCTGAATGACAGGTAGTTTTCACCCCGAAATAGCAAGATCTCTCGTTGAATCCTCACCGATAATCTTGAATGCTTTTACAAGTTCATCAGCATCATTAGCCTGGAAGTAATGTTGCGGAGAAGTGGCACAGAATTTCAGCAACCGCTGACCTCGCGAAGGTGCCTGGAACGCGACCGTATAGACCAGAATTTTTTCGCGCTTAGCCAACCTGCAGTAGTAAAGTGTTGAAGAATCGTAACTCGTACGGTTGTTCGCTCCATCGGTCATGAAAAGGATAACCCTTCGCAACTCCCCCTTGTTGCGCTTCGCGTGCTGCCGTTCTTCACGTTTTCCGCGCAGGTTCATATATGCGGTGCGCACGGCACCCGAAGAGTTCGTCCCGCCGCCGGGCCTAAGCCTCTGTGTGTATCTGTTGGCCGCGTTCGGACCCCATGTGGGACGCACCATGTACCGGTAATTTCTACTGTCATAGGCAACAGCCCCTACTCTTATGTAATTTTCGTCAGGATCATCTGCATGGAACTGCTTTGCAAGTTCATTTACAGCTTTTTTCAGGGCATTCATGCGCCCTCGCCATCCCATTGATCCGGATTTGTCCAGCACTAGCATCATGGATAGGGAATTCCTCTCCTTGCCACTCAGGTGCGTGACTGCGGTGGCTTCATAGGTCAGGTCCGGCGCACCGGTAAAGGAGCGAACCAGCGATGGATATCGATATGTCACTGAGGATTCTGTACGTTTGGTATCAGCGTCGTAGCTAACATCACTGATGTTGAAGTTGATGCCCTCGAGTCCATTGAGGTTCGCCTGGAAAAAGGCCCGAAAATTCTTCGAAAGCTCCAGTGCAACAGCCCTCCGATCTGTCAAATCTTCCATCTTGTTTGCTTCAGCAGATGCCGCGAGGATGGCAGCATCGACCGATGCCTGGACTTTCACCCGCGTGTTCTGGGTGAGGCTGAAATCAATGGCAACCAGGGAGGCAAGTACCACCGCCGGCAGAACAAAGGCGAAAATCACCAACACAGTTGCAGCCTCGTCTGACGCAAGGTAGCGAAGTGTTTTAATAAAACGGGAATTCTTCAAGCAGGTTATCTCCGGTAACGCCCAAAATTGCCTGCTTGCAAACACGTATAAGTTGTAATTGTTAATTTTTTGTTCCCATGATTGCAATCAACGATACCTGGATCCTGGAGACGCCAACTCCGGTTGCACAAGACCTGGAACCTGACTATTGCTTTCGGCATGTGCACCAGAAGGTTTTCAACATGACCACAACAGATACAACCGGCCTCACGCAGCTTGGGACGAACACGGAAATTCCGCAGAGCCCGGAGGAAGCGGTGCTGGAGCGGGTTCCAAACTCGCAGGGCGACAGCAATTTTCTGGTTCGTTTCACAGCGCCTGAGTTTACATCACTGTGCCCAATGACCGGACAACCGGATTTTGCCCATCTTGTCATTGATTACGTGCCCGATGAATGGATGGTTGAATCGAAATCCCTGAAACTGTTTCTTGGATCGTTCCGCAATCACGGCGCTTTTCATGAAGATTGTACGGTCAGTATCGGCAAACGGCTTGTCGAATTTCTGTCGCCCAGATGGCTGCGCATCGGCGGATACTGGTATCCGCGCGGCGGAATTCCGATTGATGTATTCTGGCAAACGGCGGAACCACCCTCTGAATTGTGGCTGCCGGATCAGGGTGTTTCACCCTATCGGGGAAGAGGATAATTCTTGCCCGCGATAAACGAAGTCTGGACAATTCATCCGACTCTGGATAAAAGCGCCATTAATATCGAAATCCACCAATAAATGTGGGCAGTTTAGCTTGTTTCCGGATTGAATCTGAACCACAAATCCCCAGATAAATTTTGGAAACTCAAGAGAGAAGGGCAATAGCGTGTCAACGTTCGACAAAGTCGCAGATATAATTTCTGAAACCAGCGAAATCCCGCGTGAGGAAATCACTCCGGAAAGCCATACAATTGATGATCTTGGCATCGATAGCCTTGATTTTCTTGATATCGTGTTTGCAATCGACAAGGAATTCGGGATCAAAATTCCACTCGAAAGCTGGACACAGGAAGTAAACGACGGGAAAGCCTCTACAGAAGAATATTTCGTTATGAAGAACCTCTGTGGCAAAATTGACGAACTGGTTTCCTCAAAAGGCTGACGGAACTCCAGCATGAAATGTACAGACCCCCGGAAACGGGGGTTTTTGCGTATTTAACGGTAGAAAACATGCAACTTGAATACTTCCAGATGATCGACCGCATTCCCGCCGTCGACCTTGATGCAAAAGTCCTGAACGCAACATCGGTTGTGCCGGATGAAAGTCCTGTTTTTGAGGGGCATTTTCCCGGTCATCCCCTTGTACCCGGTGTACTGATGATTGAAACCATGGCTCAGGCTTCGGGCATTCTGATCATGCACACGATAGATTTTGAAAAAATCCCGCTTCTGGCTGGCGTCAAGGAAGGCAAGTTGAGGGATTTTGTCGGCCCCAGAACCGAACTTGAGATCAAGGCCGAGATAGAGCATGAAGGTTCCGGATTTGCAGTAACCCGCGCGGAAATCCGTTCACAGGGTAAACGCGTGGCAAATGCACAACTCACATTCACAATCATGCCTTTTCCAAGCCCCGATTTGCAGGGCGTAATCAAGGCACAGGTTGCGGACATGAAAAAGTCCGTTTAGGTATGGAAATCAGAATTTTCTAGCAAACAAACGAATTCTCCGCTTCGGAAAAATCATACATGTCATCAAACAACAACAAAGAAGTCTGGATCACCGGTATTGGCCTTGTATCCTGTTATGGAGAAGGCGCAGCCCATCATTGGGAAGTGCTTGGTGGTAAGACAGCACCGGAACCGATTGTCGATCTGGAGACAGTGTCTCCATACGGAGTGCATCCGTTGCCCGAAATGGATTGGTCCCTTCAAATTCCGAGACGTGGTGATCAGCGGCAAATGGAAAACTGGCAACGTCTTGGAACCTATGCCGCAGGCCTCGCTCTTGACGATGCAGGCATGAAGGATGATGCCGATCTTATTTCGACCATGGATCTGGTTGTTGCTGCAGGCGGCGGCGAACGTGATGTAGAAACAGACGAAGCCATCATGCGGGATGCTGTTGCAAGCAATGACCGTGAGGCACTTCTGCTGGAAAGACTGCCGTCCGATTTGCGCCCTACCCTGTTTCTTGCGCAACTTTCAAACCTTCTGGCTGGTAACATCTCAATTGTTCACAAGGTGACCGGCTCATCCCGGACATATATGGGCGAAGAAACAGCCGGCGTGACAGTCATCCAGAACGCCGTATCCCGAATTGCTTCCGGACAAAGCTCACACATGCTTGTTGGCGGATCCTATAATGCTGATCGGCCGGATGCGCTGCTCCCTCACGTTCTTGGGCATTACCTGTATTCAGGAGGCGCTGAAGGAGTTCACGAAAGGCAATCCAATGGCGGCGGAATGCGAATGGGTAGTGTGGGAACCTTTCTGGTACTTGAGGAAGCAGAACATGCGAGAAAACGCGGCGCAAAACCATATGCCAGGCTTTCGGGAGTGAGCTCCGATCTTGGAAGCCGTGAGGGTGAAAAAGGCATCTCCAGACTGGAAGTCATGTTTGAAAAACTCGGCGGACGGCCTGACGCGGTGATTTCCGGTGCCACCGGCGTGGCTCAGGCGACGGCATATGAATATTCTTATCTGGCTGAAAAGCTCGGAACTGAAACACCTGTTCGCGCCTTTCAGACCTTGGTCGGTCAACCGCTTGAAGCTACCTTTCCGACTGGCGTCGCACTGGCGGCACTGGCGTTGAAAAACGATGGTTTTTATGCACCGTTTGAGACATCTGAAGTTGCCGCTTCAAACCCGGCATCAAGTATTCTGGTTACATCTGTTGGCCATGTTTGTGGTGAAGGATTAGCCCTGGTTGAGAAAGCATAGGATAAACTCATGTCTTCCAAATTCACAGATCACAAAGGCCGCCCGATCATCGTTGTAACGGGTATGGGAGCGGTATCGTCCTTGGGCCGGGGTATTGAAGACAACTGGAATGCGCTGACCGCAGGGCAATCCGGGATACACCAGATCAAGCGGTTCTCAACAGACGGTCTCAGCACGCGCATCGCAGGAACTGTTGACTTTATGGAGCCTGAAGAGATTTCAGCGCCCGGCATTTCCTATGCGATGGCAGATGCGACGACTGAAGAAGCCATTGCAATGGCAGGCTTCGGAAAAGACGGATTTCCGGGTCCATTGTTCTTTGCTGCTCCTCCGGTGGAACTCGAATGGCAGCACCGTTTTGACCTGATTAGTCGCAGCAACAATGGTGAAATGGGCTATGAGCGCATGCTGAATTCTGCTCAGGAACACAAGCAGGATGATATGCACAGCCGGATTCAACTGGGAACAATCGCATTCAGGCTTGCAGAAAAATACGAAACCCGTGGCCTTCCAATTTCACTTTCCACTGCGTGTGCTTCCGGTGCCACCGCACTTCAGCAGGGAATTGAAGCGATACGCCGAGGCGATACCGAGGCGGCTCTGTGCGTAGCATCAGACGGTTCGGTAACGGCTGAAGGCCTGATCCGGTTCTCACTATTGTCCGCATTGACTACCGCCAACAATGACGCACCTGAAAAGGCTTCTCGTCCCTTCTCCAAGGACCGTAGCGGCTTCGTGATGTCCGAGGGATCGGCGGCTCTGGTTCTTGAAACACTTGAACATGCCACAAATCGAGGTGCCGAAGTGCTGGGTGTAATTCGAGGAGTAGGAGAAAAAGCAGACAGTTTCCATCGGACAAGATCAAGCCCCGACGGCGCACCTGTAATTACCGCGATTTCTGCAGCAATCGAAGATGCCGGCGTGACGGTGGACGATATCGGGTACGTGAATGCCCATGGTACATCGACACCTGAAAATGACCGCATGGAGTATAACTCCCTGCATGCAGTCTTCGGTGACAAGATTCATGAGACACCAATATCATCCAACAAGTCGATGATCGGTCATACCTTGACCGCGGGTGGTGCAATTGAAGCGGTGTTTTCCTTCAAAACCATGATGGAAGGTCTAATTCCCCCAACCATCAACTACGAGACACCGGATCCTGACATTCCACTTGATGTGGTTCCCAACGAAAGTCGTGAGGCCAGCGTTTCAAATGTCCTTTCAAATTCGTTCGGCTTTGGCGGTCAGAATGCCTGTCTTGTATTCGGGCGCGAAGTAGCCTAACCACACACTGAATTAGAAAAACCTATTGGGGGCAGTTTTGCGCGCACTTCAGCTTGTCTCAGAACGTGAAGTTAAAATCACCGATGTGCCGGAACCGGAAGCGCCGGGCTATGGTGAGGTTCAATTCAAAACCAAGGTGGTTGCGCTCAATCATATCGATGTATGGGGCTGGCGCGGGATGGCATTTGCCAAACGCAAATTGCCCATGACAGTTGGCGCAGAAGCTTCAGGCGAGATCACCAAAATTGGACCGGGTGTAACAGGATTCAAGCCAGGTGACCTGGTTTCAATCTACGGTGCAAAGAATGGCGGAGAATGCAAGGCGTGGCGCGAAGGCAGGGAGAACCTCGCTGAAAACCCGTTGGGTGTTCACGGGTTCCATCTGGATGGCTATGCCCAGGAGCTTTCCAACATGCCCGCCCGAAACCTTGTTAAGGTGCCTTTTGGAGTTGATGAAGTAGGAGCAGCTCTTGCACCCGTCACCTTCGGAACAGTTGAACATATGTTCTTCGACAATGCCAAACTTGAGTCCGGTGAGACCGTTCTTATTCATGCGGGTGGTTCCGGTATTGGTTCAGCTGCGATCCAGCTTGCAAAGAAAATCGGGTGTACCGTTATCACCACTGTAGGCTCCGATGAGAAAATCGAAAAGTGCATTGAACTTGGTGCCGATCACGTCATCAACTATCGCGAAGACCGCTTTGAAGGCGCTGTTCGGAAAATCACCAAGAAAAGAGGCGTAGACGTTGTCTTTGAACATGTGGGCAAAGATACCTGGGCTGGCTCGATGCTCTCCATGCGTCCAGGCGGTCGTTTGGTAACGTGTGGTTCCACAAGTGGTGTATCGGCTGAAACAAACCTCATGATGCTCTTCCAACGGCAATTACGCCTGATTGGCTCATTTGGCTGCCGAATGGAAAACATGGTCAACGCCATGGACAAGATGGCGCGTGGCATTGTGCACCCTGTGGTCGATTCAGAAATCGAATTTGGGGATATTCAAACAGCCCTTGAACGTATGGAAAGCCGCAAGGTCTTCGGCAAAATCATCATGCGTGTAGACAATGATTGATCTGGCGGCCCTTGCCATTTTTGCGACGGCACTTTTCTGGAATTCAGCCAGCCCGGGACCCAGCATTCTTGCCCTTGTCTCCCGAGCAGTCACACGTGGCTGGCGGGATGTGCTGCCATTTGTGGCGGCGATGTGGATCGGCGAAATACTCTGGATGACATGCGCGATTGCCGGTCTCGCTGCAATTGCAGCCAACTATCAGACGTTGTTCACTGCGATCAAATATGCCGGAGTGCTCTACCTCCTCTATCTCGCCTGGAAGATGTGGACTTCGCCCGCCAATTTGGAAGAGAATGGCGACAATGGTGAATTCATTATCCCGGAAAAAAGCAGGATGTTTTTTGCGGGGCTGCTGGTCACGTTGGGAAATCCCAAGATAATGGTGTTTTACGTGGCACTACTGCCAACGATTTTGGACCTTCAAGTGCTGGATGTAAGCGGCTGGATCATTCTCAGCGCAACAACAATCATAATTCTCGGAGCAATAGACCTCACCTACATCTTCTTGGCAGAAAGAGCCCGCAAGACCCTGCAAACTCCATCAGCCGTAAAGATGGCAAACCGGGTGGGCGCAGCTACCATGGGAACGGCGGCTGCATTCATCGTCACGCGCTAAATGGAAATCTTTCTCCGTAAAACCTACATATTGTTCCGCAACATCCGGGACTGGATTCTGGCACAATTTTTTTTCGGGTTCATAGCAGTATTGAAACTGTTTCCGGCAGATAAAGCGGTGTGGTTTGTTGCCGAAGCGACCCGCAGCCTCGGCATGTGGTACCCGAGAACAAAACTTGCGCGTGAAAACCTGCAAATGGCTTTCCCTGAAAAATCCAGCGAAGAGATAGAAGATATTCTGAGGGGTATGTGGGCGAACATGGGGCGCGTTGCAGCCGAGTACGTTTATTTGGACCAGTTGTTTAATATTGATGAAGAAGATCAATCCAAAGGCCGGGTCGAAATAACCGGTTCCGAGAATTTCCATGCCATGAAAGATCATGACGGACCGGTAATCTGTTTTACCGGACACACCGGCAATTGGGAGTTGCTGCCTATTGCCTCCGCTGTTTACGGTTTGAACATAACCGCTCTCTTTCGTCCGCCCAATAATCAGTACATGGCCAAGCGCGTACTTGCTGCCAGAACAACGGCAATGGGACACCTTGTACCATCAAAAGTTGGTGCCTCCTGGTCATTAGCAAACAAGATGAATGAAGGTGAAACTGTCGGCATGCTGGTGGATCAGTTTTTCGGGAAGGGAACGGAGATCACCTTTTTTGACCGGCAGACAATGGCAAACCCGCTGTTGGCCAAACTTGCCCGGCAATTTGACTGCCCGGTTTACCCTGCCAGATGCATTCGCCTACCAAATGGGCGCTTCCGCATCGATATAGAACCGGAGGTAATCCGCCATGTCAAAACGGACGGTTCGTTGGACACCGACCGCCTTACTCAGGACGTCAACGCCTGCGTGGAAAAGTGGGTGCGCGAATATCCCGAACAGTGGTTGTGGCTACACAAACGCTGGCGCCCAAATTTCATGAAGAAACGGGCCGAGCGACTTGCCAAAAAACAAAAAAATGCGTGAATGCTTCGCGTTAATGACGCACACGCACCTTCATGTTCTTGAGCCCTACTTTTGCCGTCATGTTAAACAGGATTCTGGCATGGTCCGGATGAAGCCTTACACAGCCGGCCGAGGCTGGCCTGCCGAGACGATTGACCTGATTTGTGCCATGAATGGCAAAATTTCCGCTGTAAAAGATGGAATACGGCATTGGCGCATTGTTATAAAGGCTCGATTTATGGTTCTTGGAAAGCCATTTGGCACTCCAGTTACCGGTTGGGGTAACCTTACCGCGACGAGCGGTCGAAACTGACCAGACGTGTTTAAGTTTTCCGTTTTTGTAAACCCTCATTTTTTGCTCTGATATATCCACATGAGCTTCCACCAAAGCTGCAAATGAAGGGGTGGCAAACATGCCAATAATCAAAGCTATTCCCACAACAAACAAACGCATAATACTACTCCCGAAAACTAAACACTTGGGAAAGATTATCACAAAGGATAGAAACCGTCCAATCACCGAGATTTGATTTTATACTGCAATTTCAGGGCGTTTGAGATCATCAGCGAACCTGGAACTTGTTTGGAATTCGCACCTCGGCTAATCATAAACAACCATCGCATTCGAAAGAAATTACAAATGAGCGCAAGCCGAAAGATCAAGGCCCTCACCGCCCCTGACATCCGGGATATGAAAGGACAGATACCAATTGTCTGCCTGACGGCATACACAACCCCGGTGGCCAGAATGATCGACGAGCACACCGACCTGGTTCTGGTCGGTGACAGTGTGGGGATGGTTATGCATGGCATGCCCAACACATTGGGCGTTACTGTAGATATGATGACAATGCATGGAAAGGCCGTACGCCGTGGATTGTCTCGACCGCTATTGGTGATGGACATGCCATTCGGCTCATATGAGCAAAGCCCTGAGCTGGCTTTCGAAAACGCAGCCCACTTTATGCGGGAGACCGAATGCGGCGCAGTAAAGCTTGAGGGCGGTGAAGCGATGGCAGAAACCATTGATTTTTTGGTTAGACGCGGCATTCCGGTGATGGCGCATATTGGGCTGACGCCGCAATCCGTCAATGTTTTTGGCGGTTACAAAACACAAGGAAAGGGCAATGATGCCGCTTGCGTTGTTTCCGATGCGAAGGCTGTCGCTCAGGCAGGTGCTTTTTCAGTTGTCTGTGAAAAAATGCCCGACGCACTTGCCCGCAAAGTAACCAGAGAAATAGATATACCCACTATCGGGATCGGTGCATCTGCTTACTGCGACGGACAGATACTGGTGATTGACGACATGCTGGGCATGTTTACAGATTTCAAGCCGAAATTTGTGAAGCGGTTCGCAAATCTCGGAGAAAAGGTGAAAGAAATGGCAGGCGAATATGCAGAAGAAGTGAGAACTCGCAAGTTCCCCGCGCCTGAACATGTTTACGACTTTGCCGGCGACGAATAACAAGCCATGCCGATTGAGATCATTCGTACTATTGATGAGATCCGGGAACTCTCGAGGAAAGTTTCTGTTGATGGCAAAAAGGTTGCCCTGGTACCTACAATGGGTGGGCTGCACCAAGGACATCTCTCTCTTGTACAAAAGGCAAGTGAAATCGCTGACGTTGTAGTGGTGTCCCTGTTTGTCAATCCGGCTCAGTTCGACAATCCGGCTGATCTTGAAAATTACCCCGGAACTGAATTGGAAGACCTGGCAGCACTTGAAAAAACCAATGCCCATGTTCTCTTCGCACCGAGTGTGGAAGAGATGTACCCGGCAAACTTTGCAACAAATGTTTCGGTAAGCGCTGGCTCAAAGATTTTATGCGACGCACATCGGCCAGGACACTTTTCGGGTGTAGCAACCATCGTTTCAAAATTGTTCTTGCAGGTTGAACCCGATTTTGCCTGTTTCGGAGAAAAGGATTTCCAGCAGCTTTTTATCGTTCGCAAGATGACTCGTGATCTTGACATTCCGGTACAAATCATACCCTGCGAGACTGTTCGTGATGAGCGTGGGCTGGCGCTTTCTTCACGCAACAAGCGCATATCGCAAGAACACATTGAGACCGCGCCCAAGCTCCATTTGTCAATGCTGAAAGCAGCTCAGATCATCCGGGAGGGGTCATCTCCAGATGAAACATGCCAAAACAACAAATCTGACCTTGAGAAATTGAGTCCATTCAAAATCGAATACTTTGAGTATCGAGATGGTGAGACACTGGTAATGCTGGAAAACTATCACCCGCGAGGACGGATCTTTGCAGCGGCATGGTTGGGTGATGTCCGATTAATCGACAACGTTGCCGTCTAGAGACGACTAGTTCCGCAAAAATGCATCAATCTTGGCGACAAGATTTGCTTCAAGCTCATGAAATTCGCGATCAGAGATTGAAATATCCTGCATGAATGCGATGATTTCGTCCTTCTTTTCATCTGGCAGGTCTTTGAGCTCTGCAATCAGTTTCTCAAACGCCTCCGGTGACGTTGCCAACTCCTTTGCAGACCGCTCAAAACCAGACAACTCATCTTCGGTCACTTCCAGATGGTTTTCAGCAATGTTCCGAAACAGTTCTGTTTCTTCCGGGCGCACCCGACCATCAACCAGAATCACACGATAGAGTAAAATTCCCAGAGCGAGCCTACTGTCGTTCCTCTTATAAGTGATGACATTGCCATCACCGGCTTCAAGCTTCTCCAGCAAATCCTTGAATGAAGAATACAAATCGCGCACCTATAAAAGAAAAATTGCACTAATCTACAAATGCAACCTTTGCTTGCCGTAATGGCATTGTATTCTACTGCTGTCAAAATGAAAGTGGACGGGTCTGAAAAATTAAAATGACCGGAGCCAAAAGGCTTACCGGCCATTTTTCAAATCTCTTCTTTTAATTAGGTCCCGGTACGCAGTACCTGATCCGGGAACGTCCGCCGAAAACCGCGAACAAAAACAAACTACATCGGTTTGGTAAACACAGAGTTAGAATTCCGTTACCTGAAAATTAACAGGCAGATTTTTCAGCCTCATGCATCAGAACAGGAAATTTTTACTTCACAAACATCGAATAATGATATAAACAAATCTTTATATGATAATGCCGGAATTTGTCAGGAGTTGACGATGCCAAGTCTTTTGAATGCGTTGATAGATGAAAAGGGTGTTTTGCTTGCCGATGGCGCAACCGGAACGAACCTTTTCCAATTAGGACTTGAGGCCGGTGCAGCACCTGAGTTGTGGAACGAAGACAAGCCAGACAATATCAGAAAACTTCATCAGGATTTCGTGGATGCGGGTTCAGACATTATCCTCACAAATTCGTTTGGCGGTACAAGGCATCGGCTAAAACTACACGAAGCACAGGACCGGGTTCATGAGTTGAACAAAAAAGCCGCCCTGATCGCTCGTGAAATTGCAGACAATGCATCCAAAAATGTTGTCGTGGCAGGATCCGTTGGCCCGACTGGAGAGTTGCTGCATCCTCTTGGAAGCCTAACATACGAAGAATGCGTTGAAGCTTTTGCCGAACAGATGGCAGGCCTCAAAGATGGCGGAGCCGATATTTTATGGATCGAAACGATGTCATCGCCGGATGAAATGAGGGCAGCGGCAGAAGCAGCGGTGAAGACCGGTATGGAGTACATTGTTACAGCTTCTTTCGATACTGCCGGTCGCACAATGATGGGGCTTCCACCAGACGAAATGGGCAAGGTCATCCAGGAAGAGGAAAAACCGGTAGCAATCGGTGCAAACTGCGGCGTCGGCGCCTCAGATCTTCTTTCCTCAATATTGGACATGACAGGCGCTGATCCATCGGCGATTGTAGTGGCCAAAGCTAACTGCGGCATTCCACAAATCAAAGGGGATGTGGTTGAGTACACAGGAACTCCCGAACTGATGCACGATTACACTAAACTGGCAATCGATGCGGGAGCTAAGATAATAGGTGGCTGTTGTGGAACCACTTGCGACCATCTCATACAAATGCGCGATGCAATCGATACGCACCAGAAATCCCACAGGCCTCAGCTTGATGAAATCGTAGGTAGAATTGGGGAACTGGTAAACAAGCCGGCTGCAGCAAATGATGCCGCGACAGAACGGCCACGTCGGCGACGTCGCATTGCCTGATCAAAACCCGCGATACGATTTCATGTGAAACTGTATCTGTTCGCTTGTATAGCGGTGCAACACCCCCACAGGGCAGGCATCTCTTGCCCGACAGCCGATTTGCAGGCAGTCGGGAGGCAAGCCACTATCCAGATGTGAGAAACAACGCTCTACTTCAAGTGAAGTCCCTGTGAACGCTCCAACCGGGCAAGCATCGAGACAGGGCTTTCTGTCACAAACATCGCAAGGATGAATCAATGTGGTAGGATCGTCGATCATCTTCCTGATAAAACAAGCGAATTCATGTGACCGGTTGAAGATTAGAATCCCTCGCATGGCCTGCCACAGACCAAATTCCGGATGAATGAGTATTCCCAACGGCGATGATTTCATACCTGTAGCCGTTTTCGCAATTCGCTGGAATGGCCAGTAAGGCTTGTCAAACGGGTAGAATGCCTTGCAATCAAGATCAACAATCAAATCGTCGATTATCCGTCTCGTCCAGCGATTCATCGGATCGGGAGCGCCGTCGCAAAACTCAGGTGAAGCAGACAAGCTCTGCCACATATTCTCGCCTCGGTTACCGATAAGCAGAGCCAAACTTCCCAGAAAACGCTCCTCACCTTGAGGGCTGTGTTCCGTACCGATTTCCAGGGCACCATGCACAACAAGTCCATGAGCATTGAACCCACGGCAAAAAGCTGCGAATTTATCTGGAGATTTCGCCACGTGAATTCAGTCTCCAGGTATTATGGACAATCGTGTTGCCTACGACCTCCCTGGTACGTGTTTCCAGGGCTGCTCCCTCACTTCAGGTGAATGCGTCCGGCATGGATTCTTTCTTAGCTGAAATAAATGCCTGCAACTCTTCGTCCTTTGCAACATCGAGTGCCGGCGCCTCGTAATTATCAAGCCATGACCGGGCTACCTTGTTCGCTCGCTGTTCGATCCGCGCCTGGCCTTCCACTTCCCACTGCTCGAATGAATTGTTGTCCGCAACGTTTGAGGCATAAAATGCTGTTTCAAAGTTGGATTGCGTGTGATCACAGCCCAGATAATGGTTCCCAGGCCCAACTTCACGAATTGCAGACATTGCCTGACCATTCTCGCTCATGTCCACGCCACCTGCAAACTTTTGGGCTGCTGCAAGTTGATCACAGTCCATAACGAATTTCTCAAACGATGAAACCAGACCGCCTTCCAGCCATCCGGCAGAATGCAGCATAAAGTTCACACCGCCCAACATGGCAGGCCAAAGGGTATTCGCGCTGTCATAAGCAGCCTGTCCGTCCGGCACTTTGGCTCCGGTCAACGAGCCCCCGGAACGGAACGGCAGATTATAGCGGCGTGCAAACTGTGCCGCTCCCATCAGTACTTGCCCAGGTTCCGGTGTACCGAATGCGGGAGCACCAGTCTGCATGGAAATGGAAGTCGCAAAGGTTCCGAAAATCACCGGAGAACCCGGCCGGCATAATTGCGAAAAGGCGATCCCGGATGTGGCTTCACACAACACCTGCGCAAGTGTTCCCGCAACCGTCACCGGAGACATGGCACCACCCACTATGAACGGCGAAACGATCGACGCCTGATTAGCACGTGCATAGGTTTTAAGCGCACCAAGCATTGTACCATCCATCGTCAATGGAGAGTTACAATTGATCAGGCTGACGAGCACGCAGTTCTGGTCAACAAATTCTTCGCCAAACAATACCTGCGCCATCTTCACAGTATCTTCCGCCCGTTCGGGAGCGGTCACTGACCCCATGAACGGCTTGTCGGAATACTTGATGTGTGAATAGACCATGTCCAAGTGGCGCTTGTTGACAGGTATGTCACAAGGCTCACAAACAGTACCGCCAGAGTGGTGCATCGCCGGCGCCATGTAGGCAAGTTTCACAAAAGTCTGAAAGTCCTCGATCGTCGCATAACGTCTTTCGCCTTCGAGGTCCCTGACAAATGGAGGGCCGTAAACCGGCGCAAACACCGTGTTTTTACCGCCTATTTCCACGTTCCGTTCCGGATTGCGCGCATGCTGTGTAAATACTGGAGGCGCGGTTTTCATCAACTCACGACACAAACCTTTCGGTAAATGCACGCGATCTCCCTTTACATCGGCTCCCGCATCTTTCCACATTGCCAGCGCTTCTGCATCATCGGAATAAATAACCCCTACCTCTTCCATCAGCGTGTCGGCATTGTTCTCGATTATCTCGATTGCTTCCAGACTGAGAATGTCAGTTGGTTCCAGCTTGCGGTGAATATATGGCAAGGAAGCGAGCTGAGGCCCTGAACGTGCCTGCCTGCGGGCAGAAGCTCCGCCGCCGCCGCGTCCCCGCCGCCCTGCGTTACGGCGACCAGCTGATTCTTCAGAGATGCCTTCCATGCTCATAGCCAAATCCTCAATTGGGTTTTCCAAACATTATCCTGAAAAGTGGTTTTAAGCGAGAACCGTCCTTCAACCTTCCTCATTGCGCCAACTGCTGGCGTTTTTTTACTACCGGATTTGTCGAAATTGCACCAAGATCATGGTTCAGCGGGAGCAAATGGTCATGGCTGACGAAGAAACCATCTCTGTTTACGACGAGCAGGTCGAGGCCTACGCAGATATGGTCGTCACTGAGAAACCCGGAAAAGCATTACAAAAGTTTACTGATGCGATCCGCCAGGGAGGTTATGTGCTGGACCTTGGATGCGGGCCCGGAAACTCAACAGCCTATTTCAAACAGAATGGGCTGGAAGCGGATGCGGTTGATGCTTCTCCCGAAATGGTGAAAACAGCAAACAGACTTTATGACATTGACGCAAAAGTCGCAGTTTTCGATGATCTGGATGCAGAGGATAAATATGACGGCGTATGGGCAAATTTCAGCCTGCTACACGCATCAAAGAAGGACTTCCATCGGCATTTGCTGCAAATCAATAAAGCTTTGAAACCAAGAGGTCATTTTCACATTGGAATGAAACTGGGGGATGGAGAAATTCGCGACAGCATAGGCAGGCTTTACAGCTACTACCAGGAGGATGAGTTGAAATCTCATCTCGAAAGAGCCGGATTTGAAATAATCTGGGAAGAATACGGCTCCGAGGCCGGACTGTCCGGAGAAGTATCGCCGTTTGGTGTGATCCTGACCAGAAAAATCTAGTCCGCGTATCAATTCGTCAGAGACAGTCCAGAACTTTCCATATCCAACAGGAACTGAGCACTGGCAAAGTATACAAACTCATGCGGGCGATGCTGCGAAATCGGATCAAAAACACTTCCCTTACCTTCTGACACATGGCCCGGGTGGCACATTATTACCGTACACCCATCGAAATCTGCGGCAGTCTTCAGCCATTTTGCCATCATTTCCGGATACCCTTTGCCTGAGAAATCGTTCACACCAAGGAACAGCTCATTCGTCTCAATCTGGCTTTTTGCTAGAGACCTTTTCAGCGGTTTAGCCAGATTGGCGATTATTGATGTTCGCGTTATGTCAGTTCCGGTACGAAAAATGCCCGCTAAAGATTGGTGACAGGAGCGAAGCCACCCCCCATTTGCGAGATTTTCAGGCGCAGATCTCAACAAGGTTTCCCTTAGTATGGGGAGCAGATGAACGTGCTGGTGACCATCAACAAAATCCGGAGGCCTGCCAAAAACGTGGTTAAATCTATCAAACTGATGCGCCATTTCCACGGAGACTTCATCCTGCTCAACCATTCCGAAGTGACTTTTCAAAATCAGTGAGCCAATCGATCCGAACCGCTCATCCGAAGTAAGTCCGAGCGGTACAGAAATGGGCTTGTATTCTGTGAATGTCAGATGCAAGCCTATTTCAACCTCAAAATCGATCTTTTGAAGAACATTTAGAAGTGCCTCTGCCCCCTCCTCAATTCTGTCACCCACAACCATGCAACTGACTGCATTAAGGCGACGGGCCCTGACCAGATCGATAATTCCCTTATTTACCTGATCATTCAATCCAAAGTCATCTGCACACAATGTCAGAGCTTTCAAATCACACTCCCGGCTTGATCCTGCGCGCAAACAGTTGAACACACGTGTTTATTCGAACGGTTGCTATTATTTTCCGCAAACGCGATAACATTTTGGTGCAGCTTGGGGAACAGCTGGTGGAAGATTGAAATGAACCAAGAACCAGATCACAGCGGAATCAGCCGTTCAAACGATGGAAAACCGGAATTGTCGGTCGTTGTGCCGGCATACAACGAGGAAGAGAGCCTGGCTCCATTCCTCAGACGGCTGCTGAATTCTTTGAAATCCGCTACTGACAGTTTTGAGATAATTTTCGTGGACGATGGAAGCAGCGACAAGACCGCTGCACGCGTAGCATCGGCAAACTCGATTGTTCCGCAGGTCAAACTCGTAAGGCTCAGTCGGAACTTCGGAAAGGAAGCTGCGTTGAATGCCGGAATTGCTCACGCACAAGGTCGCGCGGTTGTTCAAATTGATGCGGATCTGCAGCATCCACCGGAATTGATACCGGAACTTGTGCAGCACTGGCGTAACGGCACAGAAATTGTCTATGGGGCCCGGCAATCGCGAAATGGAGAAAGCCCTCTCCGCAGACTGCTGGCAAACTGTTTTTACAGAGTATTCCGGTCTCTTGCCGATGTGAAACTTATGAACGGCCTGGGCGACTTTCTGCTTATGGACCGCAAAGTGGTGGACGCGCTTCTGTCACTTCCCGAGCGCGAGCGCTTCACCAAAGGACTTTATGCCTGGGTTGGGTTTTCACGGCTTGCTGTTCCGTTCGAGGTTGAAAGACGGCAGGAAGGAATTTCCGGCTGGAACCTGCTTAAACTTTTCTCTTTCGGCATAAATGCTATCGTTTCCTTTGGTACCGTACCGTTGAAAGTATGGACCTATATCGGCCTGACACTCGCCCTGCCCTCTCTCGCCTACGGTATTTTCACGATCATCAAGACACTCGTCTTCGGAATAGATGTCCCCGGATATGCTTCACTCATGGTTGCAATTTGTTTTTTCTCCGGTGTCCAGCTTTGTGGCCTTGGAATTATCGGCGAGTATCTCGGCCGGGTCCTCGCCGAGGTGAAGCAGCGCCCCATTTATCTTGTGCGTGAAACCGTCGGTTTTCACGAAAGTCGCGAGGAAGCGGTTCAACCCATCCGGCAAGCTGCAGAATAGACAGCGATGGCATTGAAACAGTTCACAAATTTCCTCGGTGTCGGCGCATTTGCTACAATGGCGCATTACAGCGTTTTGCTTGCTCTGGTTGAAATTTTTCTTACAAACGCGATCATTGCCTCCGGCACAGGCGCGCTAATCGGGGCAATTACAAGCTATGTCCTGAACCGCAATTACACTTTCCGTTCCAAATTGCCACACAACACCGCAATGCCTCGTTTTTTTGCGGTCGCAGCTCTGGCAGTATTTGCAAACGTCTTGTTGATGAAGTTGTTCGTTGATGGGGTGGAAATTCCCTATTTCGCCGCTCAGGTGGTCACCACAATTCTGCTGATAACTATCACCTTCGGATTGAATAAGTTCTGGTCCTTTCACGAAAGTGAACAAGTGAAAGAGCATTGATCAATACAAAGTCCAAATCCTGGATTGATCGGAAGTTGCCCGTTTGGGCTTCGGTTTTTTCCGTTTTTGTCCTTGCATGCGTTGCACTCGCTTGTGCTGATTATACGCATGACTTTGCCCGGCTTTGGGATTTTCGTGTTTATCTCAAAGCCAAAGAGCATCTGGCACTGACAGGCACCCCCTACTACGAATCTGAATCGCTTCGCTTCATTTACCCGCCGACGTCAATTTTCCTATTGCATGTGATAAGTAGCGAGGAGTGGTTCAAGTCAGCCTATTTTGTGGTTGCCGGTGCTCTGTGGCTATCCACTGCAACCATATTCTGCCGCCGACCAGTTCATTACCTTATAGTTTTTCCGGTCCTTTTCCTCGCTTTTGGCAAACACGGATATATTACCTTACTTACCGGTAACATCGCATGCGTGCTGTACTTCATTGCAGCGGCTTCAGCCTGGATGCATTTCACAGGGCGAATGTCAGCGTTCTTTTTCGCAGCACTCATACTTGGTCTGACATTGATTAAACCATTTTATGCCGAGTTCCTGATATTCATCTGGTTTACCCGCGGACTGCGCGACTTTCTGATAACGAGCGTTGCGGTCGTCGCACTCTTCTTCGCGATAAACCTGCTCATTTATCCTGATCTGTTTTCAGAATTCCTTTCGGCTTTGAAACTTGATCGGCATGATTCCGAGATCTTTGGCATTACTCTAATGAGTCATTTGGGTAAGTTGGGTTTTCCGACGCTGATAGCAGCCGGACTGCATTTTTTGCTAATTGGTGGATTGTTTCTGGCATTCCTCGGCAACCTCACCAACATGAGCAATTTGGAGAGGTTTTGCTGCCTGTTCATCCTTGCCGTATTCATAAATCCAAAACACATTACGTATGATCTACTGGTTGCTTTGCCGGCATTGACTGTGCTGCTACTCGAAACCCGGCCGATGGCAAGAATTCTTGGATTTGCTTTGATTTTAATTTCCTCAACTCTTGATTTCGGAATTGCAGGAGAAGCCTATTTCCAATGGTGGTATGGATTTGTGTTTGCCTTCGCCATTGTGCTTTTTGTTGGAAAGCCACTTTGGAAACCTGATGAACTTATTCGTTTGATTAACAATCCTTCATCCGGCAATCACACAAACATCACCTGATATTGAAAATCACAAGCGACCTTTTCTTGACCGCCGTCCCGACATTCCTTTAGATTGTGCACAAAGCATAACCCAGAGATCTGTCGGTTCGCGACAATGAAATCCAGGCGTGTTGAACAGGCAAGTGCGCGTTTTCGGCAGATCACAAGGCAATGTTTGGAGGATACTGCCATGACTGACACAGCCGGAAAACGGGGCTATGCCCTTCCGATGCGGCTCATACACTGGCTGATGGCCGCATTGATGCTCTACGTGATCGTAGTGGGTATCCTGATGGGTAATGGTTTCAAGGTTGGCAAACATTATGATTACCATCGTGCAACCGGGTTCCTGCTTATGATGCTGGTGATCGTTCGGCTCTTGATTTATCGGTTTACTGCACCGCCCTCTCCATTGCCAGATTCAATCAGCTCTGTTCAAAAACGGATTGCAGAGGGCGTTCATTTTCTTCTTTACGCAGCTCTGATAATTCAGCCGTTCCTGGGATGGTACGCAACGAACGCATGGGGTGTGAAAAAAATACCGTTCTTTTTCAAAGGTTGGCATTTGCCGAGAATCGTTGAAAAGGACCGCGAACTGGGCAATTTTCTGCTGGAAATCCACCATTATCTAGGACTTTTTATAGCTGCACTTGTCGTGATGCATATTGGAGCAGCACTTATGCATCATTTTGTCAAAAAAGATGATGTTTTAATCCGAATGCTGCGGACATAGCTACCCGAAGACAACATCCCGTCGCATCCGTTCACCATTCAGTCGTAAAATTGGAATTGACGTTTATATTTTGCTTGCTAAATGAGCAAATTAGCGCATTCTGCAAACAATTGATCCGACGCGTGGCTGTGATCGGTCAGAATCTAAAAAGGCGTCCGGTTAAGCCGGCATTATATTGGAGTTAGCCCATGTCCGATGAAGACGAAATCATCCTTTCGGAGCTAGATGACGACGAACTGGTCGCCCAGATGCACGATGACCTTTACGATGGTCTCAAGGAAGAAATCGAAGATGGCACAAACATTCTGCTCGAGCGCGGCTGGACACCTTACGATGTCCTGACTAAGGCGCTGGTTGAAGGAATGCGGATCGTCGGCATTGATTTCCGCGATGGTATCCTGTTCGTTCCGGAAGTTTTGCTGGCCGCAAACGCCATGAAATCCGGAATGTTCATTCTTCGCCCACTGCTGGCAGAAACCGGAGCCCCGAAACTTGGCTCAATGGTCATTGGGACGGTGAAAGGGGATATCCATGATATCGGCAAAAACCTTGTTGGAATGATGATGGAAGGTGCAGGGTTCGACGTGCACGACATCGGCATTAATTCCGATGTTGATAAGTACCTTGCCGCAATCGACGAACACAAGCCTGATATCCTCGGCATGTCTGCCCTGCTCACCACCACCATGCCTTATATGAAAGTGGTCATTGATACGATGGTCGAAAAAGGCATGCGTGACGACTACACTGTTCTGGTAGGCGGTGCTCCATTGAACGAGGATTTCGGCAAGGCAATCGGAGCTGATGCATATTGCCGTGATGCTGCAGTTGCAGTTGAAACAGCCAAAGAATTCATGGATCGCAAGCACAACCAGCGGGCCACCGGTTAGTTTTGGTTAGTCACGCCAGTAAAATGGGGTGTTACACAACACCCCTTTTTTTGTTATAATTCAGGCACCTGAAACAATTTCCGGAATCAGGATTTCAGGAACATGCAAAAGGAAGATGTCGAAGTAATTGATCAAAAACCCCGGCTCAGGGTCATCGCTTGCGGAATGATCGCCCGGGAGGTCATGGCTGTAAATGAACAGTTGGGGCTTAACCACATTGACTTGAAATGCCTGCCTGCCGGATACCATCATCATCCTGAAAAAATCGCCCCCCATATGGACAAAGCCATAACTGATGCGCGTAACGAGGGCTATGAGCAGGTGTTTGTGGGTTATGCAGATTGCGGAACCGGTGGGGAACTCGACAAAGTCTGCGAGAAACACGGCGTAGAACGTATTGCAGGACCCCATTGTTTTTCTTTCTACATGGGCAACTATCAGTTCGACAATTCACAGGACGATCACCTGACAACATTTTTTATTACTGATTTTATAGCCAGGCACTTTGAAACATTCATGAAACGGCCACTGGGACTGGATAGACATCCGGAGTTGCTGGAAATGTATTTCGGCAACTACACGCGCGCCCTTTATCTCGCTCAGACAGACGATCCCCTGCTCGAGGAGAAGGCCAGGGAAGCAGCTAAGTTTCTGGGTTTGGAATATGAAAAGCGGTTCACCGGCTACGGAGATTTGTCGGACGCCATACTCAATGCTTAATGAGCCTGAACTGTTCCACAGAACAGACGAGCTGGTCCAACAAATGAAAGCAGGACTTAAACAAGATTCAATTGTTTGACGTTAATCTTTGAATATCTGTTCAAGGGAGATTGCCATGTACGCGGTTGCCGATACTGAAAAACTGGTCACGGATTCGATAATAAGCCATGAACAGGCCAAAGAAATAGAGCTTCGGGCGCGTGAAGCGATGGTCACGCTCGCAATAAACTCGGTGCTGTTTTTTGGCATTCTGAGTGCCACAGGAGGACTTGTATTTTGGCTTGCATCTCCATTATCAGTGGCAATTTTTGGCATTCTCTTCCTTGGTTCCGGCCTCGCGCTGCTCGCCTACGGCAAAGAACTTTTTCGCATGTTCGGAAACGCCGCTGCCCTGATTGGAGCAGGAATGATGATCGGCGGAGGCGGGCTCGAACTTGTCGACAAATATTTCAATTCTGCCTCGTATATAATGGTGTTTGCAGGTGGAATCATCGCCATTATTGCTGGATATCGGTACAAGTCAGGCGCTCTGACCGCACGCTTTGTGACAGGAGCAATTATGCTTATGGGCGTGGCGCTCCATCTGTTCGGCGTCTATCTGTTCATGAAACAATACAGTCTGACCGGACTTCCCGTTTCATTGGCACATCTTTATACGGCCGCAGTTATCGGTCTTGTCGGTTGGTTTGTTAATGTGAGGATTGTGACCGCGCTGGCGATCGTTCCGTTTGCCCAGGCCCTCGACACCGGCACCCAGTATTTCCATGCCGCTTACGTCTTCTACTCTCCGGAATCAACCCTAAGCATTCTGCAGATGACTTTGTTGATAGCGTCGATGCTATGGCTGTCCAAAAGGACTTCTGAACGCTCCGCGCGTCACGCCAGAGTGACAAGTGTAATGGCATTGATAGTCGCAAACCTGTGCGCGCTTGTTGGCTCACTTTGGGGAGACCGGATTGGCGAAACCATATGGGGGCCTGGTAATCGATACTGGAGAAGTGGATATGAAAACCATGATGCTTGGAAATCTGCTCACGATCTGTTTCTGGAAACAGCGTGGATAATTCCCGGGCATGTCTATTCCATCCTGTGGGCGGTTGCCCTGCTTTTATTGGTTGCATTTGCAGCCCATCGGAACAATCGCGGGCTGTTCAATACGTCGATGACCTTTGCCGGAATTCACGCCTATACACAGATGTTTGAAAGTTTTGCCGACGAACCGCTCGCCTGGGTAATCGGCGGCCTCGCCGCAATACCGCTTGCCTGGGGCATGTGGCGCTTGAACACTTGGTTTACAAACAGGATCGCAGTGACTGAAAACGCTAATAACGAAAATTCAGGAATGCCTTGATCTGGAAGCAATCACGACCAAGCATCACTGCGACAATTCCAGTGCGGCATCCATTCTTTGTTGACTAAAAGATGGGGGTCGGCGGCGCCACGTTTCAGGTCCTTCCAGACCTTTTTCATAGCCACTCTTGTAAAGCTTATTCATACGGACAGGGTCAAAATCAAGCGCTTCCTCGGCGATCGGAATTTCATCCGGGATAGATACAAGGCGGAAATTCACATTGTCGGATTTTGCGCTCACAAAATGATGGAAAATTGTATCATGCTGCAATTCGCGAATGAGCTCCGATATCGTCTTTTGCGCAATACTTGCAAGCTTGGGTTCCACAGGCTTTGATGCATTAAAACGTCGGGTGGTTCCGTTGATAACCAAATACAATTCCTTGTCGCCGGCGTCGGTCCTGGCCATGAAAGGCGCGTAAAGAACCGGCTCCTTTACCCCGCCATCCACATGCGCCTGGCGCAACTGGACACCTCTGCGCGGTTTTATGTAAACAGGCCGGAAATATCCCGGCACAGCAGCCGATGCGCGCAGGATCTTCTGAAAATGCTGCAATGGATTGGCCCTGCCCCCTTGGGCTATCTTGCCCATATCCCAAATCACAAGTTCGCCAGCATCAAGGTTTGTGGTAGCGATGTAAAGCCGCCTTCCCTTTTTATGCTCCGCAGCAATCTTTTTCAGCAATCCGGCTGTAACATGGGTCTCAATCTGTGTTTGCAAAGGACCGTTGTCGTAGAGGCTATCACCCAGCAAGCCACCAAGACCACGGCTTCTGAAGATCGTGTCATTGGTCTGTGTTGTGTAAAGTTCCCGGATCAACTCATCATATTCGGGCCCAAGAAAAGCAAGAACCGCCAATAGAGAACCGGTCGAAACTCCGGTGACAACATCGAATTCCGGACGTTTGCCGCTGGCGCTCCACCCGGCAAGTATACCGGCTCCGAATGCACCGTCCGCCCCTCCTGCGGATAGAGCAAGAATTCGATGCTTGTTATCAGTTCCGGCTTTAGGAAGATCCTCGGGAGTTGTAGGGCCAACTATCGGATCAACCGCCTCCTTGGGTGTGAGCGTACGAATGTCAGCACTCTCGTCCGGCCTTGACGCACATGCGGCCAGAAAGACGGCAATCAGCACTGATAGTGTGCGGATTACGGCCCACGTCTGACAAACAAAACTGTCTGAATTTTTTGCTTTATTGCGGATCAAAACCCGAACTCCACCGCATACTCATCCATCAGGTATAACCACCGGACAAACTACAACTTTTTTCGCGCTTGCCAATCCTGCAAATGTGAATATTTTTGCTAATGGTTAACCATAATTATTGCGGTTCTGTCATTTGATGTTTCATGATCCGGTAACAGCATTTCCGGTTGGACGGGAAATCCCCTACGGCCCGATAACGATTTCAAAACAAGAAATCATAGAATTTGCAGAGGAATTCGACCCGGCTTTTTTTCATCTGGATGAGAAAGCAGCGCAAAATTCGATGCTTATGGGGCTTTCAGCATCGGGATATCATACCTGCTCACTAACAATGCGAATGATCTGTGACTCTTATCTCCTGCAATCAACATCGCAGGGATCGCCGGAAGCTGAGGAGGTAAACTGGCATCTTCCTGTACGACCAGGCGACATACTCCATGGCAAATCCACAGTGGTTTCCGCACGATTTTCGAAATCACGGCCGGAAATATTGATCGTTCTTTTCAGGCACGAAACCATGAATCAGCAGAACGAGCTTGTCCTGTCCATGCTGAACACCGGTTTTTTCAAATCTCCGGAATTGAAGCATGACCAGTGAAATCAGCATCACCGATGTTCCTGACTTTTTGAAACCAGATGTGAAAACCATCATCGGGAACCACACGTTCTTGCCTGAAGAAATCATCCGCTTTGGCACCCTGTATGATCCCCAGCCCTTTCATACAGATCCTGCTGCCGCACAACACAGCATGTTTGGTGGGTTATGCGCATCAGGATGGCATACGGCTTCCACATGGATGAAGCTTCAGAGAATCTGTCGCTGGCAAAGTAAAAACACTAAGAGCCGCCGGAAAACACTATCCTGAATTTGGACCGTCACCTGGAATTAAAAATCTGAAATGGCGAATGCCGGTCTATGCAGGAGATACGATAACTTACAGCAATACTGTTATTGAACTAAGGAAAAGCAACTCCAAGCCCCCATGGTGGCTGCTAAGGTTCCAAAGCGATGGAATGAATCAAAATGACCAATTGGTCATTGGCTTTGAGAGTGTTGTATTTATAAAGTTTACAAAAAACTGATTAAGTGTTCATATGCGAAGTATTCTATATTCCAAACGGAGGGATATTTTATTATGTTCGCCCGGATATTACTGACTGCTTTACTTTCGTCTTTTATTGTGTTTCACAACGTTGCAGGTTTGCAGGCCGCCGAACTGAAAGCTACGAATTTTCGCTGCCTCACACCTGATACCGGGGATGTGAGAACCGGAACCATAAACGCGAAAAGAGACCATAAAGTCTGCCGCATAAACGATTATCTTCACATTGACATTGATTCAGCAAGCCTGGTTGCTTGGCAGTCTGCTGATGCGAACGCAAACAAGGTCGATAATCTGAGAATGACGGTTGATGGCCAGGAAATTCCCGATGAGCAGGCATACATATATGGGGTAAGCGGAGATCCGTCAGTAAAGACGCTGGTATTTCAGTTTGCCCGCAACAATGACAGTCAAGAAAATCTTGATGCGTGGAAGACTGTCCTGACACGTACAAAGCTGTTTGAGGAAAATCTCAAGTCTATAGGATTGTCCTTGAATGGAAGCGGAAACATCATGGGCGAAGCCTTAGTGGGTGTGGAGATCGGCAGCTACTGGAGGACCGCATTCGCAACCGTTATTTTTCTTGCAATGGTTGCATCCCTGATCGGACTTGCCGTGAAAACAGGCCTGTTGCGGGATCACGGACCTGCACCTTCTTCCGGCAAGCGACCGTTCAGCCTTGGCAAGACACAAATGGCGTTCTGGCTGGTTCCGGTATTCGGATCTTTTCTTTATCTTTGGCTGGTTACCGGTGAAACCGATCTAATTACCACTGGTGTCTTGGGGCTGATCGGTATCAGCGGCACGACCGGTGTATTTGCCACGGCCATCACTGTTTCAAAGGCAAACGGATCGGCCAACAAACGTGCGACCCTGTTGGCGGAAAAAAACACGCTGGAAACAGAAATGACCAGCCTCGATCAGGAGATTACCGCTCTGGGAGATGATGCTGCAAACCAGCCCGAAAAACTGAAGTTGGAAACGAAAAAGACAGCGATTTCAACTCAGCTGGCGAAAATCAACACGGACATGGAAGCTTTGCCGGCGAGCCCGGCAATCCGAACATCGAAAGGATTTTTCCGGGATCTTCTGATTTCCGGTGACGACGTCTCCATGTCACGGTTCCAGATGATCGCCTGGACTGTTTCACTGGGTTTCGTTTTTGTCTATTCGGTTTACGCCAACCTGCAGATGACAGATTTCTCGGCAACACTGCTTGGCCTGATTGGCCTGAGTTCCGGTACCTATGTTGGTTTCAAGTTCCCTACCGAAGACGGAAAGTGATCCAGGAACGATTTTTGTTGTTCCACATAAACAAACCGGATAATCAGTGCCCGAGTTAAATGGCATTGTTCCGCCTCCGCCGCATTTCAGGTAGCGCACGTCGCGCCTAATGCAGCCAAAACGGGACGTTTCAAACATTTTCCGGCTTCTGTACAGGAGAGATCAATCATGGCCCAGCTTCAGGTTGTCTATTGGCGTGATATTCCGGCACAAGTAATTGTAAAGGCAGGTCGTCGAAACGTGGCAAAGCGCGAACTCTCGCTCAGGTTCACCGAAGCGATTGACATGTGCGCAATGCGGACCGGCGCTGCTGAAACCGATGACTATCTTGCTGAATGGCGACGCGCCGACCCGGTTGAAGTCAGCGATGACATAGAGGCAGAGGCGGAAAGTGCGGCGGCTGCCATTGAAGAAAAATACGACAGGGAACGGCTTGTTGCTTTGGTAAAAGCCGGTGGAAAAGAGGAATGAAATGATGGCAAGGATCGCAGCATCTATTGAGGTTTCACCGAAACAGGCCGTTGAGAATGAAGATATTCCAGGCCTTTTTCCGACTGGAACCCGGGTTTATATAACCGATGTCGGAACCGATACTGCTGAAACCCTGACTGCGGGTGCAAAGCGCATTTTAGAACTTGGATATACGCCAGTCCCCCATTTCGCGTCCCGCAGGCTCACAACGAAACAGGCGCTGGAAGATCGCGTCAAGATGATGACCGGAGAGGCAGGCGTAACGGATGTGCTCGTAATCGGTGGCGGTCTTGATAAAGAGGCCGGAGAGTTCGATTCTTCGATGAAGGTTCTTGAAACCGGGTTTTTTGACAAATATGGGATCAAACATATGGGGGTCGCTGGGCATCCGGAGGGATCACCTGATTTCTCCGATGAAGTCGCAGCAGAAGCTCTTAAATTCAAACAGGATTTCCACAATCGCAGCGATATCGAGTTGCGCATTGTCACACAGTTTGGCTTTGATGCGGAAAATTTCACGAAATGGGCAGACGGTCTTGCCGCAAGCGGCATTGATCTACCGGTGCACCTGGGTGTTGCCGGGCCAGCCAAATTGACCACACTGGTCAAGTTCGCAGCCATGTGTGGCGTTGGGAATTCAATTTCATTCCTCAAGAAACGCATGGGTGCAGTTCTGTCTCTGGCATCAGGCTTTGATCCGGATGAAATAGTCAATCCAATTGAAAGCCATGCACTTGCAACTGAAAACTCTGCCATCAGCCAGATTCATGTCTTCCCGTTCGGTGGGGTCAAAAAGTCAGCCGAATGGCTGAAAGCGCGTGGCACGTGGGCCGACTGATCTGCAGCTTCGAAAATTGAAATTACCGGTTACGCATCAGGTGTAACCGGCTCATCACCCATCAAATACCGGGGCCCTGCCCCTTTTTTGAATGCACGGTCATCAGGATTGTAAAGCTTGCACTTGGTGAGCGACAGGCATCCGCAGCCTATGCAGCCATCCAACCTTTCCCGCATTTGGATCAGTGAGTTTATCTTTTGATCAAGTTCCACGCGAAACCCCCTACTCATCCTGCTCCAGTCTCTTTTTGTCGGTGTCCGACCGTCCGGCAGAGCATTCAGCTGTTCGCGTATCTGCTCAATGGTAAATCCGACCTGCTGCGAAATCTGCACAAATGACAGCCGCCTGATGTCCGACCGCAGGAAACGCCGCTGACCTCCTGAACTCCGCTCCGATGTTATCAATCCTTGGGTTTCATAGAAGCGGATCGCTGAAACCGATAGCCCTGTTCTTTCGGCAAGCTGACCGATCGAAATATTGAGTTTCACAACCAATGAAAAATACCTTGACCTAAAGTTAGGTTTAGCTTCTATTTTATCTGCCATCAGTTGTCAAAAGAGCAAAGGATGGCACTTGATCATGACATATCAATTCAGGATAACTCCCGATGTAAATTCGGGCAGGAAAACACTTTTCTCAGGAATCCGAATGCTCACCGCCAGATTAATTACCGGACTGAAACTCTGGCTTAAAGATCGTCAAACCCGTCGAAGAGACAATCAAGCGATCGAATTCCTTTTGCACACTAAAAGTCGGGAATACTTCGATATTGGTGCAACTCGAGGCGCTGTGTATCTGGCACGGGATTTGATCGGCAACAAGCCAAACGAAAAGGAAGGTGGAAACACATCCAGACACGAACGCTCGAACATGAGCCATACAAAACTCTCTAGCGAAGGAGATAGATAATGAGCGCTATACAACTTGAACACGTCAATATCACCGTCAGTGACCCGGCCAGGTCCGCTGACATGCTTCACAAACTTTTCGGATGGAAAACGCGCTGGCATGGAACCGCAATGAACGGTGACGGCATAACCTATCACGTTGGTACAGACGATACTTATATCGCACTCTATTCAGGCAAAATCGCAAACGGACCGACCGAAGTGAACTATGATACGATCGGCGGATTAAATCACGTTGCCGTGTTGGTCGATGATATTGAGGCAGTAGAAAAGCGGATAATTGATGCTGGCTACATCCCGAAGTCACATGCGGATTATGAACCAGGAAAACGATTTTATTTTTTCGATCACGACAACATCGAGTTCGAAGTCGTTTGTTATTCCTGATTGAAAGCCGCAGAGAAGCAGGTCACGCGACCTGCTTTTCCGGCTCATCACTCCGAGAACCATGAGCATTCAGGAAAGACCGTGCAGCGGTTTCAGCCAGCGGAAGTCTGTTCAATGTATAAATGTGGATGGATTCATACCCTGCCACCGCAAGGTCATGAACCTGGGCTTTGAGAAGTTCTGCAGCTATCTCAATCTCGCTGGAACCCGCCGTTCTGCCATCTTCAAAAGCCCGATGAAAATGATCCGGAATTGTCGCGCCACATTGCTGTGCCATTTTCTGAGTTTTTTCATAGCTGTAGATCGGAAGAATCCCCGGAACGATTGGAATGGTAATACCGGCAGCCCGCGCCTCCTGAACAAACTCGTAGAAAACCGAATTATCAAAGAAAAACTGACTTATGGCCAGCGAGGCACCTGCTTCCTGCTTTTCCTTCAGAACTGCAATGTCAGATTCCCGTGAATTGGCTAAAGGATGCACCTCCGGATAACATGAAACTGCGATTTCAAATGGGTGATGGCGTTTCAAGGTGCTGATAAACTGCGCTGTGGATGAAAACACTTCAGCGCCGGCGCTCTCCCTGCTGTCACCCCGCAAAGCGACAATCCGGCGCGTTCCCTGGTCCCATAACCTATTAGCGAATTTGGCTATTTCAGATGCGTTTGATCCGGTGTAGGTGAGGTGACTTGCTGCCGGTGCTTCCGACAGGTGAGAAACCAACCGCGCCGTATCAAGCGTTCCTTCGCGACTGGATCCCCCTGCCCCATAAGTGACACTTTGAAATTCAGGCTGAAACGCAGAAAGAACATTGACCGCCTGCTCCAGTTTGTTCCGGGATTCCTCATTTCTCGGCGGAAAATATTCAAAACTCACAGATGCCATTTTCAGTCTCCTTTTGTGACTTAGTCGATGGTTAGCATGAAACATATTCCATGTAAATAACAACATAAAGATATATTTATATTATTATGTTTCATGGATTTTTATGACTTTTTGGTTGAAAATTGGGTTGACATTTCAGTCGCAAAAACGGCATGGCATGTCGTGGCGATAGACGGTTGCCGCCAGATAAAAATGCAAAAAACGCCAACTTTCAGATTCCGTCGAGATAACTGTCCCGACCCCAGCAAAAAGGTAGACTGCAATGACTCACACACTCGTTGCTTCGGAAACAAAAGAAGTGATTATCGGCTTCGATCAACCGTTCTGCGTTATAGGAGAGCGAATAAATCCGACGGGTCGGAAAGTTCTGAATGAAGAACTCGAACGCGGCGATTTCTCACGCGTGCAATCTGACGCCATTGCCCAGGTCGAAGCGGGCGCGACTGTTCTGGATATCAATTCCGGTGCCGTCTTTTCCAACAAGATGGCAGAGGACCCGCGTTACGCCGACAACAACTTTGTCGAACCTGATCTCATGCCACAGTTGATTGAAGTCGTTCAAAGCGTGACCGATTGCCCTCTCTGCATTGATTCCTCGGTACCTGGTGCGCTTGAGAATGGCCTAAAAGCCGCGAAAGGCCGTCCACTCCTGAATTCGGTAACAGGCGAAGAAGAACGCCTAGAATTGGTTTTGCCGCTGGTCAAGAAATACGACGTACCGGTTGTTGCGATTTCCAATGATGACTCCGGCATATCCGAGGACCCGGAAGTGCGATTTGCAGTTGCCAAAAAAATTGTGGAACGGGCTGCTGATTACGGCATCAAACCGAACGATATCGTGGTTGACCCTCTGGTCATGCCGATTGGTGCTATGGCAACGGCCGGGCATCAGGTCTTCACACTTGTCCGACGCCTGCGCGAAGAACTCGGTGTAAATACTACCTGTGGTGCGTCCAACATTTCATTCGGCCTTCCAAATCGCCATGGCATCAATAACGCATTTCTGCCGATGGCTTTTCAGGCCGGCATGACCAGCGCAATCATGAACCCGGTGGCCTTACCGACCGGCCCTAAAAAGATTGCTGAGAAAAAAGCCCAAGTCGAAGCAGCCGGAATTGTAATTCCACCTGAGATGGATGACGAAACGTTCGTGAAACTGTTCGGGATCGGATCGACAAAGCCCCGCGCCGGCAAGGAAATGGAAGCAATCCGCGCAGCCAACTTCTTGCTTAACCAGGATTCAGGTGGCGCAGCATGGATCAAGTTCAACCGCGACCCGGATGCGGCACCTGCTGGAGCACGTGGTGCAAGAGCTCGGGGTGGGCGCGGCAGCCGGCGTGGAGCCGCTGCATAAAACTGTCTGGTAGGAGGGACGGGATTCGAACCCGCACTGAACGTCGTCTCAGGACGATGCCTCTGCCAATTGGGCTACCCTCCCACTTGGTGCGAGCGGAGGGATTCGAACCCACACTTTCCGCATTCTGAATGCGGTGCCTCTTCCGATTGGGCTACGCTCGCTTGAAAGTGGTGCGGGTTATGGGAGTCGAACCCATACTGTACGGATTTTAAATCCGATGCCTCTGCCGATTGGGCTAAACCCGCGAAACGGCGTGCAAGCATGGGAATGGTTTGGAAATGACTCTTCCGCTCTCACACGCCGTTAGGCGAGTAAGGATAGTCGGCCGAAATAAATGCTGTTTGAAATTTCGTTTACATAAGTCATAACTGGCTGACTACGGCTAAGCCGTCCAAAAGTCAACATTCGACATGGAAACAAAAATGATCAACCATTCACAACTCAACTGGCTGACACTTGTTATCTTGATATTCGCGACGGTCTTCAACCATTATTGGGTCTGGGGCTTGTTGTTCATTGCGTGGGGTGTCGCTGCTTTCCGGTCCGACAATACCAATTTGCTGTTACCGGTTTCCAGACAGGCGGATCCTGCTCTGTACTGGGCTGTGAACATCATGTGGCTGTTCTTCGGAATCTGGTATTTTCTTTGGGATGTGTTGTGGCGGATCGGCGTATATAGCATATTTGGATACA
This sequence comes from Pseudomonadota bacterium, assembly GCA_039029255.1. Classification (GTDB taxonomy): domain Bacteria; phylum Pseudomonadota; class Alphaproteobacteria; order Rhizobiales; family Rhizobiaceae; genus JAALLB01. The sequence goes on along the minus strand of JBCCGN010000020.1, from coordinate 4,339 downwards.
ATCTATATCCCAATGGGTAGGATTCCGGCTATGGCAGATACATTCAGCAACGAACCAAGACAGCTTCTGAAACCCGATGCATACCGCTCTGAAGAATGGTTGAAAACAGAGCGTGAACTTCTTTTCTCAAAGACGTGGTCCTTTGCCTGTATGGAGTTTGATATTCCGGAACCGGGCGACTTTATAGCGCTAAAGGTTGGAAATTATCCGCTTTTCGTCCTGCGTGATAATGATGGCGACCTGCGCGCGTTCCATAACATTTGCCGTCATCGCGGCACAGAAGTTCTGGAAGGCCGTGGGAACGCGGGCAAAACCATCGTTTGTCCCTATCATCGCTGGACATACATGCTTGATGGAAGATTGCGCGGACTTCCAAACGCCGATCATTTCAGCAATCTCGACAAACCCTCGCTTGGATTGAAGCCCGCTGCAACTGGCACTTTCAAAGAGATGGTTTTCATAAACCCTTCTCCAGCACCTGAACTGACGTTTGAAGACTGGCTTTCGCCTCTGCAAGGGGCCGAGTGGCCCCACAACATTTCCGCTGCCGACCTTCAGGGAGGAGAAGAATTTGTTTATCGCATGAAGTGCAACTGGAAGGTTTTTTACGAAAACGCGATTGACGGATATCACCTAGCATATCTGCACGAAAATACACTTGGCGGGCCCCTGCCCGACAAGAACGCGTGGGACATTCACGGTCTCAATCTTGTCTGGTATTCGACTGAACGTGATGAAATCCGCAACCGGGTTCCGCAATTTGTTGAAAAGCAAGTCGAAAGTATGGGTGGCGCCAAAGTGATTCCCGGAGCGGAAACACCTGGATATGGCGGGGTATACATGCTTTTCCCTACAACCATCGTGACGCCCAGCAAGTGGTCTCTGACAATCTCTACGCTCGAGCCGGTCAAACCCGATGAGACTATTTTACGTGCAAAAACATGGGTCCCCAAGAGTTGGTTCGATATGGAAGGCGGTCCCAAATCCGCTCCCGGCTATAGCAAGGATACTGGGGAAATTACCTCCGATAACTGGGTAAAGCATCCGCTTGAAACAGGGGATTTTCAGACAGAGGACATTTGGGTTTGCGAAAAAATGCAACGTTCACTCAATTCCCCTGTGTATGAGGTCGGGCCACTGGCCGCCGGTAGCGGATCAGAAGCGCCGATAGAAGTTTTTCAGAAGCAAGTGCTCGAATTTGTCCGTTAAGAATCTTCACCAAAAGCAGTTACACTAGAGAAGAATTTGCCCTATGTGTCGCAAAGCAGACAGACATTTTGCGGTAATTCCGTGAAGTAAAAACATCGCTGACGGATCAACAAATGAATGAAAACCAAGATCACCTAGTCCTTTTCATGCCTTCAGGAAAACGCGGGCGTTTTCCCAAGGGCACGTTGCTTATTGATGCGGCAAGGGATCTTGGCGTTTATGTGGAATCTGTTTGTGGGGGTCGCGGGATTTGCGGCCGTTGTCAGATTGATATCCAGGCGGGTGAATTCGCAAAGCATGGCATCACGTCGTCATTAGACAACATATCCCCCTTAAGCGCCAAGGAAACCCGCTATGCTGAAAAGCGTGATCTCAAGGCAGGTCGCCGCCTCTCTTGTTCAGCTACCGTCGAAGGCAGCCTGGTGGTCGACATCCCACAAGACGGCCAGATAAACGCTGCAGTTGTACGCAAGGTTGATGACGGGCGTGTCATAGAGCGAAACCCTGCGGTTCAACTGTGTTACGTGGAAGTTGAAGAACCGGATATGCACAAGCCGCTCGGCGACCTCGATCGATTGAAGGAAGCGCTCAGGCGCGATTGGGGGTGGGAAGATCTGATGGTCGATTCCTGGCTTCTTCCCCGAATACAGCAGCGGCTGCGCGCGGGCGACTGGAAGGTCACGGCTGTCATTCACATGGATCTGGAGACATCCAGACCCTCGATCATTTCAATTTACCCGGGCCTCAAGAACGAATCCTACGGTATTGCCTGTGACATTGGCTCGACGACCATTGCAATGCATCTGGTGTCGCTGCTTTCGGGGCAAACCATTGCGTCGGCTGGCGCACCAAATCCCCAGATCCGGTTTGGTGAAGACCTTATGAGCCGTGTCTCCTATGTCATGATGAACCCGGAAGGCCGGGAAGCCATGACCACGGCAGTACGCGCTGCGCTAAACAGCCTTATCGAGAATGTATGTACAGAAGCGATGGTTGAGCCCAAGGACATTATGGATCTGGTCTTTGTCGGCAATCCCATCATGCATCACCTGTTTCTCGGAATTGATCCGACGGAACTCGGCGGTGCACCCTTCGCGCTCGCCGTTTCTGGCGCCGTACACAGCTGGTCTATTGATCTCGAACTTAACGTCAGTAAAGGCGCGCGCGTTTACGTTCTGCCTTGTATAGCAGGGCATGTAGGCGCTGATGCCGCTGCCGTTACACTGTGCGAAGGTCCGCATCGGCAGGACAAACAGATGCTTGTGGTGGACGTCGGCACCAACGCTGAAATTATTCTTGGCAATTCGCAAAGGACGGTTGCAGCCTCATCGCCAACCGGTCCGGCATTCGAAGGGGCTGAAATCTCCTGCGGTCAGCGCGCTGCCCCCGGCGCAATCGAGCGGGTTCGTATTGATCCGGAGACCCTGGAGCCCCGTGTCAAGGTAATTGGCGTGGACATCTGGTCGGACGAACCTGGTTTCGAAGTTGCAACCGGTGTGACTGGCGTGACCGGTGTTTGTGGTTCAGCCATTATCGAAGTGGTCGCGGAAATGTTCCTGTCGGGAATAATCTCTGAAGACGGTGTTGTTAATGGTTCACTTGCGCCGAAATCCGATCGGATTATTGAGGACGGGCGCACATACTCATATGTTTTGTGGCGTGGCCAGCAAGAGCTGAAAATCACCCAGAACGATGTACGAGCGATTCAGCTCGCGAAGGCAGCACTTTATGCCGGCATCAAACTGCTTATGGACAAACAGGGCATCGACAAGGTGGACTCCATCTCCTTCGCCGGCGCATTTGGCACCTTTATCGATCCAAAATACGCCATGGTTCTTGGCCTCATTCCGGACTGTGCGCTCGACAAGGTGAACGCGGTTGGAAATGCTGCCGGCTATGGCGCTAAAATGGCGCTTCTCAACCGGAATTTCCGCCGGGAGATTGAAAACACGGTAATGAAGATTGAGAAAATCGAAACGGCGCTCGAACCCGATTTCCAGGCACATTTCGTCAATGCGATGGCATTGCCCAACAAAGTGGAGCCATTCCCGAGGTTAGCTGAGCAGGTAACCCTTCCGGAGAAATCTTCCCAGCCAGAAGCAGCAAATGACGATGGGGCTTCTGGGGGCCGTCGAAGAAGGCGCAGGTCAAGAGGCTGAGCTTACGGAAATATCCGGTAACAAAACCACCCTTCCCCATTGAAATTTGTAGCATCACACCACAGGTTACGCTTCATATAAACGGGTACTGCACATCCGCCCGTTCACACCAACAATTTTCCGGAGACAGTCATGGGCGAGAGTTCAGCATACACACCACCAAAAGTTTGGAAATGGGATGCAGAGAGCGGCGGCAAGTTCGCTTCAATCAATCGTCCGATTGCGGGCTCCACACACGATAAGGAATTACCGGTCGGCGAAAATCCGCTTCAGCTGTATTCACTTGCAACACCCAATGGGGTCAAAGTCACGACAATGCTGGAGGAACTGCTTGCAGCGGGCCACAAAGGTGCGGAATACGATGCCTGGCTCATAGATATCAATGAAGGAGACCAGTTTGGCAGTGGGTTTGTCGGTGTCAATCCGAATTCCAAAATCCCTGCCCTTATGGATCATTCAACAAGTCCTTCAGTACGGGTTTTTGAATCCGGGGCAATTCTCCTCTACCTGGCCGACAAGTTCGGCGCCTTCATACCCCAGGATCATGCCGGTCGTACCGAATGTTTGAACTGGCTCTTCTGGCAAATGGGGTCAGCGCCCTATCTCGGCGGTGGTTTTGGACATTTTTACGCTTATGCACCCGAAAAGTTCGAATATCCAATCAACCGGTTTGCCATGGAAACCAAACGGCAACTTGATGTCCTCGACCGACATCTGGCGGAGAACCAATACATGTGCGGCGACGAATACTCGATTGCCGACATGGCAATCTGGCCCTGGTACGGGGTTCTTGTTCAAGGCAAGATTTACGGTGAATCTGCGACCTTCCTCGATACGAAGTCATACAAGAACATGGTTCGGTGGACCGCAGAAATAGCGGAGCGCAACGCTGTGCAGCGTGGCCGCAAGGTGAACCGTGCCTGGGGTGAAGATTGGGAGCAGGTCAAGGAACGCCACAGCGCCGCCGACAT
>JBCCGN010000019.1:0-55573 GCA_039029255.1 Pseudomonadota bacterium | reverse complement strand
TCAACTGACAGAACTGACCAACGCATCCAGGGTCGCGATTGTCTGCACATCCGCAATTCCATCCACATTTGACTGGCGAAAATGCCTCTGAAAAGCAACTACGCATGCCTTGGTTAGCGCATTGTAACTTCCGGTAATTTCTACACCATATCCATACTGAGACAGGCCGGATTGAAGGGCTGAAACGCAGTCACCTTCATCCCCCAGTCTGAGAGATTGTCGGCCGTCGCCATCCTGAACAGGCACCCAATGCCCGACACCATTTTCGTGCAACTTCTGCCAGGGAAATTTTTCACCCGGATCGGCTTTACGCATTGGGGCTACATCAGAATGGGCAAGAACGTTTCTCGGTAAAATTTCATTTCGGTCGAGAATATCACGGCAAAGCTCAATCACGGCATTTATCTGAACTTCCGGAAAATCTGGATAGCCATATTCATGCCCCGGGTTGGCAATTTCTATTCCAATAGAACGGGAATTCTGATCCGTTTCGCCTTGCCAAGAAGACACCCCCGCATGCCAGGCTCTTCTGCTCTCCGGAACCGACTGTACTATCCGGCCATCCTCGTAGACGAAATAGTGACAGGAAACCTTGCTTTCCTTCCGGCAAAGCCAATCAAGCGCGCCATCTGCGGATTCCATTCCGGTATAATGAAGCAGAAGGATATCCGTTGAAAGATGAGGCGCCCTGTCATCAATGTTTACCGCAATGCGAACATCGCACTTACATCCCGTATCCGGTTTGAAAGTCATAATCCCCGTTCCAGTTTTACACGATCCCAGGCCTTGTTGATCTGCGCAACCCGATCATTGGATATGGCAATGAACTCGGGCGGGACACCACGTGCGATCATGCGGTCGGGGTGATTTTCAGAAACCAGTTTTCGGTAGTGCTTTTTCATCCGGTCATCGTCCCATTGAGGATCCGCCTCAAGTAAAACATAGGGGTTACCGTCCTCGGGCTCCATGTGACGCAACCGGATACGTTCGTATTCACGCCCCTCAATACCGAAGATTTCAGCTATATGATCCATGAACGCAATTTCACTTTCATGGTAAAGTCCATCCGCTTTTGCGATATGAAACAATCCGTCCATAACATCCTCCAGAATGTCCTTTTCTTCCGGAAACAGGTTTTTCACCTTGCGCGCATAACTCTGAAACCCCGCGACATCCTGTTTTGCAAGGTTATAGAGCCGGGAAACATTGTTGAATTCCTTATCCGGTATATCAAATATCTGCTGAAACGCCCTCACCTCTTCTGAAGTCACAACCCCATCCGCCTTCGCCATTTTCGCCGACAAGGCGATCATCGCAACGGAAAATCCAACCTGCCGGCGGGTTTCCGGATCACCTTCAAACACGGTACGAACGGCTTCCACAACGCCTGCGAACGCGTCGTTTGCAATTTCCGATAAAAACTCGCCGAGTTGGGTCCATATTGACATGGCAGCGTTTTATGCGACTCCCTTTCCAGTGCAAAGCCGAATCTTTTGTAAGAACAACCAAGGATTTCCGATGTCTGATACTGGCAAGCCCATACCGGTGACAGGGGACAAGCACGTCCTTTTTGCATATGTCCTGGGTATTCTAGGAGTAGTAGGGTTTGGAGCCACTCTGCCCGCCACCCGAATTGCCCTGGCCGATTTCACACCGGAGTTTCTGACTTTTGCCAGGGCAGCAATTGCGACTGCGATGGCAGCGGCAGTATTGCTTTGGTACCGTAAGCCTTTGCGTCACAGCCACAATTTTCAGATATTCCTGGCCGGAACCTTTCTCATATTCGGTTTTCCCGGATTCATGTCGGTGGCAATGCAGACCGTGCCTGCTGCCTATGGCGGGGTGGTCCTCGGATTTCTGCCGCTTACCACGGCAATCATCGCCCGACTTCTTACCGAAGAAAAACCGAGCGGATTGTTCTGGATTTTGAGCATATCGGGATGCGTGATTGTCACCGGATATATCTTGGCCAAAGCGGGCCCAGATACGACCTCTGGGGATTGGCCGGGCTATGGCTGGTTGGTGCTGGCCGGACTTACAGCATCAGTTGGTTATGTAATATTTGGAAAGCTCTCCAGGAAAACTGCCGGTTGGGAAATCATAAGCCGTTCACTCGTCTTGAACATGCCACTGACAATTATTGGTCTAATCTGGTTTTTCGACCGGTCGTTTGTTGATCCTTCGATGCCCGGGCTTTCAGCACTGTTGTACCTGGGCAGCGTATCAATGTTCCTTGCGTTCTGCGCCTGGAACGCCGCCCTTGCGATGGGTGGCATCGCACGAATTGGGCAATTGCAGCTACTGCAGGTGTTTGTAACAATTGCGCTCTCAGCGCTATTGCTTGCTGAACATCTTGATGTTCTGACGATAGCTGCAGCAACCCTTATCACCATAGTGATTGCTGCCAGCAGAAAGGTTTAACTTGATCTGAATGAGCGTATGAGGCTTTCTGCTGCACCGGGCTGCGATCTGGCAGGCTGTGCGGCTTGATCAGCTTGCAGGTTTTCCTGTCTCCTGTCTGGAATTTCCCGCCTTTCAATCGCGGGAGTCGATTTTGCAGAGGCAGGACTAAGAGAACCGTTTTGACTTGAGTAGGCTGCATTCAGGATTGAATTGATTTCATCGCCCGGATCACCATTTTGCCCACGCTGTAAATCTTCCGGCTGATTAGCACTTGGGCTGGCTTCCGAAGCATCTGCATAAGGGTCATCAGACGACACCTTCCTGTCTTCGCGGCGCATTCGACGCAAAATTGATGAAAGTGAGACGGTCATGCCCTCCTTCACTTTCTTCTGCTGTTCGTAAATGTGCGCACCGGGCAAGTCTTCAGGCCTGATGGTTTCAAACGTCATCCTCATAGGTGTCTGAATTGCCTCACCGAATGCAATACATTCGCGGTTCGCAATTGAAGAAAGGAAACTGATCGTACTTTTTGCGCCGTTGGTCACAGCACCGCGAATGATCTCCTGGTCGCGTTCGTTGCCAAGGCGCATCGCAAAGACCGTATTACACTGCGAGAGGATGGTCGGATCAAGTTCACCGGGACGCTGGGTGATGATACACAGGAAAACACCGTACTTCCGTCCCTCTTTGGCAATTCGCGCTATAGCCTGTCTGGTTGGCCAGAAGCCGGCCTTTTCATCAGCAGGTATGTATCTGTGAGCTTCTTCACAGACCACCAGCGTCTGGACCGCACCATCACTGTTTGCCGCCAGATCAAAAGACATACGGCTCAAAACAGAGACAACGGAATTCACCACTTCAGACGGCAACCCCGACATTTCCAGGACGCAAATTGGCTTGCCTTCCTGGGGAACCCGGAAAATCCTGGACATAATGGTTTCCATAATGTCTCCGCCGGAACCGGGGTCAAACATGAAACGGAACCTCGGGTCATTTGAAATGCTTTCAAGCCTGTACATCAGCGATTTCAGGAAGGGTTTTTCCGCCTTACCTTCCAACAGACCCAGGCGATCATCAATAATCTTCAACAAGTCTGCCAAACGGTAGGGAACCGGCATGTCGGCGGTCAGGTTTGTCTTGGAAACCTTTTTCTTGACCAGCGAACTGCCCCCTTTTTCCAAATCCAGACGATATTGTTCCTTGGCAAGCGGAATAAGGTCCCGAAGCAATTCTATTTCGGCATCAAATCCTTCCTGTCCACGGAACACAACTTCCCCAAATTCATCCAGCTTGAAGAGCCAGAACGGCAACAAAAGATTGGAGGAATCGACCACCACTGAATCGTTGGGAAAAGCTGTCGCAAATTCGTTGTGTGGGTCCATTATCAAGATACGAATATCAGGACGCGCCTTTATGATCTTGCGCATGATCAATGTGACCGAAGTCGATTTACCAACGCCGGTTGTGCCTACAACCGCAAAGTGTCTTGATAGAAGCTTGTCGATTTCAATCTTTGCATCAACGGATTGATCCTGAGTCAGCTGACCGACTTTGACAACAGTATCCCCCTCACTCTTATAAATGATTGCAAGGTCTGACGCGCGAATCCGGTGTGCAATGCAACCCATTTGAGGATAGTTCGCGATACCTGAGCTGAATTTGTCCGGATTACCTTCTCCACCATGTACAATCTCGCCTACAAGTTCGAGTTTGATGCTTATTTCGTTAACACCGTCAAGATTCCAGTTCTGCCTCGTTGCATCCACTTTGCAGGTGAGTCCCACAACCCTGTTGTATCCAACCTTGATTGAAACCAGCTGGCCAACCGTCCAGTAATTCTCGATTGTTTCTGACTCGTTGTCGACAATGGCTGAAATTGTTGCATGCTCGCCATCACAATTCACCACAAACCCTCGCGTACGGTCTCGGGTAAGCTCCTGCTCCAAAACCTCACGATTTTCCACATCAATCCGATACGACCCTTTGCGTTCCGCAGCCAGCTTGCCGACCGGTGTCTCAACACCTGGTGTATCCTGTGAAGACAGATTTGCCTGTGATGTCTGTGTAGTGGTTTCCATTAACCGTGCGTCCCCTGTTTTTCCGACGCAAACACTACATGCATGTAGTTAATCTCTGGTTGGAGCACATGGTTAATAAGGTTTTAATTGATGTCTGCGGGAAAAGGGTTGCAGGCAAGCCCTGTCGTCCGTAATCAATGAGAAAATTATCGCGGAGACTGATTTGATGGCAAAGTGGGATTTCTGGATTGATCGCGGCGGTACGTTTACCGATATTGTCGGGCGGGCACCGGATGGATCGCTTCATCCCCATAAACTGCTTTCGGAGAACCCTGAAGCGTACTGTGATGCAGCAGTTCAGGGCATCAAGGATATTCTCGGCTTAAAACCCCAGGATCCAATTCCTTCCGAGAAGGTTGGCAACGTCAAAATGGGAACTACCGTTGCAACCAATGCCTTGCTTGAACGCAAGGGTGACCGCACAGCCCTCCTTATTACCAAGGGCTTCCGCGACATGCTTGAAATCGGATATCAGGCGCGACCGGATATCTTCGCCAAGGAAATTCTCAAACCGGAACTGCTTTACGAAAAGGTGGTTGAAATAGATGAGCGAATTCTCGCTGATGGAACAGTCGAGGCAGAGCCTGACCTTGAGGCGTTGCAGCCACAATTGCAGAGCCTGAAATCGGAAGGCATCGACTCAATTGCAATCACATTGATTCATTCCTGGAAATACCATGATCATGAGCGCCGGGTTGCAGAGCTCGTTCGCAGCCTTGGCTTCAAACAGGTATCCGTCAGTCATGAGGTCTCTCCCCTCGTAAAGCTTATCGGTCGGGGCGACACAACCATTGTGGATGCTTATCTTTCCCCGATTCTGCGGCGTTATGTGGAACAGGTATCCTCCGAACTGGGCCAGGGTCCCAAACTGATGTTTATGATGTCTTCCGGAGGCTTGACGGCTGCGGACCTCTTCCAAGGAAAAGATGCAATCTTGTCGGGCCCTGCGGGTGGTGTTGTCGGCGCTGTCGAAACCTCAAGGCTTGCCGGTTTTGAAAAGATGATCGGATTTGACATGGGCGGCACTTCAACCGACGTGTCCCACTACGACGGAGAACTGGAACGGGCGTTCGAGACCGAAGTAGCCGGCGTTCGCATGCGGGCGCCAATGATGCGAATCCATACGGTGGCAGCCGGAGGTGGGTCGATCCTTTTCTACAAGGATGGCCGCTTTCAGGCAGGACCGGATTCAGCCGGAGCCAATCCCGGTCCGGCATGTTATCGCCGCGGGGGACCATTGGCGGTAACAGACGCAAATGTCATGGTAGGCAAGCTCCAGCCTGAATTTTTCCCGGCGATATTTGGCCCGGAACAGAACCAGCAACTTGATACTGAGGCTGTAAAGACCCGCTTTACTGATCTTGCTGCCGAGGTGGGTTCCTCTCCTGAACTGGTTGCAGACGGGTTCCTCAAGATCGCCGTGGAAAACATGGCCAACGCCATCAAGAAAATATCTGTCCAGCGCGGATATGATGTTACCGAATATGCCTTGAACTGCTTTGGCGGTGCGGGCGGTCAGCACGCCTGTGCAGTAGCGGATGCACTCGGCATGGAAACTGTTCTCATCCATCCGTTTTCCGGCATTCTATCAGCCTATGGCATGGGCTTGGCTCAGGTCCGGTCATCCCGTTCGCAGGCGCTGATACAGGAGCTTGATGAAAGTCTTCTATCAAAACTTGAAGAAGTTGAATCAGAACTCAAACAAGAAACTGAATCAGAACTTGCAAGACAGGACGTAAGTCACTCGGAAATATCATCTTTTACACGCATCCATATCCGCTATGACGGAACCGACCTCGCCCTCCCGGTTGCATTTGCAAATCAGGAAGAGATGGTCAAAGCGTTTGAGTTCCAGCACCGCAAACAGTTTGGATTTGTTTTTGAAAACAAGAAGCTGATTGTTGAAGCCGTAGAAGTTGAGTCTGTTGGCGGAGGCGCGGGCCTCTCGGAAACTGAAGTCTCACTTGACTCCAGCAGCCATGGCGCAGACCAGACAACCCGTTTCTTTTCCGGCGGCGAATGGCACGACGCGGGCATTCATTTCCGCAAGAATCTGAAACCCGGAAACCGGGTTCCCGGACCGGCACTGATTATTGAACCACATCAGACGATTGTTGTTGAGCCGGACTGGCAGGCTAAGATCAATTCTTTGGACCATATCGTTCTGACGCGGACAAAGGCAAAGACACGCCAGGTTGCAATCGGCACTACCGCTGACCCGGTGATGCTTGAGGTGTTCAACAACCTCTTTATGTCGATCGCCGAACAGATGGGTGTCACGCTCCAGAACACTTCCTATTCGGTTAACATGAAAGAACGCCTGGACTTTTCCTGCGCGGTCTTTGCAAGCGACGGAACACTGGTGGCCAATGCTCCTCATATGCCGGTACATCTCGGCTCCATGGACCGGTCGGTCGAAAGCGTTATTGAAAACAATAGCGGCAATATCAACCCGGGTGATGTGTTCATCCTCAACGCGCCCTACAACGGGGGCACCCACCTGCCCGACATCACGGTCGTAACACCGGTCTTTGACGAAGCAGACAAGGACATCCTGTTTTACGTTGCCGCGCGCGGCCACCATGCTGATGTCGGAGGCATGGCCCCCGGCAGCGCCACGCCGCTTGCAACGCATGTCGATGAGGAAGGTGTGCTCATCGACAACTTCAAGCTGGTAAAGGCCGGCGTTATCGATGAAGAAGGGATGCGGAAAATCCTCACCGACCATCCGTGGCCTGCCCGCAACCCGGATGAAAACATGGCGGACATACGCGCCCAGATCGCCTCAAACGAAAAAGGTGTGATTGAACTCCGCAAGATGGTTGACCATTTCACACTGCCCGTCGTCGAAGCATATATGAAACATGTTCAGGACAATGCCGAGGAAAGCGTTCGCCGCGTGATTGATCGCCTGTCTGACTGTGAATACACCTATCAAACTGATAATGATCAGCAGATTTGTGTGAAAATCATCGTCGACAGGACGAAACGCGAGGCGACTGTTGACTTCACCGGAACTTCCCCGATCAAGAAGAACAATTTCAACGCGCCGGAACCGGTATGTCGTGCTGCAGTGCTTTATGTATTCCGGATTATGGTGGAAGCCGACATTCCAATGAATGCGGGTTGTCTTAAGCCGATCAACATCATCATTCCCGACGGCTGCATGTTGAAGCCGCAATACCCTTCCGCGGTCATTGCTGGCAATACTGAAACCAGCCAGCACGTCACCAACTGCCTGCTGATGGCTTTGGGTGCCTTTGCCAATGCTCCGGGCACGATGAACAACCTCACTTATGGCAACGAACGCTACCAGAATTACGAAACCATGTGTGGCGGAGCTCCTGCGGGGCAAATGAACGATGGCCGGGCTTTCAAGGGTGCGGATGCCGTACACGTGCATATGACCAATACCCGCCTGACGGACCCGGAAGTACTGGAAATGCGTTATCCGGTTGTGGTTGAGGAGTTCAAAATCCGGGAAGGATCAGGCGGCTCGGGCAAGTTCAAGGGTGGTGATGCTGTCAGTCGCACATTGCGCTTCATGGAGGACATGACCTGCGCAATTCTCTCCTCTTCCCGTTACAATCCACCCAAAGGGCTGAACGGCGGTGGCGATGGTGAACCGGGCTCGACAATCATACGGCGGCTGTCGGGTGATATGGATACTCTCAAACATTGCGATCAGACCGAAGTAAAAGCCGGTGAAGCCGTAATATTGAACACCCCTGCTGCTGGTGGATTTGGATAATTCACGATGAATTCACGCTAGCTATAATTTACTCCCCCAAATTCTTGTGGTTGAATATTGATCAACAAGTCAAAAATGACTGTTGAGTAACTGGGGGAGAGTAAAATGAGTATAGTATCGGGTTTTAAAAATCTATTGGTTTTGACCACGGTAGGAATAACGGTTGCCGGGTGCGCGATTAGGCCAAGTGTAAGCAATTTACTTGGATTGAAAGAGGAAGCAACAATTCGCATTGTGCAACAAATTCGTTGCGAAACACGCATCGGCATGGAAAACATCATGGTCTATGCGCTTTTTTCGGAATTGCAGAAAGCTGACAAAGAAGCCAACGACGATTTCGACTTCGGCCTCAACTTTGGTCAATATGTTAGATTCCTAGATCAAAATCGAAGACTTGGTGAAAGAATATCGGGCGTTAGGAATCCTCCACGAAAACTAAAATTGTACAATTATCTTAAGTCATACGGTAACGGGGGTAACATTGCGGCTTTTCTCACTAGCAAGTGGGATGGCAAGGATGTAAGCGAACAGAACCGACATGACATTTTCAGGTTTTTATTGGCTTCGTATCGCTATGATATCTTGAAGCATTTTTCTCCCGTAATGGATGAGTATTTTAAAAAATATGCCACCGCGGTAATCGGCATGGAGTTCATCCTTAATACAACGGAAGACAACAACGCGAATTCTGGCGTTGCAATGTTTCAATTTCCTTCTGCCAACAATGCTCAACTGTCTTTGAACGGGAAATTCGAGAGGCAAAGACAAAGTCAACGCAGATTTAGAAATGTAGAGTCATTGGACACTTTGGCAAGTGCAGATTTTGGAATTACTCTCGATAAAAAACAATCCTGTTCTGACCCCTCATCAAAACATGAGACGGTAAAACGCACAGAAAACTACGTGTATCCCATAACCGGCTCTATCGGGATGGAAGAGATCTTGATTGCCTATTCAAACCTCGTCGAATTCGCTGAACTTCAATCAGAGTTTTCTGACGAACTAACCTTCACAACTACTGTGCAAGGAGGAGCTGATCCGTCAATTACACTTGGCGGCTCCAACCTCAGAGAAGCCTCTGTTAAATTGTCCAATCAACGCATCGACAAACATCAACTAAATATTGCATTGCTCGAGCCAGTGGAGACGCTAAAAGACAGTGATATTGTGCCAGGCGAGAATACTAAGTTTAAGGTCAATAACACAAAGACCCAAATCAACGAATTTCTCGAACTGGAACGCTTAGTAAATGACCCCGCAAATTCTGTGCTAGTAGTACGCGACTCTCAGTAATCTGTTCGATTTGCAAATACAGCGAGGAAAACAATTATGACTGCAAATGTAAAAGATGCACCAGATGATACACGTCAAGACAAACTGACCAATTCCTCTGAAATAGTCCGGCTGGAAAAACACTTTGAGCTTAACCGGCGCAAGCTGACTTTTCTGGTTGGGTTGGTGACCTTGCTTCTGCCGACCATCATGATTTTGTCGAGCTGGTCGGGCCTGGTTCAGTGGCGGGATTCAATAAGTCATTATTACTATGCTGCCTGGCTCGGTGACCTGTTTGTCGTCTTTGTTGCGTTCATCGGCACTTTCATGATCGCCTATGAAGGACGCACCGATCGCGAGACACACTTGGCGACTGCGGCAGGTTGTGCATCCTTCGGCATCGGCATCTTCCCGACCAGCTATTCAGGTCTTGAAAACATGACGTCGGAAGGAGCGCTTGCAAGGATATTCATCCAGATCACGAGCATCAACGAACCCAATAAAGGTGACTTGGTGATTGAGGTGCCGACAACGGTCGTCAATGAAATTCCTGCTCCCCTGTTTGGAGACACAGCCTGTGCGGTCGGCAGTGCATTTTGCCTTTTCCCTTATTCAGCTTCCCTGCATTACGTATGCGCCGCGTTCGTATTCGGGTTTCTTACCTGGTACTGTCTTTTCATATTTACCCGTGTTGATCCCGAAAGACACAAACACAACAATGAAATAACCACTCAAAAAACCATCCGGAACACGATCTACTACTTGTGCGGAGGCGTAATGCTCATTTGCCTGATCGCTATGGGCTTGAGATTTTTCTTAGGAAAGGACTGGATCTGGTGGGAAGAATGGGACGTGACTTTTTGGGCCGAAACCTTTTCACTCTATGCTTTCGGGATCGGATGGCTGGTCAGAAGCAGGTTCCGCGGCACCTACCTGGTAGATCCGGCAGAGTTGGAAATGACCAAATCAGAAACCGGCTAGTTTTCCGTATCAGGTCATCGTTCTATTCCGGTTGAAAATGACGGACATGAACTGTTTACAGCGATGGGCGATGAACATCAGGTTGCCGGTTTTCAAGCCACCATTTTAAGGTTTTTGAACTGCTCATAGGCCACGTTTATTCGGGAGAACATCTCGTTGGCGTAATGACGGATTTCGCCGGGCATGCCGGCACCGGCATAAAGATCCGGATGATATTGTCTCGCCAGCCCGTGATAGGCTTCCTTGACCTGCTCGGCTGTCGCTGAGCTTCTGACCCCGAGAACAGCATGCCAGTCCAAACGTTCAACGAGCGCGCGTTCAAGTTTGGGAGTGGAGTTCCCGGAATTCCTGACCGGTTCCACGGAAGCAATCTGGTTCTTGGCAAAAAACACCGGAGCGTTCTGATTGTCCTGAAGTTCTATGAATTGGCCTTCAGAGTTAAGTGCCTGGGAAATTGAAGGTTTCAGCCCGCAGTTCAATTTCCCAAGCAATTCCGTTCCGTCCAGCAATGTTACCGAAACCTGCTGAAATTTTATATCGCTGCCTTTTTCGAACATGTTTTCCCTTTGGCACTGTTATGATCCTAATCACAGAACCACAGCAAGAAACGTGCCATCGGGAGCCCTTTGGAAGAATTTAGACGACCGAGAATGGTCGCCGTTTAATTCTGCGTTAGTCGGCAGGCTGGATGTTTACCGCTTTGGGGCCTTTGCCACGATTGTCATCTTCGGTTTCAAAAGTGACTTTCTGGTTTTCAACGAGGCCCTGTAGACCCGATGCCTGAACCGCTGAAATATGTACAAAAATATCTTTTTCACCACCATCGGGTTTGATAAATCCAAAACCTTTTTCGGTATTGAAAAATTTTACGGTACCTGTTTGTGACATGATCTTTTTTCCTTTCGTCGATCATTGGCTTTGCGGTCGGAAACCGCGACGCAGGCAGTGCAGGATGTCGAGGAAAGGTTGGAACGTTTGTCGCTCCGCATGCTTCAAGGCTTTGTATCAATTCGCCGCAGCCGGTATTCTTCCGGTATTCCAGTCTTCTTCATGTTCGCAATATGCCCGAACAGCGCAACACTCGCGCCAATCGGGAAAATAAGCAAGTAATATTTCAATAAAGTGACGGTTAGGAGGGTTTAGGGATCAGCGCTCAGGGTCTGGTGCAAATGAATTTGCCCTTACATTTCGATTTTCATTCAGCGTCCGCACGAAACTGCCTGCACGCCGCAACAGTGAGCGCCCCCGATCAAGCAATCCCGGTTTTTGCACACTCGAAGTCGTCACAGGATCTATGGGCTGAGGCGATTCAAACTGTTGGCTCTGGGCATTTTGGTAAAGAAGGGGGTCACCGGATTGCGGTAAATCGTATGGATTTGTTCCAACATCCACGCTTGGCAAGACATGTGGCTGTACAATTTGCGCCTGTGCATCATTGAGATTTGTTCCAGCGGAAACACTCCCGGAAGAGTAAGCGCTCGGTTGTGTTGCCAGAAAACCCTCAATCTCAGTTTCGTTTGGCAAAGGAGTTTCGGCAATCTGCTGAACGGCCTGAGGCTGATTGCCGAATGTTTCCAAAGGTGATGCATCTACCAGCAAGCCTTCGGGCTCTTGCTGCAACTCAAGTTCGAGTTCAGCAGCATGAATTTGCCGGATCGCACCGAGCATCCCGTTTTGAACTTGTGGTGAGTCGTCCATCCGGTTGTGTATGTAACCGGAAACATGGATGTTCCGTGCCTTCGGATGAGAATTTACATTGGTCAATTTGCCGTAGACCGGATTAATGGAATAGTAATTCTCGACCCATGCCACATTGTCACCAGCCACTCCAACCGGGCCTGGGATATCAATCAAGCCCATATAGACTATTTCAATCCCCTCCCCGCGAAGGCTCCGTGCCATTCCCATTGATGCCAATGCACCCATGGAATGGCCGATCAATGCCACTGTCTTTGGTTTACGCTGGCGGATTGTGGCCAGCGCGTCCTCTACGGCACCAAAACGGCGTACTTCTGCATGAATCCCTTCCGCATTCAGAGTATCGGCAATTTTGGTAAGGCCGCGGGAGAAATGCAGGTTGTCATTCACGAAGGAAAAATCTCCCGCTCCCTTGAACAGGTAAACTTCAACTGCATGAGCCGGAGAAACGATGAAAGCTGATACTGCCGCAACGGCAGCATATTTGAGGATGACGCGATACATAAAACCCTCTTAGGAAAACTGATTGTGCCAAACCGAAAGGCACTATGGTTCATAAACAGTGAGCCAATGAGGTTACGAAAGCGTTACCGTGCGGCTCTGACAACCATTTGAGGTCATCGCGGTTCATGAATTTTTGAGAATCCTCTACTCAGCTCCGACAATCAGCACCCAAAAATGGTTCAATCGCGGGTTATTGCCTGAACTGTTGCTGGCATAGGCTATCCCACCAAGTGTGTAGTTGCGTTTGAGCAGAATTTTCCGATGTTCCGGGGAATTAAGCCATCCTTCTATAGCTGCCTCAATACTGCGATATCCGACACCAAGATTTTCTCCGGCGGAATTGTCAAATCCGACAGCGAAGATACGCCGCTTGAATTTGGTTTCCGGTCCGAATTCATGGCCGAATTTTCCAGTTCGGCCCATCAGGTCGGCATGCCTACGAGCAGCTTCCATAAGACGGGGGTCGCGCTTGAAGGCGGACAACAGATGTTTCTGTCGGACGCTGTTGAGTTGCAGGAACGAATGATTGGCATCAAATTCGACGACCTCATTGTCCAGAGGTTCACTGGAATTCGGCAGACTTTCATTTCCACCCAAAATCGATGAAGGGCTGCAGGCACTTATTACCAACAGACATAGAAAGATCGAGATCATGTGAAAAACGAAACGCATGCCGACAGTCTGATACAACAAAATTAAGGAAATACTTCGTGGATGAAATTTAATGCGGCAAGATTCGGGTGGCTATGGCAACATGTTGTACCTATTCATCCGATATGAGCAAATCCAGCACAACAGCATCCAGCAAAGACTGGATCATGATTGCAACACTTGCCCTGATCTGGGGAGGTTCATTTTTGTTCGGCCGCATTCTTATGCTCGAATGGCCGCCATTTACCGTCGTCTTTTTTCGAGTGGCAATCGCTGCATTGACACTATGGCTGTTTCTTCTAGCCACCGGTCGAAAGTTTCCATCAGATGGCAAGCTGATTGGAGCTATCCTTGTGATGGGCATCTTGAACAATGTTGTGCCGTTCTCACTTATCCTGGTGGGGCAGCGCGAAATCGGTTCCGGCCTTGCATCGGTCGTAAACGCGATGACGCCAATCTGGACATTGATCATCGCAAATGCGCTGACCACGGATGAGAAGTTCACACCCAACAAGTTTGTCGGCATCCTGTTTGGTTTCGCAGGCGTTGCAATTTTGATCGGTGCCGATCTCATCCAGGGCTTGACCGGCTCAGCATGGGCGCAGATCGCCATACTGGGCGCGACAATATCCTATGGGTTCGCAGGGGTCTTCGGCAAACGGTTCAAAGAGCATGATCCGATTGTGATCTCTACAGGCCAACTCACTTCTTCCAGCATTGTAATGATTCCGATCATGTTCGCTCTCGAGGATCCGTTCTCAATTGCTGCACCCGACCTGGAGATGATCGTTTCCACCCTTGGCTTATCCATATTGTGTACAGCCGTCGCCTATGTGCTCTTTTTCCGTATCCTTGCAAGTGCAGGGGCGACAAACGTCTCGCTGGTAACATTTCTGGTGCCGGTCAGCGCAATCCTTCTTGGGGTCGTTTGGCTCGGTGAAAGCCTTACAACCGGAAATCTCATCGGCATGGTTTTCATTACAGTCGGGCTCGTTCTGGTCGATGGAAGACTTTTTTCAGCAAAGGGTAAAGCTGGATCGGATGCAAAATAGAGCAGCAACCAAGCTATCAGAAAATTATTTCACAGAACTGTGAATAAAATTCGATAAACAAATCAAAAAGCTAGACTATTTTTCGGATGCCGTGAACAGCAGTTTCCAAAATTTGGTCTTGTGAATGTCCAAATTTTTCTTAGACTTTGGTATTAGGGCGGGCTTCGACAAAGGAGAACGTGATGCAGCTTGTACATAAAGCCAATCTGGTGATTACAATTGCAGCATTTGTTTTTGTAACCGCATTGGTCCTTGGACTGATTGGATAACTACCCAGGAGACCCTACTTTTCAGCAAGCCAGAGACTGACCGTGAGTGTTTCTTTGGCTTGCCCTTTGCCGGACTTACTCTCCAACTGGCGAAAATCTGCAGGTTTCATTCCTGCGTCTCGTAGCCACGCCTCCATCTGCTCCCGTTCAAATCCGAGCCTTATGTGAGCGTGTTCCGTTCGTAGAAACTCGAGTTCATGCGGGGCGAAATCTACTATCAATATCCGGCCGGCCGGCTTGAGAGATTTTACGGCTTCACGTATCGCAACTGCCGGATCATCCAGATAATGTAGTACCTGATGGATGGTCACCAGATCAAAGAAGTTTCCCTGTGTCGGCAGAATGTACAAGTCACCCTGGCGCGTTTGTACGCGTGACAAATGTGCATCATCAAGCCGCGACCGGGCAACCGAAAGCATGTCACGACTAGCGTCAATACCGGTACCTTTTTCATAAATATCCGAAAACAGTTCCAGTATCCGGCCTGTCCCCGTTCCAAGGTCAAGCATAGCATCGATTTTTTCCGACCCCACCATTTCCAGCATGGTTGATTCAACCTGTGCCTCATCCACATGCAGAGAGCGGATCTTGTCCCATTCAGATGCACTCTTGGAAAAATACTCAGCAGCCCGCTCCGCACGGCGCCTGCGAACAGCAACCAACCGCTCCTGATCACGGGCTACTTGAGCATCGTCAAGGCTGATCTGGGCAAGAAGGGTGGTTATGATGCCTGAGCCAATTCCCTGGTCCACCAGGCGGAAATAGGCCCATGCGCCCTCCTGATAGCGCTCAAGCAATCCTGCTTCACTTAACAGTTTAAGATGGCGTGAAATGCGCGGTTGCGACTGGCCAAGAATTTCAGTCAAGTCAGATACAGTAAGGTCACTTTCCGACAACAACATCAGTAAACGCAGTCGCGTGGGCTCACCTGAAGCACGCAACAGATTCACAGTCTGATCCAGCGAAAGTGGTGTATTTTCAAGCAAGGTTTGCAGCATTATCAAATAATCCAAACATAAGCATATGTTTATATGTGAAGTGGCAAATTTTGCAACTTTCACACCTGTTCGCGGTTAACGCAGGCTGCACAAATCATTTCAGGTCATCCGCTGCCGCCGCATACCCGCCTCCAGCGCCATCAAGAAAATGAAAGTGATTGTCAGTCGTAATGGACGGTACAAAACAGGTCAGAACAG
This sequence comes from Pseudomonadota bacterium, assembly GCA_039029255.1. Lineage (GTDB taxonomy): Bacteria > Pseudomonadota > Alphaproteobacteria > Rhizobiales > Rhizobiaceae > JAALLB01. Next base: position 39,718 of record JBCCGN010000019.1, on the reverse strand, counting down.
CTTCATCCTGTTCGCAGATTCCATATCTCAACTTTCCATCTTCGCGATAACCTTCCAGTAAATCCCGTAACCTGCCGACACTATCGTCAGCCAGGGAAACAGTCATTCGAATGCCATCCTGAATTTTTCGATAATCTGTATTAAGCGATACATATTCACGATAACGAACAGGATCAAATTTCCCCAATGACCATCCGGTCTTGTCCAGTATCCAGGCGAGCAGCGTTATCAGATAGAGCAAAACCCGGTTCATTCCGGATGCCCTGGCTTCCAGTCGAAGTCCTTCCGGCGGCCATTTGAAGCCGGGACCACCTTTTGGCATGGGACTCGCCGCCGATGAATCGGCTTGAACAAGCTTCATCAATTCCGTAACTGCCTCATCGGCTAATTCTTCGCCATCGGCAGGAGGCTCCACAATCAGCGAGACTATTTTCTTGCCTGCTTCCCCAACCGGGGTCCATCTGCAGGACAGTCCAGTCAAGTCAGGACGTTCATTGCCGATCGCTTTTTCAATGTTAGATTTGCCTTCTTTCATCAGCTTTTCGGCGAAGCCGATTCCACCTCCTACAAATGCATAATTTGTAATTGATGAGGAAACCCGAATAGCAGCCACCAGCACATCATGACCTGCATCTCTGATCTCGGAAACAGGAACAATCGCAGCGCGCAATTGCAGTTCAAGTTCATCTTCAACCCAGGAGACAGTAGAAGAAAGGGCCCTTTCAACGGCTGCTTTATCTTCAGGTGAAAATACGACTGCAGCGCCATCCCCTCCGAAAATATACAGCATGTCCTGATGACCAACCGCATTCATGATCGCGCTGATCATGGACACACCGGCCAGGTTAACGGCCTTGTAACGCCCATCGGCAATGGCCTTGCGCGAGCGAACAACATCGGTCACCGCAACATACCAGTCTTGGGGCACGGGTTGATAATTTTCCCGCGGCAATGCATGTACAAAACGCTCGAGAACAGGAAGTGATTTTACAAACTCAGCGCTTGAAAACGACTGCATGACACTTCTCCATTGCCGACTGATACCTACAAATTGATACAACAAGCAAAGAGTTTATGAAATCTATCGCCCGCCAAAAAGAAATCAACAAACGGTTGCGCGCGCTGGTGCCTCTGGCATCAATGGAGGATTTCCTTGCCATGGAGAACGTTGCCCTTGCCGGTCATCTGCGCCATCTTCCGCCTTCCATTTCTGCATGGCAAGCAGTCACCACAAGAGCCCGACATGCCTACACGGATTATGATGCATTGCTGGAAGAAGGCTATGATGTTGAGTCTGCCCGACACTTCGTAATTGATAGTATTAATGAAAAACTGTCTGAATGGGGGTGCACCGAGCGGGTGTCAGAGGAACAACCTCCCGAAGAATGATCATAATTCCAGGGCTGGCTAATTCGGTTTAATGTGCCATATCTGACTACAGAAAAGATTCTCTCGAGGTATTAACGTGACCGAACTCAATGATTTTCCCATCACCAACAAGTGGCCAGCCCAGCATCCGGACAGGATTCAACTCTACTCGCTCCCAACCCCAAACGGCATCAAAGCGTCTGCCATGCTGGAAGAGACCGGCCTTGCCTACGAACCACATCTCGTGAATTTTGGCACAAATGACCAGATGACGCCGGAATTCATCTCACTCAATCCGAACAACAAAATACCGGCAATCATTGATCCCGATGGACCGGGCGGCGAACCAATCGGCTTGTGGGAATCCGGTGCAATCCTAATTTACCTCGCGGACAAGTCGGGCCAATTCCTGTCAAAGGACCCGGCAGAGCGGCTGCAGACAATCCAGTGGCTGATGTTCCAGATGGGCGGCGCTGGACCGATGTTTGGCCAGTTCGGTTTCTTTCACAAATTCGCAGGCAGCGAAATTGAAGATAAGCGGCCCTATGAACGTTATCAGGGCGAAAGCAAGCGGCTGCTGGCTGTCATAAACGGTCAGCTTGAGAAAAGCGCCTACATAGCGGGCGATGAATATTCAATTGCGGATATCGCACTCTGGCCCTGGGTCAAGACACTTGGCGGTTTCTATGATGCTGCGGACGCGCTCGAGCTGTCGAAATTCACTGCCACGCATGAATGGCTTGAAAAATGCTCTTCCCGTCCCGCATCACAAAAAGCAATCAACATTCCCGCAAGAAACTAACCGGAGGAACTTTGCATGTATGCACCGATCACGACATCAGTTGCCATCATTCTGGGACTATGGCTTGTTGCCCTGTCTTTCAGAGTAATTGATACCCGCCGAACATCTGGTGTTAGCCTCGGCGACGGAGAAGATAAAAACCTCTCGCGGCGCATTCGCGCGCAAGCTAACCTGGCAGAGTACGCGCCTGTCAGTTTGATTCTACTCTTCCTTGCTGAAGCGCAGGGTGCCTCGAGTTGGATGTTGGTCGCCTGTTCAGCATTGCTTGTAATCGGTAGGCTTGCCCATGGTTTTGCACTTGGCTTCACCGAAGGCAATGTACCGGGAAGAACCGGCGGAATGATCATGACCTTCACAGCAATTGTATTGCTGGCTGCCACAAACATCTGGACCTTACTAACTTATTCGTAAATCCACTGTTCCCAGATGCGGGCGGTGAAACTGTCTCCTGCCCGTATCTCGCCTTCCCGCTCGACCCAGGCCACAAGTCCGCGCTTCATGTGGGCGGCCTTCGTAAAGTTTAGCGCAACATCGGTATTCTTGTGATCCTCGGCTTCCACGCCAACATGTTCCGCGATGGAGCCGCCAGCAAAACGGCATGGCGCATTGTAACCGTCAATACGAAGCGTCACGCCGTGTTCAAACATAATCAGCGTTCGGGGAGGCAGATAGCTTAGTTTCGCTATACCCTCGAACACCAGATTTGCACCAATCCATCCGGCATCAACCACATCAAGGCCCATTGCCGGAGCAATGTCGGCCAGTTCCTCCTCGCTCAGGATCGAAAGATGGCGCTCATTGCGCATTTCGGTACCCCGTTTGTACCAGGGTTCGCGGCCGCCGGAATTCCGGGTCAGACCCTCGTGGAAGTCACCCTTTATGCCTCCATAGGTGAGTTCCAGTTTCTCAACGTCTTTTGAGACAAAACTGTTGCCTTCAGCTTTGAGCACACGGCTCACCCTGCCCTGAAGTTTTTTCGCCGGTACGATTTTCATGATTCGAATCCCCTTTGGCGCATGATGACACTTCTTGCTTGCCACTGCATGAATTTCCATTCACGTTTGGCAACAAAATATGGAGAACAGCATGAACAGCAAACCGATTGTTGCACTAGATCTGCCGGTCGAAGAAGAACCCCTTACCGATCGTCAACTGAAATATCTGGATATCTGCGAGGAAAAGCTGGGATTTGTGCCCAATGTATTGAAAGCCTATTCGTGGCAATCGACCAAGTTCGATGGTTTCACAAATCTCTATAACGATCTGATGCTCGGCGAATCCGGTTTAACCAGACTGGAGCGCGAGATGATTGCGGTCGCCGTTTCAAGCGCAAATGGCTGCTATTACTGCCTCACCGCCCATGGTGCAGCGGTGCGGAAACTGTCCAGTGATGCCAGACTTGGGGAGCAAATGGTCATGAATTTCCGCGCTGCCGATCTGGAACCAAGACAAAAGTCCATGCTTGAATTTGCATGGAAACTTACTGTGAGCCCGGTCGAAATTGACGAACCGGACCGTCAGGCCCTTCGCGAAGCGGGATGGAGCGACCGGGACATATGGGACATTGCAGCCGTTGCCGCCTTTTTCAACATGTCCAATCGGATCAGCAGCGCCACAGACATGCAGCCCAATGATGAATATCATGCAATGGCAAGATGACTGTTCGCGTTACAGTTTGGAATGACAGCCTTGAAACATAAACAACCTTATTGTCCGGACTGAGCCCAAATCGCATGAATTTCAAATTTGATGAACGTCAGCTTTTCTGATCAAACTGTCTGAATCTTGGGCCCCCAGGGTACGCCTAGCGTTGCCATGGCCCAACTGAATCCACAAGTTCGTTTATCTCTTTCTCAGTCAAAGTGCGTTGTCCACAGTGGCCATTTTTCCTATGAATGAACCTAATGGCGGCATAATTAGACCCGCCGCGCTCGAATATACCCTTAACTCGTTCCAGATAGAAGTTATCCCAATATACTGAGGATTTTAATTTCAGTGACTTTATTTCACCATCTTCAATCATACCGAAGTGACTTTTTAGGGTAGAGTTGATTGCTTCATCTGAAACACCAGTCGCGTCCGCTCGTTCTACAAACGCAAGGGCATTCTCATCTGGTTTCGGTTCAAGCTCTGACATCATATGTAACTATATATGTGGAAACATCGGTATAAAAGCCGTCGTTTAAATTACGATACCAACGGTAGCTAAGTCCGCTTAGCTACCAAAAAATAGAACAAAATTGTTTAAGGGTTCGCATTGAGCCCTGTCCGTATTGCATGACACACGTGCAATCTTGTCTCTCGTAATTGTTGGTGAGCTGTATCATATGAGGCTCATCAGAACAGAGAAATGTTCCCTCATATTTCAACATGCCAACCCAACTGGTTTTGGATTGACACTATCTAAGGATCAGAAACATGCACTTTTTACAAAACGTCCGCTCCTGGAACCGCGCCCGCAAAACTGCAAAAGCGCTCAATGTACTTTCACCACGTCAACTGGATGACATCGGTGTTGCCCGTCACGGCATTTCAGCGGTTACAAGAAACCCACACCTCCTCTAAGTCAAAAATTATCCTTGAACAAAAAAACGCTTCTCGAAGGAAATACCGGGAAGCGTTTTTTTGTTGGCGAATTGTAAGTCCGAGGCATGTTTCCGTGTATCAATGTATTGCAAGCCAGTGCATTTAAATTTGGTTCGGTAACAAAGGCAGCACGTCAATGACAGTTTTGAGCCCAAAGTGTCACTCAATTTTCCAAGTTTCCTATTAATGCAATCAATTCCTCAAAAGAAGGGGCAACTGGCTGCACGCTTTCTTCCAAATCAATATTCGTCATGTCGAAACGGACAACCTGCACTGTACCGATGTTGCTGACATTCAGAGCAATTGCATCGCCTCCGCAGCTGCCACCAATTACAAAATTGCAAGGAAAGTATTCATGAAAGGTGCCATCACGCTCAATTTCGGCAACTTCTTCAGCAGGATACAAGCAAAGCCACATTGGTTGGGAATTGAGTGGTCCTTGTCCACCATTACAATGTGATAGAAAAGATAGATAACTTTCAGGCAGCAAAATTGGGGCTGAAGCAATCAAGTTCTTGATCGCCTGTTCAGAGGCACCGCCTGTTCCCTGCCAATCTTTGCCATCCAGCATCAAGGCCACCCAAGGTTATTGAATACATTGGAGTATCCCACAAAGCCAAACGACAGCAAAGTCCGCACACCTGACTTTCAGAATGCAACAGTAAGCAGGGCAACCACCGGCATCAGCATCTTCAAACGTAATCCATAAACCTCTTCGGCGTAGCTTCAGCAACCGCTACCGTTCGAGCTGATCGATCTGGTTTTGAACATTCTCGCGGCGATCCTTGTTACCCGGATGCGTGTCCAGCCAGCTCGTGTCACGATCCGTATCCAGACCGTGCTTTTCGAGCAGACGGTCCAGCAGATCAACAAATGCCACGGGATCCCTGTCTACAAGCACCATAAGTTCAACGCTGTGGACATCCGCATCCAGTTCAAACTTTCTGGAATAGGACAGGGTTTCAAGCAAAGCAGCCTGGGCAATCACTTCCTCGAACAACTGACTTGAATCACCGACCACCACAGAAGCCAGGAATGCGACCCCCAGAGCCCTGTAAATCTGGCGCAGGGAATGGCGCTCCGCAACATGTCCGATCTCGTGCGCCAGTACACCGGCAATCTCATCATCGCTCTGCGCCAACGCTTCCAACTGATCGGTAAGGATTATCGTCCCCCCCGGCAACGCGACAGCGTTCGCGCCGAGACGACCACCGTCTCTGAACAACAACTGAAGTGGAAGATCCTTTTCTCCAGACACTTCCTTGAGTTCCGCAAAGAGTTGTTGAATTTCCTGTTTCCGTTCTTCCTCTAGCGAGGAAGGTTCAAACAAGGTCCGGTCAACCGTATCCAGAACACTAGAATCGATTAGCTTTACCGCACTGGCGGGGGTTCCATGAGCGACCACATATGCAGCTGCGGGAATGCCGTATTGATAAACTACAAAAATCGAGACAATTGTCACAACAACAGCCACAACTGCAAACTTCAGGGATCTTTCAGCTCTTGCAAGCCTGGAAAAGAAATGATCGCTTTTGCCGAAGGCGCGATCGACAGCATCATTGTCGGCACATTCGAAGACGCTACCGTCTTTGAAATAAATTTTACGAGGCAGTGCTCCGAGCCGGTCACCAAGACTGTGAAATTCAACTTCAATTTCGGTTTCGTCATTCAGAGTCACCACCATCAAACCTGATTGCTCAGACAATTCGGCATCAATGCTGCCGGACTTTCCGGCAGCAAAATATCGACCTTTGAGACGATCAGGAATGGGGTGGTTCAACGTCTACAATCCAAGTTCAATACCCTCGATATCGAGATACTCCGCCGCTGCAACGTTACCACTGCTGCCCTGCTGATCAACAAAATTATCAAGCGTTCCGGAGGTCGTCAAAGAAGTATGGTTTGACAGATAGCGCCAGGTTCTGACAGCCGCCCAGGCACTCATGAGGCCAATTGAGAAAACCGTCACAATCAGGTTCGAAAAAATGACCCATGCGTAACCAAAACGGGGAACACTTGATGTAAGCCCATGCCCGCCCTCTATTCTCGTGGCATCGAACGAAATGTTTCTGACACCCGCAGCGTAAGCAAGGTACCCCAGGATAAAAGCAAAATAGACTGCAAAAACCAGAAACTGGATCGCACCAACACCGCTACTACCGATACCGGCAGGAGATGCCGCATTTATCAGCACGCCCATTAAAACCAGCAGACCAACCGCCGGAAGCAACGTGACTGCAAAATTGGAGTACAGCATTTTCAAGGACAGGGAAGTTTCGAAACGGGCTGTTCCAAAACGGGTTGAATTACCAATATATCCCGATGAAAGCTTTGAAAGATAAGGTACAATCAGTATCTGCACGGCTATCATCACCACCACAATGCCAATTATGTAACCAGCATTTCCGGGATTGTTTGAATTGAAATCAAACGTAGCAAATATAATCAACCCGGCAACAACCGGTACAATTATCGGTACGATGACGAAAACTTTCAGAGCGCCCCAATAACTTCCCTCAAAACCAAACCGGACATTACGATAACTTGTCATTCTGGCATTGAAAGACAGAGCTTTGTTAATAAGCCAGGGCAGCGCCAGGAAATATGGAACAAGCAATCCTAACACAACAAGGGGAGCAACCTGGCTCAGCAAATTCGCAGCAATCAACACTACGAAAACAATTATGCGTCCGATCAAAATTTGAAGCGGCTTTGCGTGATATTCAAAGTTATGTCCATCAAGCCATGTATTGCCGTAGAAATATCGCAAACGCCTGACCTTGGCCCAGGCAGAATATATACCGACTGTTACGATTGTAAGCAGCAGATTCACGATCCAGATACCAAAATACTCTCCAGCCGTCCCGGTAAACGAAAAGTGGTGAGTCTTCACACCAGTTTCCTGAAGGTCCGCTTCCATAACAACATCCACCCTTATTTCGTTGCAACAAAGAGTATTAAATCCGATTCTTTGCCAACTTGAAATCAATGAGAGAGTATTTCAATTGTATTTCAAAAATAAACGTTACTGCAATGTATCAATGTCATTCTGCGTAACCACATATGTACCGGTGAAAGTAACTGCGTCACCGGGGGCCAGAACATCCCATATCCCGTTGTTGGATGCGTCTGAAGAATCGCCAATTGTCCCGGCATCGGTTGTCAGCGTCTCATTCGATGGAACAGGCGGCGCGCCCGAACCATTATGCGACTCCAGCAGGGAAATGCCGCTGACAGTCTGATTGCCGTTGTTTTGAACCACGTAGGTGTAGGTTATTGATTGACCCAATGTGACATCAGTTGTGTCGTTTGCAGTCTTGGTCACTGAAATCGAGGGATTGGTGGTGAGCGTTGCCGTGACAGTGGAATTGTCCGTGGAAAGGATGTTGTCACCGGTATCAGCGGAGGCCGAGGCAATGTTTGTGACACTTCCTGCATCAAGATCAGCCTGTGTAAGCGTATAGGTCACATCCCTGATCCAGGCCTCACCTGGGTCAAGCAATCCGTTGCCGTTTGTATCACCTGAATCCGGTGAACTTGGAAACGAGAAATTGATGGTGCCGATCTGGTCATCCGTGACCGACACCGATCCCACATTGCGCTCATTTCCAGCCGGGTTTGACACGGTAAAACGATAGGTGATCGTGTCGCCGGCGCTGTCACCGCCACTTGTATCGAGGTCCTGTCTTGAAAATTCCGCCTTGTTGAGCGTAATGAATGTCTGACAAACCTGAATGCTGTCATGAAAGTTTCCGATACTGCCACCCAGCACGGTAGAGTGCGCGGCGCTGTAAGTGGTCGCACCGGGATTGGCAAGATGCACGGCAACAAACGAATTCCACGCAGCGGTGCCAGAAGAGTAATTGCCAAAAACGGTGCTTCCTCCAGCATCATCAGTAATTGTTAGGCTGGCAGTTTCCGTTGCGAGGGAGCGGGCGCGGTGCGCCCAGAAATAGAGCATCTCGGCCCTCGATGTAACCGAACCGGTCCCTGTCAGCGTTCCAGCACTGTTGGCATTGAGTTCTGCATGCTGAAGGCCAGTGTCCGATACAACACCAAGGAATCCGGAATCCCAAAGCTCGATTTGGCCCAACGAATCCGTTGTGGTCCACCCTGGCACAGATGCTTGCGGAAGCAGTGCGAACGTTGGGGGGGCACCCGGAACTGGCGGGGTTTCGAAACCACCATTGACCGCGAAATCAGTGCCTGTACACGCCGATGGAACGCCACCTGGCGGATTGGGTGCATCGATTGTTGTGGTCGCCGTGTCGGATTGGGCAGAAACCTCTGCTGCATTGAACGTGGCGGTGTTTATGAGATCGTTGCCATCGGCAAGATTCCCGATCAACGCATCAAAACTGGCGTTGTAAATCCAGATTTCTCCGGCATCGAGATTGTTGTTACTGTTGGTGTCCCCGGAGGTCAGCGTTGGACCGGTTGTCAGGGTCTGCACAACACCATTTTGCGTAAGCACATCTGTGAAAATGACGGAAGTAAGCGAAGCATCACCAGTGTTTGTCACAGTGATCGTATAGTTTAGGGTCGCAAGAGTGGTAATACTGGTGATATCGACAACCTTGGCGATTGTGAAACGAAAATCGTCTATCGGATTTACGGTAATCGGAACGGTGTCGGTATCAATTGTTCCGCCCGCATTGACGGTAAAGGTCAAGGTGTCAGACCCATTGAAGTCCGTGTTCGGGGAGTAAACCGTGCCGGCAAGCGCCGTATTGATAGCGGCGGCACTGCCCGTGAAGGTCACGGTGGCGCTTCCATCTGCTCCACCCGTAATTGTCACGCTGCCTGGTGAACCGAGCGACAAAGTTCCATTTGTTACCGAAATGGTGACTGTCATTGTCGCAACATTGCCGTTTGTTGCCACTTGCAGGGCCGATGCACCGCTCAGCGTCAGGTCAATGTCTTCATCGGTCGTCTGGGCTCCGGGCGACTGGGTCAGTTCCTGAAATTCGATATTGTCCCATGTTGCAATACCGGGACCGAAACCGGAATCGAGTGTTTCGACACCAAATGCGATTGTTCGCGAACCCGCTGCCAGCACAGTAGCCCCGTTAAGCGGCGGAGTGGTGAACGTGCTGCCATTGTTGATAGCGGGAGGAGCGGCAATCAGGTTTCCCGTACCAGCCTGTATCCTGAACGTCGTGCCATCGATCAGCACAACCGGAAAATCAAAATCACCGATATCGGTTGATGTATAGCTTACCAGGCTATAGCTCAGAAAACCTGTGTCGCCGGCAGTGAACGTCTGTTGGCCAAGCGTCTGAAGATTGGGACCCGCAGTTGTTGCCCCAATATCATTAGCTGTGGCCGTGAGCACACCACCGGTAAAGGTTACACTGTCGGTTGTACCCGGTGCGACGACCGTCCATCCGGTTCCGCCCGCACTGAAGTCTCCGTTTACAACCTGAGCCAGAGCGCTGGAAAACAAGGCAAAAAAGATGCCTATTGCAGGAACGAGTACCCGCAATAACTTCAGACAGCAGTGTTCCTTCCCCTCGACTGATTGCACGCACCGAAACTCCGCTCAAACTGCCGGGCCATTTACATTTTTTCCTCCGGCAGTTTCCAAATTTTCAGAATAGCGCGTGAGAGAGGAATCCCCTATTCAGGCGACAGATTTATCCACAGATAGCAACCGCGCCGGCTTTGCCGTCTACCAGCTACGCGATGTACCGTCCCAATCGATGAATTGGCCGGATTGAGCGATATCAAGGCTCTCCACAACCGCCAGAATTCCTGCTGCGCTCTGTTGTGGGGTAATGTCCGCCGAGGAGCCCCCCATATCGGTCTGAACCCATCCCGGGTGCATCGCAACCACGCAAATGCCGTCATTACGAAGATCCGTTGCAAGCCCCTGGGTTACCTTGTTTAGTGCAGCCTTTGAGGTGCGGTATGCAATACGGTCTGAACTGGAAAATTCCATCCGCCCCATTTTGGAGGAAATGTTCACGATCCGCGGATTTTCGCTTTGTCTGAGGAGAGGCAGAAAGACCTGCGTAACCTTCAATGGCGCAAGCACGTTGATCGCCAGCGTCTCGGCAAAACCGTCAAAATCCATTGCAAGTGTCGATTGCTGATCCGGGCCGATGATCCCGGCATTGTTTATCAACACATCAATGGGGCGATGAAATGCGTTGGCAATCTTCTCAACCGCCTCATGATCAGTCACATCAAAATTGAGAACAGCCATTTGCGGCAATTCCTTAGCAAGCGCACGTTGTGCCCCAACCGATCGGACGCTGCCAATCACATCCCAGCCTTTTGCTAAGGATTGACGGGCGATTTCCAACCCGATTCCGCGCCCCGCCCCGGTAATCAAAACCGTAGTCAACTTTCCATACTCCTGCGCAGTTTCACTGCCGATAATGTTTCATCAAGCTCCACATCTGCATAGGTAAGCACCTGATCTGTTGCCACATCAAGAACCAGTTTGACGTTTCCCGTCAAACCCAAGGGCAGCATCTTTTCCTTCAGCGAAACTGCAGCTGGCCGCAATTGTCCTGCAACCGTGTACCCGCCTTCCCCATCAAGCGTTTCACCGGCCTTCAGGTCTCGTTTGGCCACTGCCACCACATCACCGCGGAATTCAGTGGCAACACCAGTCGCTTCACCCCGCAAGGCCACGGACGCTACCGACATGCCAAGCTCAAGCCCGATCAGATGCCATTGCTTGTAGAGGCACATATAACGACCTGTATCGTCCGTTCGGACCTTGTATTCTTCGAGGCATTTTTTCTGGTATTCCGTTTCACATTCGACAACGACGAAAACGCCCATGCGTATGTTGTGTTGAAACTCGGTGCCGTCCGGCTTCAACCCGTTTATGACTTCAACCATACCCGAATGTTCAAGCGCACCTCCGTGATTATGCGGACGCATGAGTGATGGAATGTCGTCGATGGAACCCAGCGGGTAAGTTAATCCTCCCGAAGGAACATCCAGGCCACACGCATTCGCGATTGCCACACTTTCAATCGCTGGTTTTGTGCCATCCAGAAACGAGTTGAACATTTTCGGATTCATCCGGCCGCGTTCTGCAACCTCACGCGGCACTCCCCAATGATCCCAGATCGTATTCGGGGTAGAGAAACGATATTCGGGTTTCCACTTGTGTCCCCTGCCGGCCGCTGCGACCTTAAAGCCACAGGTTCGCGCCCAGTCGACAAGATCACATGTCATTGCAGGCTGATCGCCAAACGCCATGGAGTAAATGACCCCTGCAGATTGCGCCTCACGCGCAAGAGCCAATCCAGCAAAGGAATCGAGTTCGACCGTTGCACTCACCACGTGCTTGCCATTTGCAAATGCTGCCAGCACATGGTCCGCGGCGACAACCGGATTGCCGGTTGCTTCCACGATTATGTCGATGTCGGGTTGTTGAACCAGCTCCAGAAAATCATCACAGACCATAGTACTACCGTTTGCAAAGGCTTCATCGAATGAAGTCGCCGAATACCGCTCCGCTTCCCAGTGTACATTGGCGAGGTTCGATTTTGCCTGCGTCACATCGAGGTCAGCGATGCCGACCACATGGATGCCCGGGATCCGTATCGCCTGGGCAAGAAACATGGACCCGAATTTACCGGCACCAATTACACCAATACGAACCGGTTGGCCGGCAGACTGACGGGCTAGTAGAAGCGAATAAAGCGACATGGGATTTTGATTGGCTATTGTTTGTATTTCGATCTACTCTAGCAGCCAATGTATCGAAAGTAACCGTGCAAGCATGATCAGAACAGCAAAAGAATATGCCGGCAGGATCGGACAACGTGCAATCCTGACGGTTCTCGCAAAGGCTCTGCTGATTACGCCATCGTTTGCAGCAGAAAGTTGCGGCAATATCCATGCACTTCAATCATTCGCCAAAGCCGGGTTTTCAGATAAGTCAGAACCAACCCTGCCGGAGTCCGGATCATCGTCACCGCAATGCAGCGTGAGTATCGAATTGGGTGGCGAAAAGAAATACACCTGTTTTTGGGAATTCGAATATCGCGCCGACATCGCGAAGGTTCATTTCGATCAGATTGGAAACACGATTACCCTGTGCCTTGGCAACCAGACGGAAATAAAGTCGGATCAGCCGGTCAATCATCCGGACTTTTACGACCTGCAAACCTATCAGGCCGATGGCACCACGTTTGCTCTCTCAATCAAGGACAAGGCGGCCCTGGAGCAAACCTTCGTCTTTTTGAGGGTGGAGAATGAAAAATGATGCGGCAATCTATTAATGACGCTTCTGCATTTCCTTTAACGCAGCCTTGTCATGATATCGGATTCGGGAACGGACGAACTTCTTAGCGCCGCGTTTGGCTTTTGCCATTCCACGATTTCCATCAGTAAAACAGAAACCGATCCCGGCGAAGAAACTTTTGTCGGCAAGTAACGATCTGGCACTGGTGCTGAACCCACCCTGAAAACGGTGCGGCTTGGCAACAAATCCCCTTTGATGGTTGGTCTTCATGTTCACAATTCCTGATGTCTGCTCGCGGCAGCATTAAAGGTGTTTTGCTCAGGATTGTGGTCTCAATAAGCCGCTCCCTGCTTTTTTCCGAGAACTCCCGGTAACCTGGCAATCCTATCGTCCCGAGTTGCAATTATCTGCTGCACGAACCCTTGTTGGGCAGGCTTTCAGTTCGGCAATCTTTCAACGACGGCAAACCCGATTTTAACAAGGATCAGAATGCCGAAGAATATCAGTAACCAGAATGCACTCAAATTGTAGCGTTTGACAAAAGCATCAATTATTTCAAGCAGTTTTTCCATCCAAGCGACCCAAGCCATCCCATTAAATCAAGTGATCATCCTCCTAACCAGCTTATGGTAGAACAGGGAAAATCATCCGGCAAGCAGCAGGCTATTGCTCATGTACAGCTTCACAAATTCGCCTAGTTACACACGGTTACGCTCTGACATTTGTCGCCTTTAAACTGATCAAGAAATTCTTCCATCCGGATAGAGCTTCCATTGTGGCTATCGGGCCTACAAATGTAGGTTGAGTGTGGTTCTAGTGCTTCTGTGAAAGTGACCTCCCATCCTGGCTCCACTTCCAACATTTGTTCAGCTGAATATAGTAGGTGATCGATGAATGACACATAAGACCCCGCTTTGGGGCCATCAAGAAGTTCGCAGACGTTAGATGGCAAAGCGAGTTCGGGATGTGCAACGCCCAATGCCAAATGTGAGCTGTAGGCTTGCCGGGCCGATTGTGCTTTTTGAACCCTATCAGCTGCATCAAGTTGGTCTTTAACACCGATAAGAGCAGCGACAGCAATTAGCGCAGTAACTACGGTACCTACAGCCTCTATAGACTCAGCATTTTTTGATAGCCAACTAACCTTCGAATCCTTCCCTGAATTGACAAGTTTATGGAACCAAAAGTTCCGCTGTTGTTAAATACTAAAAGTCCCGGCTGGACACAATCTGCCATTCGAGCACGGCGTTTTACATCATTCCTGAATGTCCACTAAGGGTTCCGAAGCCGCTGTTCGTCCTACCTAGTCAACCGTTTGTATGTCACCCGCTTTGGATTAACCGCTTCCGGGCCAAGCCGTCGGATCTTGTCCTGCTCGTAATCCTCGAAATTACCCTCAAACCACTCCACGTGACTATCACCTTCGAAGGCCAGAATGTGGGTCGCGAGGCGGTCGAGGAACATCCGGTCGTGGCTGATGATCACAGCACAACCGGCAAAATTCTCTAGCGCATCTTCGAGCGCGGCAAGGGTTTCCGTATCAAGATCGTTGGTGGGCTCATCGAGCAGGATGACATTGCCGCCGGATTTCAGCATCTTTGCCAGATGCACCCGATTACGCTGACCGCCTGAAAGCGTGCCTACCTTCTGTTGCTGGTCGCCACCCTTGAAATTGAACGATGAACAATAGGCGCGGGAATTCACTTCGTGGCGCCCAAGCTTGATGATGTCGTTGCTTTCCGAGATTTCCTCCCAGACAGTTTTGTCACCATTGAGAGCGTCGCGGCTCTGGTCCACATAGCCCAGATCGACCGTGTCGCCAACGCGAATGGACCCATCATCTGGCTCTTCCTGCTTGGTGATCATCTTGAACAGCGTCGACTTGCCAGCACCGTTCGGGCCAATCACACCGACTATTCCACCCGGAGGCAGGTTGAATTCCAGATCATCAATCAGCAGCTTGTCACCGTAGCCCTTGGTGAGATCCACTGCTTCAATGACGACATCTCCGAGGCGCTCACCAACCGGGATGATGATCTGCGCATTCTGCGGTGTACGGTCGTTTGCGGCCTTGACGAGTTCATCATAGGCCTTGATCCGCGCCTTGGATTTTGCCTGGCGGGCTTTCGGGCTCGAATTGATCCAGCCTGCTTCAGCTGCAATTGCCTTTTGACGAGATGCTTCCTCACGCCCTTCTTGCGCCATGCGCTTCGTCTTTGCCTCGAGATAGGCCGTGTAATTGCCCTCGTAGGGAATGCCTCTGCCTCGGTCGAGTTCAAGAATCCAGCCGGTCACATTATCAAGGAAGTAACGATCGTGAGTGATCATCAGAACGGAGCCGGGATACTCGCGCAAATGCTTCTCGAGCCAGGCGATGGTTTCGGCATCCAGATGGTTTGTCGGTTCGTCGAGCAGCAGCAGATCGGGCTGCGAAAGCAGTAGCTGGCAAAGCGCGACGCGGCGAATTTCACCACCGGAGAGATTTTCAACTCCGGCATCACCGGGAGGACAACGCAGCGCCTCCATCGCCATTTCTACCTGCGAATCCAGATCCCACAGGTTCTGAGCGTCGATGATATCCTGCAGCTTTGCACCTTCGTCTGCCGTTTCATCTGAATAGTTCATCATCAGCTCGTTATAGCGATCGAGAATTGCCTTCTTTTCGGCAACGCCTTCCATCACGTTCTCTGCAACTGTTTTGGCTTTGTCGAGCTGCGGCTCCTGCGGCAAGTATCCGCAAGTAGCCCCTTCAGCCAGCCATGCTTCGCCGGAAAACTCCTTGTCGAGGCCCGCCATGATCCGCAGGACAGTCGATTTACCCGCACCGTTCGGACCCAGAATCCCAATCTTCGCATCCGGGTAAAAGGAAAGGTGAATGTCTTCCAGCACCTTTTTGGCGCCATAGGACTTTGACAAACCGGACATGTGATAAATGAACTGGCGGGCCATGGGGCAACACTCCGAGCATTGTGCGGATTTTGTATATCACGCGAATGAAATGAATTTCCCGTGGTGTATCTCAGGGGGCTATTGAAGACAAGCGGATAACAACCCGAACTGTCATTGTTCAAACGGTTTCACGCGCTTTACCCTGAATGCCTTCAATCCGTCGATGGAAGTGGTTGTGACGCGGACGCCAAATTGCTCGAGCAGATCAATACCCTGCAACCCGGTCGGGGGAACCGGCTCCAGTTCATAACGATCGGGTGCGAAAGTTCCCGGGCGGGCATTGTCCTTCAACTTGTCGAGAAAATTGGCTTCGAAAACAATTGCGCCCTCAAAGTCCACGGAAGCAAGGAGCGTATCGCTGAAATCGACTTCATGTAGAACTGTGTTGCGAAAGGTAGCGGCTCCCAGATCGGCACCCGCAAAACTGGTCTGAACGATCAGAGAATCATCAAAATTCTGAGCGAAACCCTCAATGTCACTGAAGTCACAATTGTAAATTAGACTGTTGGAAAATTCGATGCCGCTGGTCTGGGTCGGCATGAAAAACGGCTCGCCAGGCGATTTGTATAGACCCGGCGCTTCATTTGACATGTGCCCACGGAAATTGACACTTGTGAGGTAGCTGTCGATGAAGCGGGCGTTTTCCAGCCCAGCAGCTCCGAAATTCACAGCACGAATTTCCATGTTTCGGAACTCTGAAAATCGAAGGTTCGCATGCCGGAATGTCATCTTGAACAAATTGGGTGTGCTTACTTCTGCGTATGAAAAATCAGCTCCAAAAAAGGATAGTAATTCTGTTTCCAGAATCCGGAAATTGAACAATGCACTGATGATCGCACCACGCTCCGGACTCAGCGGAAAATCAATCAAGGCAAATGTATTTTCCTCAGGCTTTACTCCAAAAAACTCCAGGGTCTTGGGCAAATCTTCGCGGCGGCGCATCGCAAAATCCCGCATCTCCCGCGTTGTATACTGATTGGCAACATCGGATTTGAGATAGCGATACGGCCTTACAGTATTCGTAATGGTGATAAACTGGTTGCGAAGTGAAAGCGAAATGTCTTCAAGCTTGTAATTTTCATCATCGCCAACTTTTCCGGCCTCCTTTAACTTGGTCACCTCATCGCCAAGCTTCGCAGCTGCGGTAACAATGTTGGGAAGAATGTTTGCACTGCGATCACTGTCTTTCAGTTGGGCGTCTGTTTGGAGCAACCCAATCTGGGTGTCGATGCTCTGGTTCTGCTCCTGCAGCAGGTTTGTTTGCGTTACAATGGTTTGAGTTTGTGCTTCCAGCAACGCGGTTTGTTTATTGAGGCTCTCGCCTTGTTTCTCCAGCAACTCATTTTGGTGAAACAGAAGTGCCGAACCGGCAAGCGCCGCAATGGCCGCAATCAATCCTGTAAGTGAAGCAATCAGCCATCGTCTGGTGGACAACCATGCATACCGGGCAAGAGCCAGTTCAGCCAGGTTTCGCGCAGCATCTGTTGTTTTGGGAACATCCTTTTCGGCAGCATGACGAGCGACTTCACTGAGCGGCTGCGCCATCCGCTCAATCTCGATTTCCGTTCTCTGGAAAACCCTGCTCCAGATCTGCCTGCGCAATAATACCAGAAGTACGAAAATTGCCACGAGAAAGATGACGAGCGCCAGCAGAGTGCTGAATATCGCAGGAGCGTTTTTAGCAAACAGCTCAAGTCCGAAAGTGGAAAACACGGTTCCGATCGCGAGTCCGAGAATGAGCATCAGAAAACCCACTTCGAGACCCGGCCCGCTGCGCTTGCCGAGCAACGGGATACCTTCCCTTAGGTGTTCATCCAGGTCTGTCTTCAGAACATCTTCATCATCAACCATGTTCCCACTCCATCAGATAGCCCAAAGTAAAAACTGGCACATCATGAAGGATAAGTCGATTGCACTTTTAAAACCGCAGGTTATCATGCCAGGTGTTCCGCAATCATTTGCGCTGCTGGAGACGGGGCAGGAAAACAGAATGGCAACAATCCTCATAGGCATTGCACTTGTCACGGGTGCTGCTGCGGCAATTTACACTGGCTACTCAGACGGCAATACAGTGATTGCTGCAGGCGGATGGGCCGCTTTGATCATCGGGGCACTGACAACCCTCTTCGGGTTCGGCAAAAGGAGCAGTGAAAGGATAGGAAGAGCCAATCGGGAAATGTCCGACCATGGACATTCGGAGATCCGCGCCCTTGTCCAGTCAATGGGTGTGGTCGCCGTTGCCGACCAGAAAATCCGTGACCAGGAGATCGAAACGATCGCCAGGATCCATGAACAGATGCTGGGCATCAGCATCACCGAAAGCGAAGTCCGGGAAATCCTCTCGGAATTTGACAATGACTTTGACATTGCCAAACGCCTTGTCAGGGACCGCGGCCAGATCAGCCCCATGATGAAACGGCTGATTGTCCAGTCCTGTCACCTTGTGATGATAAGCGATCTGGAAATCGTACGCCCAGAGGAAAACCGGTTGCAGGAAATTGGTCAGGCCTTGGGATTTGAACCGAACGAAATTGAAGATCTTATAGCATCGGCAGGAACATGACCCATCACAAGCCATCTTTTATAGAAAGCCCCACGGGCGCACGCCTGAAGCTTTTCACCAGCAATGCCGGAAAGAAAGCGAAAGCTGCAATTCACATCAATCACGGCATGAGCGAACATACAGGGCGGTATGACCGGTTCGCCAATGCACTGGCGGAGGCCGGGTATAGTGTCGTGGCACACGATCATCGGGGGCATGGAGAGACAACCGCACCCGATGCGCCACTTGCGACCTTTGCGCAGGAAGACGGATGGCGGAAAGTTCTGGCCGATGTGGACGCGGTCAACGATCATGCGCGTGAGATATTTCCCGGTCTGCCGATCTGCACATTCGGGCATTCGATGGGCGCGACGATCGCTTCAGCATATGTGCTGAACTACCCGAACAAGTCCGACGCGGCGGCAATCTGGAATGGCTCGATGACAGGGTTCCTGCCGAATTTGCTGGCAAACGTTCTCAAAGTCGAGCGCATGCTCAAGGGTTCTGATGTAGCCAGTTCATGGGGCGATGCCCTCACATTTCAGGCCTGGAACAAGGAATTCAAACCGGTGCGCACCCAGTCCGACTGGCTCTCGCGGGACGAAGCTGAGGTCGACAAATATGTTGCCGATCCGCTCTGCGGATTTTCCGTCAGTATTGGCCTCTGGATGGACTTGCTCAACGGTATGAACGATCTGGCAGACAAGAACAAGATCCGGACACTCAGAAAAGATTTGCCGATCCATCTGTTGGGCGGTGCTGCAGACCCCTGCTCGACCAAGGGCAAAGCCGTTACACAGTTCGGCAACAGGTTGAAAGGCGAAGGGCTTAGCGATGTGACACAGATCATCCTGCCTGAAACCCGGCACGAGTCCCTGAACGAGATCAACCGGGATGAAACGACTGCCGACTTCATCAAGTGGCTTGATGTACGCTTTGCGAAATAACGGATCCGGGTTCAGCAGACATGACACTCCCCCTGGAAGGCCTTCTGGTAGTCGCGGTTGAACAGGCCGTCGCGGCACCCCTTTGTACGGCACGGCTAGCCGATGCCGGTGCCCGTGTCATCAAGATTGAACGCGACAGCGGAGACTTCGCCCGCGGATATGACACTGCCGCGAAAGGCGATAGCTCCTATTTTCTCTGGCTTAATCAGGGCAAGGAATCCGTTGTTCTCAACTACCGCAAAGACGCGGACAGAGCGCTGCTGGGAGCCATGATTTCAAGGGCAGACGTTTTCGTTCAGAACATGGCACCGGGCGCATTGGAACGGGCCGGTTTCGGCTCTAAAGAATTGCGAAAACGCTACCCCAAACTCATCACCTGTGACATTTCCGGCTATGGTGACAGCGAAGCCCTTTCCACGATGAAAGCCTACGATCTGCTGGTTCAGGCGGAAAGCGGTCTGGTTTCCATATCAGGCGGTCCGAACGAACTGGGCCGCATCGGTGTTTCCATTTGCGATATCGGCGCGGGCATGGCGGCCCATGCAGCAATCCTCGAAGCGCTGATCCGCCGGGGCGTGACCGGAGAAGGTTCCGGCATCGCCACCTCCCTGTTTGAAGTCGCATCAGAATGGATGACGGTTCCGCTGATCCACGCCGAACATGGCAAGGGCGCACCAAAACGCGTCGGGCTCAATCATCCCTCGATTGCCCCCTATGGCGCCTACAGAACGCAGGAGGACGATGAGACCCTGATCTCGATCCAGAACGAACGCGAATGGTACACGCTCTGCACCGATGTGCTCGGTAAATCGGAAATGGCGACGGACCCGCGCTTTGCTTCCAACAATGCCCGCGTTGAAAACCGCCCTGCACTCGATGAAAGCATTCTGGAGGCGACGACAGCAATGTCTTCTGTCGAATTTCGTGAGAAACTCGCGGAGGCAGGCATTGCCTATGGCGCGGTCAATTCCGTGGATGACCTGTCAGACCACAAGGCCCTGCGCCGCCGCGAAGCAGAAACATCCACCGGCGAAACGCTCACCATCCCTGCCCCGCCTGTCCGCTGGGCGCTTTCACCGCGCAAACCCGCTGGGCCCGCACCAAAGATCGGCGAACATACGGATGCGGTGAGAAAAGAGTTTTTGGGTTGATAATTCCCGCCCCGTTTGCAGTATTGGCAAGTATAGAACTGTACGGGGAAAGTCATGAGCACTGAGGGAAACAGAAAAACGCCAGAAAAGGTCAAACGAGGCGCCACACTAATCGTCCTGACCACGGCGATTTCAGTTTTCCTGATCTATGTCTTACCGGGTATTTTCGGATTGGGTTTTGAAGTTCTCCAGAAATCATCTTACGGCTCCTCTCACACCTCCTATGAAGAACTCCAAAACAGTTTTGCGATTATCAGAAACAATCTGGTTATCATCATCGGTGCCATTGGTGTTCCGTTTCTGGTATGGCGAACATGGCTTGCAGCACAGCAAACCAAAACGGCAGAAAAACAGGCTGAAGCTGCGCTGATGCAGGCTGAAGCAGCGACGATGCAAGCAAGAATAGCAAGAAAAAATACTGAAGTGGCGCGCGAAAACGCTATATTGCAACTACTAAATTCTTCAGTGGAGCAACTTGGAGCTCAAAAAGTTCAGAAAACGCCCTTTATTTCGGAAGAACAGAAGCAACTGTTTGATACCGCTGGCCAACCTTTATACCATGAAATCTACGTGCCAAATATTGAAGTTCGAAACGGAGCAATCTATGCCCTCGAACGCATCATGCATGAAAGCGAAAAAGATGCCCCAGCGATTGTCGATACGCTCGCAGCCTATGTCCGAGAGAACTGCGGAGAACCTAAACCATTTGAATGTGAAATACCAAAGAAAGGTGATTTCGCAACTCTTGGCTATTGGTATGATGCCATAAAGAATGAAGTGGGTGATGCCGATGAACCCGCTGATAATACCATTATTGCCCGCTCACATGTCTTACGGAAAAATGCCCCTGCAGATCGCGTGGATATCAAAACCGCCCTTACTGTTATCGGCCGCCGCCCTGATTCACTTAATGGGAAAGATACCAAAAAACCAGATTTGCGTAATGTAAACTTCCAAGGCGCTAACCTGAGCAATTTTGATCTTGATTGGATGAACTTTACCGGCGCAAAGATGCAGGGGGCAATTTTCAGCGAGGCCGGGATGCAAGGGGTAAACCTGTTCAACGCCAAGATGCAGGGAGCAGTCCTGTTAGGCGCCAAGATGCAGGGGGCAGACCTGAGCCGCGCAGAGATGCAGGGGGCAGACCTGAGCCACGCGACGATGCAGGGGGCAAACCTGTTCAACGCAAAGATGCAGGGGGCAAACCTGTTCGGCGCTGCAATGCAGGGGGCAAAGCTGAGAGGCGCAGAGATGCAGGGGGCATTCCTGACCTTCGCTGAAATGCAGGGGATAGACCTGAGAGGCGCGGAGATGCAGGGGGCAGACCTGAGCGACGCGGAGATGCAGGGGGCAGACCTGAGAGGCGCGGAGATGCAGGGGGCAGACCTGAGGTCCGCGGATTTCGCCGAAGTGCAAATCACCGAAGCGCAGAAAACAGCCGCTTCGGTGATTTGGCTGGATTTTACCAAGGCTGTATTTGATCCTGAAGAATTGCAAACCCAGCTAGAGGACATGTTCGGTCACAAAGAACATACCAAACTGCCCGACGGCATGGATCCTCCGACACACTGGTCAAAAGCAGACATGAAAACCAAAGAAGGCCGCGAGCAATACAATCGCGAATGGGAAGCCTTCAAAAAGAAGATGGGTGTGGAGTAAGCGCTGCCCCTACCATCCTTCGTCATCCTCGGGCTTGACCCGAGGATCCATGCACGAACACCATTGTCCCGACAGACAGGATAGCTGCCTCGCCCTTCGACAAGCTCAGGATGAGGCATTGTGAATTTAATCCGCCATTATCTCCGGATTGTTGATTTCGTGTTCGCGCTGGGCCTGGAGCCGTTTCTGATACTGGCTCTGCACCACATCCACCGCAATAAGGAACACCAGCACGAAGTAGAAGGTCGTCTTGGACATTGCCTCAACCGGGTAACCCGCAAGCTTGATATGCGCGAGGTGCCCGCCTTCTGACACCAGCAGAATGCCGACGATGAACAGGATGAACAGGCCGAGCACCTCATACATGCGGTTCTTCTTCAGAAACTCCGCAACATAGTCCGCCATCACGATCATCAGGATGCCAGTGAGGATAATCGCAGTTGCCATGATGATAAACTCGCTCGAAAGCAGCATCGCCGTAAAGCCGCCACCGGTATCTTCCGGTGTCCCGGCCAGGGCAATTGCCGAGAGGATCGAGTCAAACGAGAAGATCAGGTTCATCAGCACAATTGCGAAAACGACCGCAGCAACCGATTTGCCGCTGCCATCCTCTGTCTTGTCGATGTGATGAACCGAAAGCATGTGAGTGATTTCCTTGACTGCAGTCCACATGATGAACGCCCCGCCGAACAGAACAATCAGGGCATGGCCGGAGAAATCGCCCTCAAGCCAGCCTTTCCATTCAATCTTGAAAAGGGAATCCTGAAACAGGCTGATTGCCTGAATAATCACGAAAAGCAGGATGATCCGCAACACGATTGCCATGCCGATGCCGAGCTGGCGAACCCGCTGCTGATGTTGTACGGGCGCCCGTTTTGATTCAATCGCAACGTAGAGAAGGTTGTCGAAACCCAGCACTGCCTGCAGCAAAATCAGCATCAGAAGGGTTAGCAAATTATCAATCGATAGCAGTTCGGGCATCGGACAGTCTCCGCAAATCTCACAAAAAATTCAGCAAATTAGGCATTCAGGCAGGGATATGGTTACCAGCAGGTTTAGAAACAGAACAACTTAAATCAATCTGAAAGCCTTTGTTTACCAAGGCAATTGAAAGGCACTGATTCTCTCCATTTTATCACCACCAGAGGCTTTCGGTTAACAACTTCATTAGAGTACCCCCCTATTTTCTCGGAATGAAAAAAGCATTGGGAAACTTCTGCAGGGGATGTCGCTAGTGAGTGGTAAATTATTAATCATGGCCGGACTGGCCGTTACGTTTGGTGCAACGAGCTACGTTGCAGGCAACCATTATCTCGAAAGTCAGACACAGGCTCGCCTCGATGCGCTGAGCAGCAACCGTCCGGAAATTCAGGAAATGGAACTCGCGAAAGTCGTGGTTGCCACGCGTGAACTGCGGTTCGGCGAAATCATCGAGGAAGATTCACTCAAGCTGGTCGATTGGCCGAAAGACGCCTTCCCTGAAGGTGCCTTTGCTTCGCTCAGCGATGTGGTTCTTGATGGTGAGCGCCGCGTCGTCACCGGCATCCAGCCAGGAGAGCCGGTGCTTGCAGTCAAGCTTACCGGAGAAAACGGTCGCGCTGGCCTTGCGGGCATTATCGCTGAAGGCATGCGCGCGGTCACCATCCCGGTCAATACAGTCAACGGCGTTGGGGGATTTGTTCAACCCGGTGACCGGGTCGACCTGGTTCTGACCAAGGAAGATGACGAAACCGGCGAAACATCCGCGAAGATCATGATGGAAAACGTCAAGGTACTGACCGTGGACCAGGAGGCAGGATCGCGCAAGGAAACTGCGCGTGTTGCAAAGTCAGTAACACTGGAAACCGATACGCGCGGTGCGAAACGCATCGCCCTTGCGCTCAATCAGGGCCGGATCTCGCTGCTGCTTCGCAGTGCCGGGGACGTGGGCCAGGCCGAAGCGGAAGATGAAGGCGGCGGACTTTTGTCCTTCTTTGAATCGGAACCGACTACAAAGTCGATCCGGGTTGTCGAGGGCAAGGAAGTAACCAGCTACACTGTCGTGATTGAAAAGCAAGAAAAAGATAACAAAAACAATAACTAGTCTTTAATTTGGGGGCCAAAATGGCACACACAAGCAGGAAATTTGCAGGCAAACTGCGCGCAGGCGTTGTTTCAGCAATGATCTTCGGAATGGCAGCAGGCGCGCAATATACATTTGTTGCACCATCGTTTGCGGAAAGCGGTGTCGTACATCTGACGGCCTCCACAAATGCAAAAATCGTGAAAATCGCCCAGGCCAAACCGAAAACGGTTCGCACGGATGCTTCTTTCAGCGAGATCGTTATCGGCGATCCGGACATCGCGACTGTCACACCCCTGACAGATCGCTCTTTTTATATTGTGGGCAACACACCGGGAACGACCGGTGTTGCGCTTTATGATGCAGAGAGCAATCTTGTCGCCGTCCTTGATATTGAAGTCGGCCCGAACACAAACCAGTTGAATTCCGCTCTGCAAGCAGCCTTGCCAAAATCTACCGTCAAGGCAACCACCACGAATGGGCGTGTGGTACTTAAAGGCAAGGCAAACGATGCAAAGGCTGCAGCCAAAGCACGCGCCATTGCGGAAAAATACGATGAAGAACTGATTGATGCCGTAAAGATCAAGGGTTCCCAGCAGGTCAAACTTGAAGTCCGGTTTATCGAGGCACAGCGTAATCGCGGAAAAGAGATAGGCGTAGGTAACCGGATATCCCGTACCACATCAGATACGACATCCACCGCAATCAGTAACAGTGATGTCGGAACGGATCTGGCAGGTAACCCTGCGTTGATACTCGGAAACCTTATCTCCGGCTCGGTTCCGTTTGGGCAGTTTCTCACAAGCATTGTCAAAGACGGAACCAACATTGATATCGCCATTCAGGCGCTTGAAGAGCGCGGGTTGGCACGCAGATTGGCGGAACCAAACCTGGTCGCCCTCTCCGGTGACACAGCAAGCTTTCTTGCAGGGGGCGAGTTCCCGATTCCAGTTTCGAATGGGGACGACGGGTTTGAAATTGAGTTCAAGGAATTCGGTGTAGGCCTCAAGTTCACCCCCACGGTTTTGGACAACGGGTTGATTAACCTGAAACTGGCACCGGAGGTCAGCCAAATCGATTTTACAAATGCGGTAAATTTCGGAAATGGCGGACTAATTCCAGCGATTGTTGTTCGACGCGCTGAAACAACGCTTGAAATCAGGGATGGACAAAGTTTCGTGCTGGGCGGCTTGTTGCAGTCAAACACAAACGTAAACAAGCGGCAGGTTCCCTGGCTGGGTGACATCCCGGTTATCGGTGCGCTTTTCCGTAGTTCGGCCTATCAGCGCGATGAAACAGATCTGGTAATCGTAGTGACCCCTCGCCTGGTCAAACCCTTGGTGCCAGGTGAAGAACCGGCAACACCTTTAGATGCAACCGTCGCAGCGAACGATGTTGACCTGTTTGTTAACGGTGATCTCGAGGTAAGTCGCGCGCATCTTCGCAAACTAGCCGATGCACGGAATGGGGCACTGAAATCCGGCCATGTTATAGATTTGGATTAAGATCATGAAAAACATAAATAAAATTACGTTCGCATCTGTCTTTTCAGCACTGTCACTATCCGGATGTCAGCAATATCTGGAACGCCATGATGGTGTGACGACTCACGCCGGGAATCACCTTGCGGCAAACGAAGCAAAACTGGTTGTCGATCCTTGGAATCCAAACGCTTACAACAATCACATCGAGGGTGACGGCAAACGGTTGGGCGACGCTGTTAAACGTTACAAAGACGCAAACAAAGCAGATTCAGAAAAGGGACAGGAAACACTTGTTCTCCCGACCCTGCCAACTTCTGAAACCAACGAATAGCGACATAAACGGGGAATTGGGAAAAGATGGCCAAGGACGAGGAAAACAAGAACAGCGGCAAGCTGGTATTGGCATCAACGGATAACGAGTTGGTGGCACTGGCAAAAGGTGCCATTCCGAATACTTCGGAGCAGCAACTCGACATTATTCAAAAGCCGATTGTCGATCTGCTTAATGACATTCGCGACATTGAGGCAGAAGCGTTGATCGTCGATATTGACGCGTCGAAAGTCGAAGACTTCGAAAACCTTCAGAAAATCAAACGTATGATCGGTAATTCCACAGCGATCATCGTGATTTCGGCCAATTTCAGCCCGGCTGCTGCCAGAATACTGATCCAGTTGAAGGTTGCCGATTTCCTCGTGAAGCCGGTTCAGACTTCTGATCTTGTTCGCTCTTGCAACAACGCCATGAAAATCAACACGCAGGAAACACAGGTAGAACCGCAGTTCCTTTCCTTTGTTCCGGCTTCAGGAGGTGTTGGCACGACTTCGATGGCAATCGAATCCGCTTCAATCCTGAACAATCACGGACAGAAAATCGGGCGGACAACCTGTATCGTCGATCTCAACTTTCAGCATGGTGCATGCGCCGAATATCTCGATCTTGAACCAAGGTTTGACATTTCCGAAATCGAGAACGCGCCGGAGCGCCTCGATCGCCAATTGCTTGATGTGATGCTTTCGCGTCACGACAGCGGTCTGTCTGTGATATGCGCGCCCAATCAACCCACTGAAATGCGGTCGTTCAAGGGCGCTCTGGTGGTTCGGTTGCTCGATCTTGTTTCTGCGTATTTCGACAATGTCGTCATTGACCTTCCAAGGACCTGGTTTCCCTGGACAGAGACCGTTCTTACCGGATCTGACAAGGTGTTTGTCGTTGCCGACATGACAGTCCCATCCATTCGTCATTCCCATCGGCTGGTGAAAGCGATCGAAGAACGTCTTGGCAAACAATCAGAACCGCGTGTGATCGTGAACCGGATGGATTTCAGGAACAATGCTGCAGGTCTCAATGCTTCTGATGTTGAGTCCGCACTGGCGGATTATTTTGCCGGCGGTGTTCCAAACAATTACCGTCTTGTGCGCGATGCAGTGGACCGTGGAGTCACACTCACTGAAATTGAACAGGGAAACAATGTCACCAAAGCACTGGGTGAGATTGTGCTTGCCGGTGAAATTGAAGAAGACGCCGAAAAACAAAAGAAAGGCAGCCTGTTCGCAGCAGGACGCAAGCTTCTAAAGCGCAAAGCCGGTTGAGGAATATCAAATGAAAAACCGTTTTTCCGCTTTACAGTCCTTCGACGAAGATATCGAGTTCGCCAATCCTCCAGCCGCCAGTTCAGATGCGCCTGAAGAGCATGAGGCTCCTTCCCTGTCCCCTGCTTCCATTCCGGAGTCTGTGAAGAATAAGAAGCCAATCTCGGTCCATGAAATCGAGGGCGGCGAAATCAGTCCTTCTCGCCAGAGGATTCTTGAAGCCAAGGTAAAGCTGCATCGCCAGATGCTGGAAGAATTCAATCTGGTAGCCCTTGAGGAATTACCCCGCGATGAACTGGTTCGCGAAATTCACAAGTTCGTTTCAGAATATGTAAGCCGCGAGCGCCTTGCTTTGAACAATGCTGAACTCGAGCAGTTCGTCGGCACACTGGTTGATGAACTGACCGGCCTTGGTCCGTTGGAACCGCTGATGCGGAACGAGGACATAAGCGACATTCTGATCAACGGACCGAACAACTGTTTTGCTGAAATCAAGGGTGTACTTCAGCCGATCACAATCCCTTTCAAGGATGAAGCCCATCTTGTCAGGATCATTCAGAAGATCGTTGCGAATGTCGGGCGCCGCATCGATGAATCCAATCCGATGTGTGATGCACGCATGCCCGATGGTTCGCGCTTTAACGCAGCAATTCGGCCAATTTCAATTGACGGACCATTGGTCTCAATCCGTAAATTCAAGGAAGACAAGCTCACCCTCGAAAAGCTTGAAGAGTTCAAAGCGATTGCTCCTCAGATGGCAGAAACCATGCGCAAAGCCGTCAACGCGCGGAAGACTACCATTATCTCCGGCGGTACCGGCACTGGTAAAACCACCATGTTGAACGCGCTGTCAGCATACATCAATCCGTCAGAACGTGTTTTGACGATTGAGGATGCCGCTGAACTTAATCTCCAAATTCCTCACGTTGGTCGCATGGAAACACGCCCGGCCAATAACGAAGGTTCTGGTGAAATCAAGCAGCGCGATCTGGTGAAAAACGCCCTGCGGATGCGGCCGGACCGGGTGATCCTCGGTGAGGTGCGCGGTGAAGAATGTTTTGACATGCTCCAGGCAATGAACACCGGCCACGAGGGGTCGATGGCGACCATTCACTCGAATACGTGCCGTGACGCCATCTCCCGACTTGAACAGATGCTTGGCATGACCGGCATGCCAATGACGGTACAATCAATCAGAAGTCAGATCGCCGGTGCAGTACATCTGATTATCCAGCTGACACGCTTGTCAGACGGGCAACGCAAAACGACCAGCATATCCGAAATCACCGGAATGGAAGGTGATATCATCCAAATGCAGGAAATCTTCCGTTTCAAAAGAACTGGTCTGACCGAAGAAGGCAAAATTCTCGGCCACTTCGAGGCAACGGGTGTCCGCCCGCGTTTCCTGGAGGAATTGCAGTCCATGGGCGTTGAACTGCCCGGCGATTATTTTGAGCCTGGCGTTGAGCTGTCATGAGCGCATTCTTTCAAAACGGATTCACCCCGATTCACGCGATGCTCCTCGCATCCGTTTTCTTTGCGGTGGTCGTGGTTGAACTGGGGTATATGGTTTTTTCGCCGAACAGCGATGGCAAGAAACGCATCAACCGCCGAATGAATGCGGAAAGTGAAAAAGACAAAGTCAGCCAGAAGCACATTTTGATACAACTTCGCAAGGAACGCGGGCTTGATGAAGACGGCAAACTTGTACTGCCCCTGAAACGCCTGAACTCGCTTATAGTCCAGGCTGGCATCACAAGCGGTTTGGGCAAACTTGCACTTTACTATTTCATATATGTCATCTGCAGTCTCGCAGCAGTCGCCGTTTACTGGAAATCCCTAAACACCACACTGATCATGTTCCCGCTGCTGGCTTTTGTTCTGCCCTACTTCTGGCTTCGTAGAAAAGCGAACAAAAAGACTGCAGTATTCGCAAGTCAGCTTCCAGAGGCAATAGACCTCATTACACGAAGCCTCAAAGCCGGACACCCGGTCCCGGTTGCCATCTCGATGGTTGCCCGCGAAATGCCGGATCCTATCGGAACGGAGTTCGGCATTGTTTCCGATGAGGTAACATATGGCTCTGATTTGGTGACCGCTCTCAACGGCATGTATGACAGGGTCAATCTGCCTGATCTGCCCCTGTTGATTTCCTCGGTTTCAATCCAGGCAACAACCGGCGGCAACCTTCGGGAAATCCTTGAAGGGCTGTCCGAAGTCATCCGCGAACGCATGAAAATGAAGCGCAAGATCAAGGCTATCTCGGCTGAGGGTCGAATGTCGGCAATGTTCCTGACAGCGATGCCGGTTTTGCTGTTTATCGCACTGCAGGTGCTGATCCCGCATTATTACGGAGAGGTCTGGTCAGAACCGCTGACATGGAAACTGTTCGCAGGTTTTGGAACCTGGCTCGTAATTGGCAACCTGTTAATTCTAAAAATGGTCTCATTCAAGTTCTGAGTTATGGAAGCACTACTAAACGCCTTTGATCCAATTTTGATGCTCAGCAGCATAGGTGGGCTGATAATCTTTGCCCTCGCCTATTTTGCCTATCAGTTTTTCTCGGAAGGTAAATCGCGCTCAGAAGTTAAAAAGCGACTGACCGCTGAACCTGCGAAGGGAATCCTTGAGGAACCGGCTGCAAAAACTTCCGGAGAAAAGAAGCAGAAGAAACAAATCACGAAAAAAGTCGCCGAAAAAGCGAACGATTTCTACACGACATCTGACCCCAACTCCATCAAGAAACTGCGTATGATGTTGATTCAGGCCGGCTACATGAATCCGGGAGCAGTCGGCTACTTTATCGCCGCGCGTTTTGCTGTTGCTATTGGCTTTGCCCTGTTGGGGTTCGTTCTGATCCTTTCAATTTATGCACAACAGAGCGCAGGTTTTAAAATGGGCATCATCGTAGGTCTGGCTGCCGCCGGATACTTTCTGCCCAATTTTCTCTTAAGCCGAAAAATTTCGGCAGCGGAACTTTCGAACCGCCAGGGTTTTCCTGATATACTTGATTTGATGGTCGTTTCAGCGGAAGCAGGTCTCACAATGGAGGCATCCATCGAAAGGATTGCTCTGGAAATAAAGTCAATCTATCCGAACCTCTCCATGCAACTAAACATGGCAGCGGTTGAAATTCGTGCTGGCCGGCCGATTGACCAGGCTCTGCGCGCATTCGGCGAAAGGTTGAGGCTTGACGAAGTAAAGGGCTTTGCCACAATGGTTCAGCAGGCAAAGGAACTTGGTACGAGTGTTTCGGATGCACTTCGGGTTTATTCAGATGAGATGCGTCACAAGCGCATGATGAAAGCAGAAGAAAAAGCCTATGCCCTGCCCGCGAAAATGTCGGTACCGGTTACCGTTTTCATTCTGCCGATCGTGATTGGAATCGCAGTCATACCGACCATAGTTCGCTGGAACTGATTATCTCGATCAATCTCCTTCCAGAGACGGTAAACAATCTCTTTAGAGTGCTGAAAAATTTAACCAATTCGGTGAGCCTTGTTTTAACGGTTTCGCTGTAGGGTCTCCCCAATAAAAATAACAATAATCTCTCGGGGAGACACAATGAAAAATCGTCTTAATACGGCAGTGGCAATCGCCATGTTATGCGCAGGGCTTGCCGGTTGTAGCGCAACAAACATCACTGCACATACCTCGGTAGTTGATCACAGGGATTCAGGAATTGCACCGGGACGCACCGTGCACGGCGAAGTCGAACGCGGCAACCTTCGCTTGCCGAAGTCCGACCATGTTTCGCTTAAAGGTGATTCTTCAAAGGCTTTGCTTACAGCAGGCAAGGAACATTTCAAAAATCAGAATTACGGTCTGGCAGAAGAAAACTTCCGAAAAGCAGTAGAGGTTCGCTCGGACAATGCAGGCGCTTGGTTGGGCCTCGCAGCTTCGCTTGACCAACTCGGCCGCTTTGAATTCGCTGACCGTGCTTATGAACAGCTGGTGGAGCTGAAAAAGAACGATGCCCGCGTGTACAACAACATTGGATACTCCCACCTGCTGCGTGGCGACTACAGCAGGGCAAGACAATATTTCTCCCGTGCTCAGGACATTGATCCTTCACTGGAAGAAATTCAGGGCAACATCCACCTTCTGGAAAAAACAATTCAAGGATAACCGGACACGGGAACCCTCAAACGGGGTTACCGGGAGATTAACAACCAACAGCAATCTTTAAGGTATTGGTTAGGCTAATTTTTATTGCGAACTGATATCAATCGAAAAAGCGAAGAACACTTATAGAGAGATGAGAGCAAGTGCAATGTTGAAACGCATCAAAACATTTCTGAAGAACTCGAGCGGCAACGTTGCCATGACAACCGCGATAACCATAATTCCGATTATGGCTGCGGTAACCGCCACCATAGACTATACGCGCTACACGAATTTGCGTACGGACATGATCAATTCAGCAGATGCCGCCAACCTTGCCGTGGCACAAGCGCTTGTGGACCAAGAAATCAGTGAGCAACAGCTTGAAGCCTATGCTCTGAATTTCTTCAAGGCGAATATTGGAACCGCCGCTACTCCGGATATGTAAGCTTTCGATCTCGAAATCCTGCCCGGGCAGTCAAACGTTGAACCTCCAGTTCCGGATCGTGCGAGAATCACGGTCGATATGGACTATCCGACACTGTTCGGAGGAATGCTCGGTGTCGATACCATGGAGGAAACTCTGGTATCCGAGGTAACGATCGGTAACCGTACGGTTGAGATCGCTCTGGTGCTTGACAACTCGGGCTCAATGGGCGGCAGCCGTCTTTCGACGCTAAAAACAGAATCACAGGCGCTGGTTGATACCGTTTTCAATGCTTCGCAGCTTTCGACAATTCCGGATCCGGTCCGGTTTTCCGTTGTACCATTTGCTGGCACGGTAAACATCGGCACCGGTAACCGTGACAGAAACTGGATGGACAGAAGAGGTTGGTCACCCGTTCATCACGAGAATTTCGACTGGGAAAACACCTATCGTTCCAATAACCAGACGAGGGTTCGCAGAACCCAGGGATTCAATTTCGGCTTTCAGGAGCGGATAGATGGCAGTTGGAGATGGAAAACACGTCACGATGTGTTCGAAATGCTGGGTACTGAATGGGCTGGATGCGTTGAGATGCGCCCTTGGCCTCACAATGTCATGGACACATTCGCGCTCACAAACCGTGGGTACAGACGTGTCAGGGATTCGGTTGATGCGGACGGTGATGGCGTAGGCGATGGCACATCAGCCTTGTTTGTCCCGTATTTTGCGCCGGACGAACCTGATCACAACTTCGCTGAGAGGCCTGCGAACTTCACAGATCTCAACATCGCACCGGGAACGGATCACGATGGCGACGATGACTATTACAGAAACAACTATCTGTATGACTTCCAGGATTACAACCCTAGCAGTCCAAGTCAGCGGATCCAGCTTTATACTGATTTTAACCCTAGCCATGAAAACCAGGCACGCATTTCACCTGAAGGTGCTAACAACCAGCCGCAACGTGGTTCAAATTCCCAGATCAACCGGACAAACTGGCTGTTCAAATATCAGCGGAACCAGCAGTACCGCGGCGGTTTGAGCAACTACCATGGTCCGAACGACGGATGTACTGTACGCCCGATGACAGAGCTGTCTACTGACAGGGAGCAGGTCAAAGCTGAGCTGCGAGCCATGCAGGCAACAGGCACAACAAACATCCAGCAGGGTTTGACCTGGGGTTGGAGAGTCTTGAGCCCGACAGAGCCATTTGCCGGCGGCCGTGCATATGATGACCGGTTCAACATGAAGTTCATCGTTCTACTGTCAGATGGTAACAACTTCTACTCTAGTGACGGTGACGCGACGCCGAACAGAACCGCCTACGGTGCATGGGGCTACGCTCGCCAGGACAACGTTCTACCGAACGCTCTCAACGGAGAAGAAACACACAACCGTTGGCTTGACGGTTTGGATGAGCAGCTCGCCGGTACAATCTACCAGGGCGTTGCGTTCCCTACCGATCCCGATGACAGCAATGACTTCGAGAAGATCATGAATGCGCATACGCTGCAGGCATGCAACAACATCAAAAACGCTGGTGTTTCGATCTTTACGGTTGCGTTCAACGTGCCTTCTTCTGGCGGTGTACGCCAGTTGCTCGAAGCATGTTCCGGTTCAGGCATCCTTGAAGGACAGCCGGTGATGACCACCGCCAACTTCTACCATGATGTTCAGGGCGACCAATTGAAAACAGCCTTTGAATCAATTGCACGTCAAATCGCTAACCTTCACGTTAGCGGATAACAAAGTCCAACCACCCGGGAACGCAAATTCCCGGGTGGTTTTTCATTCGCAACTGTCTTTGCGAATGGGCAGTTTAACCGGGCATTTACCATTTATCTAAAATTAGAGCTTCCGTTTTAGGAGTTAGTTCATCCGGTTTGGTTAAGGTCTGGAAACAAGTTGGAATGCAACTTTCGCATGGAAGTCCAAATGCTTAGAAGCCTTAAATCCTTTCTCACTGACAGCAGCGCAAATATCGCTCTTACAGGCGGACTTATGATGATCCCACTGATGGGTTCCGTCGGTGCGGCGGTGGATTACACCAACTTCATAAATCTGAGAAACGACATCCAGATATCTCTTGATTCCGCCGGTCTGGCAAGCGGACGGGAAGTGGCAAACGGCGAAGATGATGAGGCAGCGCTCGAAACCTACAGCGAAAATTTCTTCCGCACTAATCTGTCCGACAAGGTGAAGCCTGAGTCTTATGAGTTCAGTTTCACCCTCGTCCGCGGCAACGCGAATGTTGTCCCTCCCACACCTGATCGTGTGAACATATGCGCAGACATCGATTATCAGACGCTGTTCGGTGCATTCATCGGTGTCGACAAGCTGGAAGAGAGAATCTGTTCGCAAATTTCCCTCGGAAACCGCACCGTGGAAGTTGCCCTGGTTCTGGACAATTCAGGTTCGATGGGCGGAAGCAGAATTGATACACTGATAACGGAGGCAAATGCCCTCGTTGACACGATTTTCAACTCCGCACAGTTGACGACCCTCCCGACACCCGTTCAGTTTTCGCTCGTTCCGTTTGCCGGAACCGTCAACATCGGGACCAACAATCAGAACGAGAGCTGGATGGATCGCAAAGGCTGGTCTCCGGTTCATCACGAAAACTTCGACTGGGTAAACACCTACCGCACAAATAATCAGACGCGCACCAGAACAACTGACGGTCTCATCCGTTCCTTTCAGGAGCGCGTGAACGGCAGTTGGCAATGGCGGACACGACATGATGTTTTCGAAATGGTGGGAGAACAATGGGGCGGATGTGTCGAAATGCGTCCCTGGCCCCACAATATTATGGACACTGTCGCCAATACAAATCAGTTCTACCGCGCAGTAAGGGACTCTGTAGATGCGGATGGCGATGGCCAGGGTGACGGTACATCAGCGCTGTTTGTCCCCTACTTTGCACCAGACGAACCGGATCACAGGTATCCCGAACAGCTCGCCAACTTTGATCAGCTGTTTCCGGTTTCACCCAATTCGGATCATGACGGAGACGATGACGTTTACCGAAACAATTATCTGTATGATTTTCAGGACTATGATCAGAACGACCCGGTCCCTTATCCAAATGACCGCGATCAGTTGCACACACACCAGACCCAACCCGGCCTTCCGCATGGCAATCCTGCACGGAATGTGTTTGGTTCGACACGTCAGATTGAGCGAACCGACTGGGTTTTCAAATATCAACGCAATGCACAATATCGCGGATCCTTGAACCAGTACCATGGACCCAATGACGGATGTACCACTCAGGCAATAACCGAATTGACGGATGACAGGGCTGTCGTACAGGCGAACATCAACCAGATGACTGCGGATGGCACAACAAACATTCAGCAAGGATTGACATGGGGCTGGAGAACCCTCAGCCCTGGAGAACCTTTTGTCGGCGGTCGGGAATATGACGACAGACATAACCTGAAGTTCATTATACTGCTGACGGACGGTAACAACTTTTACTCCTCAGATGGCGATTCAACACCGAACAATACGGCCTATGGAGCCTGGGGTTATGCCCGTCCGGCAAACACAAGTATTTTCAGCGGAGAGCCAACCCATAACCGCTGGATAGAGGGTCTGGACGAGCTTGATGGTACAATCTACGAAAGCACCCTGTTTGATCTTACACCAGAAAGCTCCGGTGATTTTGAAGCAATTATGAATGCACATACGCTTCAGGCCTGCAACAACGTCAAGAATTCCGGCGTTTCAATCTATACCATTGCCTTCAGCGTTCCGAGCAGCGGTGGCGTTCGCCAACTGCTTGAGGCCTGTGCCGGCTCCGGAATCCGCGAGAACCGCGAAATCATTCCCAATACCACTTTCTACCATGATGTGGGTGGAGATGAATTGAGATCGGCCCTGGGTGATATCGCAAAGCAGATTTCTAACCTTCGGGTATCAGGGTAAATACGGTCACTCGATACGGGTCGCGAGCGCCACACTTGCGACCACAATTGCACTCCCCACAAATTGCATTGCAACGAGTTGCTCATCAAACAGCACCCAGGACATGAACATTGCAACGACTGGAACCAGGAAAAACAAAGATGCCACGGACGAAGTGTTTCCCTGGCGGATAAGATACATAAGCAGCCCGACGGCTCCGATCGACAACACAAATATCAGCCAGGCTAGTGAGAGCACTACCTGCCTGCTCCAGGTGATGTCCATGTTCTCAAAAAGCACTGCACATAGACCGGTGAAAACCGCTGCGCCGGCAAACTGTGCAGTTGTCGAAACCCAGAGATTGAGACTCTTCACACAACGTTTCTGATAAACAGCACCAATGCTGATCGCAATCGTGCCGACAAGGGCCGCGGTCATTGTTTCAACCGTGATGCCGGGAATGGCTTTAGCGAAATCGAAATCCGGGAACAGGACCAGCATGACCCCACACAACGCACTGCAGAAAAAGGCGACTTTCAGGAATGACAGCCGCTCACCAATGAAGATCATCGCCAAAACTGCCGTGAAAAACGGCTGAAGCGCTACAACCAAAGCCGAAATCCCTGCTGCCATGCCCCTGTCCACCGCATAAAATATGCCGCCCAGATATAGAGCCTGCATAAGACAGCCAATCAGTACAGAGTGCATTACTTGCGCCCGATCCACATTGGCAGGCTTCAATACCAAAATGACAAAGGGAAACAATATCGCAAATGTGAACGCAAACCGGATAGCCAGAAACGTGAAAGGCTCGGCATCCGCCGTACTGTATTTGGCGCCCACATAACCGGTAGCCCAAAGCAGGACGAAGATGACCGGCGCAACACGAATAAGCAGACTGGAGAACATGTTCAAACGGCTGAAACCTTTTATAAGCTTGGTGACTTTAGCATTCTGCTGGTTTTGTGAAATGACCTATGGCAGAAGCACACAGCTTTCACTATTGGTCAGATTGAAATTTGCAAGGCACCAGACATGATTGACGTTAATCAGGACAATGATCGGAAAGCCCGTGTCCAGCAGGCGATAGACAATAAAACTAAGCCTCCCGGTTCCCTCGGAAGAATTGAGGAAATTGCGTTGCAGATGGCAATCGCTCAGGAGACCGACAGCCCGACCGCAGATCCGGTCCGACTGTTATTGTTCGCCGGGGACCATGGACTGGTAGAAGAAGGCGTCTCGGCTTGGCCCAGCGAGGTTACCGCCCAAATGGTGCTCAACTTTCTGTCCGGTGGTGCCGCAGCCAACGTCTTTGCTAAGGCAAATGATTGCGAAATTACTGTTGTGGATGCCGGTGTATCAGGTGACCTTTCTGAACACCCTTCCCTCTTGAAGGCAGGCATCAGAAAAGGGACACGCAATGCGCTTAAGGAAGACGCTTTGACCGCTGAAGAAGTCACCGCAGCGATGGAGTACGGGAAAACCCTTGCAAAAAAATCCACAAATGGAGGATGCCGAATCATAGCGCTGGGCGAGATGGGCATTGGAAACACGTCCTCGGCGGCACTTATTACACATGCGATAGAAGGGATCTCTTTGGAAACGCTTACCGGCCCAGGTGCCGGTCTGGATACAGATGGAGTCGGCAGGAAGTTACAAATTCTGAAACGGACCGCGGAGCGGCGGCCAGGCAGGTTACAGCCTGAGGATGCCCTTGCTGCATTCGGAGGTCTGGAAATGGTCATGATGGCAGGTGCGTTGCTGGGCGCCGCCGAAAACAGGGCAGTTGTTCTGGTCGATGGTTTCATTGCAAGTGCAGCCGCACTTGCAGCACTACGCATGCATCCCGAACTCGGCCGCAATGTTATTTTCGCCCACCGGTCCCATGAGCCCGGTCACCGCGTCATCCTTGATGCACTGAAGGTACGACCATTGCTTGATCTGCAGTTGAGGCTTGGGGAGGGTTCCGGAGCACTGCTGGCAGTTCCCCTTTTGCGAAGCGCATGCGCAATGCTCAACGAAATGGCGACGTTTGAAAGTGCCGGAGTTTCCGGCAAGGATGGATAGTCACTGATGTCGAACCCTCTTTCAAGTTTTTTGTTTGTCCTGACATTCTTTACAAGATTTCCCTTGCCGCATGCTCTGGGAAGCAGGATCGAACACGATCAAGGTCTAAACAAAGCAATCATCTTTTTTCCGATGGTGGGTTTGATAATCGGCATCCTTGCGGGAACTGTGTACTTTGCATCCAGCCTGTTATTGCCAGCGTTGGTTTCTGCAGGTCTGGCCGTTGCAACCGGATTGATTGTGACAGGTGCATTGCACGAAGATGGTCTCGCTGACTGTGCAGATGGCCTGGGCGCAACATCAAACCGGGAAAAAGCTCTGGAGATCATGCGCGACAGCCGTATTGGGGCTTATGGAGCAGTTGCCCTAATTCTGAGCATCGGATTGCGCTGGACGGCAATTTCCGCACTAAGTCCCCTGTCCGGTTTCCTCGCACTGCTCATTGCCCACTCCGCCTCGCGAAGCACAATTCCGCTGGCCATGCGGTTTTCTCAATATGCGCGGATTGACGGCTTAGGCGGAATGGCACAGGGAGATATCATTGAGAAAGAGTTTTACGCAACTTTGTTGATTTCGGCAGTAATTGCACTCTTGCTTGGATGGAATTTCGGCGTTATCGCGTCGGCAGTCGGATTTCTGTCTGCCTGGTTGATGCTCAAGTACCTTGAGTACCGCCTCGGCGGTTATACCGGCGATGGTCTAGGAGCAATGCAACAGGTTGCCGAAATCACAATCCTTATTACCCTTGCCGGATTCTGGTCATGATATTTCTCCGCCACCCAACCCCCGATGTTGAACCGGGAACCTGCTATGGTCAAACAGATCTCGACATCGCAACCATCGGACACGAGCAGATCGCAAATGCGGTGAAGCTGACACCCCGCATTGCGCGCGTCATGGCGAGCCCTGCACTTCGTTGCCGCAAGCTCGCAATGTCGATTGCGGAACGCGATCAGGTTGAAATCACTTACGATGAGCGCCTTTGGGAAATGCACATGGGGGAATTTGAAGGGATGCTCTGGAAAGACATCGACCGGGAAAAATCATCCGAGTGGTTCAAAGATCCGTTCAACAACAGAACACCCGGTGGAGAGAGTTTTGCCGAAGTCCAGACCCGTGTTCTGGAAGCGTTGCAGGAAGCGGACATGGATACGGCAATCGTTTGCCATGCTGGGGTCATCCGCGCCACGCAAATGGCATGGGAAAACAAGACGTTCCGAGAGGTTTTTGATGCAATGCCACCCTACGCGGAACCGATGCGCATACTGCCACCGGATGACGGTACAGGCACCTAGAACAAAATTATCAACACCAAAACCACAGCCCAAAGTGCAAAACACGCCAGAATAAAGAGCTCAAGTGCTTCATCGATATGCTCTGCGCCCAATGTGTTTTCTCCAGCAGCATTTAGATAGGCTTGTGAAACCACCTCTTCAGCATATTCACGCGGGCCTCCGAGAGCCACTCCAAGACCACCTGCCATTGCCGCTTCCGGCCATCCGGCATTGGGAGAGCGATGCAAACCGGAATCCCGAAGGGCGCAAATCAGGGAATATTTGAATGCTTCCGCGCCTTTGTACATCCTGGCCCCAATCGATATTAAAACCGCAGAAAAGCGTGCAGGCAGCCAGTTCGCCAAATCATCAA
Source organism: Pseudomonadota bacterium (assembly GCA_039029255.1). Lineage (GTDB taxonomy): Bacteria > Pseudomonadota > Alphaproteobacteria > Rhizobiales > Rhizobiaceae > JAALLB01. Next base: position 209 of record JBCCGN010000019.1, on the reverse strand, counting down.
TCTGGGCGGTTGTCCGACCAAACCAGAGATATTTCCGATTTTTATAGGCAATCATGGAGTCGGCCGTATTGATCATTTTGTATACGATTATCCCCGGCAATCCGAAAACCGCATACCAGAATGCAGGTGCAACAACTCCGTCAGAAATATTTTCAGCGAGGCTCTCAATTCCCGCCCGGCATACACCACTTTGATCAAGCAGGTCCGGG
>JBCCGN010000018.1:0-55957 GCA_039029255.1 Pseudomonadota bacterium | reverse complement strand
TCGTGACTTTCTCATCATTGAAGAGCATCGCCAGGCTTTTACCATCGAGGTTCGGCCCGGGCATCACGATTTTTGAACCGGCAAGAGCCGCTGCGTAGGGTGAGCCCCAGGCGTTTACATGGAACATCGGCACCACCGGCAACAGGCAGTCACGGGCAGAAAACCCCATCACATCCGGCGTAGCCGACATCATGGCATGTAACAATGTGGAACGATGGGAATACAGGACCCCTTTGGGATGCCCGGTCGTTCCGGATGTGTAGCAAAGAGAAGATGCTTCGTTTTCGTTAAATTCCGGCCATTCAAAATCGGCGTCACCTTCTGAGAGGAATTCCTCATAAAATCCAATCCAGGGATTTTCCGAAGTAATTTTCTCATCCCTTGCTTCCATCAGTATCCAGTGTTCCACGTTGGGAAGGCCATCACGAATGCCGGCAACCAGGGGGAGGAAAGTCGAATCGAAGAACACGATTTTGTCTTCCGCGTGCCCGATGATGTAGGTCAGTTCCTCCGGGAAAAGGCGCGGGTTGACGGTATGGCAGACGAATCCTGCTCCGGCGATGCCATAGTACAATTCAAAGTGACGGTAATTGTTCCATGCAAGCGTTCCGATCCGGTCTGATCTGGAATAACCGCGTTTGGTCAGCGTGGAGCCGATCTGCTTTGCACGGGAACGGATGGAGGCATAATTTGTGCGATGTTGGGTTCCGTCCGAATTAACTGATACAACTTCGGTGTCGCCATGATATCTTGCAGCATGATCAATTATGCTGGAAATCAACAGCTGCTGCTCCATCATTTGTCCGAGCATGAATATTTCTCCTCCAATCGAAATTCCAGATTGTATATAGAGGATAAATCAGGAAGTGAATAAAGAAATGAGACTTGGTGGCTGAGAAAATCAATCCGGTTCGCAGAGTGGACGAAGAAGCGATTTCGCTGGCGCGAAAACTGCTGGCTGAAGCCAGATATGCGGCCTTGGCGGTTAAGGAACCAGAGAGCGATGTTCCGCTGGTAAGCCGCGTGGCGGCAGCCTGGTCGAGTGATACGGGTCTGTTCTTTTCAGGATCGGATTTATCAATTCATTCAAAGTGTCTTGTTGAGGACAGTACATGCTCAATCATGCTCGGAGAGCCTGGAAAGGGAGATGGTCTTGCCCATCCAAGAATGACGCTGATCGGCAGTGCCGCACGCATGGGAAACGAAGATCACAACAGGGATTTGTTTCGAACCGTTTTCGTGGATATCCACCCAAAGGCTAAGATGTACATCGATTTTGCAGACTTCGGGTTCTATCCCGTTTTGGCCAGCCGGGCACTGCTGAACGGCGGGTTTGGCAAAGCATATCATTTTGATTTGGAGGATATGTCTTCGTTGATCGGTTGATCTGGCATTCTTTTTCACTGATATAGGCGCGATGGAAAACAAAGACGAAAAACCGGGGCCGCTTTCCGGCTACAAAATTCTTGACCTGACAACCGTTGTCCTGGGACCCTATTGCACGCAGTTGCTGGGAGATCTTGGCGCAGACATTATCAAGGTCGAAAGTCCCGAGGGGGACATCATGCGCCATGCCGGTCCGCACGTATCAGAAGGTATGGGGCCGATCTATTTGACGATCAACCGTAACAAGCGCGCGATGAAGCTTGATCTTAAGACTGCAGGCGCGAAGGAAATTCTAAATAGGCTGGTCCGAGAATCAGATGGGTTTGTCCATAACATACGGGCAGCAGGCATGAAGCGTCTCGGTTTTGACTATGAGAGCGTAAAGGCACTTAAGCCCGATATTGTCTACTGCCATGCGGTGGGTTACGGATCCGGAGGACACTATGCCGGACGACAGGCCTATGATGATCTCGTTCAGGCCGCCTCCGGAGCGTCGTTCATGATCCCGATGCAGGACGGATCGACAGAACCGAGGTATTTCCCCGGTCTTGTCGCGGACAAGACAACCGGCCTTCACGCAGCCTATGCCATGCTGGCGGGTTTCCTTCATCGCGAAAGAACCGGTAAAGGCCAGATGATTGAAGTGCCGATGATGGAGTGCATGGTGTCCTTCACGATGGTTGAAAACCTCTACGGGCATGCATTCGTACCGCCGCAGGAACCAATCGCTTATACCCGGTCGATCAATCCAAATCGCAAGCCTTATCGGACAAAGGACGGATACATTGCGATAATGCCGTATTCAAATGACAATTGGCGCAACTTCTTCACGCTTGGCGGAATGCCGGACCTGATCGATGATCCGCGCTATTCGACTTACAAGGAGCGTACCAAAAACATAACGGACCTCTATAAGCAGATGGAAATAATTGCGCTTCAGCGGACAACCGACGAGTGGATGGAAGTGCTTGGTGAAAAGAATGTTCCTTGCATGCGGGTACATTCGCTCGACAGCGTGCTCACCGACCCGCAATTGCGCGAAACAGGGTTTCTGGAAGAACGGGAACACCCGACAGAAGGGCAATATATTTCCATCAACAATCCGGTGAAGTTTCACGGTTCTCCGACACGTACATTCCGGGAGCCACCACTTCAGGGGCAAGACAATTTTGCCTTGTTGGAAGAACTCGGGTATTCCGCCGAGGAAGTGGGAGAGTTCGAAAAAGAAGGTACGTTCGGACCTTGATGTCTCCAGTGACAAAGTCAGGAGACTCCCATGCTGAAAATTAAATTGTACGCCAAATAATTTTGCGCTCGTGCAACTTTTTTCAACCCAGCTCCGTTACTGAGTTCAAGGTATCAAACCTTAGACTCATGATTATGGAGAACTATGATGTTTAAAAAAGTTATTGCAGCGTTGGCTATTTCCACAATTGCGGTTGCTGCTCAGGCCGGGGAACTGAAGGTTATTGGCAAAGATCAGGACATGTCAAAGGGAACTGTAACGGCAGAAAAGATTGTCGCCGGTGTTAACGGCTGGATGGTCGTACACCGTATCAAGGAAAATGGGAAATCAGGTCCGGTTGTTGGTCATGCGCCACTTAAAAAGGGCAAGAACAATGACGTTACAGCAATCCTTACAGGCCCCGTGGCCGCGGGTGAGAAACTCATGCTGATGATTCATGCTGAAGCAGGCGGGAACAAAACCGGCATCTTTGAATATTCGCTGGGTGCAAAGGAAGATGCCCCAATCAAAGTTGATGGCAACCTCGTCATGGCTGTTGTCGAAGCTCTTTAATCTGATGATCTGGGAAGGGCGCACACCAGGTCTGCGCCCTTTACCTGCCGCGGTAGCTATGCGACTTCAAACAGACCGGCTGCTCCCATGCCACCGCCGATACACATGGTGACTACGACGTACTTGGCACCTCGGCGCTTGCCTTCAATCAGGGCATGCCCGGTTGTTCTTGCTCCGGTCATTCCGTAAGGGTGTCCGATGGAAATTGATCCGCCGTTTACGTTGTATTTTTCCGGGTCAATGCCGAGATGGTCCCGGCAATACAGGCATTGACTTGCAAAAGCCTCGTTTAGTTCCCAAAGGTCAATATCTTCAATCGACAGACCATGTGTCTTGAGCAACTTGGGTATGGCAAACACGGGACCAATTCCCATTTCATCCGGATCGCAGCCGGCGACGGCCATTCCCCTATAGATACCAAGTGGCTGAAGACCTCGCTTTTCCGCTTCCTTTTCCTCCATCAGAACCGCTGCTGACGCACCATCGGAAAGTTGGGATGCATTACCAGCTGTGATGTACTTTCCTTCGGTGATTTTCTGACCGCCTTTGAAAACCGGTTGCAACGACTGCAAACCTTCGAGGGTAGTGCTCGGACGGTTTCCCTCATCCTTTTCCAGCGTAACCTCGACATCGGAAATCTCTTTTGTTTCCTTGTCCATAACCTTCATTACAGATTTCAATGGAACAATTTCATCGTCGAATTTTCCGGCTTTCTGGGCAGCTGCAGTTCGCATCTGGCTTTCCAGTGAATACTCGTCCTGTTGTTCCCGGCTGACATTGTAACGCTCGGCAACAATCTCCGCAGTTTCGATCATGGACATGTAGGTTTGAGGGATGTTTTCAGCGAGCCAGGGATCCTTAAATTTGAATAGGTTCATCTTGTCGTTCTGTGTAAGCGAAATCGATTCAAGGCCACCTCCCACAGTAACGGTCATGCCGTCTGCAACAATCTGTTTTGCAGCTGTAGCAATCGCCATCAGGCCGGAGGAACACTGCCGATCTACGGTCATTCCTGCAACGGTTACTGGCAGACCGGCCCGCAATGCGCACTGACGCGCCGTGTTCAGGTGAGTGGAACCTTGCTGAATTGCAGCACCCATGACCACGTCATCGATCTCGGCTTTGTCTACTCCGGCACGTTCGACTGCGTGATGGATTGCGTGACCACCCAGTTCCTGGGCCTGGGTATCGTTGAACGCGCCTCGGTACGCCTTGCCGATGGGCGTGCGCGCGGTTGATACAATGACTGCTGATCTCATGATTGTCTCCTCGGCTATTCCGCCATCTGTACGACTTTTACTACGTGCTCGGTGCCCGATTGAAACACATCTTGTCTGGACATGTCGGAAATCGCGGCAAAATTGGCAGCAACACCATCCGCGTTGCGTTCATCTTCTTTCAGGTGCATGCCGGCACCTTCAGAAATCTGCATGGTCGTATACGTGCCAGCGCCCGCGAACATGACACAATGGTTCGGTGCTTCTTTTGATACCAGAAATACTGCTGCCGGTGTGACAAATGCCGGATCAAGTTTTTCAAGCATATCCCCGGTGAGAATGTCTTCTGTCATCCTGGTCGCAGCAGTAGGTGATATGCAATTGATCTGTATGTTGTTTTTTGCGCCCTCAATGCAGAGTGTGTTCATGAGGCCGACCAGACCGAGCTTCGCGGCGCCGTAGTTGGCCTGGCCGAAATTACCGTAGATGCCGGACGTTGATGTGGTCATGAGAATGCGACCGTAATTCTGTTCCTTCATCTGGTTCCAGACTGCTCTTGAACAATTGGCTGAGCCGTTCAGGTGAACGTCGATCACCATGTTCCAGTTTTCCATTTCCATCTTGCCAAAGGATTTGTCGCGCAGAATGCCGGCATTGTTGATCAGAATATCAACGCGCCCCCATTTCGATACGGCATCCGCGACCATCTTCTCACAATCGGAGTAGCTTGCGACATTGGCACCGTTGGCCATCGCTTCGCCGCCCGCATCGATGATTTCCTGAGCTACCAGTTCAGCCGGACCAATTTCGCCACCGGTTCCGTCCCGTGCGCCACCAAAATCATTGACTACGACTTTGGCTCCTCGACGGCCCAATTCCAGTGCATGGCTGCGGCCCAAACCATTGCCTGCGCCGGTGACGATCGCCACCTGTCCTTCAAATGAAATTGTCATTTATTTTTCCTTACTTCTGTACAAATGTAAGCGCTAGCCATTCAGCAACCAAAGCCGGTTTGTCCATGTTTTCGATTTCCACTGAAACCTCGTATTTGGACTGATATTCACCGGGGTTGCGCTCCGTGCATTCCACCAGCTTGAAATTGCCCCTGAGCCGTGAACCGGCAGGTACGGGCATAAGGAAGCGGATTTTCTCAAATCCGTAATTCACACCCATCACGGCCCCTTCAATTCGCGGCATGCAATTTTCCACAAAGGCTGAGAGCAGCGAAAGCGAAAGAAATCCATGCGCGATCGTTCCCTTGAACGGGGTCAGCTTCGCCTTTTCCTGATCAACATGGATAAACTGTTGATCATGTGTTGCGTCAGCAAACATATTGATGGTTTCCTGATCAACTGTGATCCAGTCTGAAGTTCGCGTCAGCGTTCCCGCTTGTGAAATGAAATCTTCAATCTTCATCTTGCTCATTGGTTATTCCTGTCCTCCGAAAAGCTCTTTTCTTGGGCTGACGTGCAAACCGCCATCAAGTGGCAGAATTGCACCTGTGATATACGCGCCACCACGCCCGCACAAATAAAGGGTGGCACCTGCAATGTCTTCCGGTGAGCCGATGCGTCCCAGCGGCACACCTGAACCCACTTTGGCTGCTTGTTCGTCCGTTGCAGTAGCGAATGCTGTCATTTTGCTCTGGAAAGGTCCCGGCGCAAATGCGTTGAATGTGATTCTTTTGGCAGCCAGCTCTTTTGCGAGGATCCTGGTCATATGGTGGACGGCCGCTTTCGATGCTGAATAGGAGTAGGCGCCATCTCCTATGGGCGAGGTGCCCATAATCGATCCCAGATTGATTACCCGGGCCGGGTCCTCGTCGGTTGCGGCTGCTTCCAACTGGGGCAGCAATTGTTGAGTAAGGTGAAAAAGCCCTGTCACATTCACATCGAGAACCTTGCTCCATGCCTGATAAGGAAACTCCTCCAGGGGCACGCCCCAGGTCGTTCCGGCATTGTTGACGAGGATATGGAGTTTGTCGGTTCGTGACTTTACTTCTTCTACCAGTGCAGCAATGCCTTCTTCAGTGCTGACATCACCGGCAAAACCCTCTGCTTTTCCGCCGCCAAGTTCGTTAAGTTCAGCAGCTACGGCCTCGCAGGCGTCGCGTTTGCGCGATGCTATCATTACATTACATCCGGCGCGCACGAGTGCGGTTGCTGTCATCCGTCCGATTCCGGTTGCCGCACCGGTTACCAGCGCACTTTTGCCGGATAAAGAGAAGAGTTCCTCAAGGATACTCATTTAATTCCTCCACAGTCGTCATATGTCTGTATAAATGATTGACATGCGTTGATTTACAATGCTCAAATTTTGACGTTTGCGTAAAGGGAAAAATTTCCGGAGATAGAAATGCTCGCTACAAACAGTTCAACCGGCATGGACCTTGGCATGACGGAGAAGCTCAGACCGATCCATGAACAGGTCGTGAAAATGATTTCGGAGGAGATACAGCCGCTTGATGAAGAATTTCAGGCTGAAGTGCAAAAAGGAAGCCGATGGGAGTATACCCAGCGACAGACGGACATTCTCGAAGGCCTAAAAGCCAAGGCGAAAGAACGGGGTCTGTGGAACTTCTGGCTGACAGACTCAGACAAAGGCTTCGGACTTTCTACTGTAGAATATGCATATCTTGCCGAGGAAATGGGCAAATCCCATCTGGCTGCCGAAGTTTTCAACTGTAACGCGCCAGATACCGGAAACATGGAAGTGTTTGAGCGTTATGGCACTGACGAACACAAGGAACGCTGGTTGAAGCCGCTTCTGGAAGGTGAAATACGCTCCGCCTACCTGATGACTGAGCCGGACGTGGCATCTTCTGACGCCACCAATATTTCCTTGGCCTGTGTCCGCGACGGAGACTCGTACGTACTGAATGGTGAAAAGTGGTGGTCATCGGGTGCAGGTGACCCACGGTGCGCTGTTTATATCGTGATGGTGCATACGCCGGATGAAAACCGGCCCAAGCACCAGCAGCACAGTCAGATTCTTGTCCCCGCAGATTCGGATGGCATTGAAATTCTGCGACCGATGCAGGTCTACGGCCATGATGATGCGCCCCATGGGCACATGCACATCAAGTTCAAGGATGTCAGCGTCCCAGCTAGCAATCTGCTGCTGGGAGAGGGCAGGGGGTTTGAAATCTCACAGGGCCGTCTTGGACCGGGCCGTATTCATCATTGCATGCGGGCGATCGGTCAAGCAGAACGCGCACTTGAACTGATGTGCCAACGGTCTGTCAGGCGCACCGCATTCGGCAAGCCCTTGGCCATGTTGGGTGCCAATTTCGACATTATTGCCGATTGCCGTATGGAGATTGAAAAAAATCGTCTGCTTTGCCTTAAGGCCGCATGGATGATGGATCAGGGCGATGCGCGGGCAGCTGCGCCCTGGATCAGCGCTATCAAGGTTTCGGCACCGCTGATGGCGCTGAAGGTGATCGATGAAGCGGTTCAGATGCACGGTGCACAGGGAATAAGCCAGGATTTCAACCTTGCACAGGCATGGACTCACGTCAGAACGTTGCGCCTGGCTGATGGACCTGATGCGGTTCATCGGCGTCAGGTTGCCCGCGCTGAGCTCAAAAAATACACGCAGGAGAAAGTGTCTTGAAAGCAGTTGTCTGTGAAGAATTCGGTCCCATAGCAGACCTGAAAGTAAAGGACATTCCCGATCCGGTTCCCGGCCCGAAGGAAGTGGTTATTCAAGCGGAAGCAATTGGGGTCAATTTCCCCGATGGGTTGCTTGTTCAGGGGCTTTATCAAGTTAAGCCACCGACCCCTTTTGTACCGGGAATGGAACTCGCGGGTACTATCACAGAGGCTGGCGATGAATCCGGATTTCAAATCGGTGACAGGGTCGCTGCAATTACATCGGTAGGTGCATACAGTGAAAAGGTGAAGGCACATAAAAATGTGGTCATGCCGATACCGGCTGATGCGGATGCAGCCGACATAACGGCCCTCATGTGTGGTTACGGGACCGCACATTATGCACTCAAACAGCGAGGGCAGCTTAAACCCGGTGAGACACTTGCGGTAACTGGTGCATCCGGTCTGACCGGTCTTGCCGCGGTGCAGATCGGCAAGGCAATGGGCGCAAAAGTAACTGCAATTGCCTCGACCGAAGCAAAACGAGAAATCTGTGCTGAAAACGGTGCCGATGTCACTCTGGGATACGATAATCTCAAGGATGATTTAAAGGCAGCGACTGATGGCAACGGTGCGGACGTAATTTTTGAAGTGGTTGGCGGAGATGTCTTTCATGCGTGCTCGCGTGCAATCAACTGGGGTGGACGCCTGTTGGTAATTGGTTTTGCAGATGGCGATATCCCGAAATTTCCGATCAATCTGGCCTTGGTAAAAGGATCAAGCCTGGTCGGCGTATTCTGGGGAGCTTTCACCCAGCGTGAGCCACAGACTTATGCCGACAACATGAAAGAACTTTTTGGCTGGTATCAGGCCGGCACCATAAAACCATATGTGGAAAAGAAATTTGCGCTGGATGATGCTGTTGCGGCGCTGGAACATATTCATAACCGGAAGGCAAGCGGCAAGATCGTGCTTGTTCCAAATTGAGAGGAAAAATCATGGCCAATGAAAAAATGTTTGGATTAGTCTGCAAGCACGATGGGTATTCCGGTACCATGACCGGCCCGCACATTGACAGCCTGGAGACCTGGTTGGAGCAGAAGGAGCTGGATGTTCCCGAACCTGGCGAAGGCGAGGCGCTGGTGAAGGTCATCATGTCCAGCATCAATCCTTCAGATCTCCATTTCATAAAGGGCGAATATGGCGTGCCAAGGAGAAGTGGCGTTCCTGCCGGATTTGAGGCTGTGGGTGAGGTCGTCAAAGCAGGAGCGGGCGGAGAAGGTCTCGTGGGCAAGCGCGTCGGTTTTTTTGCTTCCGGTTCCGGAGCATGGGCGGACTATGCGCTCGCAGATATTCGTACCTGTATTCCGGTAATGGATGCAGTTCGCGATGAGGATGCTTCAGCTTTGCTGGTTAATCCGATGACAGCAATCGCCATGTATGATGAGGCGGTTTCGGCCGGTAATGAATGCTTCATCATGACTGCAGCGGCCAGCCAGCTGTGTAAGTTGATTGCGGGTCTTGCCAAGGAAGATGGCGTAGATGTTATTTCCACCGTCAGACGCGATGAACAGATCGAACCTCTAAAGGAATATGGATCGACACATGTATTGAACTGCAAATCGGACAGTTTTCATGATGATATCAATTCTCTGATAAACGAAAAGAAGCCCCGCGTAATTCTGGACGCGGTTGCGGACCAGGTTTCTTCGGATATCTTTGCCGCAATGCCCAGGCATGCCCGCTGGATTATCTACGGCAAACTTTCAGCTGATAGTCCGGTCCTCAACGAACCTGGGCAGTTCATCTTCATGAACAAGCGTGTTGAAGGTTTCTGGCTGTCCCAGTGGATGAGGGAAAAGCCTGCGGAAGATCAGATAAAGGCTGGTATGCGGGTTCAACAGATGTTTGCTTCGGGAAAATGGAAGACAGATGTTGCTGACGTCATTACCCTAAGAGAGGCTCATGAAAAACTGCCCCAGGCTCTTTCAGGAGCAAACAACGGCAAGGTAATGCTTGTTCCCTGAAACGGGGATGTCTCAAATCCCGGTGACGCGTGCTGCGGAAACCGGCTGTGATCCGGGTGGGTTTGCCTTTGGTTTCCACGGCGTTTTCTTGAGCCAGGCAACCAGATAGGCGACGCCGATAAGGACGAGTAATCCAGCGCCGTTGACCAGGAACATTTTGGTCCAGCTCTTTCCGATTATATCGAGAATGAAACCGCAAAAGCGGGAGAGAACAATGCTGGCAAGGAACACAGCAAGCGATTGCTGACCAACCTTGTGAACCACCTTCACAAAGTTCTTTCCGATTACGCCCTGGAAATCGAGATTTTTGCCACCTTCCCCGGCCAGAGACCAGAACACATAGGCAAGGAAAAGGAAGTGAAGATAGCGAAAGATGCCAACGTCGGTTTTTTCCATGAAGTCCCAGTAATTTTCGCGCACGACCTGGAATATCGTGAACGGTTCAAGTCCCGTCTGTTTCAAACGGGAATGATCAAGGAGGAGGGCTTCGAGACTATCTACACCAAACAGGCTTCTTGCTGCTTCCTGCGAAAGGATAAAGTTGTCGGCATCGCGGTAAATGCCCCAGAATGAAAACGGCACGATGAAAAGCACTATGAAGGCAGCCGTCAAAACCAGTGAAAGCTTTACTGGCGGTTTGGGCAACCAGCCCATCATGAATGCAAACCCGGTGAAGAAAACCAATTGCCAGCCAAACGGGTTAAAGAACCAGGTTCGGTTGCTCCACGGTTCAGCTGGAAGATTGATGCCCTGTTCGAAACCGGCCAGGTATGCGACCCAGTCCTGAGCTGCAAGCCACACCAGTACGATAAGGCCCATTGCGAACCATTTGTTGGTCAACATCTTTAGGCCCATTACTATGGGCACCATCGCAAGAACCACAATATACATAGGCAAAATGTCAAAAAGGTTCGGTATCCATGTCAGGGTCATGATCCCCGCAAAGTTCTGGGCTGCAGTTGTTCCCGCAACGTCTCCGCTACCGTTCGTCGACTGGAAGATGTGGATGATGTTTAGCCGGCCAATATAGTTCCATGGTTCGCTGCCTTCGGTCGTGCAGAATCTTTTAGCATTGTATTCACACAGTGCACCGGTTGCCGCGATGTCTGTCTGTATGATCATCAACAGCAGCGTGGCAAAGAACAGTCCGATATGTGCCCAGTATACCTGCCACATCCGGTGAACGATCCGAATGGCACCCATGAGCCAGCTCATATCAGAGAAAATTTTTCCAAACGCGATTGCAGAAGCCATCCCGGAGCAAAACACGAATATTTCGGTTGCATCGGACAGTCCGAACCTGGCCGGAATGTAAAGCGTGAACCAATTGCCAGGCAAGTGCGCCATGAAAATGATGAACATGCCGATGCCGCGGAAAAAGTCGAGCCTCGGATCCCGTTTCCGCGCTGTGGCAGGTAGGGAAAGATTGTTGGGGTTTTGGTTCACTGTATCAACATCATCTAATATTATGTGGCTGCGATGCCGCTAACTTAGCCTTCAAAAATGGCTGATATCAGTCAGCGCCGCCATATTCAATAATGCAATCACCAAATAGGTTTCCGTCCAGCTTCAATTTCTTGTCACTGATCAGCCAGTCGTTTTAATTGCTTCGGATTGTTCCGGTTTCAAATGCCTGCCATCCACTGTTAGTCTCAGATTGTTTGTCTGGGAGCTGCAGCTGAACAGAAGTCTCATCCGGTATGTGACGGTCGTGCGCAGTCTTGTTTCTTGTGAGTTTTGCATAACTTTATCTGAAACCTGTAATACTAAAAGCCGGTTTGCGTTTCCGGTGCGGCAGTGAAAACCAAATCCTATCCAAATCTGGAGCGAATATGACGATTAACAATGCGCTTTAGAAGTCACAGCCTTTCCTGTTCAATCAAACAACGGTGATGTGCCTATGGGCTTCGATCACAGTTAGTTTACTGCTGCCTTGCAGGCTTGAGTTGTTTGACGTTTCAACTTGTAGGAAACATATCCAGTCATCCCTGAACGCTTGCTGAACGGATTGGACTTGCGGTAACAATCAATGACCACGCTTGCTGAAACATCACCGAGACCATTCCAAAACTGGCCGGTTATTTGCGCCGTGCTCGCATTGGCTGCCCTGGTCCTGATTGCAAGTATGGTAGCGGGCCAAAAGCAGGCGCTGGCGGTGCTTATAGGCGGCTTGGCCGGGTTTGCCCTGTATCATGCCTCGTTTGGTTTTACCGCCGCTTGGCGCCGCATCTTTGCGGAAGGTCGCGGCGTGGGACTGCGGTACCAGTTTTTGCTTATTGTCCTGACCTGCGCGGTTTCATTTCCGCTGATTGCCTATACGGATGCTCGGGGCTTTGTTCTGCCTGTCAGTGTCGGCATGCTGGTTGGGTCCTTTGTATTTGGGTTTGGAATGCAGTTCGGCGGTGGTTGCGGTTCCGGTACACTTTTCGTTGTGGGTGGTGGTTCCACCAGAATGTGCATCACGCTTCTTTTCTTTGTCATCGGCTCGGTAATCGGCACCGCGCATCTTCCCTGGTGGAATGCAATTGCCTTTCCCGAGCCGGTTCAAAATACGCTCGGTATCGGTGACCGATTCAGCTATGGCATGATCAACAATCTGGGGCCTATGGGCGCTTTCTTTGTTCTGGCCTGCATATTGGGCGCCATCGCGCTTTTGTCTGTCTGGTACGAAAAACGGCAACACGGTGATCTCGAAGCGCCGCGCAAAACGGAATCCTTTATTCAGGGGCCATGGTCTCCACTTGCGGGTGCAATTGCGCTTGCGATTGTTGGCATTCTCACCCTTGTTGTTGTTGGCAGGCCATGGGGAGTGACCTGGGCGTTTGCGCTTTGGGGGGCAAAAGGTGCAAATCTGATAGGCATTGACGTACTGGACTGGCAGTTCTGGAACGGCTGGAAGGCAAATGCGGTTGAAAACAGCGTTTTCCGGGACACAACGTCAGTGATGAATTTTGGAATCATTGCAGGTGCGCTCGCTGCAGCCGGGCTGGCCGCAAAATTCAAGCCCCTTTGGACCCTTTCGCGAGTTGAAATAAGTACCGCGATCCTGGGTGGCCTGTTGATGGGATATGGAGCCCGTCTTGCATATGGCTGCAACATTGGTGCCTATCTTGGCGGTTTGGTTTCGGGCAGTGCCCACGGATGGGCATGGGCCGTGATGGCTTTCATAGGCAGTTGTTTTGCTGTCATGATGAAGAGAAGGCTGGGAATTTAGTCTGAAAATTTGGAGAATAGACATGAAGAAATTTTTTATCAGCGCAGCGCTCGCTTTTGGCGTATTGGGAATGGCATTGTCCGGCGCATTTGCCGGAACTGAAAAGTCGTTGAAACGCGACGGCTGGATCACCCATGAAACCGACATCCCGTATGCTGAGCTCTTTCCGAAGCTGAAAGTTGCCATCAAGACAACCGGATTGCGGCAGATCACAACCGCCAGCGCATCAGCCGGTGCAAAAGGGCGCGGCATCACAATACCGGGTAACCGGGTCGTTGGCGTGTACAACAACTTCTTCGCAGTGCGCATGCTGGAAGCAAGCATTGCAGCGGGCATCGAAGCACCACTGCGCATTTATCTGACAGAGCGCCCGAGTGGTGGCTCGAACATTACATACAAGATTCCAACGGAAGTCTTCCGCCCGTATTTTGAAGAAGGCGGTTCGGACCTGAAGGCCATGGCCAAGGAGTTGGACGGGCTGTTGGATAAGGTCGTGAAAGAAACAATGAAATAAAAATATCTTATATAAATCCGCATGGCAGCCTGAGCGGCTGCCGTGGGGATAAAGTTGTCGAATTAGATCCTACCTACATACCCTCGCCGGAAACCCTAGGGCGGCTTGCACACGGTCTTTAATACGCGCTTTCGATTTTACCAGTTTCATCTTGAAAACTGAAACCTAACGTGTAGTGAAAGAAAGATGATCAAGCTCATAATTGTAACGGTTGTTTGCGCTACAGTCTTGTTCCTTGCCCAAATAATTGGCGTGACATACTTTGATCTCAATCCTTTAATTGCACATATATTGGGTGGGAGTGCGGCGATGGCACTTCCTATATTCATTTCGATTATAGTATTTCGATCAGAAAAAATGGGAAAATTTAAAAGAACGCTTCTTCTCATTTTACTGATCATTCCCAGCTTGCTTTTTTCATATCTGAACTTGAGCTTTGTTGGGTATGAGAAAATCAAGATGGTATTGGTTTACTGCATGCTTGTTATTTTGTTGGTTCCGCGTTCCAAAGGAGAAATTGAAACAGTAGAAACAAGCAATAAGGAACATTAGCAGTCTAGCTGCGCAAGATCATGCCAACCTGGCGTGTTTAAAATCAATTCAGTATTTTCAATCCCGACTACATGTCAGCGATGGGTTCATATCCGCCACACATGCCGCAGTTCGTTTCCTAAAACTTGCCATCGTAGCTTTTGCGCCCGATGAGGCAGGCAAGGACTGTGAAACAGTCGCGGTTCAGCGCTTCCGCTGCTTCATGTTTCAGGCTTTCAGCATCATCGACCCATACGCCTACACCGCCGAGTGCATCGGCAACTGACGGGAAATCCGATCCGGTGAAATCCACGCCCAGATTGGGACGCTGGGATGCGCGCTGCTTCATCTCAATGAGCGTAAGGCTTTCATCAACCAGCACGCAGATTATGACCGGTATGTTGTGCTCGCGGAGTGTTGCCAGTTCACCCAGACCCATTTCAAGACCCGCATCACCAACAAATGCAATGACCGGAGTTTCAGGACTTGCCTGTTTATATCCTGCGGCAAGCGGCACGGCACAGGCCATGGTGCACAGTGCTGAAGACTGAAGTAAGCCGCGCGGATGATGGCAAGGCCACATCTGGCTCAGCAATATGCGATGCGCGCCACTGTCTGCTGTTGCAACTGTATTGTCGGGGAGGGCTTCCCGGAGAGTTGCAAATACGCGGTCCGGTCCGAATTCAGAATCTGCTGAAAAGGTATCCCAGAATTCCTTGCGCGCATCAGCTGCTTCACTGGCAATTGCAGTGCGTTTCGTCTCCATCCGCTTCGACATGGCTTCCAGGGTGGGAATTACCGAAGCACGAATGGTATGACTGACATGATGCATGCCGTGGGTTCGCAACAGGGGCGTGATTTCAATCACGGTCTTGTCTGTGTCCCAGGGATTGCGCCAGCCTATACGCATTTCAATCGGGTCATAGCCGATCAGAAAAACGCAATCGGACTGCTCAATCAGCGGCATAAGGATTCTGTCGGCTTTCGGCGACAGGCCGGCTCCGCCAATGTTCAGCGGATCAGATTCATCAATCAAACCCTTCGCCTTGTAGGAGGCTATCACGGGAATATGGTGCTCGCGGCAAAAAGCATCGATTGCGGGTCCCGCCTCCTCATTCACGGCATCCACGCCGACGATCGCGATCGGGTTTTTGGCAGATTCCAAAGACTTGACTGCATCTGCAAACGCATCGTCTTCGGAAGGGATCAAAACCGGAGCGGGAACCGGTCCCACAGTCAGTTCCTCGGTCGCCGGTGCCTCTGCAACAGAGACGGGAATGTCGAGATGAACCGGGCCTGCCTGCGGCTCCATTGCAATCGAAACTGCTTTCTGGGCAATCAGACCGCAGGTAGAGGTGGTGCCCGTGAAGGTCGCCTTGGTGATTTCATCGAGCATTTTGCGATGGTCGAACACCTGGTGCGTGTAGCTTTCCGCTTCTGCTGTATCGACGCAGCCTGTCACGAATATAAGTGGCACTCGATCCTGCATGGCATTTGCAACCACGTTGACCGCATTTGCGACGCCCGGTCCTACAGTGGCAACGAGGACCGGCGGATGACCGTCTGCATGCCAGCCGCCTTCTGCCATGAAGCCACCTGAGTTTTCATGTTTGATCAACAGGAATTCAATTCCGGCCCGATCGAAGGCATCGATGATTGCAAGCACTTCACCGCCCGGAATGCCATAGGCGCGTTTCACGCCATTCGCCGCGAGGGTCTTTGCCAGCATATCGGCGGAAGTCAGGGTTTCAGACATTCAATAATTCCGTTTGCTTCAAGTTCGTCAAGTTTGGCCTCATCAAGGCCGAGATGTTTTGCAAGAATCTCACGCGTGTTTTCGGCTCTGACAGGCGGAGCCTTCCGATAGGTTACAGGTGTCTCGCTGAAATTAAGCGGATTGCCGATTAGATTTAGCCCATCTGCCCCTGCCAGTCTGTGCTCCATGTTTATCGACATCTCGCGGTGCTGGATCTGGGGATCAGCAAATGTCTGGGCGAGATCATTGACCGGGCCGCATGGCACGCCGGCCGCCGTAAGCTCTTCGAGCCAGTAAGCAGCAGTCTGTTTGGTGGTATATTCGTTGATAATCGGTATCAGAATTCGGCGATTGCGAACCCGATCCGCGTTTTTTGCAAAACGTTCATCAACAGCAAGGTCATTTGCACCGATTACATTGCACATCTTCTCAAACTGGCTGTCATTGCCGGCTGCGATGATGAATGCCTGATCGGATCCGCTGAACGTACCGTAGGGAACGATGGTCGGATGTTCGTTGCCGCGGCGCGGTGGTACTTCACCGGATACGAGATAACCGGCACCCTGATTAATCAGCCAGGCCACCTGGCAATCCAGCAATGAAATATCGATATGCTGACCCCGACCTGACCCGTGACGTGCGTGAAGCGCTGAAAGAATGGCAGTTGAGGCATACATGCCACACATGACATCCGCGATGCCCACTCCGCATTTTGTCGGTTCACCACCTTCTTCATCCGGTTGTCCGGTCAGGCTCATTATGCCGCCCATGCCCTGGATCAGAAAATCATAACCCGGACGTTTTGCATAAGGCCCGGTCATTCCGAAACCGGTTATTGAGCAGTAAATGAGGGATGGGTTGATGTGAGAAAGGTTTTCGTAATCAAGTCCGTGCCGGGCCAGGTCTCCGGCCTTGAAGTTTTCGATCAGAACATCGCATTCAACCGCCAGATTGCGGATGATTTCCTGTCCGGTTGGATCGGTCAGGTCAACTGCGACAGAGTTCTTGTTACGGTTGGCTGAGAGGTAATAGGCGCTTTCAGAAGTCTCATTGCCGTCTTTGTCTTTCAGGAACGGCGGTCCCCAGAACCTTGTATCGTCGCCTTTGCCGGGGCGTTCGATCTTGATTATTTCAGCGCCCAAATCGCCAAAAAGCTGGGTGCAGGTAGGGCCGGCCAGAATTCGGGACAGGTCCAGAACCTTCAATCCTGCAAGCGGGCCCGTGTGCTTGGTTGATGTGTCAGTCATGAAAACTGCATAGATGAAATTACCAATAAAACAAGGGTGCTGTTTATCGGCAGACAAGCTGGCGCTGCATTGTGGCTATATAACTTTACCTTGAAAGCATTGTTATCTGATTTTGCAATGCGGTCTTGCTTATACCGGTCTGAATTCGTATTGAAAAAGGGTAGTTTTCAGCGCCTTCAACGGACCCGATATATGAACCTCATCGTCAACAGCGAATCCCTGAAGCGAGAAGGTAAGTTTTCCCATCCTACACTGACTGCAAATGGCGAAAAACGGGCTAAAGTCGGCCTTGCCGGATTGTCCACGCTTTGGTTCAACACCGGTACGCTTTGTAATCTTGCCTGCAAGAACTGTTACATTGAATCCACTCCCAGAAATGACAGGCTGGTATACATCAGCCATTCGGAAGTTGTTTCATATCTGGATGAAATCCGGGATCTGGATCTTCCCACCAAGGAGATCGGATTGACGGGCGGTGAGCCTTTCATGAATCCGGACATTATTGCAATTATTGAAACTTGTCTGGAGCGGGGGTTCGAACTGCTGGTCCTGACAAATGCCATGCGTCCAATGATGCGGTTTGAAGATCAACTGATACGACTCAACAAGACATATGGCAGCAAGATGACACTCCGTGTCTCGGTTGATCATTTCAAACCCGAGCTTCATCAGGAAGAACGCGGACCCAGAAGCTGGAAACCTATGATGCTTGGCCTGCAGTGGTTGTCCGCCAATGCTTTCACAATTGACGTTGCCGGTCGCACCCGTTGGGGTGAAGAAGAAGCAGAACTTCGAGCAGGCTACCAGGGTTTTTTTGATGAGCACGACATAAAACTCGATGCATTTGATACAAAGAAGCTTGTGCTGTTTCCGGAAATGGAACCCGCTGAAGATGTGCCGGAAATTACGACCAAATGCTGGAGTATTTTGAATATTAGTCCGAACGACATGATGTGTGCGTCATCGCGTATGGTGGTCAAACACAAGGGAGATGCGAAGCCTTCTGTGCAAGCCTGCACGCTTCTTGCCTATGACCAGCAGTTCAATATGGGTTCGACCTTGCGTGCGGCCAGGAAACCGGTGCCACTCAACCATGTATTTTGTGCAAAATTTTGTGTCCTTGGCGGCGGCGCTTGCAGCGTCAAGGATTGAGATAAGGGATTTAGTTGATGCTGGCGATTATCGGGGGAACCGGTCTTTACAATATTGAAGGCCTGGAGATCGTATCGGAGACAGAGGTAGAAACGCCATTTGGACGACCATCCGCTCCGGTGAAGAAAATGCGTTTGGGAGATCGGGAAATACTATTTCTTCCGCGGCACGGCACCGGGCATTCTTATTTGCCTCATGAAATCAATTATCGGGCCAATATATTTGCCCTGAAGCAGTCTGGCGCAAGAATGGTAATCGGTTTTTCCGCAGTTGGAAGCTTAAGGCAGGCGATTGCACCAGGCGATTTCTCAATTCCGTCGCAGTACCTTGATCTCACAAAGGGCAAGCGGGATTACACTTTTTTTGGGAATGGTATTGCCGCGCATGTCTCGACAGCAGTGCCAACATGCCCGGATCTTTCCGGCTGGATAAAACAAACGGCTCAGGAAAATTCCGTGAAGCTTCATATGGACAAGATATATGCCTGTGTTGAAGGCCCACGTCTTGGAACAAAGGCAGAGAGCTTCTTCATGCGGGGTGCGGGATGCGACCTTGTTGGAATGACCAATGTGCCGGAAGTTTTTCTCGCCCGGGAAGCGCAACTCTCCTATGCCACCATCTGTATTGCCACCGACTATGACTGCTGGCTGGATGATCCAGAACAGCACGTGACTGTACAGGCGGTTATAGAAAGATTTGGACAAAGCCTTGAAAAAGCCAAGACGCTTTTGATTGCGCTCCTGAAGGCACCGCTCCCTGTTGTTGACGAATCGTATCGCAGATCGCTGGATATGGCGATTTTGACACCAGATAGCGCGCTTGGATCCGAACAGCTTGCGATGCTGGAAGTCTTACGGGCATAGATCAATGACCATTCCGGTTTCGGTCATTATTCCCCTCGCGCCTGGGGAACAGGCGTGGCGTGAACTGATCCCGCAACTGAAGCTGCCATCAGGCAGTGAAATTGTACTTGCGGTTGGAGAAGCCGAGTTTGAAACAAAAGGTTTTTCCGTGAAGACAGTTTCCGGGTCAAAGGGGCGCGCTGCGCAGATGAACGCGGCAGCCCGTCAAGCAAACAACGCAATCCTTTGGTTTTTGCATGCAGACTCCAGATTGAGTCCGGACGCCATAGCAAAGCTCATGAATTGTGTTGGAGAAAACGCCGATTGCCTCTGGTTTTTTAAGCTGAAATTCTCCGATGATGGTCCTTCAGCAATGAAGTGGAACGAATGGGCAGTTAGATGGCGGGCGGGTTTTCTGAAAATGCCTTTTGGCGATCAGGGGTTTTGTATATCAAAAAAGCTGTTTGAAAAACTGGGTGGATACCGCGAAGATCTCGCTTATGGGGAAGATCATGTATTTGTCTGGAAAGTCCGTCAGGAAGGATATCCAGTTATGTGTGTTGGAACGAGCATTAGTACCTCCGCGCGCAAATACCGGGAAAACGGCTGGTTCAGTACGACACTGCTTTTTGTGTCAAGGACCGTTTGGCAGGGCGTGCCGCAACGTGTGCTTCTTTTAAAACGGCAGATGGGCAGATTGTTTTCATGAAGTGCGCCATTGCAATTTTTGCCAAGACGATTGGCCTCTCCCCCGTCAAGACACGCCTCGCAAACGACATCGGCACCGGCAGGGCTGAGACGTTTTTCCGGATGAGTGTGGCTTGTGTAGAGGAAACGGTGTCGGAAGCGTCAGAAAGAAACCAAGAATTGTTTCCACATTGGGCTTTGGCGGAAGAGGAGGCACCGGCTTTAAAGCAATGGAGCAGCTTTCCGGCAATATGGACCGGTGAGGGCGGTCTTGGTGCCAGACTTGCCAATGTATCCGAAACGCTGTTGCAAGATCATGACGCGGTCATGCTGATTGGAACGGACAGCCCGCAACTCCGGCCGGAAATTTTTGGACAGGTCTTGGATTTGCTTTCCGCATTTCCTGAAGACTGTGTCGCCGGTCCGGCCAGGGATGGTGGCTTTTATCTTTTTGGGTCGGCCAGACCTTTAGGCAGGAAAATCTGGGAGGCTGTGTCTTACAGTCAGGATACGACCCTTAAATCATTGCAGTCACAAATCGAACTATGTGACAGAAAGGTGCGGCACCTTGGCGTTGAGGAGGATGTGGATACCATCGAAAGTCTGGCATCACTCAGAAAAAGCCTGTCGCAATCCCTGCCAAACCTCTTCGCTTCACAACGCAAGTTGCTCGATTGGCTAAATGACGAATCCGAGGGTCGTTAGCTTTACCTTGAAGACTGTCAGACGGTTTTACAACACTTTGTCGATACTGAATGATTTGATCAGTATTTCTGTGTTCTGGTTTTCAACATCTGCAATGATAAAAGGATAGACAGAGGTTTCATTACCGAAAATTTTCAGATCGTCTGACAGGTCATCGAAGGAGACAAGGCTAGAGAAAAAATGGTCACTGGAAACTGGCCGAAAGGAACTTTGCCCAATGACCCCATTGTTCAGAAAACTTGATCTGAGTATCTGATTGCCATCCGAGTGAATTTTCGCAAACCCTGCATCCAGAACCAATTTGCCGGATCGGGGTGTATAATCCAGGGTGAGTTTGACGAGGTAAATGCTATCCCGCCTCAAAGGGATGGTGTCAATGCCGTACAGCTCGAATTTGCCTCTGAATTTGAGTTTGTTTTCAAGGTTTGAAACATTGTTGGTAACCTGCGAGGTTCTGCCGGGTGCCCGAGCCATTTTCGTCAGGTCATCACCTTTCGAAACAAGAAATATCCGTTCGATCTGCTTGTCTGTGTTCGAGCTTGTCGGCCTCTGCTCGGTCAACCGTTTCTGATATTCTTTCCAGACCAAATTTGCAGAAAACGCCATTGTGCACACGATCACGGTAATGATCGCGATTAGGGTCCATGGGATTTTCACATCGGAAAGTGACCAGGATCTCTTTTTCCTTTCGGGGATCGCATGGGCTTCTGCCTGAATTGCCAATTCCCTTCTGGCAATTTCTGCTTCGATTGTCTTCACAGTTTCAAAGAGCTCTGTCATCGCTGATTCAGAATTGCCGGACGGTAGTTTTTGAATGGCTTCGCGCGCGGCAAGGTAGATTTCATTGCGCGCTTCCGGACTGTCGGCGGCTGCTTTCCTGATCTCTTCACGAATGAGATTGTCAATTGTACTCATAGAAAGCTGTTCTGCGTGCTGGCCAATCGATAAATGCTTGAATTTGTGATTTGCGTATATTATTCCGCGATGCGTTTAGCAATTCACACATTTTGCTGTTCTGACATAAAGCTGCGTTTCGGCCGGCTTTCCGGTCATTGGTATGCAAAGTTTGTTTGATTTGTTTTATGCCTGTACCTTAAAGAAACATGCATTTGGCAACAAGTGCAGCAAGGGAGAACAGATGTCAGACTTTCCGGAAGAGTTGATGCAGGGCTATCACCAGTTCCGATCAGGTAATTTTTTAACAGAACAGAAGCGCTATGAGGCGCTTGCCGAAAAGGGTCAAAAGCCCAGCGTGATGGTAATTGCCTGTTGCGACAGCAGATCTGCACCCGAGACTGTTTTCAACGCCTCGCCTGGCGAGATGTTTGTTGTGCGGAATGTAGCTAATCTGGTCCCGCCGTATGGCCCTGATGACGGATTTCATTCAACGTCAGCAGGGCTTGAGTTTGCAGTCCAGGCTCTGAAAGTGAAAGATATCATTGTTATGGGGCATAAGCTTTGCGGTGGCGTTTCCGCCGCGCTGAACCCCAATATGGAACCGCTTTCGGCAGATAATTTCATCGGTAAGTGGATTGAATTGCTGAAACCGACCGCGCAAAATGTTGCCAAGAACGACTTGATGACTGCGTCCGAACGGCAGACTGCACTGGAACATGTTTCGATTCGTCGTTCGATTGAAAACCTTAGAACATATCCCTTCATTTCAATTCTTGAAGAACGAAAGGAATTGTCGCTTCATGGCGCCTGGTTTGACATTTCTAGAGGTGAATTGTGGACCATGAGTGCCGACAGTGGCGATTTTACTCGCGCGCCTCTTGCCGTTGACGGTTAAACATAAGCCGTTTTCGTTTGTGTGGGAGCTGCCGGTCGGGAACAAAAAGCTGGAACTTGACGCCCGGTTGCTCTAATAATTTCGCAGCCCGGCGGGAGGTCGGGAATGTAGGGAACGAGAAAAACTTTTCCATAGGGAGGAAATTCATGAAGAAACTCGTAATGGCACTGGCTGCCACAACAATGATGTCTACTGCTGCTTTCGCAGAGGACATCAAGATTGGAACGATTCTCGGCTATACCGGTCCGATTGAATCATTGACCGGCCCGATGGCTGAAAGTGCTGAACTTGCCATGAAAGAAGTGACCGACTCGGGTAAATTGCTCGGTGGTTCAACGGTTACGTCTGTTCGCGGTGACTCAACCTGTATTGATAGCGCTGCTGCAACGGCTGCTGCAGAACGTCTTGTAACATCAGACAAAGTTAACGCGATCATGGGCGCTGACTGTTCAGGTGTGACTGGTGCCATTCTACAAAACGTTGCACGGGCAAATGGTGTAGTGATGATTTCGCCGTCAGCAACTTCGCCAGCGCTTTCGACCGCGGAAGATGATGACCTGTTTTTCCGCACGGCTCCGTCTGATGCCCGTCAAGGTGCTGTTATCAGGGATATCCTGAATGACAAAGGTATCAAGTCTGTTGCGATTACTTATACCAACAACGACTATGGTAAGGGTCTGGCTGAATCAATACAGGCTAATTTTGAAGGTTCTGGTGGCAAGGTTACGCTTTCAGCTGCCCATGAGGACGGCAAGGGTGACTATTCTGCTGAAGTTGGCGCGTTGGCTCAGGCCGGTGGTGAAGTGTTGATCGTTGCGGGTTACCTCGATCAGGGTGGTAAGGGTATGATCCAGGCTTCTCTGGACTCAGGTGCATTTGATACATTCGTGCTTCCCGACGGCATGATTGGTGACTCACTTCCACCAGCAATTGGTGATGCTTTGAACGGTTCATTTGGTACTGTTCCCGGCACCGATAGCAAAGGCGCGGAAATCTTTGATGAACTGGCAAAGGCTGCCGGTATCAAGACAGATGCTTTTTCTGCTGAATCCTATGATGCTGCAGCGCTGATCATGCTTGCCATGCAGGCTGCTGGTTCATCTGCATCAGGGGACTTCAAGTCTAAGGTGATGGATGTTGCCAACGCACCGGGCGAGGAAATCCTGCCTGGCGAGCTTGGCAAGGCTCTTGAGTTGATTGCTGCCGGCAAAGACATTGACTATGTCGGTGCGACTGCAGTTGAATTGATCGGTGGTGGCGAAAGTGCTGGCAACTACCGTGAGATACTTGTCAAGGATGGCAAAAACACAACTGCCAAATTCCGCTAAGAACGGTTTGATGAAAACGAGGCGGCCCGGTTTTTCCGGGCCGTTTTGATATAGGGGCGGGGAAGTGCTTTAGATGATTGTCGTTGAAGACATCCACAAACACTTTGGCGGATTGCGCGCTGTCGACGGCGCGTCGCTTGCAATTGAAACGGGTTCGATAACCGGATTGATCGGCCCCAATGGTGCAGGCAAAACCACTCTCTTCAATGTAATTGCAGGGCTTTACAAGCCTACATCCGGCAAGGTTCTGCTTGATGGTGATGACATAACAGGTCTTTCGCCGCATGAACTCTTCGCTAAGGGATTACTTCGCACCTTTCAAATTGCGCACGAATTTTCCAGTCTTACTGTCCGCGAAAATCTGATGATGGTTCCTGAAAGCCAATCTGGCGAGAGTCTGATTCAGACCTGGATCAACCCCCGAAAAGTACGGCAGCAGGAAGAGAAAATCCGAGAAAAGGCAAACGAAGTCATCGAATTTCTCGAAATTCCTCAAGTAGCGGATGAACTCGCCGGCAATCTTTCAGGTGGTCAAAAGAAACTGCTTGAACTCGGCCGCACCATGATGGTGGACGCAAAAATTGTGTTTCTCGATGAAGTGGGAGCAGGGGTCAACAGAACCCTGTTGAACACAATTGGAGATGCGATTATCCGCCTCAACAAGGAGCGGGGATATACATTTTGCATGATTGAACATGATATGGAGTTTATTTCCCGACTTTGTGATCCGGTGATTTGCATGGCCGAAGGAAAAGTATTGGCGCAAGGTACTGCAGACGAAGTAAAGAACAATGAAGAAGTGATTGAAGCCTATCTCGGTACAGGATTGAAAAACAAGGAAAAGCAGGCCGCAGCCAAACCACCATCGAAGAAGAAGCCAGTCAAGAAACCAGCTGCTTCCAAGGGAAAATCTGCATGAGTTTTCTGATTGGTGAGAACATGACCGGAGGCTATGGCGGCGCAGACATTCTGCACGATTGTACCGTTGGCGTGGAAAAGGGGGAAATTGCGGTGGTGGTTGGGCCGAACGGTGCCGGCAAGTCTACTGCTATGAAAGCGGTTTTCGGAATGCTTAATATCCGTGAAGGCAAGGTTTTGATGGATGGTGATGACATAACCGGCCTTACACCGCAGGCACGTGTACAAAAAGGCATGGGCTTCGTGCCTCAGAACAACAATGTTTTTACAACCATGACCGTTGAGGAAAATCTGGAAATGGGTGCGTTTATTCGCGAAGATGATATCTCTGAAACCATGGAACAGGTTTTTGATCTTTTCCCAATTTTGAAAGAAAAACGGAGGCAGGCGGCAGGAGAGTTGTCGGGTGGACAACGCCAGCAAGTGGCTGTTGGCAGAGCCTTGATGACAAGGCCAAAAGTACTGATGCTTGATGAACCTACAGCAGGTGTTTCGCCAATCGTTATGGATGAGCTGTTTGACCGCATCATAGAAATTGCCAAAACAGGGATTGCTATCCTAATGGTTGAGCAGAATGCCAAACAGGCCCTCAATATTGCCGATAAGGGATTTGTGCTTGTTCAGGGTCGCAACCGATATACGGACACTGGAGAAGCGCTTCTAGCCGATCCGGAAGTCCGGCGGGCTTTTTTGGGAGGTTAGCAGAAAAATGGATTTTCTCAATGCGCTGGTTCTGCTTATGAACTTCCTGATCATTCCCGGTCTCACTTATGGAAGTCAACTTGCGCTTGGTGCGCTCGGAGTCACTCTGATTTACGGGATTTTGCGGTTTTCGAATTTTGCCCATGGGGAGACCATGGCATTTGGCACCATGATCACAATTCTGGTCACCTGGGTTTTGCAGTCAGCTGAAATTTCCCTTGGAATTTTCCCAGTTGCGTTAATCGCAATGCCAGTCGGTATCGCGGCAGCGATTGTACTGCTTTTAACGACTGATAGGCTTGTCTACAAATACCATCGCAAACAAAAGTCCACCCCCGTGATTTATCTGATTGCATCATTGGGCGTGATGTTCTTTTTCAACGGATTGATCCGTTTTGTGATTGGACCTGATGACCAGATATTCACCGATGGTTCAAGGTTCATAATCACGGCAAGGGAGTTCAAGGAGATTACTGGCCTGGAGCAGGGTATGGCCTTCAAGATGACGCAAGGCATTACAATCGTTATTACCGTTTTGTGTGTCGCAGCATTGTTTTGGTTTTTGACCAAAACCCGGACTGGTAAGTCTATGCGAGCTTATTCGGATAACGAGGATTTGGCACTTCTCTCGGGCATTAATCCGGACAAGGTTGTCATGATCGCCTGGGTGTTGACTGCTGCACTGGCAACGATTGCAGGTACGCTTTATGGTCTCGACAAGAGCTTCAAACCCTTTACTTATTTGCAACTTCTGCTTCCGATTTTTGCTGCCGCGATTGTTGGCGGGATAGGAAGTCCCATAGGCGCCATTTTGGGCGGCTTTGTCATCGCTTTCTCTGAAGTGTCCGTAACATTTGCCTATAAACGCGTGATTGCGTATCTGGTTCCGGACAGTTGGGAGCCAGAAGGGCTGGTTCAATTGCTATCAACAGACTACAAGTTTGCCGTTTCATTTGCCATTCTTGTGATTGTTCTTTTGGTCAAGCCTACCGGTTTGTTTAGGGGGCAATCCATATGACGATGAACTGGCGAAATGTCGGCTTGTTTGCCGTAATGGCGTTGTTGTTTGTATTGATTGGGGAATTCCGCAGCTGGTCGTCTTCCCTGTTTATATTGAATTTCTGTCTGATCTCTGCCGTCATGTCTCTTGGTGTGAACATTCAATGGGGATATGCGGGACTGCTGAATGTCGGCATTATGGGATTTGTGGCCCTGGGCGGTGTAGCCGCCACACTGGTGTCGATCCCCGCTGTTCCTGGTGCAATTGAGGCAGGTGGTGCCGGTATCCTGATTTCACTGGTTTGTGCTGCTGTTACTATCGGTTTGATCTCGATAATTTACTTTAGAACAACGGGTTCCAGACGAGGGTTGCTGATTACCGTTGTTGGTGTGGTCGGTTATTTCATAACCCGCCACTTTTTTGATCCTGCAGTCGGGGCAATCGAAGCATACGATTCAGCGGGAACCGGCAACCTGGGCGGCTTGAACCTACCCATCCTGTTTTCGTGGATTGTTGGAGGTCTGCTTGCTGCAGTAGCCGCATGGCTGATCGGTAAAATTTCCCTTGGATTGAGATCGGACTATCTGGCGATTGCGACACTGGGCATTTCAGAGATTATTATTGCCATGCTCAAGAATGAGGACTGGTTGACGCGCGGTGTGAAAAACGTGAACGGTTTGCCGCGTCCGGCAGTTGTTCCATATGAGGTGGATATACAAAAAACAGAATACTACCAGCAATTGGCAGCGGATTGGGGCATGTCTGTGATTGACCTGTCTTCTCTGATCGTGAAGCTTTCGTATGCGAGCCTGTTCGCGGTGGTCTTGCTTATTATTCTCTTTCTGTCCGAGAAAGCGCTGAACTCGCCGTGGGGGCGTATGATGCGGGCCATTCGTGACAACGAAACGGCTGCTGAAGCGATGGGTAAGGACGTCAAGGGCCGTCACCTGCAAGTGTTTATTCTGGGCTCTGCCGTTGTCGGCATCGCGGGGGCAATGCTGACTACGCTGGACGGTTTGTTTACTCCTGCCGCCTATCAACCGTTGCGCTATACTTTTCTGATTTGGGTGATGGTGATTGTTGGCGGATCGGGTAACAATTGGGGTGCTGTTCTCGGTGGGTTTGTTATAGGCTTTTTCTGGATTGAGGCTGAGCCGTTGGGACTGTGGCTGATGGATTTGATTACATCCGGGTTGGCAGAGGATAGCGAGCTGCGTGCCCATCTTCTCAAATCCGCGGCTCACATGCGCCTGATGACGATGGGCATTATTCTGCTTCTGGTTTTGCGCTTCACACCGAGAGGGTTAATCCCCGAGCGCTAATTTTCCCAAGAGTGTTTTTTATCGAGTTTGCAGGTTATGACAGGAATTTACCGCGCACGCAGTGGGGATAATGAGTAGATATTCTCTAACAACGACGCATTTTCCTCAATATTTCCTCACCTTATTTCGCGATTTTGCTTGTGCGGTAGCCCGCTTTCTGTAATGTCGCCGCACATTTCCAGGGAGGGGTTACCGCCATGATCTCGATATTCGCAAATGCCCGTGTGCGGCCTTCGCCATTTTATGAATCCGTCGTTGCTGAGGGCATGACTACGGCATCCGTTTACAATCGCATGATTTTGCCAACGTCGTTTGGAGATCCTGAGGCCGAATACTGGCGGATTATCAACGGGGTATCCCAATGGGATGTCGGTGTGGAACGTCAGGTCCAACTGAAAGGTCCTGATGCAGGCAAGCTTGCACAAATCCTTTCGCCCCGTGACCTGTCTAAATGTAAAGTGGGTCAGGGAAAATATGTACCCTTATGCAATCATTTCGGAACGATAATCAACGATCCCATCCTGTTGAAGCTTGCCGATGATCTTTACTGGTTCTCGATCGCCGATAGTGATGTCTGGGGTTGGGCGCGCGCTATTGGTGCAGAACGGGGTCTGGATGTAGAAGTGAGCGAACCCGACGTTTCACCAATGGCTTTGCAAGGCCCTATGGCAGAAGATGTGGTTGCCTCAGTGGTGGGTGATTGGGTGCGCGATATCAAATACTTCTGGTTCAAGGAAACCGAAATTGAAGGGATTCCTGTAGCGGTTCAGCGTTCAGGCTGGTCGAAACAAGGCGGGTTCGAAATTTATCTGCGAGACGGAACAAAGGGCACGCAACTTTGGAATATTTTCAAGGAGGCTGGCAAACCCTGGGGCATTGGACCAGGAGCGCCTGCGACCGCGGAACGTACTGAAAGCGGCCTGCTTTCAGTCGGCGGAGATACGGATCGACGCACCAATCCTTTTGAAGTGCGTCTTGGAAAGTATCTCGACCTGCAGGTTTCAGACGATGTGGTGGGGATTGATGCGCTTCGCCGCATAGCCGAAGAGGGCCCAAAAAGACACCAACTTGGTTTGAAGCTAGAAGGTGAAGTTTCCGCGCCACTCGGGTTCTTCTGGGAGGAAATCTGTCACAACGGCGAAAAAGTCGGAGACATGACCAATTGCATTTGGTCACCGAGATTAAAACAGAATATCGGATATGCCCTGGTGAGCGTTGATATGCAACCGGGTCAAACCGTAGAGGTAAAACGCGGTTCTGGTTCTGTTTCCGCTGAACTCTGCGAGCTTCCATTTCTTTAGTCCCGTTCAATCTGAGCGGGAAGCGGTCTGAGTTCATGACAAGAACTGATTTATTATCTCCTGTCGCCGATTAATTCCTTGGCGGAAACGATACTCGGTGTTACCCTTCCTGCAACTTTAGATTACGCGGCGAAGTTTTCGCCGGAGCAAGGAATAAGAGTGTGAATGATCGTTCCAACCGCGATGGCGGTCAGGGAACGGAGCCACCTCAACAAGGGCGTAGCGGTCGGAATTCCGGCAAGCGATGGCGCAAAAGTAAAAAGCGCAGGCAGCGGCCGGACAATTTTGGTCAGGCGAAGTTGCGCCAGACGGTAAATGCGGATGAAAATGCTCATCCCGACAGGAATCGTGAGGTCTCCGCAACTGCAGGCAATGCCGAAAACGGCGATAGCATGGCTGGTACTGACCGGGGCGAAGGTCTAGCAACCGGCCACAGTTCAGATCACTCAACAAAGGATTCCAGTAAGAGGCGGTTGCGGCGCAGGGTCAGCCGGCGTCCGGGGCGAAAGGACCGTTCTTCTGCCGATGCTTCTGATACGCATTCAAACAAGGAGAGTTTAGGTTCCCATGTTGGCCTATCGAGCGGTGGTAAACGGCCGTCAGGATCTGTAGCGCATCGCAGTTCGAAAGACCGCGGCAACAACCGGAATGAAGGCTGGAAGAAGCCGCATGCTTATGCAGCACTGGATCTCGGTACGAATAATTGCCGGTTGCTCGTGGCGGTGCCACGGCAGTGGGGCAGGTTCAGAGTGATCGACGGTTTTTCGCGAATTGTCCGCTTGGGGGAGGGTTTGTCTCAAACAGGCGAACTTGGTGATGCTGCCATGGACCGTGCGGTTGAAGCATTGAAGATTTGTGCATCCAAGTTGGGAAGCCGGGCTCTCAGAAGGCAGCGCCTGATTGCGACGGAAGCATGCCGGCAGGCAAGAAATGGACAGATTTTTCTTGATAGGGTGAAAGCGGAAACTGGTCTTGAGCTGGAGGTTGTCAACCGCGAAACCGAAGCTCGTCTGGCTGCGGAGGGGTGTGCAGCCCTTATGGACGCCAAGAGCGATGCGGCAGTCATGTTTGATATCGGTGGTGGCTCGACAGAACTCATACTGGTAGAGGGTAGGCGCCGCAGTCGCGGTAGCGTAACGGACAGGATCGTAGCGTGGACATCCCTGCCTATGGGTGTTGTGACCCTGGCTGAAAGATTTGGTGGCAAAGACGTAACACGGGAAATGTTCAAGCAGATGGTGGATGCTGTACTCGAGGAGATCTCACGTTTTGAAGGACGCAACAAGCTAGATGCCAGTTTCAAATCGGGCTATACACATCTACTCGGTACGTCTGGGACGGTCACCACTTTAGCCGGAATGCATCTTCGTCTCCCGCGGTATGATCGTCGGAAGGTAGATGGCCTTTGGCTGAAGAGCGAAGAAATCGACAGTGTTATTGGTGAGCTCTTGAGTATGAATTACAGTGAAAGGGCCGGTAATCCCTGTATTGGTGTCGAACGGGCAGATCTGGTATTGGCGGGATGTGCCATACTCGAGGCCATTCGGAAGGTTTGGCCGACAGACCGCCTCCGCGTTGCAGACCGGGGCCTCAGAGAAGGACTTATGGCAGAGATGATGAATTCGGACGGGGTATGGCGACATTCGAAAAGGCGCAGACGGTGAAAGCGGTTTGTTGGGAAAACAGATGAAAAAACCGGGATCCAAAGGCAAAAAGACAAACCTTCGCAACCTCCATACCAAGGTAAAAACAGCCAAAGGCCGAAAATTGTCGTCTACCCTGTGGCTGGAACGTCAGTTGAACGATCCTTATGTCCAGAGGGCCAAAGTGGAAGGTTATGCTTCCAGAGCAGCTTACAAACTCATAGAAATGAACGAGAAATACTCGTTCATAACAAAAGGTGACCGGATCATTGATCTTGGTGCCGCCCCCGGTGGCTGGTGCCAGGTCGCGGTAAGCCTGACCGGTTCCAGCCCGGAAAATCCGCTTGTTGCCGGTATAGATTACCTCGATATGGCCCCCGTGCCTGGTGCCACAATATTGAAGCAGGACTTTCTAGACGAAGATGCTCCGGAAAATCTCATCGCTGCCATAGGCGGTGAGAAACCTGATGTCGTGCTTTCGGATATGGCCGCGCCTACTACGGGTCACCGCAAAACCGATCATTTACGTACCATGCATCTCGTTGAAGTTGCATTTGATTTTGCTCTGGATGTCCTGAAGCCGGGTGGACATTTCCTTTCAAAGACATTTCAGGGAGGGACAGAGGCAGCCCTTCTAACTCAGTTGAAGCAGAATTTCAGGCACATTCATCATGTAAAGCCGCCAGCGTCCCGAGATGGTTCCGTGGAACTGTATCTGCTCGCAAAAGACAGGAAATGAGGTTCTGCACAAATTCAAAAATCTTTTTTAATTTGAAAAGAAGATTTTTACCAATTCAGTTTAGATTTTGACCCCAAACAACATTCGGGGTTAAAAATGGCTGCAGAATTAGCAGAGGAAAATACTGAATCATCCGTGCGCAGGAACCTGTCGAAGACAGAGATATTCGTTTGGATTGCGATATTGCTGATTTCCGCAATATCCTTGGCACTTGTGGCTTCGCAGTCGCTGAGTTTTGTTGACCGGATGGTGGTATTGACTGTGTTTGTGGCGGTTGGAATGGGTGTTCTGGCACTGGTCACATACTTTTTGGGCAGGCTTGTTGAACGGAAAAAACAGGACGATATTGAATTCGATCCCGTTGAAGACGGGCAAAAGACACCCCTTTCCGACATATCCCGCGAAAGTCGAGCCAACCTTGTTACACTTGCCTACACGGATTCGTTGACCGGGCTTGGAAATCAGCAACGCATGATTGAGAAATTCAATACGCTCGCACAGGGGCGTGGTGAAGGGCGGCAAAGATTTCTCGTGGGTATTGCTGACATGGATGGAATGAAGCCTATCAATGATCTTTATGGATTCGAAGGCGGCGATGAAATCCTGAAACAATGTGCGCAACGGCTGGCGGCAGCGGTTGAGAAAGAAGGCTTCGTATTCCGCCATAGGGGGGATGAATTCGGTTTTTTGTTTCCGGATATCAAAGATGAAGCCGGTGCACAGCATATAGGTAAAATTCTTCAGGAGGTGCTTCAGGCTTCATTCGACCTTGACGGCAGAACCGTACGATTGAGCGGTTCATTCGGTTTTGCTCTTTATCCTGATGGTGGCTACGAATTTGATTCTGTGATGAAGAACATCGACAGTGCCCTCTATCATTCCAAAAGGGGCGGGCGCGGCAGGATCACAGTATTCTCCAAGGAAATCGAGGATATCATCATCGAGAATGCCCGTATGGAACAAGCTTTGCGGGCTGCGATAGCAAACAATCTTGTCCGACCGCATTTTCAGCCGATCATTTCGCTGCAAGACGGAAAACTGCTTGGTTTCGAAGCTCTTGCGCGATGGGTTGATCCGGAACTCGGTTTTGTTTCACCGGCAAAGTTTGTGCCGCTGGCGGAAGAACGAGGCATCATAGCATCACTGACCGAGAAACTGCTTTTGCATGCGGCTCGGGTGGCTTCCGGTTGGCCGGATGAAATTTTCCTCTCATTCAATCTGTCAAGTGTTCAGCTGGTTGATCCGAACACTGCACAGAACTTAATCCGGATTATCGAGAAGGCAGGGCTTCCGCCACAGCGGCTGGAGATTGAAGTCACGGAAACCGCGATGATGTCCGACCCGGAAACTGCTTCCATGATCATTGACCAGCTTCATGAGGCGGGCATCCGCATTTCGATGGATGACTTTGGGACCGGGCAGTCGAGCCTTGGTAGGTTGCGGGAACTCAAACTCGACAAGGTCAAAATTGACCGGGCGTTTATCATGGCTATTGGCGAAGACAAGCCTGCTGAGCATATTGTCCGGGCTATCCTTGAAATGTGTGCCGGTCTTGATCTCACTGTTGTCGCCGAGGGAATTGAGGAGATGAACCAGGCAGAGAGCCTTAAACAATACGGCTGCCATGCAGGGCAGGGCTATCTCTTTGGTAAACCGCAGGATGAGCACAGAACCATGGGTTACATCCGCGAGTTCATGAGCGCTGCAAATGATCAGGTAGACAAGGATACTGCCGTGTAAAACCAGGCCAGTTGCAAAAAGGGGGAGCTGGAAAAATGGATTTCGATATGAACATGAAGGGCAGATGTATTCTGTCCGCTGAAGATAACGAAGTAAACCAGATTGTCCTGGAACACACTTTGTCGGAACAAGACATTCCTTTTCTGATTGTTAGTAACGGTGCGGAAGCGATAGAGGCTTGGGAAAAACTTGATCCGCTATTGGTGCTGATGGATATTTCGATGCCGGTTATGAATGGCATTGACGCAATGGCACACATTCGCTCAGAAGAGGCTGTGAGGGGCGGTCGGGTTCCGATTATTGCACTTACGGCTCATGCTCTGTCCGGAGACGAAGACCGGATGTTAAATGCCGGTGCTGACTACTATCTCACCAAGCCCATCAACCCTAGCGTACTTCTGCAAAAGATAGCCGAAATCCTGAATACCGGCACACTTGCCCTTCAGGGTTGAATCATCGATACCTGTTAAGGTTAAATTTTCCACGCTGTTTTACTTGACGGTTCGGCTGCAATCCTGAAAACTTGCGCTAAGTTTGCGAGGATTTTTTGATGGCTTCGGAAAAAGTGCATAGCCACGATCACAGTCACTGGTCAGATATGGAACTCAAAGTGAAGACCCTGGAGTCTTTGCTGGTAGAAAAGGGATATGTCGATCCTGCCGCACTCGATGTGATCGTTGAGACTTACGAAAAAAAGATTGGCCCGCGTAACGGCGCTGCGGTTGTGGCGAAGGCTTGGAGTGATCCTGATTATCTCGACAGGTTAAGAGACAATGCGACGGAAGCGATCGCAGAACTCGGGTTTTCCGGTCGCCAGGGAGAGCATATGCAGGTGGTGGAAAATACTCCTGCGGTACACAACATGGTCGTGTGCACTTTATGCTCCTGTTATCCGTGGAGTGTGCTGGGTCTTCCCCCAGTGTGGTACAAGTCGGCCCCCTACAGGTCCCGCGCAGTCAGTGAACCGAGGTCGGTGCTTAAGGAGTTCGGCGTGGATTTGCCGGATGGAGTCCGGATCTCTGTGTGGGATTCTACCGCAGAGATGCGTTATCTGGTGATACCACAGCGGCCGGACGGGACAGATGGCTGGAATGAAGAGCAACTGGCGGATCTGGTGACGCGGGATTCCATGATTGGCACCGGATTAGCAGTTTCACCGGAAGAGGTTTCAACATGAACGGTTTGCACGACATGGGCGGAATGCAGTGTTACGGGCCGGTTGTGCCGGAAGAAAATGAGCCTGTGTTTCATGCCGATTGGGAGAAGCGGGCGCTCGCAATGACTGTTGGTATGGGTTTTACGGGCCAGTGGAATATTGATATTTCAAGACATGCGCGTGAAAGCCTTCCTCCAGATTTTTACCTGACAAAAAGCTATTATCAGATTTGGCTGGCGGGCCTTCAAAAACTGATGCTGGAGCGTGGAATGGTTACACCGGAAGAGATCACTACCGGCAAGGCAGAAGTTCCGGGAATTGCGGTTAAACAAGTCGTTTCAGCACCATCCATGCCTGCAGCTTTGGCCGCAGGCGGACCTGTGGAACGCGAGGCCAACTCGACCTCTGAATATGCGATTGGCGATAAGGTAAGAACAGCGAATCTCAATCCGCTGGGACATACAAGACTTCCCTCCTATGCAAGGGACAAGACTGGTGTGATCGTGCTGGTACATGGATTTCATGTGTTTCCGGATACAAATTCCCGCGGTGAGGGAGAGGATCCGCAATGGCTTTATTCGGTGGCTTTCGATTCGCAGGAGCTGTTTGGACCTCATGCAGAATCGGGTAACATGATCATGGTTGATTGCTGGGAATCCTATCTTGAGCGCGCCTGATCTGAAACAGCTTCCTGGCATTGATCTCAAGGGTAACGAACCGGTTTTCAATGAGCCTTGGGAAGCCCATGCATTTGCAATGGCCATTGAACTGCATCAAAAGGGAGCATTCACCTGGTCAGAATGGGCTGATGCGCTTGGTGCGTGTGTGAAGGATGATGATGGTCAGACCGGGTATTATCAATTGTGGCTTCAGGCTCTTGAGATACTGGTGGCACAAAAAGCGCTTGTTTCGCATGATGAACTGATAAACCGGGCATCTGACTGGCGAAGAGCTTTGAGCGCTACACCACATGGGCAGCCGATTGTTTTGCAGAACGGCGAAGCCGGTACAGGTGTGAATTAAGTATTTTAGTAGTAGATTCTTAAAAACTTCAGGTTGAATTCCTATATGAATTACAACAACTAATGCGGAGGGAATTATTTTATGGCGACATTGCAGAATTTTGATCAGGAGATTGAAAAGACCCGCGCGACAGTCGAAGAGATGAAGCAGAAACTTGATAAGAGTGCAGTCGTGCTCGATGAGTTCGCCAAGTCTGATACGATTGGTCAGACTGATTTCGATATTGAAAACGCGCGCATCCAGGATATTCTGAAACAGCAGTCGGTGATGGAGGGAAACATCGCCGATCTGATCATCGGGCTTGAAGATGCAACCAATGTTTTTGGCACCGAGTTTGAAAGCATGAAGAGTTTCACAGGCTGGGAGAGTTTTGTTGGCCTGTTCTCGGAGCAGAAAAAACAACGTATGCGGTCTGACCGGGTCAGGAACATGTCGCTTGCAGGTAATCTTCAGGAGTTGCTCAGTAAATCTGACAAGATTGTCGGTATTCTGCAGTCCCAGAAAGATGTGCTTGATAGCCGTTATGCGAGTTCAGAAGCTTCACTGAAACAGGTGATTGAACGTCGCAAGACTGCAATGGTGAACCTTGAAACTGTTCAGGGCAGGATTGAAGAACTCAATCCGATGTTGCTTGATCTGGAAAATCAGATTGCTGCTTCAACCGATTCCAAAAAGCGGACCGACCTTGAGGGAAAACGTTCGGAAATGGCGACGGAGTATAACCAGAACCAAGCCAAGGAGCAGGAACTTCTGGCGGAGAGCCAGACACTTGAACGGTACACTTCCATGTTCCAGACATTTGTGGATTCACTAAATAACCAGCTGGCCGCCCAGCAGACACTTATCAATAAGCTCACGATTGATACAGAGCAGCGCGTGGTTCTCTACAAGTCGCTCGAAGACTCTCTCAAGACAGCAGCCCAGCAGGATGTTGCTCACAAGATCAATACCCTCGGTAATCAGGTTGATACTGCTGCAGAGGAAACCATGGCCGGCATCGGTGCTGCTGCCCAGTCTCATATTGGTGATCTTTTGGAGATGCACGAAAAGAACATGGTCTCAACAGCCGACATCCAGCGACGCAAGAAGCTGGCGGACGAGGCATTCGCGCGGCGGTTTGATGAAGTCATGAAGAAGCACGATTCAGCGGCATATGTGCAGTAAGCATACGGGTTGCAGTGTGGGTGAGGAGTGCTTGTAATGACCTCTGCGGAAAACGCTCAGGTTCATAAGTATTTTTCATCCTTGGGCCATGCGCTTGACGGGCTGGATACATTTCTGCGCGAGGACGATTCACCAGCCTACAAACATGATGTGATCGCCGCGATTGTGAACGGGTATATCCGGAAGCTTCAGGATTCACTGGACAGTTGGGAAGATAAGATAACCTTTGAACCCAAATTTCGGGTTTCCCAGACCGAGAGTGGATTTCCTGCCTTTGAGAATGTGCTTGATTTGCAAAACGATCTGGAGGGCGCTGAAGCAAGACTGTCAGGCCTCAGGGATACAGACACGCTGAAACAGGCGATGGCTGATCACATTCTGACTCATAAGACGTTTCCGGATGCAATTCAGAAACAACTTGCCGAGCGTCACTATCTGGAGCTTGTTCAAGCCGGAAATCATTTTGCGCCATTGGTTCTGCCCAAGACCGTACGTGTTTCGGTCAATCCCAAAACCCGGCGTCCTTATTACGTTGTCCATTGGGGCTATTATGACGGCTCTGCAAATCTGCCGATGATCTATATGGCTACTGTCGAAGATTCTTCAGCGGATATTGTGAAACTTCTAATCGGCCCTACCGGCAAGCTCAACAAGGAAATTAACATCAGGCTCCCGGTGGGAGGATTGCTCAATCCTGATCTGGCGCTGCAGTTTGATGATTTTTGCGAGAAAAATTCTGCGTACAGTCTCACCCTTTCCACGATTGCAACGAACATGGATCATGACTTTGATCATCTCCACCCAAAACAGTTGCGCCGGTTTGTTCTGGGGCCGTTCTATCATTCAGCCTTCACGCGGCATGGAGAGCGGGTGGATCAGATTCTCGCCAGAGTTCGCAAGCCCGAAAACGCCTGGTTGATGACATGGACCATGCAGGAGATTTTCTCCACACATGAAAACCCGGCAAAGCACGGGCTTTGGTCCAGCCAACCGGCAAGAGAAGAGTTTTACATCAATACAGATGATCTGGAATGTGCACGGCAGGGTGTGAGCGGGTTCGAGCGCAATGCTCTGGTTCCCCATGAGGCCTATCAGGCGATCTATGCCAGCGGACAGGAGAATGAAATTTTCAACGGATATAAAAAGCACGTCATTTCTGACGGCCATGTTTTGAGGAACCTGTGATGGATACCGGTCTGACAACCATTGATGAAAAAGACATCAAGAAGCATCTTGCGACAGCGCAGTCGCTGGTTACGAAGCTTGTATTGCTGGAAGTCCGGGACAACAAATCACAAACTGAAATCGCCGGCACCCGCAGACGTTTTGTCTCGACTGTCTCCACCTCTGGCGCCAAGTCGACGCGGGAGGTTGAATTCACACGCACACTATCCGGCGTCACGGCAGATGACAGTCTGCTTTCTCCGGTGCAGCACAGCATTTTGTTCAAGACAAGACGGGCTCTTGCTGTTGCCCTAGCGGTGGCAGATGAATATGCGGAGCAAACCGGCCTTGATGCCCTTCGATCCAAAAATGCATCGTCTGCGCTCGAGGGTGACGAGGCCACGAAGTACCGAACTCTTCTGGAGGCATCCGGTTATGTGGCCGCCTTTGCCGCATCTGCTTATCTGCACCAGTTCGTGGAAACTGCTGGTGAACCTGCAAATGATGTTGAGGAGCCCAGTTTCAACTTTGATACGCCGCAGGATGCCTTGAAGTCCCTGGTCGGAGCGCTTGATCTTGCAGCAACTGATGCATCCGATGACAATGTATTGCAATCGCGCATACGCGCACTTGCCGATATCGCTCTGGAGGAACTGCTGCAACGCAAGGGGCGTTTTTCAGGCCTTGGTCCATTCGAGAACACGCATTTGCGGCTCGATTCTGACGGGTTTGAACTCAACGGTTTTGATGTGGCACCGGGTGCCAAAACGAAACCCCTGGTGATGACATTCAAGAAACCGGATGAGATCATCGGCAATCACATTGCCAAATATCAGTCCATGAAGCTCGCCAAAATGCTTATGGCGTATGATTTTGACCGGCAACTCAATCCTTTTGTCGAGTTGGGCGGGTTTTTGTTCACTTTCATCGGCGACGGTTCACCGGGCACAGGTAAAACCATTCTGATCCAGATGATTGCAGGCCTCATCAATGATTATTGTCAAACTGCTGGCTATGGTTTCACCTATGAGAACTTTGGTGTAGATCATATTTCCTCCTATCAGGGAAAATCTGGCCAGAACTGCAAGCAATTCATCAGCAATGTGCTTAATCCCAAGACGATTGGTTTCGGGACGGTGGATGATATTGATCAGGTAGCAGCCAAACGCTCGGATGACCGAGCTTCTGCAGGTCAGCAGGAAGTCACTGCGGTATTGATGGAAAGTTTTGCAGGAGCAACTACCGTTGTCCGCGGAAACTGTTCGTTTGGCATGTTCTCCAACTATCCGGAAAATGTTGACGATGCCCTGCGTCAGCGAGCCGGTGCGCGCTGGCTGGTGGATGGCCCGCAAACAAGGGACGATTACATTGACATCTTCGCGCTCCTTGCAGGCAAGAACCATTCCATTCCGCTTGGAGATCACGACCTTTTCTCGGCGCAGGAAATAAAGGAGGCCGTATCCACAGCCTACGGGCAACATGACAGGCCTCAAGAGGAAGGATTGCTCCGGGTATTCGAACGGTTCGAAAAAGAGAACAAGCTCCGCACCATAGCGGATGTCGGGACCTATCTGCACATGATCAAGCTTGCCGAACCACGCTTCACGGGTCGTGCTATCAAGAACATTACTGATGCGATAAAAATGCGCGCGATGGATATAGAGCTGCCCGATGAGTGGTTCGAGAAGCCCGAAGACTTTATGCACAAATCCTACGATGACAAGAAGGACATGATCTCGGAGCTGCGCGGGCCGTTTACCCTCGACATGGTGATGCAGGAAATCAACCGCTACGCGGACTCTGAATTCCGCTACACCGACAAATCAGACAATGCAGCCGTGGAAGACATTATCCGCCGTGAGCGCCAGCGCGAAAAGGCGGTCAAGGAAAT
The DNA here is from genome assembly GCA_039029255.1 of Pseudomonadota bacterium. Classification (GTDB taxonomy): domain Bacteria; phylum Pseudomonadota; class Alphaproteobacteria; order Rhizobiales; family Rhizobiaceae; genus JAALLB01. Next base: position 16,405 of record JBCCGN010000018.1, on the reverse strand, counting down.
CACCGAAATGAAGTCAGATGGACGGTGGGATGCCTGACACTCTAACGGAACTCATGGAAGTAAACGAACCGCATTTGATCGAGCGGTACGGGCGGGCCTTGTCCGCTTTCGGTTTTCGCATGCCTGAGCTTGAGACTTTCCGCATCGATATGATCGGTTATTCTCCAGAGATAGCCGATGTGCTTGGTGACCAGGACTATCTTGATCCAAAGCGCGTCAACCGTCGTTTCATAATTCTCTCTCCCGATCAGGCAAATCTTTCGCTCATCCATCAATCCTTTTCGAACACGCGCGATCTAATGCTGGAGTTCTTCGAAAAGAATCGGCGGGTATTGTTCGCTTTGACGATCAAGGACGTGATTTTTGGAGAGATCGAGGACAATGTATTCGAGATTGACGATATTGATGACCTTCTTTCCATCGAACAGGTTGAGTTCAAGATCGGAACCCACGAGAACCTCACTGAAAAAACCGCTGAACTCAAACTGAAGATCGAACGTCTGCTCAAGGAGCCGGACGCCTGGAGGGACGATGCAATGCTGCATAATATGGTTGAGCTTGCAAAACAAACAGGTGATATCCGCCAAAACAAGCTCCTACCGGAAGAAGTGGTCTTCAGGCATGACACGTTCTGGGCATCGCACTTTGGCGGAACGTACGTGTTTCATGATAAAAATCAGATCACGGTTATCTGCGATCCGTCCGCACGCGGATTTCGGCGCTCCCGGCCATGGCAGGTCAGCTATCTGGACATAAATGACGTGCGTTCAGTTTTCAGTTTTTTGCTGGAAAGCGGTCGCCTGCAACCTCCGCTTGGTTCCTGGATCGAACGAACCCGCCTGCTTGAGTTCCGCAAACACATGGCAGCCGCCTGGCTGGCAGAGCAAAACGAACAGGAGCTTCCGCATTCAATCATCAATCAGACCTGGGTGCGTCGCTGGACCCGTGAGAACATTTCACTGGTGCGCGACAATAACATTATTCCCCTTATTGACTGGGCTGAGGAGCAGACAGCTGACTGGGGAAACATTGAGATTGAAGAAGTCGAAGAGGCGTTGCGATTTGTCCTTTGCAGAGCCGATCCGGATCATCCCGATATGGGGCTCACTAACCGTCTGATCTCCCGTTATCTTCCGTTTGATTTCATCTCGAGGTTTGAATTCAACCGTCCAAATTTCAACCGGGACAAGCAAATTTGGTCTGAACGCTATCTCGATTTTGTGGTAAATGCGATTGAGAATTCCTATCTGAATAACAGGGAAAATGTCTACGAATCGCTCTATCTTTAATTCGGGCTGCGGCCTGATTCCAACAGGGGAAAATCATGCTTGATCCGGTTATAGAATTCTTCAAATCCGTCTTTCACATGATTGGATCGGTAATCGGGAAGTTTATTCTTATCATGTTGTCTCCCTTTATTTTCATCCGAAATCTATACCGTAGCTCGGGGTGGATCTTGAAAGGGCTGATTGCGATCCTGGTTCTTTGTATTTTGATCCCATACTCGTTCTTTTTCTGGAACAGCCTGTGGGTTCGCGGTTATGATTTGAATTACACAGCTGAGCTCGATCTAACCGACCGTAAGTCGACACCAGGGGAGCGGGTCACGATTGACGGTGGATCTGACACAGGCAAGACCTGCGGGCCATCAGCAATCATCGATGTTTCCAGATACTTGATCGATTTCAATGTCAATCAGAACAGCTGGATGTCGGGCTGGCTGGTATACAAACTTGGTCTGTTCGGTATTCCATGGGATGCGACACCCTGGATGGACAACAAAGCAACGTTCCAGCGTGGCGTGCACAGGGGTGTGACATCTGCTGTTATTGAAATGCGGGAGACGCTTGGCCGGATACGCGGCTCATCAGAGCGGGACAAGGATCTCAACGATGCGTTGTCGAACATGCAGATTGATGAGTTCAACTGGTATTTCGGCCTCAACCCGGTGGGCTTTAAGCAAACATCCTGGGGTTCATATCGACAGGCCTATAAGGAGTTGGGTGAATACAATACCAATCTTTCCAGGTGTGAGGCATTTTTTGATGCCCGGGCTGATAACCTGTCCAACTTCCTCGACAGGATTGCCAAGGACATTGGTTCGACAACCGCGGTTATCAAGGATCGTGCCGAACAGCATAACTGGGGCTGGTTTGACACGCGCGCGGACAATGTTTTCATGGAAGCCAACGGACAGCTTTATGCATATCTCGGCTTGTTGCGTGCCACGCGGCAGGATTTCAGCGAAATCGTGGAGCGCCGAAACCTTGATAGCCTTTGGGATACGATGGATGCGCAACTTGCAAGTGCAGTCCAACTCAGTCCGCTCGTCATTTCGAATGGCGATGAGGACGGATTCATAATGCCAACGCATCTGACTACGATGGGATTCTACATATTGCGCGTCAGAACCAACCTCACCGAAATGCGCGATGTGCTGAAAAACTGAGTAATCAAAACTGATTCGTTTTCGCTTAAAAAGCGGCTAACCCGGCCTGGCTTCACTACAACTCAAAGTTTAAGCGGCATTTTCCCATCGGAATTGCCTGAATATCTAAGAAATTCAAGCTTCTGAAAGTCCATAACCAATTGATATATATCGACAAAATATTATCGCATGTATTGCTGTGAGAAATACAACTATAGGTAGTATTTTGTTTACAAATACACGTTATTAATGTATCTATCAAATCAAGCGCTAACACCAAGCGCAACGAAACACTAAATTCCGGTCCCCCTGCTATTAACCGGAATGGTGTGTACCTGCCAGACGGTGGGGTTTGAAAAAGGGAGGCTCTGCCAATTCCGCCCGGTTTGGGCCTCCCTGATTCCTTCTTCAAACTGTAAACCAGAAAACTTCTTGCCTAAACATTGATGCCGGGATACTAATTTCGGCCATGAGAAATATAAACAAAAATGCATGGTGGTGGATTCGCTGAAATAGCGGTCGCTTTCATATGCGTTTTTAAATCAGGCCGCCGGAATCCCCGAGCGGCTTTTGTTTTGTCATGATCCGTCACCCGGGATCGGCAAGCGAGAAGGAGATGCCGAATGGTGTCGGCAACGATAGAGTTTGAAACCGAAGGGGGCATCTTCGTTGAACGGGAGAGTTTCCCGGACCATTATGCAACGGCGATTGAAACAACACTGGACAAGGTGAATTCACAGCGCGGTGCGGTTCTTTCCTCAAACTATGAATATCCAGGACGGTACACCCGTTGGGACACAGCAATTGTAAATCCTCCATTGGGCATTGAGGCCAAAGGCAGGGAAATATCGATCATTGCCTATAACAGGAGAGGTGAGGTCTTCCTCGACCCCTTGTTGAAAGTCCTTGATGCTCATGATCATGTTTCAAGTGCCGTCAGGGACGGTTCTTTACTGTCGATACAGGTCAAGGATGGGGGCAAGATACATTCGGAAGAAGAGCGCTCACGTGCACCCACGGTATTCTCTGTAGTTCGTGCAGTCGTCGATTTGTTTCGAAGCGATGAAGACCCAAATCTCGGACTGTTTGGCGCCTTCGGATATGACCTTGCATTCCAGTTTGATGACCTTGAATTCAAGATGGATCGTGGTGATGAGCAACGCGATCTGGTTCTGTTTCTCCCCGATGAAATTCTGGTAGTTGATCATCACCAGGCAATTGCGTGGCACGACAAGTATGAGTTTACGGTGGATGGTGTTTCGACCCGGAACATTCCGCGCGAGATTGTTGAAGACCCGTTTGTGCCCAGCGATGTGGTTCCGCCCGAGGGCGATCACGAGCCCGGCGAATATGCGAAACTTGTCGCTCGGGCGAAGGAAAAATTCATTCGCGGGGACCTTTTCGAAGTCGTGCCGGGGCAGATGTTTTATGAACAGTGCAGGACTCCGCCGGCGGAAATTTCCCGCAAGCTCAAATCGATAAATCCGTCTCCTTACTCGTTCTTCATCAATCTTGGAGAGCAGGAATATCTTGTTGGAGCGTCGCCCGAAATGTTTGTACGGGTAACCGGTCGGCGGATTGAGACGTGCCCGATTTCCGGAACAATCCGGCGGGGACGTGATGCGATCGAGGACAGCGAGCAAATCCTGAAACTTCTGAATTCCAAAAAGGATGAATCAGAACTCACCATGTGCTCAGACGTGGATCGCAATGACAAGTCCCGGGTATGCGAGCCCGGCAGTGTCAAGGTGATCGGTCGTCGTCAGATTGAAATGTATTCGAAGCTTATTCATACGGTCGATCACATTGAGGGGCGTTTGCGGGAGGGTATGGATGCATTTGACGGGTTTCTTTCGCATGCTTGGGCAGTGACGGTTACCGGGGCGCCGAAACTCTGGGCGATGCGCTACATTGAGGAAAACGAAAAATCTCCGCGGGCCTGGTATGGGGGCGCAGTTGGGATCGTGCATTTCAATGGCGACATGAATACCGGCCTGACGCTCAGGACCGTCCGGATCAAGGACGGGATTGCAGAAGTAAGGGCGGGGGCGACACTGTTGTTTGATTCTGATCCAGAAGAAGAAGAGAAGGAAACCGTCCTTAAGGCGTCTGCGATGCGGGCGGCCGTGCGCGAGGCAGGCAAGTCGACAAATACCTCCGGCATGCGCGATGCTGCGAAGGTGGGTGCAGGGCGCAAAATTCTGCTGGTGGATCACGAAGACTCTTTCGTGCACACGCTCGCCAATTATTTCCGCCAGACCGGAGCAGAAGTGGTGACCGTGCGGACCCCGATTTCGGATGCTGTGATGGATCAGCACAAGCCGGATCTGGTCGTCTTGTCGCCGGGGCCCGGTACGCCAAAGGATTTCAACTGTTCCGATACGATTGAAAAAGCACGCGCGAGGAATTTGCCGATCTTTGGTGTATGCCTCGGGCTGCAGGCGATCGCGGAATCCTATGGAGGTGAACTGAAGCAGCTTGGGAAACCGATGCATGGCAAACCGTCTCGGATTGGTGTGACCGAGCCCGGCATCGTGTTTTCCGGTCTGGATGAAGAGATAACCATCGGTCGATATCACTCGATTTATGCAGATCCGCAGAGACTCCCCAATGCTTTCACTGTCACAGCTGTGACGGAAGACGGTGTTGTAATGGGCATCGAGCACCAGAGCGAGCCGGTAGCCGCCGTTCAGTTCCACCCTGAGTCAATCATGTCACTGGGTGGAGAGGCAGGTATGCGAATGATCGAGAATGTGGTTGCGCATCTGGGGAACGAAGAAAGTTGAGCCAAGTGATGGCTGTTGTGATCGGCGGGTTTGATGCATACAACCGCGTCCGTATACTGCGCAATTGTCTGCTAATATGGGATTGGAGATACTTGGTTTGATTTCAATTGTGCTCATTGTAGCTCCAAACCCGATATTCAATTCAGATAGAAAATTCACCGGGTAAATATTCGCCAAGAACAGGTGTGAAAAGAATGCCGTATTGAGCGACCGTTGCACCCACTGCTTTTCGTTATTTGAATGAAATTCCCATGATCGAATGGAACTTTTGTTGCCTTACTTAGTCCAATGAGGCAAACATACAGTAGATATAAGTCTGTATCTAGACAAATCCTGTGGTCGGAAGTAGTCCACTGGAGGTGAGTGGAAAATGAACGACAAAAGCCCTGTGAACAAAGATCAAAAAAATTTGGAAAAGAATGGAAATAAGCAAAGTAACTCCTCGTTTTATATTGGGCCTGGAGGTCTCAACCTAAACGGCCCAACATGGCTGATATTAATCTTGATATCGGCAATTATGGTTGTTGTAGTATACCAACCTACTAGAGATGCTGCTGTTTGTGTGCTGACTGGTGCTCAGGCCAATTGTGAGCGCTGGCAAGGCGATAGTGCCAATACACAATCTAACTTGGATATTAGAGACATTGCAAAAAATCTGAGGATTGGGGCTAATTTGGAATCCTTAAAACATCAGTTTGGGCCGCCAGATAAGATTTTTGATGGTAACAATCCCCAATACTACCGTGATGGCATCGCTATAACTATCACAGAAAACCTGACTTCAGATGCAGATACACTAAAGAGCATTCAAGGATATGCGATTTCATTTGTGAACTACGATCAACCAAGCTTATCAAATAACGTTGCTAATATAAACGCTCCATATGTATATGGATTTCCAGATAAAACATTTGCCGAAATCAAGTCTCATTACGAATCAAAGTTTCTGATCCCATGTTACCCTTTTGCCGCGATAGGTAGCGGTGGAGGTCAATTTGGATTTGTATGCACACCTAGAGGGCTTCCAAATGCCAGCAGAAGCACTGAACAAGAGTTGGTGCCTGATCCTTTGGTTTACGAATACAGTTTCACGCATGGTGACGCTAACTATAAGCCTGACACCTGGCCGGGAGAAAAACGTGACGAAATATACGGAGCCGGCTTTAGCGGCTTTGAGGGTACGATAGAAGCTTGGGAAGAGGATGCTCTCGCAATCGCGGGAGACGATCCCAGCCAAGAAGAAAAAATTACTAAGTTTCTGACTGTTATGGGTAACATCAGGCCGAACGTTGTTCGTGCAGGCAGCGCAGTTGGCGGGTAACCGATGCTCCTCGTTTTGATTTGATCAATTCCAACTTTATCCCAACATTCACATTTAACTCCCAGAGCCGTGGCAACTCATCGCTTGCATTCTGATTCCATCTCACTTATCAGTGCGGTATGAAAAATTTTCGCGCCCTCCGTTCTCTCCTTCTACTCGCACTTAGCTGCGACTGTCGGGCCCGTTTGTAAAAGAGAGCGCCCGGCGGTCGAAACCGCCCTTTGCAAGCTCTCGGAAATTCACTGAAAATCAGCATTTACAAGCCACTCTGAACGTGTGATTCGAGTGTGCGATTTTGAAACGGAACAGACAAATGAGCGACGTAAACCAGACTGCAGTCATGCACAGGGCAGTTGAAAAATATCAGGCCTACAATCAGGTGGACATATCAGACCGTACCTGGCCGAGCAAAACGATAACTGAAGCACCGGTCTGGTGTTCGGTAGACCTGCGGGACGGCAATCAGGCGCTCATTGATCCCATGGGGCAGGACCGCAAGGAGCGAATGTTCAAGCTCTTGCTCGACATGAATTTCAAGGAAATCGAGATTGGATTTCCGTCTGCTTCCCAGACTGACTTTGATTTCAGCCGCTGGTGTGTTGAGCACGGAGACATGCCCGATGATGTTTCCATGCAGGTTCTGGTTCAGTGTAGACCTGAGCTGATTACCCGTACATTTGAAGCACTTGAGGGTGCAAACAATCCGATTGTTCATTTCTACAATTCCACATCTGAACTGCAGCGCCGGGTTGTATTCGGACTTGATCGCAATGGCATCAAGCAAATTGCTGTTGATGCAGCCAAGATGATACGTGACATGGCGGAAAAAGCCGGTGGTGGATACCGGTTTGAATATTCGCCGGAAAGCTTCACCGGCACAGAACTCGATTTTGCGCTCGAAATTTGTAACGCGGTAACCGAAACCATTCAGCCCACAGCAGACAACAAGCTGATCCTCAACCTGCCGGCAACCGTCGAGATGTCGACGCCGAATATTTATGCCGATCAGATCGAGTGGATGTGCCGCAATCTGGACAACCGGGAGAATGTTATCGTTTCCCTCCATCCCCATAACGATCGCGGAACGGGTGTTGCTGCTACGGAAATGGCCCTGATGGCAGGTGCTGACCGTGTTGAAGGCACATTGTTCGGCAATGGTGAGCGAACCGGAAATGTTGATCTTGTTACGCTGGCGCTCAACATGTTCACACAAGGTGTGGATCCGATGATCGACTGTTCAGACATCCCCAGAATGAAAGATGTCTACGAATATTCCAACCAGCTCAAAATACCAGAGCGTCATCCCTATGTGGGTGAACTGGTCTATACCGCCTTTTCCGGATCGCATCAGGATGCAATCAACAAGGGAATGACAGCGCTTGAAAAGGCCAACAAGCCGTTGTGGGAGGTGCCATACCTGCCAATTGACCCCGAAGATGTAGGCCGGACCTATGAGGCTATTATTCGGATCAACTCGCAATCGGGCAAGGGCGGAATAGCCTACATCATGGCTCAGGATTACGGCATCAACCTGCCCCGGAACCTGCAGATTGAAATGCGTGAGGAAGTGCAGCGGATTACGGACGAAGAGGGCAAGGAACTGCCATCTCAGCGTATTCATGACGTGTTTCGGCAACTTTATGTCAAACAGCCGGACGGGCGGCTGCGGTATGTTGATCATCATACGATTCCTTCGACCGCACTCGGCGTTAAAATGCGGAACCTGGACGCTACCATCACGGACAACGGCAAGGAAGTAAGCATCCAGGGTGAAGGTACCGGGCCAATCGACGGGTTTGTGGATGCGCTTTCCAAGTATCTTGGGCGGGAAATTTCCGTTGTCGACTACTCGGAACATACTTTGCGTCCGGGCTCGGATGCGTCTGCAATCTGCTACATGGAAGTATTGATTGATTCAGAAAAAGTATTCGGCGTTGGAATAAACTCCAATATTTCCGCTGCATCTCTCGAAGCTTTGGTTAGCGCAGTAAATCGGAGATGAAGTTAATTATTAACCATGATCATTAACGGTGTGTTCCGCTGTCGATGGTAAATTGTGTCTTTTATGCATAGACCTGTCGAGAATATTATGGATTGGCAAGAAGAACGCAGATGCGGGATTGATATGCGCACAGCGGACGAGAAAGACGCAGAAGGTGAACGGCGCGAGGAAGCTGACCGCCGTGCGCTTCGTCGTCGGGTTCTCAAAGGTGTTCGGATCGCATTCGGCAATGAGTTCTGTTCAGTCGACGGAGCCATGAAAAACATATCTGAAACCGGCGCGCTTATTGAAATAAAGGACGGATTTCTCGTCCCCGATGATATTGTGGTTTACAATGAGCTAGAGGGATACAAAATTCCGGCGAAGGTTGTGAGGCGGGATGCAACACGTATAGGCATTCATTTTGCAGGCGAGAAATCCAAAATTGAAGCTGTGAAAACGCAGGTTATCAGCATGATTCATCATGGAAGGCACGACCGTGATGAAGCTGATGAGAAAGTCGAAGAGCCGGTTTTGCGGCGGTTTTCTCCGCAAAACAGGAGGCCTGTTTTCGGTAAACTCGGAAAACAATGAGTTTGTGCAGGTGATCTCTGCTGAATCATTCGTGCAGTTTAGGATGCGTCGAACGCAACAACACGCAAGATAAAGACTTTTTCAAAAAATCACATTAGCGCTAGTAATCGTACATAACGGTTCCAATCATTTGTCAGTTGCGATAAATTCGCAATCAAATTGCTTCCCAAGAGAATTCAAATGATGCGCCAAACCCTTTCCCGTCGTTGTTTCCTTGCCGGATCACTCGCGTTCGGTTTCACCGTTTCTACCGGTAGCGCTCATGCTGCCAATGTTTTGGGTGTAATGCGCGGTGATGCGATCAAGTGGAATGGTACAGTCATCGATCTCGATCCATTACGGAAATACTATCGTGGCAAACTCGGGAAAGGCGTCTGGACCGGGAAGAAGGGCCTGAACAAACGTGGTGTCGAGCTTGTGAAGCAGTTACAGAACGCCAAGGCCGATGGCCTTGAACCCCGCGATTACCTTTCTGCAATTCCACAAAACATACAAAGCCTTACCGGAAAAGAGCTTGCAAATGCCGAGCTATATCTCAGCCAGTCTTTCTGGAAGTTCGGACGTGATTTGTCTGCCGGACGGACTACACCTGCGGTATCTGAACCTGATATCATCATCTCGCGGAAGAAAACTGATGTCCAGGGCTGGTTGAAACTCGCGTCAAGAAAGGGGCCTGCAGAGGTTATTGAAGCTTTCAGACCGGCTCATCCGCAGTATCACGCATTGAGAAAACTTCTTGCAACTGAAAAACCAGACAGTCCAAAAGCAAGGCAGATCATTGTAAACATGGAGCGTTGGCGCTGGCTTCCCAGGTCGCTTGGCAAGCGTCATGTGATCGTCAATCAGGCAGCATTTGAAATGATGATCAATGAAGGTGGCAAGGTTATAGACCAGCGAAGGGTCGTTGTTGGAAAGCCGTATCACAAGACGCCGATGTTCAGTCATGTCCTGAGCTATGCGGAATTCAATCCAACGTGGACTGTACCGCGTTCAATCGCGGGTAATGAAATTCTTCCCAAGTTACGCAAAGACCCCGCCTATCTGGAGCGTAACAATTACAAGGTTTATACAAGTTGGAAAGCAGATGCTCCGGCCATGAACCCTCATTCAGTTGACTGGAATTCTGTGAACGGAAAGAAGTTTCCCTACCGGATTGTGCAGCAGCCAGGTCAAAACAATGCTTTGGGTGAAGTCAAGTTCCTGTTCCCGAACAAGTTCAATGTGTATTTGCATGATACACAGTCCAAACAACTGTTTTCGGAAAAAGACAGAGCATTTTCGCATGGATGCATACGAGTTCAAAATCCACTCGAGTTTGCTGAAATGCTGTTTGGTTCGCGCAGTCTCAATCAGGCAAAAATAAAGAAAATTCTTGATAAACCGGCGACACAACGGGTGAATTTGAAGAAGCCGGTACCCATCCATCTTACTTATTTCACGATCTGGGTTGAGAAGGGTAAAGCAAGTTTTCACAAAGATATATACGATCGCGATAAGCTGGTCGGCAACATACTGTTTGGACGCGCGTGAGCTGAAAACCCAAAAATCATTGCATTTTTGCCAAAATTACCTGATTATGCAGTTAATTTTCAGTTAATTGTGAGTATCTGGTATGAATGAGCAAGACATCGAAGCTGATGAAATAGAGCGGAAAGTCCATGATCTTGCCGAAGCAATGAACAGGGTTCGTTCGGCTCAGGCAGATCGGGATGACGTTGTTGTCGATATGAAGGATGCCAAGTTCAAGCGGTTGACGCTTCTGGCAGAAGATATCGCTCCGGTATTTGATGATATTCCCGAAGATAACGAGCAGTTCGAATTTGCCATTACGAATGGCGAGACTCCTCGGCTTTGGGTGGACATGACCTCCTTCGTGCGAATGGCTGCCGATGGGCGGGAATACGAATTTGTCAAGGACACGCGTCTTGGTCGGATTGTTCTGGGCCGCAATGAAAATCGCGAGACGATCGGTAAAAGAATAACGGATTATGTCGCAGAACGCCTGCTTGAACGTGAACGCATGATCGAAGGTGACTGGATATCAGCCAAAGCGCTGATCGAAAGCAGGGCGGAGAAGCAGTCTTCAGAAATTTCTGAAGACGACAATGAAGAAGAAAAGGCACCTGATACAGCTCCTCGACAGGCGCAACCCGGATCTTCTGCGTGGCTTGTCTGGCTGCTGGTCATTTTGGCACTCGGCTGTGCGGTTGTTTTGGGAGCAGTGGCCACGGATCAACTGGAGCCAATGCTGACGCGCCTTCAGGAACTTACCGGTTGGACGACACAATAACCGGACTGTTCCAGACATATCACCTTTTTATCGGTGGCTGAATAACCGTAGGCCTCATGGTTTATGTGCCATTCGTGTTTCTCTTTGTTCAAAGTGAAGAGGTTGTATCGGCCGGCTGGCTTTTTGCCGCCTTCTGCATTTCCTGCAGCAGGAACGCCTATGACTGGCACATTTCCTCCAACTCCGGGAATAAAGTTTGTAGTGGCGAGATGCGTGTGTCCGTGAATTATGAGTTCCGCACCATGTTGCGAAACAACTGATCGGAAGAGATCATCACCTACAAGACGTTTGTAGAAGGATGTCGACCCGGCGATTGGGGGATGGTGAATGGCGACAACGCGGCACAGTCCAACTGTCCGCGTCAAAATCGCAGCCAGCCGTTCTGCCTGGTCCCGGCGGAAAAATCCGGTAGCCATAAACGGTGCAGTTGCTTCGGCGGAGTTGCAGCCTATGATTGCCACATCACCGCGAATACGGAGATACGGAAAATCCTGCCGCCCCGCCGTGACCTGCTCATCGCCAGCAATATACGGCTGCCACTTTTCAATCGCGCTTTCAAATCCGCCACGGACATATGCATCGTGGTTGCCGCAGACGGCACTCACATCTTGTGGGTCACCCAGCAGCTTCAAAAAATCAGCGGCATTGCAAAATTCTTCAGGTAAAGACAGGTTTACGAGGTCACCGGACACCATGATATGGTCAGGATTTTTCTCCGGTAAATCAGACAACAACCCCTCCAGGTAATTACTGGTAAGGACTTGTTTCCGGTTTCGTTTCCAATTCACATATCCGAGTATACGTTTGTTGGCGAGCTGCCGCCAGGTTGGCTCGGGTAACGGGCCTAAATGTACATCGGATATATGCGCCAATTTGAACATTGTGGCTGCATACTATCGCCCGAAGAGTTGGACAAGGTTGAATATAGCGGTAATACGGCTACACATATTTCATGGCAGACCATCCAGTTATCAGAAAACTCTTCCATACATGGTTTCTCTTCAGGCGCCCAATGACACTTGGCGTGCGGGTTCTGGTGGAAAATGACGGGAAAGTACTGCTCGTCAGACATACCTATGTATCTGGTTGGTATTTCCCGGGCGGTGGTGTCGAATCGGAAGAAACTGCTGAACAAGCGGCAAGGAAGGAATTGCTCGAAGAAACCGGAATTCGTGTCACAGGTCCAATCTCACTTCTTGGTGTGTTCCTCAATCGCAAAGTTTCAAAACGGGATCATGTCTTGCTTTACAAATGCGCAGCCTGGTCGAAAGCAAAAGATTTCGAGGCAAATCGGGAGATCGCGGAAATCGGATTCTTTCCAATAGATGCGCTACCTCAGGACACGACGCCCGCAACGAGGAAACGGCTGATGGAAGTTTACTCTAACGAGGAAGTTTCTCAATACTGGTAATTTTCAGTCGGATTGAAAATGCGTAGACGCGGGTGTCATGTTATGATACGGCATCTTAAGCTTAAAGTTAGAGATAACTGATATGTTCATTTTCGAGATTAACCGACGACGAGGAATGTTGCGCTGCAAGAGCAGTGAACAACACGCGTGACCGTGGGCTAAAACTGCCTTCCGGTCGAACTTAAAGATGCCGGAAGTCAAACTGATGAACATAGCTACCAACACCCTTATTGCTACCGAAAAACCCGAAGATCATGAACTTGTGGAAAAGCTTGCCGAAGACGCATTCGGGCCCGGCAGGTTTACACGTACCGCGTTCAGGTTGCGTGAGGGGGTTCCGTATGAGCCGGATTTGTCTTTCGTCACCTGGTTCGGCAATACACCCATCGCAGCAGTAAAGCTAACCAAGATTTGGGTTGGTGAGACGGAAGCGCTGCTGCTCGGTCCACTGGTTGTGTCAGGTGATCACAAGTGCAATGGCCACGGAGCTCGTTTGATGGAAACTGTGGTCAGCGCTGCGAAGGCTGCTGGTCATGATTGCATTATTCTCGTAGGGGATTTGCCGTACTACGAGCGTTTTGGGTTTGAGCGCATTAAGCCCGGCAGGATAACTCTTCCCGGACCTGTTGATCCCAACAGGTTGCTGATTTGTCCCCTCAAAGAAAGGGTGGCCGATGAACTGACTGGCAAGGTGCGGCCTTATTGCTAGATTTAGCGTCCTTCCCGGAACCAGGTTCCGGCGAGCGCAATGAGAAGCAGCGAAAGTCCGATCAGCCCAATAAACAGAGGGATATGGAACACGCCGTTCAACACGCTGGCATTTGCTCTCGGAAGACCGATCCAGCCGTTTCCGCTTGTGGTCGCGTTCAATCCCGTTGCCACAAGTCTTGGAACACCACTTTTTGTAAGGCGCTTTATCGATCCGTTGGATGCTTCGGTAATGCCAGCGAGCAATTTTTCCGTGCTCACTACTGCGGCCAGTTCCCTGGGATTTGCAGGGCCGATCTGAGCCAATGTGGTCAATTCGTCATTCGAAATCCGGTGAAGGCCGATTTCAGACGCCTGGAGCGTGGTTTCCCAAATCCCGCTGTCCTTTTCTGTGAGCCCCAGCATGAGATTCTCTCCTGACGGAGTTTCCACCGTTACTTCAGGCGGTTGCCCTCCAAGAGTCTGCCTGCTGATCGTCAGACGGTCTCCGTTGGAAACAGCCGTAAGGCGTTCTTCTTCCAGTTCAGGTTCTTTCATCAACCAATGGGCAAGCCGACGCAAGAGCTGAACATGGGGGCCGCCACCTTCAAACCCACGCGACCAGAGCCATACATGGTCCGACAGGAATAGTGCTACACGGCCCTCATTATGTCTTTGCAACATGAGAAGCGGTTGATCCTGATTGTCGACCATTACGGTTTCGCCGGACACTTCATTCACCCCGACTGAACGGAACCAGCGGCTCCAGTTCGGTTTGCGGTTGTTCCAGCCGTCGAGATTACGGGTGACGGGATGTTTCTCGCCTGTCTCAGAAAGGGTCGGCAGGAATGGCTCTTCACGAACCTCTCCGTTTGCAAGGGCTGGCAATACCACATTCAGTGGCGTTGTGCCGATGCTCGTCGCATCTGCATATTCAGGGCCTGCGGCAATCAATACCGCTCCACCGTCTCGCACGTAACGGGCGATGTTGTCGAAGTACAACACCGGCAACACGCCTCTTCGCTTGTACCGATCAAAGATGATCAGGTCGAATTCATCTATTTTTTGAACGAATAGCTCCCGGGTCGGAAAGGCGATCAGTGAAAGCTGATTGATGGGGGTGCCATCCTGTTTTTCAGGCGGTCGCAGAATGGTAAAATGAACGAGGTCAACGGAGGCATCAGATTTTAGCAGATTGCGCCATGTGCGCTCGCCGGCATGGGGTTCGCCGGACACGAGAAGCACTCTCAAGTTCTCCCGTATACCGGTCAGTATTGAAAAAGCCCTGTTGTTGGTTTCGGTGATCTCACCGTCTGCGACGTCCGCTTCCAGTTCTATGATGTTCTTGCCGCCGTGCGGAACGTCAAAGACAAAATATGCTTCTTCTCCTGGCGTGACCCTGTCAATGGCGACGACTTCTCCGTCCATGCGAACGGTTACCTCAACTGTTGAGGTAGAGGAAAATCCCGTTTCCTCGACGGAGTAAATCAACTCCTGGGTTTCACCGACGACGCCGAAGCGCGGCGCGTTTTTTAATACAATTCGCCGATCTTTTTCGTTCTCCCTCCCTGTGAGGAGAACATGAAGAGGGCCCGGAAGCCCGCCTTCCTGACCATCTGGCGGAACATCATGAACCTGACCATCGGTAACAAATATACTCGCAGCAAGCTGCTCACGCGGCACATCCTGTATTGCGGTTTCAAGTGCCTTGAATAGAGCCGTCGAAATATCGCTGGTTTTGGAGATTTCATCCCTTACACGAACTTCGCGCAGTTCAAATCCGTCCAGATTCGAAAATCTCTGCCTGATTTCCTCAACAGCTGCCTTTGTTGTTTCCCCGCGGCTATCGAGTTTCTGGCTGGTTGTCTCGTCAATGACCACGGGCACGATTGTCGGTAACCGGGTGCGATCCTCCTGAAGAATCGATGGATTGAAAAGAGCTACGCAAAACAGAATTCCTGCGAGCGAACGTATCCAGGCGCCTCGAATGCCTTGGATCAACCCGTAAAGGCAAAAGAGTCCGACCAGCACACACAGAGAAGCTATCAGCCAAAGAGGCAGTTCCGGAGCAAAGCTGAGGTTCAGGTTTTCCATTCTCGTCTTTCTACTGTCCCAGACGTTCGAGCAATGCGGGCAGGTGTACCTGGTCCGCCTTGTAGTTTCCGGTAAGCGCGTACATCATCAGGTTCACGCCTGACCTGAAAGCGTAGTTGCGCTGGCTCGGGTCGGGAGGAACGGTCGGCAACAACGGGCGCAGATCCCTGTCTACTGCCCAGGCGCCAGCAAAATCGTTGCTTGTGATGAGGATTGAAGATACGCCATCACCTGCGCGCGCGGGGCGACCATCGTCGGTCTCCCTACCTTGCGTAACCTCCACCCAAAGATCCCCACCCACATATCGACCGGGAAACTCATCAAGCAGATAGAATGCTTTGGTCAGCACGTGATCGGATGGAACGGGTTCGAGCGGTGGAATGTCGAGGCTCGAAAGCATCAGTTGGAGCGTTTGCGCCGCAGGTGAACCGGAAGTTCCTCCAAGAACGCCGGAAATCTGATCGCGCGTATCGAACAACACGCTGCCCCCCTGTTTCATGAACGCATCAATCCTGGCCATTGTCGCGTTACTGGGTAACGCTGCGCGGGGGTCAACTGGCCAGTAAATGAGTGAATAGAACGAAAGTTCATCTACGTCGACATCGAGGCCCACAGGTTCACCGGGCTCAAGTGCCGTTCTGCTTGAAATGAAACGGGTCAGACCTCGCATCCCAGCAGCGCTGATGCGGTCAACTTCATCAACCCCCGTTACCACATAAGCAAGACGGGTCTCGAGTGCGGCGGCCCAATGCACTAATTTTCTTCATCCCGGTCCGTGCAATTCTCCTTTCATCTCACTCCTGTTTTTGGTCC
>JBCCGN010000017.1:0-57025 GCA_039029255.1 Pseudomonadota bacterium | reverse complement strand
TGTTCCAGGCATCGGTTGGCTATGTCGACGAGAATGACATCGACTGGAACGTCGGCTACCTGTTCACCGAAGAAGGTGGGGTGGATAGTCACACATTCGGCATTTTCATCACCAAAGCGGTGGAGTTTTCAACTCAGTGAGTTGGCGACTATAAGCAACAGTTTGATCGGCTGCCGCGGAATTTTAAAACTTGGCGCGGCAGCCGTCCCGAAAAATTACTGCCGGTTGTAATCGAACAATTTAAGAATACTCGGTGACCGGCCATCTCCCTTGTAAATCTGAAATCGAATCTCCATCCCGGAACCGTGCTTTTTTAAGCAGTGTCCTCCTCGTGCGCTATTTCTGTTAGACAACACTTGAACAATCGTTTAATTGTTCGTCATGAGTAACGATGAACTCGACCTGGATCAGAAAGCCCAGCTTGCCGAGACTTTTGGATTGCTGGCAGATGCCACGCGGTTATCGATTGTCATTGCCTGTATGGAACAGGAAATTGCAGCTGGTGACATCGCCGAGAAACTGGGGCTTTCGGCATCCTTGACGAGCCATCATCTGCGATTGCTGCGTGCTGCACGCATATTGAGAGCTGAAAGGCGCGGCAAACAGGTGTTCTATTCAATGGCGGATGCCTGTGTGGATAACGTGCTTAAAATTATGATCAATCACGTCCTGCATGAGCATGACGGAATCGAAGAAACCTAAACGGGAAAACATTATGCCAAATGTAGTTCAGCAAAAATGTGCATGTTCAGATTGTGTGTGCATTGTCGAAATCAAGGATGCTATTGAAAAGGACGATCGCAATTTCTGTAGCGAAGAATGTGCTAATGGACATCCCGATGGGGCAGCAGGTTGTGGACACAAAGGCTGTGGCTGTCGGGGCTGATCGGGCAAAGTAAAGAAATCCACAATAGCTGTTTGCGGCAACAGTAGCGGTCAACTTTGGCGGATAATCACACTGCTGCTGGTGAAGTTTCTCATTTGATTGCAGCCGTAGCCTTAAAACTCGGCACTTCCAAAACGCCGGTTTGGTGATAGGGTGGTTCGAACAGATCAAATGGGAAAGTGTTGGTATGCCGCTTGTGCTTGTCCACGGAAATCCGGAAACTGCAGCTGTCTGGGAAGACTTTACACCTTTTTTGGAAGTTGACGAAGTAATCTGCCTTTCTCCACCTGGGTTTGGAGCGCCGATTCCTGATGATTTCACATGCACGTTTGATGCATACCGTGACTGGCTTTCTGATGAGCTTGAAAAGCTGCAGCAACCGGTTGATTTGATGGGCCATGATTGGGGCGGAATTCATGTGCTTCGCATCGCTATGGAACGCCCTGATCTGATAAGGTCCTGGATAACAGATGTTCCCGGAGTATACGATCCCGATTATGCCTGGCATCAACATGCGCAGGGGTGGCAACAACCGGGGATCGGAGAAAAGATGGTGGCCGGTATGACGGCCGTCCCGGCTCAACAACTGGCCAAACAATATGAAAGTGTCGGCATGAGCGCTGCAGTAGCCGAAAAAGTCGCCATGGGCGCAAATGATGATATGGGGCGGGCAATTCTCTCGCTTTACCGCTCGGCGGCTCAACCTGCATTAAAGGATGTTGGTGAAGGGCTGGAAAACGCTGCTTCAAATCCTGGGCTGGCAATAATTGCAACGGAAGACATTTATGCAGGAGGAGAAACCCTTGCGAGACGCGCAGCACAGCGCGCAAATGCCGATGTTTCAGTCTTTGAGGGTTTGGGGCATTGGTGGATGTGTCAGGATCCAGAGCCGGTTGCACAGGCAGTAAATTCTTTTCTGAAGAATCTTGGTTGAGAAGACGAGACGGTTTCCCCTCGTAACTGCCTCGTGGAGCTGTGGAACCCGCGTTCGGAATGAGGTTTTCTCATCGGACGAAACATCGAACGATGCCGCTTCTGGTATCAACACACAGGCCGTCTGATGATTTCCCTCTGCCGCGATTTACCTATTTCAGAACAATTGTACCTTTCATGTGCGGGTGGAATGCACAGAAATAGCTGATTTCCATTCCTTTGACCACTTCTATTGACTGGCTGTCTCCCTTAGCAAGTTCCCCGGTGTCCCAACTGCCGTCTGATGCAGTTGCAGTGTGTGGTGCGAGGTCTTCGTTTTTCCAGCTTATTATGTCACCAATTTCTACCTGGAGATGTTGCGGCTCAAACTTAAAGGACCTGATTGCCACTTCGTGTGTCTTCGGTTCGGCAGCAGAGCCAACCTTTACCGAAATGGTCAGGGCGCCAACAGAAATCGCCGCCCCAACCAGAAAATCTCTACGGATCAACTTCTTTGCTCTCATTGCAGAGATTTAACCATCATCTCGGCGTGGGATTCATGTGCCTGGAAGATTTTCAGACCTTCTTCAAACAGTGCTTTTACTTCAGCATTGTCAATGTTCGGGATGAAGACGTCTGCGACAAGTCCGTTTACGGCCTTATGGTAGGCAAGTTCGTTCTCGGCATAGGCCCGGTCAAATTCGGCTCCGCTAAGAGCGCTGAATTTTTCGATAATGGCCTCGCCATCCAGATTGAGCTTCTGGCTCAGGAAATTGTCTTTCGCTTCAGCACCCAGTTTTGCCAGCAGAGCCAGGGCTTGCTCATTCACCGCTTCATGATCGCGGATCATCGTCTTTGCGAACTTGTGAACTTCAGGGTTCTTTGATTTCGCAAGCGCCAGATGCGCATAGCGAATATCAAGATTGTCAGCAGTATATGCAACATGTGCAATTTCGACATCGCTCAGTTCAGCAGGATCATTGGCAGTTGCCTGAGTTGCAAACAACATTCCGATAACCGCGATCCCGGCTAATAATTTTCTCATAGCTCTCTCCATTTTGATTTGTACGGTTTGCAAGGTACAACCACACCATGGAGATTAAACATGCCAGATCATGCAGAATTTTTAGCAGATCGTTCAATCTATTGTACGTGGCTTAACTGGCTGTTTGATTGGCACAGAAAACACAACATTCCGGGATGCCCCGGTTTCAAAGATCCATCCCGGTCCGGAACGTGAGCCGGACCGGAATTGATATCAAAAAGCCAAAGTCCCAAGCGTTTCTCGAGGCAAGTCAGGCGGACGAACTTTCTCGCCTGACGCTTTTGGTTATTTTAAGTCGCTGTCCATATCCCAGTAAAAGCAAGATGAGCGCAGTGGCGATGATTGGAAGGTGGCCAACAAGCTCCAAAAGTGCTGCTTCTTTTTGGTTCTGCAGTAGAAAGACTGCATTTGAGGCCAGCATGAAACCTGCAATGGCCAGCGTGTTCAGCCGGGTTACAACGCCAAGGATCAGAAGGGTTCCAAATACCACTTCCATCACCCCGGCAGACAATACAAACAGCGCATCATCGAATTTTTCGAAACCGAGCCAAGGCATGAAGTTCCATTGATAGTCAGCAATAAATGACTGGCCAAGAACGGCACCATGAAGTTTCTCTGAGATACCGAGAGTGACCAGTGCAATGCCAGTAAATATTCTCAGCACGTCAACAGAATACGGCTTCAATTGTGCGCTCAGCCGCCCGGAAGGAAAATTGTTGAACAACAGGAATAGTGCGATGCCGATCACGTTCACATATTCGAATGACCGGATGAATCCGAACTGTATCATCATGCCTGCAAAGAGAATGAGGATCAGGATCGCCGCGTGATGAATGAAATGGTTGCTTAGCAAAAGGACGCCGATGCCAGCCTGCAGAAACACGAGAAAAATGCCGAGCCCACCGTGGGCGACAAGATGCGGTGCGACCAGTGCCCCATCATATGCAGTCAGCAAGAAGGACATGCCGGTCAGAATCCGCATCAACTCCATAACGTCATGTCGGACCTTGGTATTGGCGATCGGAATGGTTGGCAGTTTCAAATCGAGAAAGATAGCAACGCCAATCATCAACAGGGCAGCCACGATCCAAATCAGTACTGCGGGGTCAGAAAATGAAAAGGGTTGGAAATTTTCTACGGAAGGATTTTCACTGTCCACAAACCAACGCACATGCGCATGGCTTGCTCCAGCGAAATACAGACTGACAAAACCAGCAACTAGAACCAAGAACCAACCCCGATTCTCCGGGACTGCTAAAATTGTTTTTTGAGAGGGAAGGACATTTGTCTGTCTGCGCTCGGAACGCACTTGGCCAAGACGCAGCAAGTCTTTAGCCCTGGCAAGAAATTCAACTGAGTTCGGCTCGCTCATTTTCCAATCCTTCCATCAGATTTGTTGCCGGCAAGCGGCCAAGATCGCATCCCTCGATAACAAGAGATCTGGAAATTCTGAATCACCTTGCCCGCAAAGTCTTCATTCTAAGTATTTAAGTTACAGGCAAAGCCGATTCAAAAAATTTCGACCCTGATTGACATTTATTGCCCGCCACAGCCAGTTAACTGCGTTCAACTTTTGGCAGGCACTTCATCCCATTGCGGCAAGTCATCTGTGATGTGATGCCACGCGGCCTTTGAACCGACAAAAACATGCATGGATGGCGAACAGCCCGGATCATCGTCGAGTGTTCCCAATGGAAACCCATAAATGTCCGAGCTGTTATCGAACCTCGTGATCAGGTTTGAACCGCAGACACTGCAGAATGTTCGATGTTCACCTGGCGATGACTCATACGAAGTGACGAGATTATCACCGCTGAGCCATTCGAAATCCGAAGCCAGGACTTCCGCGCGGGTGCGAAAGACAGCGCCATGGGCTTTGCGACACATGCTGCAATGACAATTCAGGGTGTTCTTGAGCTTGCCATTGATTTGATATTTGATCTGGCCACAAAGGCAGCTGCCTCTCAACGTCATTGTTCTCTCCAGTTTTAACGGCTTTTCCGAACTACGCTAAATAGCCTGCTTGCGTATTTCGCTGACCTGCTTTCCGGACATGCCCCAGTTATCCAGCGGCACTTCATCGATGACCACAAACGTCACGGAAGGGTCTTTGTTCAACACTTCGAAAAGAAGGTCGGACACTCCTTTCACAAGTTTTGCTTTTTCTTCCGCTGTTGGTCCGGTGCCGTGCGGTCCGCCTTCGCGTGTTACTTTGATGTTTACATATGGCATTTTTTCAGTCCTTCGTTTCTACATGGGAAAATACTTTAGTCAGCACTTTCCAGTCGTTCCCGTCGTTAATCAGGGTCAGCAGGTCTTCGTAGTTGCGCCCCAGCATGGTCATCCGTGCTTCCACGAATCCCATCTGGTCGCCTTTCAGCCTGATGCTCTCAACAACTTCTTCGCGCGGATCGCCTCGGGATGACGGTGAGGTTCGATTGTCTATTCTAGTCATGTAAGCTTCAAGGTTCATGAATTCATGATTTCCGCTGGTAGCGTTCACGTATGATAATTCCGGGTGGAATACCGTACGCAGGATGCCGCTGTCAGAGTGATAAAGGCCGTCAAAATAACGTCCCATCAAGCCCATGATTTCCGAGTTGGTGATATCGTTCATTGGATCAACCCTTCTGCCAACATGGCTGCTTTTGAGGAGGGGCGGGCCAGAATTCGTTCCACATACGCAGCAAGGTGAGGCCATGGCCTCAGTTCAATCGACTTGAAGTTGGCCCAATTCACCAGTACGAACATGTATGCATCCGCTGCAGAAAACCGGCTAGCGACCAAATATTCCTGCCCATCTGCCAGAACGGAATTGAGGTAATCGAATTTCGAGGCAACTTGTTGCCTGGCTGATTCTCGCTGCTCATCAGTTGAATTGCTGGCAAACAAGGGGCTCCAGGCTTTATGCAGTTCGGCCGCCGCAAAGTTCAAAAACTGTTGCAGTCTCGCTCTTTCCAGCGATCCGGGTTGTGGCGAAAATGCCTTATCAGGATGGCTATCCGCAATGTATTGCAGGATTGCGACACCTTCAGATAAGTGTTCGCCACCTTGGGTTTCCAGTGCCGGTACATAGCCGTTGGGATTGATTTCCCGGTAATTGCGGCCGGTTTCTGTTTTTTGAGCTTCAGTGTCGACCCGCTCGATTTCGAACGTTTCTCCGACTTCATGAAGCATGATGTGGCTTGCGAGCGAACAGGCGCCCGGAAAGTAAAAAAGTTTCATGGTTTGCTCCTTTGGAAAGTTTGCAAACCTCACATATCAATCGAAAAAATGAATAGATAATACCAAAAATTCATGATAATAATCTATTAAATAGATCAAGTGTAAATGCAAAATGACCTTGGACCAATTGATTGCGCTTGATGCGATTGTTACAGCAGGAACGTTTCGCGGTGCAGCCGAACGTCTTAACAAGGCTCAATCGGCGGTCAGTCATAAAATCGGGAAGCTTGAGGATGAGCTTCGCTTTGAACTCTTTTCGCGCGAAGAATACCGGCCCACGCTAACTGCAGAGGGAGAAATCTTCTTCAGGGAGGCCACCCGTGTTCTCGATCAGGTCAGAACTCTAAAGACAGTTGCTGCCGGTTTGACAGCTGAGCAAGAGCCGGTCGTGCGGATCACTATGACGGCAACCATGTCACTCAGTCCTGTTCTGGATTTGCTGGGTCGGATCAAACTAAAGTTCCCGGGAACCCATATTCAGGTTGCGACCGAAATGATGGGAGGACCGCTGGCACGGCTGATGGCCGGTGAGGCGGATATGATTATAGCCGGCCTGCAAGATGTCCCTGTCCATGAGGTAGATACGATCTCGGTTGGAACCACCACTATCCGTCCGGTGGCGCAACGTGATTTTCCCATAGCAAAACTTCCAGGGGTGCGTTCACGCAGAGAAATGCAAACCTACACACAGGTGATTGTTTCAGGCACGGGAGGTCGCGATTTTGACCAAACAAGAGACGTGCTCTCCGGAGGGCAAAGGTGGACGGTTTCCGATTTTGAGACCAAAAAATCCGTAATCAAGGCCGGGCTGGGCTGGGGTGGCATTCCGGAACATTTGATGGCTGATGAACTCGCCAGCGGTGAGCTTGTTCCGCTGAATGTGGAAGGGTTCCCGCCGAGGCATACGGAAATATTCGCCATTCGCCGACGTGACCGCACATATGGGCAGGTCATGTCTGCGATTTGGGAAGGCCTGCTGGAGCAATCTGATCACGCTTAGGCGCTGCTAAAAACAGGGGTTTCAGTTTTCAATAATTCCGGATTTCAAACCGATCGAAACAGCGTTGGCGCGGGTTGTTACCCCGAGTTTCCGGAAAATGTTTTTCAAATGAAATCGAACCGTGTTTTCACTGACCGAAAGCAATTGTGCGATTTCCGAATTTGTATTTCCGCGCGCGGCAAGCCTTAGACAATCAGCTTCTCGCATTGTTATCTCTATCGGAGTGTCGCTACGATGATTGTTCTGATCTTCGCTGTTTTCTGTATTGCTTTGAAGCCTTGAAGCCCGATCAATGAACGTTGAACACATAAGCTGGATTTCACTACCGGTTTCTCTGAAGATGCGTGTTCGATCCTCACCGTTACCCCGCATGTAAACTGTCATGCCCCGGATAGCACCGGTGACGTTTAGCGGCACGCACCAGGCCTGTTTGACATTTTGAAGCGCAAGTGCACCAAGCTGCCACTTGACGGAGGAATTCTTTTGAACCTTGCGTAGAAAGTCCAGATACTCGAACGGTTGTGAGCGGAGGGAGATTTCAACCAGGGTAGGATCTGATTTTATCCAGCCATCATCAAGATATGACCAGGGAAGCTCCAATCCATAGTCATTGAGAAAGAAGTTTCCAGGATAGTCTGGATCGTCGTCAATGCGGCTTCTCAGACAGTAGGCATCAAAACCATGATATCCCATGGCTTTGATGATTGTAGAAAACACCTTTTTAAGCTTTGCTTCTGTTTGTGTGGTTTCCAGTTCCTGTTCGAGGCGCTTCAGATGTTCCATGGCATATGGTTTCTCCGACGTCAGCTATTCGTCATTTTCCGGTTTTGTTTTGTCAGTTTAGAGGGATTGAAAGCGTGCCACTTGCTGTCCATGTGTTGCCCTCCTGGAACAAGCCATAGCCGCCATTAACCCCAAAGCTTGCACCGTTCTCAAGATTAATGCTTACGCCGCTGTTAACCGAGCCCCCAAACCCGAAGGACGGGGCAACAGCACCGTTAATCAACTGAAAATCTTCATTTCGGAACTGATAGCCTGCGTTGACCCCAACAGTCGGCGTATAGGAGACAATCCTGCCCGATCCCGTGAAGGTTTTTGAAATCGAAGCCCCCAGAGAAGCGTTAACGTTGGAGAAGCTGTTTTCCGGCACCACGGTGCCGGCGCTGTCGGTGTAACCGCTGCGTTCTGTATGGCTCGCATTGATGCTGAGGTTGGGTGAAACCGTATAATCCTCAAACAGGAAAGAGCTGGAAAGCGATGCTGATGCACTGAAAATATCTGCTGTGAATGAACTTGTGACGCCCGCAATATTGAGGTCGTTATCGCCATACCGATAGCCAGCAGCGAGATTGAGCGCAATATTCTCTGTCACCTGGCGAGCGAGTGACAATGAAACTCCATATGTCTCGCCATCCAGCTCCGCGTTCAGCGCATCATCGCGAGCCTCACCGGTTTTGAATGTGGCAGTAAGGGAAAACCGTGTTAGCGGGTCCATCTGAACTGCTGCCCCCAATGCTGCATTAAAGGTTATGGACTCGCGATCCGTAACAGCACCACTGTCAAACAGACCGGAAACGCCTGTGTTGAGAAATATCAACCATGGGCGTTCGGCGTTGGGGTCTCCCAGAAATGTATTTCCGGTAAATCCAAACCTGCCTGAATCAAACGAAGCGCCATAAACCCGTCCGTCGCTCAAGACCTTCCGGAACACGCGATCATGCGGTGAACGCCGTTCAGGGGCATAGTTGCTGGTCAGGTTTTCTTGCGCCTTAGCAATTGCTTCTGCTTCCAAATTGAAAATAAACTCGTCACATGGAGCCTTCTCACTTGCCAATTCGCTAAGTCGCTTTTTAATCGGATCTATGGCCTTTTTTGTTTCGGCCAATTGCAGCGTGTATTTTGCTATTTCATTATTGTGAAGGGGAATGCCGGCATCTCTGCGGATTTTGGCTATTGCTTCCGCCGTGCTGTTTATATGTTTGGATCGGGCGAGGATGTTTTCAACAAGCTCTGTCGATCTATTGAGAGCATCCTCTGCTTTAAGGAGGTTATTCTCAGTTTCTGCTAGCTTGGCTTCCAGTGGCTTCAATTGCGCAAGTAGGGCATTTTCTTCAGCCTCTATACGAGCAAGTTTTTCCCGGCAGCTTTTTTCGGAAAGGGCTTCTTCAGTGGTTTCCTCAGAATCGTCATCCTGTCGGTTTCCCTGAGCGTTGGCATTATCCTCTTCATCTTGATTTGGCGAATCTGAAGCCTCACTTGAGTTTGCACTTTCCGATCCGTTGTCTGCATCTTCTTCAGGGCAATTCTCCGCGATCTGCTTTTCTACTTCTTCGATCTGAGCGTTGATGTCGTCAATTTTCTTGAGTTCTTCTTTCAGATTCTGGATTTCCGGTGAATTCGAATTCAATTTATCTTTGAGGTCAGGACTTATTCTGCTCACCACAGGAATGAAATCGTCGGCGAAGGTTTCTTTTTCACCATCTGATTCACCAATCCCGCGCAGGATAAATGCGAAAACTGCTGCACCCAATTTTGGGTCTATTTTTCCTGCTGAACCTTCGAGTGTCTCAAACTGCTGTTTCAACTGCTCAGCGAGTTGCTCCTTCTGCTTTTTCAGGTTATCGCAAATCCGTTTTCTGATAGCAGCTTCGAGGCCATCCGAACTATTTTCATCCTGACCGTCATTGCCACCAATTTGTTCCTGGTTGCCGTTATCCTGCCCTGTCGGCTGATTAATATTTACACCCGGCGCACCAACGGGAGGTTTGAGAAGGTCCAGAATATCATTTCCATTTGGCTCTCGGGAACCAAACTGGTTAAGTTCGTTGAGCTGTTCGAAAAGGTTGTCACCAGTTCCACCGGAATCGGATGACGTACTGCCAGTGGAGCTACTGGCCGGAGTACAGGAGCCGTTGACTGATATTGGAGGGCCCATGTTGGTATCTGCCGCAAACAAAAAGCTGCCCGAAGCGGTGGGTCCGGTGTTGGGTACTGTAAAGCTAATGGTGTATGGCGCTGCTGCGGTTCCTGAATTGGACTGGGATTGTGACACTCCGAGAAATCTAATCAACAGCGACTGACCCGGTTCCAGGTTAAATCTAAAGGTAATCCGATCACCTGCATTGAACACATAAACAATAGAATTGAATGTCGTGATGATGTTTTGCACAAGCGAGAATGTGAGACAGGCGGAAACCTGCGCATTTGCATGCGATACCATCCCGGGCGCCAACGCAGCAATGGGTATGCCCATGGTTGCCAAAGCCCACACCCGTGCAACCAGCAGAAATGCTGCAACTGTTCTGATAATACGCATACCCCAACCCCTGTTAAGCAATACTATTTTTGGGATCAGTCTACATAATGACCGTTTTGATCGCGCCTACTCAAACGGGTAGGTTTTGGGAAAAAGTTACGAACTCGAGTGAGCTTGTTTTGTGCGGAGATTCCAGAAGTGAGTGTTGTTACAGGGCCCAAGCAGAACCGATTTGCCTAATCAAAATAGAACATTCTGATTGCAACCTTTCCACTGAATATCGATGCATTCTTGAAATTAGGCAGATCGCTTGCATCTTTTGCACCACTGATAGCATAACCCTCAGTTGGGATTTCTCCATCCATATTGAGGTCCTGGTTTCCGTCCTCATCGTGGAATGCCGTGATCGCCAATGGGCCTTTCGTCAAGTATGGAATCTTCACGGTAACCGTACCCTTTCTTGATCGAACGGATTCATATCCAACCGCATTGTTGTAATCGTAATTGTCGTAAGCTTTCTTGTTGTCGAAGATCAGCACCACCACATTTCCTTTTGAATTTCGGACTCCACCGATTTTTAGCGTGAGGCCATTCGGGAAACCATTGTTTGCCAAAGCTTGCGTATCCATGTGCCCAAAATTTTCTGCAAACGAACTGCCTGTGAAAATGATGGCAGTGGTGGCCAACTTTATGAGACTTTTTTGTAACTTCACTGACATTGCGTGTTCTCCTTAGGGTTCAAACTCTGGCTAATTGTTTTCGGTTGCCAAGTTTGGCATTTTAGATTGTCACTATTGACAATCAACTTTCATAACATTAATTGTTTGTCAATAGTGACAATCAATTAGAGAGAAAAATGGCCAGACCTGACATTAAAGATCAACGCCGGGAACAGATACTTGATGCATTTTCGGTGTGTATTGCACGTTACGGATTGGACGGTGCCACTTTGGCCAAAACTGCGGAAGTTGCAGGAATGGCACGGCCATTGGTTCGTCACAATGTTGGAAACCGCAGTGATCTTCTGGCCGCTTTTGTGGACCGGCTTCTGGAAAAAAGCGCAGAAGGTTCAGCAATGCTCGTTTCTCAGCTTCCGCTACATAATCGGTCCGGAACATTGATCGACTGGCTTTTCGATACACAGTACTCGGACAAGCAAAATATACAGGTCTCCCATGCATTGATCGTCGCTTCCGCGGATGATCCAACTTTGTCGGAAAAGATGCAGGTATGGATTGATAATTTTATTGAAATGCTGAAGCAGGTCATTCGATCCGATTATCCGGACGCGAGCCCGAAGCGAATTACTGCAATCGCAACCGGCATAAGCGGCATCTATTTCAATGTGGAAGCACTTTATCCATTGCAGAAAGCAAAGGCGCTCAGAACTGCATCCAAAAGGGCTGCCAGGATCCTTTTGAGTTCTTTGGAAGACTAAGCAATGTCCGAGCCCGATGCGCAAACAGCCAGAATTCAATTCCTGGGAACCTGTTTCTGATGAGCACTGCCAAGGACCTTGATGTTTCCAAGCCATCCGACGGTAAGGAACAGGCTGATGACCGTGGCAAATGGCTTTGGATTTTGCTGGCGCTGTTCGTATTGTCAGCGGTGATTGTTTTTATCAGCCAACTTGAAGACACAGTGGAAATCAACGAACTGGTAACACCACCATCGCTACCCGAGGTTTCTGTTGTTGAGGTGGTTGCAAATGCGGAGCAGGCGGAGATCCTGTCTCTTTCCGAAGTAAAACCCAGATGGTCGGTAAATCTTGGCACGGCAGTGTCCGGCAAAGTAGAAAAAGTGCTCGATCGCGCACTTACGGGCGAACCGGTTAAGAAAGGGGATCTGCTGGTTGAAATCGAAAACAGCCGGTACGTTGCAGAGCTGGCGGCAGCGGAGCAAACTCTTCAGGAAGCGAGGCTCGCGCTATTACAGGCAGAAAACGCAACCCACCTTGCCCGGGAGGATTTTAAACGCAACGGACAGGAACCCCCAAACGATCTCGCTCTGAAATTACCGCAGCTCGGGATTGCCAGAAGCGCTCTAACTTCTGCAGAGGCGAGCGAAAGGGCTGCCCGAAAGCAACTTGAAGATACAATCATTGTTGCACCGTTTGATGCCTATGTAACCGGGAGATACGTAAGCCCCGGACAGATAATCAATGCTGGTGACAGACTGTTGCGGCTTGTTGATAGATCGGCATTTGAACTTGTTACAGAAGTCGGTCTTCGTGATTGGGCGCTTTTGCGAAAACCGGTCGCAGGTCAAATAGCCCATGTGCTTGATCAACACGGCAGGGAGATAGCAAAAGCAAAAGTCCGGCGCGGCGGCGGCTTCCTCGATGAGCAAACCCGGCTCTTCAAACTTTTTCTTGATGTTGAGAACCCAAAGGACGGATCAGTACTGTCCGGTGATTTTGTTTCAGTCCGGCTCAACGGTGTAATTGTTGAGAGGGCGTTTGATCTACCGGCTTCCTCGATAACCCAGGAAGGCTATCTGTGGCATCTGGATGGTGAAGACAGGTTGCAACGGTTTGAACCGGCAATTCTGTTTGAGCGTCATGACCGGGTTGTCATCAAAGCACCGGAAAATGTCTCGCAATGGCGTGTAGCCGTTACACCGTTGTCGTCGTTTCTGCCGGGGCAAACCGTTGAACCAAAGCCAGTGGTGAACTGAAAATGCATTTCCTGACCAGCTGGTTCATACGCAACCCTGTAGCCGCAAACCTTTCGATGGTGCTGATCCTTTTTTTGGGGCTCATGACTTTATTGAACATACGGATTGAGGGCTTCCCGCGTATCCCACCGGAAAGCATCACTATAACCACGTATTATAATGGTGCTTCGACAGCACAAGTCGACGAACTGATTACCCAGAAAGTTGAAAAAGCGCTGGAGGGACTGGAAGGCGTTCGAAGTATCTCTTCTCAGTCCAGCGATGAATATTCTGTTGTGACCGTAAGGCGTACCGGTGGCCAGGAACTGCAAAAGTTATTGGATAAGGTCCGCTTGAAAATAGACAGCGTTTCTGACTTGCCGTCAGGGATTCAACGACCGGTAATACAGGACACCAGTTATGATTTTCCGGCACTCTATATAAATCTGCACGGAGAAACCGATCCACTGACGCTGCAAAAACTTGCTGAACGCCTGCGTGAGGAATTACTGTCTACTCCCGAGATTTCACGCATGAACATCTGGGGCCTCTTCGAGTTGGAATTGAGCATTGAGGTTGAACCTTTCCAACTGCAACGTCTGAACCTCACCATCGAAGATATTGTCCAAAAAATCAAAGCCAGTTCACTGAATTTTCAGACGGGAACGCTTCGAACAGAAGGAGGTGTCATACGGCTCAAAGCAGATAATCGGGCCAAATACACAACGGAATTCGAAAATATTTCAATTATTGAAGACAGTGATGGTACCTCGATAAAGCTGAAGGATATTGCGAACGTCAGCGACACTTTCAAAGAGGGTGATTACCATTTTCGGTTTAATGGTTCGCCGACTGCCGGAATGGAAGTGCTGATTGGTCAAAAGGACAATGTCCTAAAAGT
Source organism: Pseudomonadota bacterium (assembly GCA_039029255.1). Taxonomy (GTDB): domain Bacteria; phylum Pseudomonadota; class Alphaproteobacteria; order Rhizobiales; family Rhizobiaceae; genus JAALLB01. The sequence continues at coordinate 43,145 of JBCCGN010000017.1, read as the reverse complement.
TTCCGAAGTTGCACAAGAGGTTATCAGCACATTCGAAAGACAATTGCCCTCAAACATCAGCATCACGATTTGGGGCGATGCATCACATTACATCTCAGACCGACTGCAGATGCTAAGAAACAATGGTCTTCAAGGTCTGGTGCTGGTAGTTCTGGTCCTCTCCCTGTTTCTGAATGTCCGATTGGCCTTCTGGGTTGCCATGGGCATTCCCATATCCGTTATGGGCGCGATCGCCGTAGCAGGATCAAGCTGGGTGGATTACTCCCTCAACGATGTGACGACGTTTGGTCTGATTATCGTGCTTGGAATTCTGGTCGACGATGCGGTTGTTGTTGGAGAAAGCGTCTACGAGGAGCGCAGCAAAACGAATAACGCCATAAAAGGCACCGAAACCGGTGTGACCAAGGTCGCGTTGGCAACGGTGTTCGGCGTTTTGACAACCATCGCTGCTTTCATTCCGATGTTGTTGATCGACAATCCGCTCGGCAAAGTACTTGCAGGATTTTCCGGTATTGTGATTTTGGCGCTTATATTCTCATTGATCGAGAGCAAATTAATTCTGCCTTCGCATCTTGCACACACCAATCTCGATACACCGCCTCAATACCTGATTTCGAAACTTTGGGTAAGATTGCAAAACCTCTGCCGCAAAGCTTTGGACCGTGTAAGGGATGAATATTATTTCCCGCTGCTTAGGACTTCCCTTAGACATCGTTACGCGACACTCATCCTCTTTGTCGCCGCAGGTGTGTTGGGAACCGGTCTGATCGGATTTGGCAAAATCCAAACTGTATTTTTCCCTGATGTTCCGGGGCAAATAATGACAGTCGACCTCGAAATGGATGCACGCGCGCCCTTTGAACTTACAAAGCAAAATCTTGAACGCATCCAGTCACTGGGCGAGAATTTGAGCCGTGAGTTGAAAACAAGACATTCATTGGATTCAGAACCGGTTCGTTCAATGTTTGTGGTGGCATCAGATTCCAGTTCGGCACAGATATATGCGGAACTGACACCGGTTGCTTACCGCCCGGGATTGGGGATTTGGGATATTCTTTATGAATGGCAATGGTATACCGGTCGACCGGAAGGCATAACGAAGCTCCGGTTCAGCGCTTATGATGAACTGGGTGGAGGATTTCAATTCAGATTGTTCTCCAAGCATACCGACAGTTTGAGGAAGGCAAGCAGCGACTTGCGATCGTTTCTTGCGCAGATCGACGGCGTCAGCAACATTCGTGACACGCTGACAGAGGGGCAGCCTGAACTTGAGATAACGGTTAAACCTCAAGCACAAAATCTGGGTTTTGATACTGTCACTTTAGCCTCTCAAATAGGCAATGCATTTGGTGGAGCCGAAGTCCATAAAATCAGACGCTCAGGAAACGAAGTTCGGGTGGTAGTCCAGAATCGCAAAGATGCGAGGGATGCAATTGGTGATCTGAATGAAACCCACATTCGCAGCAAAAATGGCAAATGGATTCCTCTCCTTTCTGTTGCCGAAATAAAGAGAGGATATGTATCGGGGTATCTCCACAGGCAAAACAGCAAAAGTGTAAACACGATTGCAGCATCCATCAACCGGCGGACCGTTGCACCTGAAGAGGTCGGGCAGGCGGTTACGCAAAATTTGGCGCCGTTGCTGAAAGAAAAATATCCCGATTTGAAAATTGAACCCGCTGGTGAACTTGAGGAAATCGTGGAAATACAGGGAGGACTGAAACAGGCCCTTTTACTGGCTGGTGTGCTGATCTACATGTTGATGGCGGTTCCGTTGAAGTCCTATTGGCAGCCCTTTGTGATTCTGGCGATTATTCCGTTCGGGTTTATCGGGGCAGCATTCGGCCATTTGATTATGGGGTTACCGCTTTCCATCCTGTCTTTCTTTGGAATGCTGGCGCTGACCGGAGTGGTCGTCAATGACAGCCTCGTCCTCATTACCCGATACAATCAGGCGCGTGACAGCGGATGTTCGGTTTCAGCTTCTTTGGAGGATGCCGGAGTAGGTCGCTTCAGAGCAATTTTTCTTACGACAGCCACGACAGTAATCGGGCTGTCTCCACTGCTGGCAGAAACATCTGAACAAGCGCAATATCTGATACCTGCCGCTGTATCGCTGGCATTCGGTGAACTTTTCGCAACAGCGCTGATGCTGATTTTGGTTCCGGTCCTGATTGCAATAACGGAAGATGTGAAATCAACTTTCATGCCAAGGGTCGTGCAAGACCAGGTTTGATGTTTGCGACATTGCTGACGCCAAGTGTCTTCCCTGTCCTCACTTGTGTCAAAGGTCGGGAAAACTCAGTGCAACCCAAACCAAATCCAAGCTTCCCAAAACACTAATTAATTATCACGTCTTCTACGGCATTCGGATGATCAGTCAGCGCCTCATATCCATCTTCGGTAATTGCAAAACTGTCTCCAACCTGTGCACGGAAATTGCTGACGGAAACGGAGCCGTCAACTGCCAGAACCATGCCCGGCTGGAGTACGGTCTTGTCTCCGGTCACAAGTTGCGGTTTTTCCAGAAAGCTGAAACCGGTAGCCCTGCCACAACGGAATGGGTACTCGAATCCCGCAGTCTGAATGACATCCGCATAAGCGGCATGCACACTTTCAGCCGTTACTCCCGGCCCCAAGGCTTTAAGGGCTGCTTTTTGGCTTGCAAGCGCCACTTCATAGATTTTCTGCTGTGAAGAGTCTGCGATATCACCTATCCAAAAAGTCCGGTCAAAGCCCAGTTTGAAGCGATGGAAATTCGTCATGCCGCAGAAACACAGAAACACCGGTTCCCCCTTGTGCATGACCCGGTTGCTGGCGCGATGGTGTGTTTTGGTAATTGCGTCTCCGGAAGCCATGATCTGGAGAAAATGTGTGTTGGGTGACATATCCGGATTGCTGTAGTGGGCAGCGAGCAATTCTGCCGCTTTTCGAGTGCCGGCCTCAGCAGTTGCAAGCGCCACCTCGAATTCATGTGTCCCATCAGAGATCGCAGATCTTCCGGCGATCATCATGGCATTTGCCACCTGTCCGGCATGTCGTGCAATCTGCAATTCTTCGGCAGTTTTAATCATGCGCATTTCCGCCAACAGGGGGGTTACGGAAGATATTGCAGTGGTGCCGGCCAGTTCATCAACATTAGACCGAACGACCGGCGGCATGTGATCAGGTTCCAGTCCAATTGTCGAAACCCCTTTGAGCAGGGAGGGTAATTCTGCCCGCCATTCCTTGCCCAGTCCGTCATTCCAGACAGCGATCCGGTCAACCTTGGCGGAAGCGACAGCAGTGTTCTCATCAATCGCCGGAGTGATCAGGACGCTTTCACCATCTCTCGGAACTACCAGTATCGTGGGACGTCCAAACTCCATATGAAGGTAATCGTGATAGCCTGTCAGGTAGTACACATTATCATCATCAGTAATGAGCGCGACATCGATCCCGGCATCGGACATGCGGTTTCTTAAATTTGCCAGACGCGAGGAAAAATCACTCATGCTTCGGTATCTCCACGCGGAGGCAACCGGTTGCGAACCAGTTCGGTCCAGAAGTTCACTCCGATCGGAAGCAATTCATCGTTGAAATCGTAATCATCAGAATGAAGCGGCTGACCGTTTGGGCCGCTTTCTCCATTGCCCATCAGCAGGAAACAGCCGGGCACTGCCGCACAGAAATGTGCGAAGTCCTCAGAGAAACTCATGGGTTGACGATCCGGCAGGGTTTCCAGTCCTGCACCCTGCGCAACCTGGATCACGGCTTCGGTTGGCAGCGGAGCATTTATTGTCTCAATGAACTCTGTATTGAAACTGACCTTGACTGCAACATCGTGAGCGCTCGCAATGCCTTCGCAAAGTTTGCGCATGAGAGAGTCAATCAGGATACGGTCTTCCGGGTTTCTAGCTCTGACATCACCCTTCAATGTCGCGTTGCCGGGTAAAACATTGCGCTGACCATCCGTCAGAAACTCCGTTACGGAGACCACCGCTCCTGCCCCCGGCGCCAGCTTTCGCGACACTATCGTTTGCAAAGCCTGGACTATTTCAGCGCCGATGGTTATTGCATCACGCCCGGCTTGAGGCATGGAGGCATGTCCGCCCTGTCCGGTAATCTCGATCTCAAACAGACTTTCCGAAGAACAGATAAGACCCGGTCTGGTGGAAACCTGCCCCACCGGAGCGCCCGGAAGGTTGTGGATTGCAAAGACTTCCTCAAATGCAAACTGCTCCAACACGCCTTCGTCAAGCATGGCGCGTGCTCCAAGTCCGTGCTCTTCATTTGGCTGGAAGATTAAAACAACCGTTCCGTCAAAATTCGGATCGGCAGCCAAAGCCTGAGCAGCGCCGAGAAGCATTGTGGTGTGCCCGTCGTGGCCGCAGGCATGCATCACACCCGGATTCTTTGACGGATAATCGTGGACACTTGCTTCTGTAATCGGCAGCGCATCCATATCTGCTCGCAGACCTATCGCCCTGTTGCCGGTTCCCGCCCGCAATATGCCCACTACACCGACGCCTTCATATACTTCGAGGCCAAATTCCCGCAGGAGATCAGCCACACGTGATTTTGTTCTTTCTTCTTTGAATCCCAGTTCCGGAAACTGATGAAATTCGCGTCTGAGCTTTGTCAGCTTTTCATGATCCATCTTCAAACCTGCCTCCCTGAATGGAAAGACTAGATCATCCTGACCCGGATTAGACAAGTCAGTGTTTTTACCGGGTGATTTTACAGTACTCGGCATGAAAACTGTTGTTGGCGGTCTGGTTTGTTGCGGAAGGTGGTTTGAGAAAACACCAATCCTAAAAACGACGAAGAAAATCAGTGGTGCGGGTAGAGAGACTTGAACTCCCACGCCTTGCGGCACCAGAACCTAAATCTGGCGTGTCTACCAATTTCACCATACCCGCTGATCGGGCCGGAATTGAGTGCATCTGGCCAATCAGCGGCCCTTATAGGGTTGTTTTTGCCCAATTCCAAGCCGGAATTTCCCAAAATCACTCAAATTTCTGAGTTATTGGGAAAAAGCAGCTTCGCATAATAAAATGCCTATAAAATAGGCATTGCGATTAAACGGTGGGCAAATCGGCGGCGCCAATAGGATTCAATTCGCAATCCACTTGAGAATCATGTGCCGCGAGGCAGCTATTGCTTGTTGATTGTCCGGGGTGGTGCAAATCAATACTCAAAATCGGACAGGAAGCATCATGAAAAAGATCGAAGCGATAATCAAGCCGTTCAAACTTGATGAGGTCAAGGAGGCGCTGCAGGAAGTTGGACTGCAGGGAATTACTGTCACAGAGGCGAAAGGATTCGGGCGTCAGAAGGGGCACACTGAACTGTATCGTGGTGCAGAATATGTGGTCGACTTTCTCCCGAAAGTGAAACTGGAAATCGTTACCGATGACAACGTTGTCGAAAAGGCGGTGGATGCAATCCGCAACGCCGCCCAGACTGGACGTATCGGCGATGGAAAAATATTTGTTTCCAACGTTGAGGAAGTGATCAGGATCCGGACCGGCGAAACCGGTTCAGAGGCCATTTAGAAAACTAGAGAAAACGCGGAGCTTCACCGCACAAGGGTACACCCATCAGGAAAGGCAATGATATGAGTGACGCCAACACAATTGTTAAGAAAATCAAAGACGAGGACATCAAGTTTCTCGATCTGCGTTTTACCGACCCGCGCGGCAAGATGCAGCATGTGACCATGGATGCAAGCGTTGTCGATGAAGACATGTTTGCGGATGGCGTGATGTTCGACGGATCGTCAATTGCAGGTTGGAAGGCAATCAACGAGTCTGACATGAACCTGGCGCTTGATACTGCTTCTGCCCATATGGACCCGTTCTTTGCCCAGTCAACTATGGCAATTTTCTGCGACATTCTCGATCCGGTAACCGGCGAGCCTTACAACCGCGATCCGCGCGGTACCGCAAAAAAGGCTGAAAATTACCTCGTCGCATCAGGCATTGGCGATACTTGTTTTGTTGGCCCGGAAGCTGAATTCTTTGTCTTCGACGATGTTCGTTTTGCTTCAGACCCTTACAATACCGGCTTCAAGCTTGACTGCTCCGAGCTGCCATCAAACATGGATGCGGAATACGAAGCGGGCAATATGGGGCATCGTCCTCGTACCAAAGGCGGTTACTTCCCTGTTCCTCCAATTGATTCCGGACAGGACTACCGCGGTGAAATGCTCTCAGTAATGGCTGAGATGGGTGTGAAGGTTGAAAAACATCACCACGAAGTTGCCGCTGCCCAGCACGAACTCGGTATCATGTTCGACACATTGTCGGTTAATGCCGACAAGCTGCAAATCTACAAATATGCGGTTCATCAGGTTGCGCACGCTTATGGCAAGTCTGCTACATTCATGCCGAAGCCTGTTTATGGCGACAATGGCACGGGGATGCACGTCCACCAGTCAATCTGGAAAGATGGCAAGCCTGCATTCGCAGGTAATGAATATGCCGGTCTGTCTGAAAGCTGCCTCTACTACATCGGCGGTATTATCAAGCACGCAAAAGCCCTCAACGCGTTCACAAACCCATCAACCAACTCCTACAAGCGTCTGGTACCGGGTTATGAAGCACCGGTTCTGCTTGCTTACTCTTCGCGCAACCGTTCTGCTTCATGCCGTATCCCGTTCGGATCGTCACCGAAATCGAAGCGTGTAGAAGTTCGCTTCCCGGATCCGACAGCCAACCCGTATCTAGCCTTTGCGGCAATGCTGATGGCAGGCCTAGATGGTATCAAGAACAAAATTCATCCAGGCGACGCGATGGACAAGGACCTTTATGATCTTCCGCCAAGCCAGTTGAAGCGCATTCCGACGGTCTGTGGTTCGCTGCGTGAAGCCTGCGACGCACTGATGAAAGATTACAAGTTCCTGTGCGAAGGTGATGTATTCGACAAGGACCAGATCGAGGCATATGTCGAGCTGAAGATGGAAGAAGTCATCCGGTTCGAACACACTCCTCATCCGGTCGAGTTCGACATGTACTATTCTGTATAATCCTCCCTTTACAGAAGACAAAGAACCCCGGTGCTTGCATCGGGGTTTTTTGTTGTCGTGATGAAAGATGTACCGTAAGCTTTGCGCCGGTCCAATTGTCACTAACGGCGGAGGCAGGCGATGAGTGAATACACTGGATTGCGTGCAATACGAAGTCTGGATTTCGTGATTATCCTCTGTGATGATTTGGCGAAGATGCGTGATTTCTATGCTGATCTTTTCGACTTTGAGATTGAATTTGAAACACCGGGTCAGAACATTGGGTTCAGACTTGGAACGCTTTACTTTTCGCTGCGACCGCGTGGCAGAACCTATGATGGTGAGAAAACAGACAAAGAGTCCGCGTCAATCCAGTTGAGTTTTCGCGTTCCACCTGCTGATGTAGATGCGGCCTATGAGACGCTTAAGAAAAAGAACATTGAGGTGATAGAAAAACCGACCAATCAGGATTGGCATCACCGGACCTTGTTCTTTAAAGACCCTGAGAACAACATTCTTGAGATATATGCGGATATTCATCCGGACGACTCAGCAGCCACTGAAAATGAATTACACAAGATCGTAAAATGAAATGAGTAAGTCTGAAAACGTCGCTGTCATCGGCGCCGGAATTGTTGGAGTATCTACTGCAATCTGGCTACAACGTATGGGCCTGAAGGTTACGCTTATTGACCGGGAAGGCCCGGCAGCCGGAACTTCCTTCGGCAATGCCGGCATTCTTGCTGCTTCGGCCGTGGTTCCTGTTACAGTTCCCGGCTTGTTGCAGAAGGCGCCGGGAATGTTGTTTAGCCCATCCCAACCGCTTTTTTTGCGTTGGTCCTATCTTCCCAGGCTGATGCCGTTTCTTATGCGGTACCTCTCCAACGCAAACCTCAAGGACCTGAAGCGAATTTCGACCGATCTTCATCAACTGATGTATGACTGCATAGAACAGCACAAGGCTCTGGCGGAAGAAAGCGGGGCGGCAAAATACATTGGAGATCCCGGATACCTGCACGCATATGAAAGCGAGGCAAGTTTCCGGAAAGATTCTCTCGCATGGGAAACCAGGCGTGAGACTGGAATGGAATTTGAAGAACTGGATGCCGACCAACTGGCTGAATATGATCCGGCTCTGGCAGGAAAGTTCGGTTACGCCATGCTCGGCAGGTTGGATGGCCGGGTAACAGATCCCGGCGCCTATGTGAAAGCACTGGCAAACCATTTTGAGGCAGAGGGCGGTGAAATACTGATTGCCGAAGTAACCGACATAATGGTCAAAGAGGGCAGGGCGACCGGGGTGGTAACGGCTGAACATGGGCATGTGGAGGCCACTGAAATTGTCGTGACAGCCGGTGCCTGGTCGGGGGTCCTGGCACGAAAGCTTGGCATAAAAGTCCCACTGGAAGCAGAGCGCGGCTATCATGTAGAATTTGTTGGTGCGAACGTGAACCTCAGGTCACCGGTTATGGTGACCGAAAAGAAATTTGCCATGAATTCCATGGACGGAAGATTGCGCTGTGCGGGAATTGTCGAGTTTGGCGGGCTCGAAGCAGGCCCGAGCAAGGCGCCTGTTGAATTGCTCAAAAATCAGGTGGCTGAAATGTTTCCGGATCTCAAATATGAAGGAACACGTGAGTGGCTTGGTCATCGTCCATCCACGCCGGATTCCCTGCCTCTGATCGGAGCATTTGAAAAAGTTCCGAATGTTTGGGCCGGATTCGGCCATCAGCATCTTGGTTTGACGGGTGCGCCAAAAACGGGTCGGTGGTTGGCGAATATGATTTCCGGCGAAATGCCGAATGTGGACATGACGCCTTATTCACCCGACCGATTCTAGGAAAAGATTTAATGCAACAGGCGACTGATTTTCTCGAAGAAAGCGAAGTTCTTCTCGCTCTCGTCAAAGATCTCGCAGACCAGGACTTTGAACGGGCTACCCTGTTTAAGCAATGGACGATCAATGATGTATTTGTTCATTTGCATTTCTGGAATTTGGGTGCGGACATGGCACTCAACGAACCTGATCGATTTACAATGATGTTCGAGGAATTACACGGTGCCTTGAAAGCAGGAAAACTGCGGGATTACGAAAACACCAAAATCGAAGTTCGGGGCAAGGAACTTATTTCGATATGGGAGAACCTGTTTCGCGACATGGGAGATCGTTGGTTAAAAGTTGATCCCAAGACGCGGGTTAAGTGGGCAGGACCGGACATGTCCGTGCGCACATCCATAAGCGCCCGCCAGATGGAGGTTTGGGCTCATGGTCAGGCGATATTTGACCTGATGGGCTGCGACCGTCCGGAAGCTGACAGAATCAAGAACATAGTGATGCTCGGAGTAAATGCGTTCGGTTGGAGTCACAAAGTGCATGGAATGGAAATCCCGGATAAGATGCCGGCTCTGGAACTGGTTGCACCTTCGGGAGAAGTATGGAAGTTCGGCGAAGACAACGGTTGCATATCCGGAAGTGCGAGCGAATTTTGTCAGGTCGTAACCCAGACACGCAACATCGCCGACACCTCGCTGGCTGTTTCAGGAACCGTTGCGGGAACCTGGATGGCGAACGCCCAATGCTTTGCCGGTCCGCCTGAAACTCCGCCTGCACCGGGAACCAGGTTCAAGTCCCGGGGTTTACATCACTGAACGTGTGCCTATTTGCTGGTGTTACGAAAGGCATACTGATGACACATGTTACCTCTTACATCGCCGGCCTCATCGCATTTCTGGTGATAGATTTTATCTGGCTCAAATACATTGCGCTTAGTTTTTATCGCAGCAAGATTGGTCACCTTATGACTGATACGCCTAACCTTGCGATCGCCGGTTTGTTTTATCTGGTCTATGTCGTTGGTGTTGTGGTTCTCGCGGTCAATCCGGCCCTGGAAAAGCAGCAATGGATGATTGCGGCCCTCTATGGCGGACTGCTCGGCTTCGTGGCCTATGGCACTTATGACATCACCAACCTTGCGACACTGAAGGGCTGGCCGCCTATTGTTGCTGTGGTGGATATCGTATGGGGAACAGTCTTGACAGCAAGCGTGGCAACAATTTCCTATTTCGTTACGGTGAGTTTGCGCTAGTATGATGCTTGCATCCGAACCTTCGTTCCCAGTGCCACACACGGTTGCAAGGAATAAGTATGAATTTAGACAGCACCTTTTTCAAAACTGAAATTTCAGACGGCGTAGCACATTTCATTATGGCAAAGCCGGGCAAGGCCAATGCCATGTCGCCGGACTTCTGGGAAGACCTGCCGCGTATGGCAAGGGCTTTGGAGGCGGATACCTCCATCAGGGCTTTGTTGATTTCAGGCGAAGGAAAGCATTTTACGGGTGGCATGGACCTGTCAGCGTTCCAGCCGATACTCGACCTGACAAAGGCAGAGCCGGCGCGCGGGGCTTTTGCTTTGCGGGAACTGATCTTCAAACTGCAGGACACATTCAATGCGCTTGAGCAGATTCGGCTGCCCGTAATAACTGCGATTCACGGAGCCTGCCTGGGTGGCGGAATTGATTTCATAACGGCCGCTGACATTCGGCTGGCTTCAGAAGACGCGTATTTTGGGATCGAGGAAATCCATATCGGCATGACGGCTGACGTCGGAACTCTCCAGCGTTTACCGAAGTTAATAGCACCGGCACTTGTTCGCGAGCTTGCATTCACCGGGCGGCGATTTACAGCGCAGGAAGCTCACCATTGGGGGTTGGTCAACTCTCTTCATAGCGACAGGGAAGCAGTGATTGCTGCGGGACTACAACTTGCCAAAGAGATTGCGGTCAAGTCACCGCTTGCGATAGCGGGGATCAAACATGCCCTCAATTATTCCCGTGATCATACTGTTGCCGATGGTCTCGAACAGATTGCAACATGGAATGCCGGAATGCTGCGGCCCGAAGACCTGACTACTGCTTTGCAGGCGAAGATGACAAAAAAACAGGCTGAGTTTGCCTCTCTGTTGCCGAAAGCAGGATTGTCCTGACGATTTAGGAACTTCTCACAGCAATGAGCCAAGAGGATGTGACCCATGACTGAAAACGATGAAGTCAAAAGCGAAAAGCTCAAGGATGTGTATGACAAAAATCGCTCGGTTGATGACCAACGCGAGATCTACCGCGATTGGGCAGAAACCTATAACGAACAGACTACAAATGAGTTCGGATGGATGGGTTTTAAACCCGCAGCGGAAGCATTTGCTGAACGGGTAAATGATAAATCAGCCCGAGTTTTGGATGCCGGATGTGGAACGGGCCTGTCTGGTGTTGCTCTGGCTGAGCAGGGCTTTACAAATCTGCATGGCTTGGACCTCTCACCCGAAATGCTCGCAATTGCAGAAAAGACAGGTGTCTACACATCACTTGGTGAGGTTAATCTTACGCATCCCATCGCGGTAGCGGAGCCGTTTGATGCAATCATGAGTGCTGGTGTTTTCGGGTTCGGTCCTCCGCATCCGGAGCACCTCCCGCATTTGATCAATGCCGCTAAACCCGATGGTCTGGTGATGCTGACCGTAAACGGCAAGGGCTGGCAGGACATGAATTGGGAGACGCGGCTCTCTGAAACCGTTGAGGCGAATAACCTTGTCCTCGAAGAGCAACTCGACATTGCGTATCTTGAGAAGGAAGAGATTGACGGCAAATTGCTGGTATTCCGGAAATGAAACAGGTGCCCGCTTTGGTAAGGTGTTTCTGGGCAACTCTGCTGATCCAGCTGCTTGCCTGGCCAGCTTTTGCTGGCGAAGAAATTCTCACAGCGAGTGGCCCCCAAGGAAACCTTGAAGGGACATTTCTGGAGTACGTGGATGGTGATGCTCCGGTAATGCTGCTTATTCCGGGCTCCGGACCAACGGATCGTGACGGTAACAATCCACTTGGTTTGAAGGGAGCAATTTACCGGGCTTTGGGGCAAGGATTGTTGGAAGCAGGGGTCAGTTCCCTGAGAGTAGACAAGCGCGGGTTTTTCGGAAGCAGTGCAGCTCTTTCTAATCCCAATGATGTTGTTCTGAAAGATTATGCTGAGGACACCCGAAACTGGATCGGCGTCTTGATGAAAAGAGTTGAAACCAACTGCGTATGGGTCGCTGGTCACAGCGAGGGCGCATTGGTTGCCCTGTTTACAGCGCAAAAGTCTCAGTACATTTGCGGGCTTATCCTGATTTCTCCTCCCGGTCGGAAATTTGGCGATATCCTGCGCCAGCAATTGATGGATAACCCGGCGAATTCCCCGATACTCGAAGACGCCTTTTCAGCGATCGATAACTTTGAGGACGGAAAGAAAACAGATGTAGCAGACATGCATCCCGCGCTTCAGCAACTTTTCAATCCTGAAGTACAGGATTATATCATCGACCTGATGTCTCATAACCCGGCAGAACTCATTGCAGCGATCGAATTGCCGATGTTAATCGTTCAGGGTGGGAAGGACCTTCAGGTTTCGGTTCTGGACGCCACGATCCTGAGTAAGGCCAATACGACTGCCCGCCTTGTGATTATTCCGGATGTGAATCACGCACTGAAGGATGTCCAAGGCAATTCCCGCGCCGAGAACTTTGCAACTTATACAAATCCGGATTTGTCTGTTTCATCGAAAGTTACGGAAGCTATCGCTGGATTTATCCGGCAACATAAAGAGTGACCGGCACGGTTAAATCTTTCCAGCATCCATGCCCCAAGTGTCCGTCATTGCAAATCCATCATTGAAAGGGTCGGAAGGATCAAAGCCGATCTGATGGATGCCGTAAATCCAACCTCTACCCGTAATTCTGGGCAACACTGCCTGCCTGTTTGCAACCAGCGTATAACCACCGTGCTGCACCTGAAAACAACTGCCGATTGTTGATCTGGAAAGATAGGTTTGTCCAACTTCGACTTCGTTTCTGGCGGCCCGCACTGCCAGATTTGCGGAGTTACCGGTTCCGCATGGTGAACGATCAAGTCGTCCGGGCCACATTGTGGTAGCGGTTCGAACCGCACCGTCTGTTTCCTCGTTCCGGAACATGACATAGGCGATGCCGCTGACATCAGGATTTTCCGGGTGGTTGATTTTGATCGCCTGACTGAACAGCTCTTTTAGCTGCATCCCCGCGTCCGATAGCATACGCGCTGCGGTCGGCTCGATCTTCAAGCCGATCTCGCCTGCATCAACGATTGCGTAAAACACACCGCCATATGCAATATCTGCTTTGATTTTACCCCATTCCTCTGTCTGCAATTCGTAATCCAGATGCTCAACAAAAGACGGAGGCATGGAAAGGGTGACAGTTTCGCACTTGCCGTCTTTGCAAATTGCCTTTGCGGTCACGAGGCCGGCGGCCGTTTCAAGGCGGACGAAATTCTCACCATTCTGCATTTCCACGATTCCGGTTTCGAGCAACGCTGTTGTCACACATATTGCATTCGAACCGGACATGGCGTGAGCTTGGTCGGGCTGAAGCACGATGAATCCCGCATGGTTTTCTGGGTTTTCAGGCGGAAACAAAAGATTGGTGGAGCCGGCAGCAGATCCTCTGGGTTCGAGTACCAGGCTGCGGCGTAATTTTGTGTCATTCAAAAGGTATCTGAACTTCTCATTGAGAGTAGCACCAGGAATGTTTGGTTGACCACCCGTTACAACACGGCCAATTTCCCCCTCAGCATGGACCTCTGTCAGTTGCAAAGTCTTTGTCCAGCGCATTGTTTTACCCTTCTTACACTTGGAAGCGAAACTACCGAAAACCGGTGACAAAAGACAATCCTTTGCAGTTGAAAAAAGATGGAGAATGTCTGGTTTGGTAATGTGCTGCAAATTAGAAACTGGTACTCAAAATATAATCTTTTTAAAAATATCATACTTTGAATGAGGCATATTCAACTCTTATATTGGAAATAATTATCAATAACTGGATGCTTTGGAGCTTCGCAATGCGCCATTTCCCGATTTTTCTGAAAGTGAAGGACAAGCGTGTGCTGGTAACCGGCGGTGGTGCAACTGCCGTTGCAAAACTGCGTCTCTTGATGAAGAGCGAAGCCGAGATTGTGGTTTTTGCCCCGGAACCCGAAGCTCAGGTGGCGGAGTGGGCCAGCAATGGGCTCTTGAGCCTGGAACGCCGGGAAATCCGCAGTGACGATTTTTGCAATACTGCGATGGTCTATGCTGCTGAGGACGATGCAGAGAAGGATGCACGCACTTCCGCCCTTGGCCAGATGGCAGGCACGCTGGTGAATATCGTCGACAATCTTGAAGACAGCCAGTTCATTACCCCTGCGATCGTGGATCGTGATCCTGTGACAGTTGCGATCGGTACAGAGGGAACCGCACCGGTTCTTGCGCGCAAAATCAAAGCCGAAATCGAGGAAAAGCTGCCGGGTGAACTCGGGCTTCTGGCCAGCATTGGTAGCGCCTTCAGATCAAAGGCTGCCGAGTTGCCGGAAGGACGACCGCGCCGGAAGTTCTGGTCTAGGTATTTTTTTGAAGAAGGTCCGGGCGCTTTGAAGCGCGCTGGAGAAACTGGGGTCAAGGCTGTCCTTGAGAACCTCTATTCGGATACGGTTGCGCAAGAGCAGGAACCCGGAAAAGTTTATTTCGTTGGTGCAGGACCAGGTGATCCCGACCTGCTCACCCGCAAGGCGCTGCAAATCCTGCATGACGCGGATGTTGTAATTCACGACCGTCTTGTTTCACCGCAAATTCTCGAACTTGCCAGACGCGAAGCGGAAATCATTCAGACTGGTAAAAAAGGCTTTGGTCCATCTTGGAAGCAGGAAGACATCAACGCGCTGATGGTAGGGCATGCTGCGACGGGTGCACAGATTGTGCGCTTGAAGTCTGGTGATCCGGCTATCTTCGGTCGCCTGGATGAGGAGATGGATGCGCTAGTTGATGCTGGCGTCCACTTCGAGATCGTTCCGGGCATTACAACTGCCTCGGCTGCTGCAGCACAGTTGAACGTGTCGCTCACCAGACGCAGACGTAACTCGGCCCTGCGGATAATGACGGCGCACGATATCAGGGGATTTGCAGAACATGACTGGCATGATCTGGCTCGCAACGGAGCAGTTGCAGCCATCTATATGGGGCTTAAACAGGCGCATTTCCTGTCGGGACGCCTTCTGATGCACGGCGCTTCGAAGGATATACCAGTAACAATCATGGAAAACGTCTCCCGTTCTGATCAGCGTATAACCTTGTCTTCGGTTGGTGCACTGGCCCGTGACGCAGAGACAGTAGGTGCGGATGGTCCGGTAATCCTGATGCTCGGCTTGCAGCCACGTGAGGTAGAATCTGTAGTCCGGTCGGAAAACTGGAAACAGCAACAGACTGGAGCAATGTGATCATGGCCCGTGCATTTGTACCGAAAGTCGTAACTGCGAACGATCTGCTGGAAGGTGACGTGATTTATTTGATGTCAAACGGCGAATGGAGCCGAGCGCACTCCGAGGCTGCCTTTTTTGATGAAGAGCAGGAAGCAAAGGATGCGCTGGCTAGCGCCTCCTCACAAGGACATCGTCTGGTTGGTGCTTACCTTGCAGACGCACGACTTGGCGAAGATGGAAGTCCCGAGCCTACGCACTTCCGTGAGGAATTCAGAACGCGTGGTCCTTCCAATTATCCCGAACATGGCAAACAGGCGGAGATTTGAATAATGTACCAGTATGACCAGTTCGATCACGAATTTGTCCGCAACCGCGTTAGCCAGTTCCGCGCTCAGGTGGAGCGCAGGCTCGATGGATCGCTGACCGAAGATGAGTTCAAACCGCTGCGTTTGATGAACGGTTTGTATCTGCAGCTTCACGCCTACATGCTGCGCGTGGCAATCCCGTACGGCACGCTTAACAGTCGGCAGATGCGCCAACTCGCTTATCTCGCTGAAAAGTGGGACAAGGGCTATGGCCATTTCACAACCAGGCAGAACATTCAGTACAACTGGCCCAAGCTGAAAGACGTGCCGGATATGCTGGATGCGCTTGCAGATGTGGAAATGCACGCAATTCAGACATCCGGCAACTGCATAAGGAACGTCACCGCTGATCACTTTGCCGGTGCTGCCGCTGACGAGATTGAAGACCCGCGTCCGACGGCTGAACTTCTGCGGCAATGGTCCACCGATCATCCCGAGTTTCAGTTCCTGCCCCGCAAGTTCAAGATCGCCATAACCGGCGCACCCAACGATCGGGCGGTCACCAAAGCACACGACATCGGTTTGCGTATGGTGCGCAATGAAACGGGTGAACCCGGATACGAAGTTCTTGTCGGTGGCGGCCTCGGCCGTACACCGATGATCGGAAAAACTGTCCGCGAATTCCTGCCGAAAGCTGATCTTCTGCCCTACCTTGAAGCCATTCTTCAGGTCTATAACCTCAACGGTCGGCGGGACAACAAGTACAAGGCCCGCATCAAGATTCTGGTTCATGAGACCGGCACTGAAGAACTTACTGCGATGATCGAAGAAGCTTTCGAAACACAGAAACTGTGGCATCAGGCACCTCCGGCAGAAATGGTGGAAGCGATTGAGAAACAGTTTGCGCCGCCTCAGTTTGACTTAAGAAAGGTGGATGAGGAAAACCTGGTCAGCATCATCGATGCCGATCCTCTTTTGCGGTCATTCATTGAAACAAATGTTCATGAGCACCGTGAACAGACGCATGCGATCGTTACAATTTCAATGAAGCCTGTCGGTGGCACGCCCGGAGATGCAACGGCGGAGCAGATGCGCGTAATGGCCAATCTGGCGGAAGCCTATGGCTATGACGAGTTGCGTATAAGCCACGAGCAAAATGTGATTCTGCCGCATGTTCGCCGCGATGATCTGCCGGAGATTTTCAACGTGCTCAGGGATGCAGGTCTTGCGACTGCAAATGTCGGACTGCTCTCCGACATCATTGCATGCCCTGGTATGGACTATTGCGCGCTTGCAACAGCCCGCTCCATCCCGGTTGCCCAACAATTGTCCAGCGCGTTTGAGGACATGAAGCAACAGAAGAACATAGGACCTCTGAAGATCAAGATTTCCGGTTGCATCAACGCATGCGGGCATCACCATGTTGGTCATATTGGAATTCTCGGCTTGGACAAGGCTGGTGTCGAGAGCTACCAGATCACGCTTGGTGGGGACGGGAGTGAATTGGCAGCGATCGGCGAACGTGCTGGGCCTGGTTTCTCCTATGAGGAAATTGTTCCGGCTGTCGGGCGTATCATTGATCGCTATCTCGAAGTTCGTGAGACCACAGATGAAACCTTTATCGAAACCTATCGCAGGGTAGGGGCCGACCTGTTCAAGGAAGCCCTGTATTCCGATGAAAGAGTGGCCGCTTAAGGAGACAGGAAATGTCGGTAATTGTTCGAAACAGTGGTTTTGAAAAGGATACCTGGGAAATGGAAGGTGGTCTCTTTATAGACCTCGAAAAATTCGCCCAGGATGTTGTGGAGCGATCACCCGAAAACACATGCATTGACGTGCCGAATGATACGAACCTGAACAGCCTGAAAGGTGTATTGGAAAGCGCGTCCATGATCCGAATTCCGTTTCCGTCTTTCGCAGATGGACGCGGGTTTAGCCTTGCAAAACAGTTGCGGCAACATGGATACAAGGGCCGTTTGCGTGCTGTTGGTCATCTGATTGCCGATCAGTACGGGTTCGCAATGTCATGCGGGTTCGACGAAATTGAGATTGACTTTACTCTTGCCGGCCGCCAGCCGGAAGAACAATGGCTTGCCCGCATCCCGCGAGAGGACCTTTCCTACCAGCATCGCTGGCTCGGCGAACGGAAACTGCGCAATATCTGATTAAAATCACTTTATTTTTTGACAACGAGTGCATACGACCTATTAAGGGTGAAACAAGATGAACGACCAAAGTCTAGCTACCAAAACCGTGCCTACCACAAACCGCCATCCCGATGCTCAGGAGGTCACCGCTGTTCGCCATTACACCGACCAGCTGTTTTCCTTCCGGCTCACGCGTCCCCAGTCTTTGCGCTTCAGATCCGGTGAATTTGTGATGATCGGGCTAGAGGGTGACAACGGTAAACCGTTGCTCAGAGCCTACTCGATCGCATCACCATCCTGGGACGAAGAGCTTGAATTTTATTCGATCAAGGTGCCGGACGGCCCCCTTACTTCCAGATTGCAGAATATCCAGGTCGGCGATCATGTGGTCCTTCGCCCCAAACCGGTTGGTACGCTTGTGCTCGATGCACTGATCCCGGGAAAACGTCTTTTCCTGCTTGCTACCGGCACAGGATTTGCGCCGTTTGCCTCATTGGTGCGCGACCCTGAAACTTATGAAAAGTTTGAAGAGGTAATCGTTACTCATACTTGCCGTGATGTGGCGGAGCTTGACTACAGTAAAGAGTTGATCGGGAACCTTTCAAGCGATCCGCTGATTGGTGAACTCGTCGAAGAAAAGCTCAGATATTATCCCACCACGACCCGCGAGAGTTCCGAGAACATGGGCCGGATCACGGATTTGATTGAGTCCGGCAAGGTATTTGAGGATCTTGGGATTGCACCGTTCAATGCTGAAACCGATCGCGCGATGATTTGTGGATCGATGGGTTTCAATACGGACGTACGGGCCATTCTTGAAGCGCATGGATTTGAAGAGGGTGCAAATTCCAAGCCAGCCACCTTTGTCCTCGAAAAGGCATTTGTCGGGGAATGACGGCTTGGTGGGCAGAGGTTACAAACCTAACTCGATGAATTCGCTCAAATGAGGCATTGTTCTCAGATATAAGTAACCGCCAATTTGTGTAAAAGCCAGTATTGCTATAGCCCAGTTCCAACCTGGGCGATGCTCTACCAAAGCCAAAAGATAACTGTGTAGCAACAATGCACTTACCAAAACGCCAAATGAGATTATGATTATGGGTACTTGTTCCCACCCAGGAAAGAAGTACAGAAAAACTGCCGACAGGAAGCCCGCAGGTAGGAAACCTAGTAAAATTGCTTTCAACATTGGCCATAAGACCGCCACAGCTTTAACCGGATTCCATATAGTTCCGTGCTCATACGCAATCTTAGCCAAGAAGCACATCATCGCAGCATTGAAGTACGCACTCACCATTGCGCCCAAAACAAATATAAAATTCATAATGTCGACAAGCTAGTTATTTGTACTTTATTTAAGTTCATTGTGTTTTTTTTGCCTAATTTTATTTTACAAAATCTTATCCTACAAGCGACAACAGGTGCGTGTTCACCTTTGGCCGATTCCAGCAATACGATCATCAAATCAGTAATACCGGAATGTGTTAACTCCGTTCAGAGGCGACACGTGCATGGCGTAAAGTGCAAGTTTGTTGACACACGTCATGTGGTTATGTCTAACGATTGTGAAATAGCTGGTGTCAAACAAAGCTGCAATCCCAACAGACAGGCTTCTGCCCATGAACACGCAAACATCTGAAATCGATGCAGATCTCGAAAAGGATTTGCCGCTCAAGCACGACATTCGTTTTCTCGGCCGAATTCTCGGAGACACCGTTCGCGAACAACAGGGTGAGGAAATCTTCAACATTGTCGAGACGATAAGGCAGAAGTCCGTTGCCTGGTTGAAGGACGATGACAGACAGGCAAAAGACGAACTGGAAGACATTCTCGATACCCTGGATGCATTCCAGGCTGTGGACGTTATTCGTGCATTCAGCTATTTTTCGCATCTCGCAAACATGGCAGAAGATCAACATCATATCCGCCGTACACGTTACCATGAGACAAGAAAATCAGACCCACGCAATGGTTCCATGCAAAGGGCGCTGATGCGAGCCGGTGAGGAGGGGATAACACCTCAGGAGCTGGTCGAATTTTTTGAGGGTGCAAATTTGCGGGCTGTACTGACAGCGCACCCGACAGAAGTGCGGCGTCAATCCACCATGGCAAGGGAAATCGCCATGACGGAATTACTCTCCAGGCGGGACCGCGAGGGTTGGACACCTGATGAAGAAGCCGACATTGATGACAAGCTGAAGCGTGCGGTTCTGGTCTTGTGGCAGACCAATCTTCTGCGTCAGACCAAGCTTGATGTACTCGATGAAGTTTCAAATGGCATGGCTTACTACGATCACACGTTTTTCAAGGAATTGCCGAAACTTTACGTGCAGATCGAAGGTCTGCTGGGAGGTATTTCCGGGGATGACGCGCCTGCAATAAAATCTTTCTTCAAAATGGGAGCCTGGATCGGAGGCGACCGTGACGGAAACCCCTTTGTGAATTCCGAAGTCATGGCAGAAGCCATGCGGCGCCAGAGCGTCAAGGCGATCGATTACTATCTTGAACAACTTCACAAGCTCGGCGGAGAATTGTCGCTTTCGACCCGTATCATCTCCGTTTCTGATGAACTCGAAGAACTTGCGAAACAATCCGGCGATACGTCGTCACATCGCGCAACAGAACCCTATCGCCAAGCGATTGTTGGCATCTATAACCGCCTCGCCGCCACCTTGCGAAAGATTGACAAGGCCAAATCAGTACGCAGACCTCTCGCCAAAGCGATGCCTTATGAAAACGCGGCAGAGCTTGCGGTTGATCTGGATGTTATCCGGGCCTCACTGATTGAGAACAATTCTGAATTCCTGACCCGCGGCCGGTTGCGGCATCTCAGGCGCGCTGTTGATTGTTTTGGTTTCTATCTTGCAAGTCTCGACATGCGTCAGAACTCTGATGTGCATGAGCGTCTGGTCGCTGAATTATATGAAGGTGCAGAACCCGGAACAAACTATCTGGAGCTGGATGAAGATCAGCGAATAGAGCTGCTGTCCCGTGAGCTTTCAATCAGCCGGCCATTGTTGCGGCAGGATATCAAATATTCCGAAGAAGCCGAGAAGGAGCTCGGCATCTTCCGTATGGCGGTAAAACTGAAAACCCGCTTTGGCGATGGTGCTATCCGAAATTCGATTATTTCCAACACTCAAAGTGCGTCGGATTTGCTGGAGCTCGCTGTGATCATGAAACAGACTGGGCTGGTTTCTCCGGATGGTGAGACGACCATGCATCTCATCCCGTTGTTCGAAACAATCGGAGATTTGCGGGAATGTCCGCAAATCATGGAGCGTCTGTTTTCGATACCTGAATACCGACGTCTGGTTGATGCCATGGGCGGAGTTCAGGAGGTGATGCTTGGCTACTCGGACTCCAACAAGGATGGTGGCTATATCACCTCTGGCTGGGAGCTTTACAAAGCAGAAATAGAGCTGATCGAACTATTCAGGAATCACGGGGTTAAGTTACGGCTGTTTCACGGTCGTGGTGGAACGGTTGGACGTGGTGGAGGGCCAAGCTATGAAGCAATCCTTGCCCAGCCCAATGGCGCAGTAAACGGCCATCTTCGGTTAACTGAGCAGGGCGAGATCATTTCATCAAAGTACACCAATCCGGAACTTGGGCGCAGAAATCTGGAAATTCTCGCGGCTGCCACTTTGGAAGCATCGCTTTTGCAAAAAGCAAGACCGGAACCTGATCCCGCCTTTTTGGCAGTCATGGATGAAATTTCCCAGTCAGCCTTCGAAACCTATCGGTCGCTGATCTACGAAACGCCAAATTTTGTGGATTATTTCTGGAGTGCGACCGTTATTAACGAGATCGCCAGTCTTAACATCGGTTCAAGACCGGCTTCACGCAAGAAAACCCGGGCGGTTGAAAATCTTCGCGCCATTCCATGGGTTTTCAGTTGGTCGCAATGCCGCCTTATGGTGCCCGGATGGTATGGTTTTGGTTCCGCTGTAAAAGCGTATGTGGACAGACATCCGGATGACGGCATGAAAGTGCTTAAAGATATGTTTGCCAACTGGCAGTTTTTTCAGGCGCAGCTATCCAACCTGGACATGGTCTTGGCAAAGACAAACCTTGAAATAGGCCGTCGTTACGCTGATCTGGTGCCGGACAAGGATCTGGCCGACCATATTTTCGGCCGGATAGAAGAGGAATGGCACCTAACCGTAAAAATGCTTTTCATGATTACCGGTCAGGAAAAACTGCTGCAATCCAACCCATTGCTGGATCGTTCTATTCACAACCGCTTTCCCTATCTGGATCCGATCAATCACCTGCAGGTGGAACTGATGCGAAAGTACCGAGAACCGGGAGGCGATGAGGATGAGAAGATACTTCGGGGAATTCAGCTTTCGATAAACGGCATAGCGGCTGGTTTGCGCAACAGCGGGTAGCGACGGCAGGAAAGTCGCTTTCAGAACTTGCTTGTTTTCTGGATTTGGCCACATACACCGCAACTATCATTTGCAGGCACTCCATGGCGATTTCTGGCAGACAGGTTCTTCTCGGAATAGATACAGGCGGCACGTATACGGATGCAGTCCTTTTTACGTACGACGACGGGGTGCTGGCGAAAGCCAAGTCCCTCACGACCAAACATGACCTGTCCATTGGTATTGCGGGCGCTGTGGATGCAGTTCTTGAAGCGTTCTCTGGAAATGTTTCTGATATAGCAATGGTGTCCCTGTCGACCACGCTTGCAACGAATGCGCTCGTTGAGGCCAAAGGCGGAAGCGTCGGATTGGTGATGATCGGCTTCGAAGAAGAGGACATGGAACGGTCAGGACTGCGTTCTGCCCTGGCTGGTGATCCTGTGATTTTCATCCCCGGCGGACATGATGTGCAAGGCAACGAAAGATCGCTTGATGTTTCAGAACTTGCCACTTTTCTCGATCAATATTCCGGCGTGGTCAGCGGAGTTGCTGTGGCCGGATACTTTGCAGTCAGAAATGCGTCTCATGAGCTTAAAGTGAAGCAATTGATAGCTGAGCAAACCGGATTACCGGTAACCTGCAGCCATGAACTCTCATCCAAACTCGGTGGTCCAAAACGTGCTTTGACCACACTGCTGAATGCACGCCTTATTCCTGTGATCCAGGATCTGATCATGGCCTCAAGATCGCACCTTGATAAGACCGGTATTGCAGCACCGTTGATGGTGGTGAGGGGAGACGGTACATTGGTCGATGCCGGATTTGCACTCAACCGGCCGATTGAGACCATCCTGTCCGGTCCCGCTGCAAGCCTTGTGGGTGCCAAATTTCTGCTGGGCAGGAAAAATGCGGTCATCTCAGATATTGGCGGTACAACCACCGATGTTGCAATCCTGGAAAAAGGGTGGCCGCGAATCGAACCGGAGGGTGCCTCGGTCGGAGGTTTCACAACCATGGTCGAAGCGGTGGCAATGCATACTTTCGGCCTCGGCGGAGATTCCGTTGTGGCGATCAACGATGATACCGAGACGAAATTGAAACTGGGTCCCAGACGGCAAATTCCGGTAAGCCTGTTGGCTATTGAGCATCCCGAACTCGTGACTAGAGAACTTGCCCGACAGGAAAAGGCTGATAATCCGGGCCTGAACTTTTGTAGTTTTGCGTTTCGCACACCCGGACTTGATGGTCAGATCGGTAACATGAAAACTTCTGAGTTAAAGCTCTATAACCGTTTGACGGAAGTTCCTCAGCCTCTTGATACTTTTTTGAAAGGCGCATCGGAAATGGGGACACTGAACCGGCTGGTCTCGAGGGGCTTTGCCCAGCTTGCCGGTTTCACTCCATCAGACGCCATGCATGTTCTGGGATTGCAGGATAACTGGAATGCAGATGCCGCCCGCGCTGCCGCACAGGTGTTTTCCAGAATGAAGGATCGTTACGGTCAGGTTGTTGCCAACTCACCAGAATCGCTTTGCTCGAGAGTGAAAGACCAACTCACGACACAGAGCTGCGATGTCATCCTTAAAACCTGCAGCGCTGAAGATGGCATTGAGATTGGTCCGGGTGCTTCCGAACTGATTGCCCGCGCTTTGTCCAGGGCTTCCGGTTTTGTGAAAATTGGCATCTCCCTGGATCGGCCCCTCGTGGGACTGGGAGCATCGGCGGGAACCTATTATCCCGCCATAGGAGAGCGGCTTTCGACCGAGTGTCTGGTTCCTGCAGACGCGGATGTGGCCAATGCGATAGGTGCAGTTGCAAGCGAAGTTCGCATCACCAAATCCATTACTGTGTCCAGCAATGATGGCGGCAATTCCATCGCGGTATTGCTGCCTTCAGGACCAAAAATGTTTGCTGATGAAGAACAAGCAATGGAAATGGCGAGAACCAGTTTGAATGAGGAAGTCAGGGAATTGTCGTTTGTAGCCGGAGCCAACAATCCGGAATTTGAAACCTCAGTTGAAGTAAACGCACCGGAAATCGAAGGTTCTCGGCACTTTGTGCAGGCAAAAATTACAATTTCTGCCACCGGAAGGCCAAAACTTGATTCGGATCAATGACATCAATGTTACCGGATATGATTGATAGTGTGACGAAACGACCACCTGTTTTTGAGAAGTAAGACTCCCAAAACAGTGCTGGATCGATGTATAAGTGGCGTAGTCAATGATGGATAGTGCAGTGGATTTTCAAAGCTTTTTCCAACATCATATCGATGCCCTCAAGGAAGAGGGCAGATATCGAGTGTTTGCCGATCTTGAACGTCATTCGGGAAGTTTTCCGAAAGCAACGCGCTTTGTAGGCGACGAGACGCATGAAGTAACAGTCTGGTGTTCGAATGACTACCTGGGAATGGGCCAGAACCCGACTGTTTTGTCAGCCATGAAGAATGCGATTGACTCATGCGGTGCCGGTGCGGGTGGAACAAGAAATATATCCGGAACAAACCACCATCATGTCCTGCTTGAACAGGAACTTGCCGACCTGCATGGCAAGGAAGCCGCACTTCTGTTTACATCAGGCTACAATTCAAATTGGGCAACGCTTGGGACACTGGGAGCCCAGATACCCGGTTGTGTCATTTTTTCAGATGCAAACAACCATGCTTCCATGATCGAGGGCATTCGCCACTCGAAGGCGGAAAAGCGGATTTGGAAACACAATGATGTGGAAGACCTTGATCGCCTTCTTTCTGAGTATGGGCCGGAAGTTCCAAAGATTGTAGCCTTTGAGTCAATTTACTCGATGGATGGCGATATCGCTCCGATCGAGGCAATTTGTGATGTCGCGGAAAAGCATGGCGCACTAACCTATATCGACGAAGTTCATGCGGTTGGCATGTATGGACCAAGGGGCGGCGGAGTTACTGAACAGGAAGGACTTGCGCATCGCCTTGATGTGATTGAGGGTACTTTGGGCAAGGCATTCGGCGTGATGGGCGGATATATTACCGCCTCCGCAGAGCTTGTGGATTTTATACGCAGCTATTCTTCGGGTTTCATCTTTACAACTGCGCTGCCGCCAGCAATTGCTGCAGGCGCATGCGCAAGCATTCAGCATCTTAAAGCGAGCCAGATTGAACGCGCACGACACAAGGAGCGTGTGCAATATGTGCGTAAGTTGTTGGACAAAGAGGGAATTCCTCATCAGTCCAATCCCGGGCACATCATTCCTGTAATGGTCAAGGATCCGGTCAAATGCAAGTGGATCAGCGATCTGCTGCTCGACAATTATGGAATTTACGTTCAGCCGATCAACTATCCCACTGTGCCCAAAGGTACGGAAAGATTGCGTATCACGCCTTCTCCCTTGCACACCGATGAGGATATTGCCCATCTGGTGCGTGCTTTATCTGATCTTTGGTCTCAATGTGCACTCGCCAGGGCTGTGGCATAGCGCACCATGCGTTGATTTTCTGATTGCAATCGGTCTCCAATCAAACATAATTATTGCGTTCTCAGGGCGGGGTGAAATTCCCCACCGGCGGTATGTACTTTAGGTACGAGCCCGCGAGCGCCCTCATAGTTTGAGGGGTCAGCAGATCAGGTGAGAGGCCTGGGCCGACGGTTAAAGTCCGGATGAAAGAGAACGTATGGATGCATCGTCTAACCGTTGCATCTGTTCGTGATCGCCTTGGGTGACGTGTCTGTTGCTAAAAGGAGATCAAAATGACACACACCCGATACGCATTCATCAAAGCCAACTGGCATTCGGAAATTGTAAATCAGGCGCTTTCCGGATTTCTTGATATCATTCCCGAAGACAAGGTAAGCATATTTGATGTTCCCGGAGCATTTGAACTGCCGCTGTTCGCGAAAAAACTGGCGTTAACCGGAGATTATTCCGCTGTAGTTGCAGCAGCCTTGGTTGTCGATGGTGGAATTTACCGTCATGAGTTTGTCGCGCATGCAGTGGTGGATGGACTTATGAGTGCGGGGCTTGAAACCGGTGTACCGGTTCTTTCAGTCTCACTTACCCCGCATCAGTTTCAGGAGACTGAGCATCATCGAAACATCTATCGGGAGCATTTCTTTGAAAAGGGAAAAGAGGCTGCGCGCGCCGCACTGATGATCGAAGAGACAGTGTCAAAACTGTAGTGTTCCTTCTAATCCGGATTGCCGGTTTACGGGTTAAACTGGCAACCCGGTTTAAAGATAATGAGTGAAGCCATTTCGATCTGGTGCACGTTGCGTGTAAAAGAAGTCCAGCAGATTCCAGAGTTCCAGTTTGACATCATAGGGTAAATCCAGCCCGCGACTTGCCATGAAATCGAACAGACTAAATTCCTCCAGTTCAAGGACTTCAAGAAGATCGTCACTCAGTTCTGGCAGGCGAATAGACCGCACATGACTGAGCAACATGGCAAGATCGCTGTTTTGATCATAGCGAGCCCGTTTTTCCAAGGCATCGTTTTTCACCAGAATGAACTCAGCAAAATTAAGCCTGTTCTGCAGATCATAGGCTGCCTGTAGCGATTTGTTGTCCCTATCCTGAACGAAATAGACAACAGCTCCAAGCCCTGCAGATCGCGCTTCCAGGTCAAAGTCTATGTTTCTGTAAGTTTCAAAGAAGTCATTCAGATGATGCGCCTGTAGGTCCACTACGTAATTTCGTTCCGGCTCGGCCATGATCGTATCAAACAATTTGATGCGCCCGGTAGTCTTGCTGAAATCAATAATCTCAGTGTTATCCGGAAAGTAGTGGATCAGGCCTCCATTCGGAGAGTATGTATCGAAGACATGAAACTGCCCCGGCCCGGAACCCTGCAGGTGGCCGCAGAAGAGGCGACAAAGTAAGGTCTTACCGTTTCTCGCCCGGTCAGAACAGAAGATGTATACATGTGAACTGATCTGGCCGGCCAATTAGATACCTTTGGAGTTCAGCTTTGATCCGGTGAAGCCGGTGCCGGTTCCGGATCGTTCGTACGCTGCAGATCATGAAGCGACTTGATCAAATCAAGCCTTTCCAGTTCAGCGTCGAGGTCCCTTATCCACTTGCGCGCATATCCCCGCAGCACGAAGGAGAAATTCGCATCACGGCCTTTTGCAGTTTTATTCGCAATGAAGTCGGTAAAGGTAACACCGGCCAGATCAATCAGCTCATATGCCATCTCGTTGAGTTTTGGCACATCGATCTCATGGGCATTCGAAAGTCCGGAAAAATACTTCTTGAAGGTTTTCTCGTCCCACTCAAAGAAATTGGTTTCATTTATGAAGTTGCGTGCGACGATGTAGGAAATGCCTTTAGTATATTCTGTTACCTGTTCCATCTCTTCGAGCGATGCGATCGACGGGCCAATCACATGAAGCAAACTAAGGTTGAAGTCACCGTTTCGAGCAGCTTCCAACACGCCGATATTATTAAACACTTCAAGTGCATCAGAAAGTGCACCGGCCTTCAGATCAACGACGGTGACCTTTACTGCTGCAGTATTGAGGGTATCCAGTACCTTCATCTGGTCAGCAACTTCTTCGAGATTGATGATCTCCGTAATGCCCGGATAGAAACGGGCAAGCGTTCCCCGCGGATTTTCAGTATCAAATGCGCGTGCAAGAATGTTCTTGCGGGACATATAATCGAGCAGGGCTCTTGATGTTGTGGTTTTGCCGACACCGCCCTTGTCTGCGCCAACCAGTATGAGTGTAGGTTTCATATTCTCATCCTCTTGAATTAACAGCCCATTGTTCCATTCATTCATAAACATGGCAGATGAATATGCAACGCCAACGCAATACTAAGCTTTGTGGAACCCTGAATTTTCTGTGTAATACTGTGTTTAGGCAACAAATTGTCAGATGTTGGCCGAATTCAACAGATTTCTGATCTCGTTAGCCACCAAACTGCCATGGGTGTGCAGAATCCAGTGGTCTGCATCCTCCACTTCAACTCTTTTGAGATCATCACAATAATCTTCCAGGTTTTCATGGCATGCGGGAAGCAAAGCCTGATCGCCATTCCCCCAGATCAGCAGATGAGGCATTGCGATCCGGAAAGTATCTGTTGGCACATTGTATAGTGGCGCTTCGCTTATCACCTCTCCCTCTTTGGGGACCAGAATAGGCGAGGAATTGTACCAGTGCAGCATTGCCTGTATCCGCGTTTGATCTTGCCAGGCAGTTCGGTAGCGCCGTTTCATTTCCTCGGTGAGCCACGGAGTGAGCGAGAATTTCTCGAACATGGAGAACGTTCTACGGAAATTGTCCTCTGCCATGATGTTTCCCGCTGCCTCGGATCTGAGAACATGGAAGTACGAACTCGATGCGGCTTGCGCCGGATAATCGATGAGAGCCTGCTGGAAGCAGGCAGGATGTACACCGTTGGCGATTATCAGATTATCTATCTTTTCAGGAAAATTGATTGCGAGCGCATAAGCAATGGACGCACCCCAATCGTGCCCGGCCAATGAGAAATTCTTTTGTCCAAGCATGGCTCCAGTGAGCAACATAATGTCCCCAACCAGAAGTTTTGCCCGGTAATTTTCCACCCCGGACGGCGCATCACTTTTGTTATATCCCCGCTGATCCGGGACCAGAATCAAGAACTCGTCACCGAGGTCTCGCATAACCGTTTCCCATGCAATCCAGAATTCCGGAAAGCCATGCAGCATCAAAATCGGCATGCGACCGTCATCAAGCGGTTCGCCATTATAAGGTGGACCGTTGTGAACAACATGAAGGTTGACGTCGCCGCATATTACGAAGTCTGACCGATATCCATCCGGAAGTTCTTGTGAAATGGATGCTCTCCCTTATTGAGGTCATCCAATTCTAGTTCATCGTTCTCAAGAATCCAGACTGTTGCCGGAAATTTTCAATGACGGGAACCTTCGATTGTCCTGGATAGCCATATCTCCGGTTACCGCATCATGCCACCGATGGCCGATGATGCCTGCTTCTGAAATCCGGGAAAAAATGTTGTTTGTGATGTTTACTGCGCCGATGCCCTCGACAACACTGACATACATGCCGGTTCGGGTTGACCGGACGACATTTGAGTTGGCGGTTACATTTCTCAAATATGGTCCCCATCCCAACATCAAGCCAAAATTGATGGCATTCTCGATGACATTGCCGGTTAGTGTCGTATCGGCTTCAACGGAAATGCCGATGCCCTGGATATGTCCGTCGTTTTTGTAGGGAAGGTTATCATGGATGTTGCGGACAATGTTATTTGCACAAACACTGAGTCGGCCACCTTCATTGAAGTTTGCTATTGATATTCCAGTTACCCCACCGTCGACAATATTCCCGGTAATTTTTGCACCTTGAAATGCAAACTCCGAATAGATCGAAGATTCACCCGCCCGAAGGCAGGTATTGTCTGAAATCTGAATGTTATTGCAGGAATTTGACCTGATTGTTGAAAATGCACAATCAGAGACATGATTGCCTTCAATTATAATTCCGTCTGCTAGATACGTGTTGATCCCGTTACCCCACTGACCGGTACCACCATTGATGGCAGCAATTTTCCGGACCCGGTTGTTTGTCACAATCGTATTGTCCGCACCCTGCCGCCAACGGTGAATGAGGATGCCGCCATTTGCGCATTCTTCAACCGTATTGCTGTCTACAAGCAGACCGGTATTTTCATGGCCAAAAAACCCTGCTGACCCGACTGCACTGTCAATGTGGTTGCCCTTGAACACTCCAGCAGACCGGGTAATCTCGACACCGCTTGCGGCAGAATTCGTGAAATGACAGTTGCCGATGTGCAGTCGATTTGCATCGTTTATCCTCAGCGATGCGTCTGCATATTCGCCAACAGGCAGGAGTCCACCGTCGAACTTCAGTCCGGCAAGCGAAACCTGTTTCAAGTTCTCACCAAATACAAAATGATTGCCACCGGCATATTCCAGGACGGTAGCTCCCGGGACGCCGTTGATAACGGTGTGTTCCGGCAGATTGAGATTGGATACCCGGTATTTTCCGGGTTCAAGGAAGACGGGTTGCCGATTTAGCGATGCCTTTTCCAGTATGTTCTGCAGAAGTCGCCCCTGATTATCGACGCTTCCAGGGCGCAGACCCACTGAGCTGGCATTAACACCCCAGTTTGCCGCAAATGTTGGTGTTGGAAGGCTTGCAATCGCGCCGCTTGCGGCAAGTCCTTTCAATAAGCTTCTGCGTGTAGGCATGATCATTTCCCGGTTTTTTCTTTACCGAGCAAGAATTGTGCCACAAATCGGAAAACTTCCTTTGCGAATGCGTCCCTGAAGCAATATGTAAGGTTCAGGGAATTTGCCGTAGGGGAACCATATCATGCTCAAAGATGACGCGCTTTACCTGGGAACAAGCCGCAAGCCGGACGACAGCAACAACAAGGGTGAATATCTCAATCTTAAGCTTGCAAACCGCCACGGTCTGATCACGGGCGCGACCGGTACCGGTAAAACCGTCTCTCTGCAGATTTTGACCGAAGGGTTTTCAAATGCCGGTGTTCCGGTTTTCTGTGCGGATGTGAAAGGCGATTTGTCGGGGTTGGCCGCAAAGGGTGAGCCAAAAGACTTTCTGGCAAAACGCGCTGAAACCATTGGTCTTGAAGATTATGAGTTTCAGGAGTTTCCAGTGATTTTCTGGGACTTATTTGGAAAACAGGGCCATCAGGTTCGTACAACGCTTTCTGAAATGGGTCCACTTCTGCTCGCGCGACTTCTTGACCTTAATGAAACTCAGGAAGGGGTGCTCAATATTGCCTTCAAGCTCGCTGATGATGAAGGCATGCTGATTTTGGATTTGAAGGACTTGCGTGCGCTGCTTATATCGATGGGCGAACGCTCGAAAGAGCTTACCTCGGCTTACGGATATGTTTCCAAGCCTTCCATCGGCGCCATCCAGCGTCAACTGTTGGTTCTCGAGCAGCAGGGTGGCGAAGGGTTCTTTGCTGAACCAGCCCTCCAGATATCAGACCTGATGCGTACCACGCGCGACGGCAGGGGAGCGGTGAGCATTCTGGCTGCGGACAAGCTAATGCAGTCACCAAGGCTTTATGCGACTTTCTTGTTATGGCTTTTATCCGAGCTTTTCGAAGAACTGCCGGAAGTCGGTGACATGGACAGGCCGAAACTCGTTTTCTTCTTTGATGAAGCTCACCTTCTTTTTGATGAAGCGCCAAAAGTTCTGATCGAGAAAGTCGAACAGGTTGTCAAGCTGATCCGCTCGAAAGGTGTGGGTGTCTACTTCGTAACCCAGAATCCGGTTGATATACCCGATGGAGTGCTTTCTCAACTTGGCAACCGGGTTCAGCATGCGCTTCGGGCCTTTACTCCGAAAGAGCAAAAGGCGGTGCGTGTTGCAGCGGATACTTTCCGGCCAAACCCCGACTTCAAAGCGAAGGATGTCATAACCCAAATGGGTGTCGGAGAAGCTCTTGTCTCGACGCTGATGAAAAAAGGTGTGCCGTCTATCGTTCAACGAACCCTGATCCGGCCTCCTGCCTCCCGGCTGGGTCCGCTGACCAAGAAAGAACGTAAGGAAGTCATTGAGATGAGTCCGGTTGGTGCCCAGTATGACAAGACTGTGGATCGCGAGTCAGCATATGAAATGTTGAAGAAAGCAGCAGAAGAAGCTGCGAAACGGGAAGAGGAAATGCGCGAACGGGAGGATGAGGAACGCGAGGAAAACGGCCGGACCCGACGGCGTACCCGTTCCGGGTTCGAATTACCCGATTTTGATCGCGACGATCGGCCGACCAAACGATCCCGATCGAAAACAAGAAGCCGTCGCAAGCGCGGGAGCCGCGGTCGTCAGAGCGTGGCGGAAGCTGCAATGAAATCCGCAGCGCGTTCCATTGCCGGAAGCCTGGGCCGGGCTCTGGTGCGCGGAATTCTCGGGAGCCTAAAAAAGGGATTTTAGCCCGCCAGTCGCCCGTTGTGGTTGTGAAATCTTCAATCCGGAAATCGATCAGGGGAACATGAAACCGAACATCATAGTCATCATGGCAGACAACCTGGGATGGGGAGAACTTGGCTGCTATGGCGGCGGTGCTCTTCGGGGTGCTTCAACGCCGAGAATTGACTCCCTCGCGTCTGAGGGATTGTTGCTGCACAATTTCAATGTCGAGAGTGACTGTGTTCCGACCCGCTCTGCTTTTATGACGGGACGCCATCCCATACGCACCGGTGCCTTGCAGTCTCCCGCCCCCGGTCAGCCTCAGGGGATTTCGCCCTGGGAAGTCACTCTTGCTGAATTGTTGAAAAAGGCCGGCTACAAAACGGCAATGTATGGCAAATGGCATCTTGGAGACAAACAGGGCCGGTATCCCAATGATCGTGGATTTGATGACTGGTACGGAATTCCACGTACCACCGATGAGGTAATGTATCAGACCAGTTTCAGATATGATCCTGAAGTCGTGGAATTGGCGCATGTCATGGAGGGAACTTCGGACAGTCCGGCACGTGAAGTGTCGCCCTATGATGAGACCGCCCGGCGCATGATTGATGAGGAACTGACCCGTCGTGGCGTGTCCTTCCTGGAGGAAATGGCGGGGGGCGAAAATCCGTTCTTTCTGTTCCTGCCTTTCGTAAACCTCCACTATCCCACTTTGCCCCATCCGGAATTTGAAGGTGCGAGCGGGTACGGCGGGAATGCAGATTGCATGATCGAACTCGATCATCGTGTGGGACAGGTTATTGATGCGGTCGACAGGCTTGGCCTTAAGCAAGACACGGTTTTCATATTCTGCAGCGACAACGGTCCTGAATTTCGTGATCCGTGGCGTGGAACTGCTGGGCCCTGGCGTGGCACGTATCATACTGCCATGGAGGGAAGCCTGCGTGTGCCATTCATAGTACGCTGGCCTGACCGTGTGCCTGAAGGAAAAACGAGCAACGAAATTGTCCACGTGACAGATCTCTATGCAACACTTGTGGCTTTGGCTGGCGCTGAAGTCCCTGATGACCGGCCAGTCGATGGAGTAGACCAGTCGGAGTTTTTGCTTGGAGGTTCCGACAAATCAATGCGTGAAGGGTTCCCGTTCTTCATCAGGCAAGAGCTGCGGGCAGTGAAATGGCGCGATTGGAAACTTCACTACTACTGGGAACCGGAGGTAAACGAGAGCAAGGGCAAACTCGAATCTCCGTACTTGTTCAACCTGACGATTGATCCGAAGGAGGAACACGACATTGCCACCGCCAACAGTTGGGTATGGGTGGCCATGAGTCGGTTGGTGGATGAGTTCACTGCCAGCATACTGGAGCACCCAAATACCGAACCCGGCGCTGAAGGTCCCCCCGAGCAGATTGGGTGAAGTTCGCAATGAAGACAATTTCCTGAAGGCTGAACAGTCCAACAGAACGTCGGGAATTGTACATTTGGAAATCGCGGCTGACGGGCATTTGATCTGATAAAAATGCAGACCTATGAGTGCTCTTCTTGACGCCAAAGGTCCATCAGAAAATCTTGGACCATGTTTATTATGAAGCGCAGTTGGGAATCATTATTCATGAGGTGGTTATCGTAAATTAGGTAGACTTCAGAGCATCTGACCATAAATGGTAGTTTCGAAACCTGAATGGGGTAAAGCTGGTGTAATTGTCGGGCAAACAGATAAGGAATTACCCCAATCAGATCAGATTTGGAGACAATATCTGGAATCGAATGCGTGTTGGATACGAGGCAGGCTACCTTGCGCTGGATGCCCAATTCTTGAAGTTCAAATTCAAATTGCCGCATAAACCCTTCTTCACTCTCAATGGCAACGTGGCTCTCGCGCCGGAAATCCTCAAGGTTTGCTGCATCGGATATGCTGGTGTGCCGTTCATTCCGGATTATCCTCAGGTCGAGAGGTCCAATGCGTGCATGGCTTAATTTGTCAGGGGCTGAGGCGAGGCAGCGGATGCCAACATCCGCATCTTCGTGTAACAAATCTTCACCAGTTGCCCTGATGAACTGTAATTCAATATTCTTGTACTCTTTAATCATATCAAGCAAGGGAAACGCGATGAGCGGTTCCAGAAACTCATCCAGATAAATTCTGATGCGGCGATCACCATCCTCCACGTCCTTCGGGACATCGCCACGAAATGCTCCCCGAATTAGGTCCAGTGCCTCGCGTATGGGTTCGATCATTTCATTTGCTGTAGCCGTGGGTTCTACACCTCGCCCGGTATTGGTGAAGAGCTGGTCGCCTATGGTGTCACGGAGGCGACCGAGTGAATTTGAAACCGTAGGCTGGCTTATTCCGAGGTTTCTTCCGGCCAGTGAGATGTTTTTCGATGCGTAGATTGCTTCAAATATGATCAAAAGATTTAAATCAATTTTGCGAAGATCGGTCATTATCTGCCTACTCCATACCCCGTATGAAAAATTGCTGCGTATTAGATTGCAGGGTAGACAAATTGCGGCTTGATCTCGGTTTTGATTGCCTCGGACATCGCGTGTTTCACCCCCTGCGAAGTTTGACCCCTTGTTCGAAACATCACTCACGCATGAATCAAGTCAAGATTGTCTTAAGGATAATTGCGTGTGAGTATTGACAGGAAAGGGTTGGGCATTCCGAATTTGATGACAACGTCGAATTCGGAAATGAGTATATTTGGGGTGAATTCTCTAACCAATAAAGCAAAATGGATTGGACAAAAAATGGCCGGCAATCGGGACATGATTGCCGGCCATGATCAATCTTGTTTGTACAGATCCTCTAGAGGATCAGCACGTGTTAAGGCTGCATTAGCTTTGGTCGGTTCCTGCGGTTCCGCCACTCATTACCGAGAATATCACCTGACAGTCGCCTGCCTTTCCTTTGGTTGCGCTTCCGTTCGCCGTAAAGTTCTGTGACTGCACGGTATTGGTTCCCGAACCTGTACAGTTGGCAGCGTGGTCAAGCGAGTCAGGTTGGCCGGAATAATTCATGGTCAACAATTGAATCTGTCCTTGGCTGCTTGAACTTGAAGCGTAGTTGCATTGCACGGTGATCTGTCCGTTGGTCCAACCATGAGAGCCGTCAGAAGAGGAGGCAGTAAACGTGTAACTGTCTCCATTGTTGACCGTAATCGGAAGTTTTGGCGGCGTGTTGCCATCCTTGTCTGTTAGAGTGCCGCCTACGCCCTCATCATTCCCGTAAGAATCTGTTCTTTCAGTAGGCCCAGCTGCGGTTATTATGATTGGTGCAGGATCGCCATCTGAATAGGTTACATTTGTATTCTGGACGATTACCTCCATATTATCGCATGCATCAGTCATCGCTTTCTCCTTTTTAGTTGCTGTGGTTGATCTACATAGATTGCGTTGTTCGAAAGCCCATGCTCATAGCGCCAGGGGCACCAGAATCACCCCGATGATCACATCTTCGAACGAGATACCTGCACCGGCGACGGCAGCATCTGCACCTGCTTCTGCCACACCGCTGGCGACATCAGCGCCGGCCTCGACAGCGCCGTCCATAACTTCTCCGCTTTCCGCAGCTTCCCCAGCGGCCGTATCAGTTCCTCCGATATTGGATGCGGCATCGGCATCAGCACCGGTATCGCTATCCAGCAGGTCCGAAGGGTCACATTCGTCTTCGCCGTTGTGGACGAGGACTTCCGGGCCTGCGGCGTAGTAGGAATGGGCAGTCGAAACCGTGAAGTTGTGAACCTTGATTGCGCCAGGGTGGGCTGTGATTTTTTCCACAGATACCTGTTCGCCGTTCAAAGATTTCAAGAGGTCGCCAGCTTTAAGATGTTTTGCTTTTATCCAGCCGCGTCCTTCGACCATGAACGGATGTTCCGCCGTCGTTTCAATCACCTCGCCATTGATAGTGATATGCAAAACACCCGGCGCTGTGCGCTCATAAAGGCGGGTAACGGGAAAATATCCGATGCGTCCGGTTTCTTCATCAAACCCTGCCACAAGATCCCCCACTCTAATTTCTGAGATTTCCTTGTGTCCGTATTTGGTTGAGATACGGGTTGGTGCAGCAAATGATTGTTGTGCTGCATTAAGCGGGCAGGCCAGATTATGTTGATCGATCTGTTGCTGAAGCTGGTTTCTTTGATTGGTGAGGTCTTGGACTTGCTGTTGAAGATCAGCATTGTCGGCGTTACTGGCTTGCAAGTTTTGCTCGGACTGAACCAAATCCCTTTGTGTGTCTGCAAGATCGTCATGAGCTTCATTTCGCTGTCCGGTAACTCGGTCTAAATCCTGGTTTTTCTGCTCCAGTTCTCCTCTGGTGTTAATTAGATCCTGGCGCGTCCCGTTCAACTGATCAAGATTGGCATCGCGTTGTGTTCTCAATGAGTCTAGGGTTTCGCCACGGCGCATATACTGGTTGCAACCATAAGTCAGGCTACCGCCCACAATAGCGCCTGCTACACCACCGATCCCTGCTCCGATAGCAGTATTGCCGGCGATCTTTTCAGTTCGGTCCCAACCATTTTGACCGTCTGCAGCCGCGTAAGCAATGCCAAATCCCAATCCGCCAGCGGCTCCACCCAGTGTGATTACACCGCCAACTACACCACCGGCCAATCCGCAATAACCGGCATGACCATCGGGATCCCAGTTCGACACCGGATTGCCCAGAACCATTTCGTAGCGATTGAATGCATCCTGATGGTATGGTCCGGCACCGAGCTGGTCATCAGCCGAAATGAAGCGCCGGATTTCCGGGTCATAGTAACGAGCACCGAAGTAATATAGCCCGGTCGCATCATCCAGTTCATGACTTTGAAACTTGGCTCGGTAAAAACCTGAATTGGCTGGAAGGATAGACTGGGTTAAACCATAGGGTTTGTAGTCAATCGTCGATAACACGCTGCCATCGGAACTGTCGGTCACAATCTGGGTGGATTGAGTCAACGGATTACGGTGCAGATTGTATTCGTCAATGTTCGAATCCGAGCCACTGTAAGCTGCTGAGAAGCCGGCCGGACCGATCAGGTTTACAGTTTCAATGGCATCGCCGGATTCTGAGTCACTGGTGGTTGAAAACAGCTTTCCTGAATAATTTACGGTAGACGCGACGGTTTTCCCATCTGCTGCATAAGAGTTCTTTTGCAGACGCTGACCATTCGCATCATAGATGTAGGTTTCTACCGTCAGCTTGTTCTTTATCGCCTCAATCAGACGGTTTCTGCTGTCGAACACAAAAATCCACTGGTCGCCGGATGGAGATATCTTGCCGACCATGTTGCCGCGATCATCGTACTTCGCACGGAAGCCATCGGTTCCGGTCACCAACTGATAGGTCTCAGCATCCCCGACTTCGTTATAGGCAAACGTTGTCGTTGTACCATTATCTGTAAAGGATGAGATGTTTCCATTTGTGCTGTATCGGTAGGCCAAATCGCCATATTGGTTGTTGCTTGCTGAAGTGAGACGCCGGTTCTCATATGCATAATCGGCGGTTCCGTCGTCAGTTTGAACGCTGGTGCCTGAAGGGTAATTGGCGCAGAGATTGCTGGCCGAGTTGGCAGATGCCAGGCAATCGGCAATTTGCACAACTCTGCCAAGATGGTTCCAGACATAACTGTTGGCAGCAAGATCGGGAGTGGCTGAATTCGGCCCCGTGATTGCATGTTGCTGCAGTGTTCCGATGTTCGAGAATGCGAAGCTTTCAACAAGTCCGCTGCCATAGTTTACCGTTTGCGGCTGGCCGGTCAGAACATAATCTTCATAGGTTGCCAGGTCTGTTCCGTCTGGTTGGGCAGAAGTGGCAACATTTACTTCGGAAGGCCAACCCACATCGGTATACTGATAGCTTACTGATGTGCCTGCCGAGTCGGGATAATTGACGGAAATTGGAGCGCCAACAGGGCTTATACTGCCGGTAAATGTCGATACCTGATCCTGAAACGTTAGTGTTGCTGTGTTTCTCTGACCCAGATTGTCATAGCCGAAAGCATAGAAAGAATTCCGGTTACTGTCATTTTGTTGCGTGACAGAAGTTCCGCTCAACTGTCCTTTCAGGTTGTTGTAGTTGACACCGGATTCGATCGCGTCAGCAATGGTATCGTACGTGTAATCGATCGTCTCGACTGTATCATTATCCCGGTTTGCAACTGTCTGACTCAAAACCCTGGATAGTCCGTCATAAGTGAACGTGGAACTTCCGCCAGTTGCATTGATGGATTGAAACAACTGGCCCAAAGTGTTGTAGGAGTTTGTGGAAGTGCCATTGGAGGTATCTGTTGTTGTGATCACCCGACCGAGTGAATCCCGGACAATGGTAATCGTCGCTCCCAACGGATCAACAACCGACACAGGCCGTCCAAGTGGATCAAAGTCATAGCTTGTAGACGCTGTTCCGCCTTGATTGGTCAGGTTGACCTTCATTCTTTGGCCGCCAAAGAAGAGAAATTGGGTTGAGGCGGTTTCGGGAGTGGATGTGTTCGCTGCGCCCGTAAGCGTAATTGTGTTGGGTGATGAATATGACCAGCAGATTGCGTTGGTGGTCGCAACCGGATCGCTGCTGCACGGATTACTGCCCTGCTGTGCCGAGGCATCGCGTCCGGTATAAGGGATCACCAGTTTCTCTTTTCGGCCATAACTGTCGTAGGAAACGGTAAACCAGTCATCTGGAGATTGGCCCGCCACGTACGGTACGGAAACCCTGTGCACTTTTTTGCGTGTGAGATATTCGATATCCATTGCATTGTTGTCAGTCATGCCTTCCGCTATTCGACGGTACGGTCGGCCGAGTCCGTCAACAAAACGCTGAACCCACTGGGATTTGGCATCTGAAAAGTCACTTGCCCAATCGGTCCTGGTTGTGGTTTTCGAATAAACAGTAGAATTCTCATTGATCCACTGAACATCT
The DNA here is from genome assembly GCA_039029255.1 of Pseudomonadota bacterium. Classification (GTDB taxonomy): domain Bacteria; phylum Pseudomonadota; class Alphaproteobacteria; order Rhizobiales; family Rhizobiaceae; genus JAALLB01. Next base: position 4,244 of record JBCCGN010000017.1, on the reverse strand, counting down.
GACAAGGTTGTAACCGTTGCATTTGTGAAGTCAGTGGATACGCCGGTGTCACCATAGAACGCGGACTGAGCGTTCAGGCAATTGGTGTCTTCACCAGAGGAATATCCTGAAGCCAGCGGAGCCTGAACCAAGGTCGTCTGCCCAAAGGAATTGATGCAACTCAGCGATATGTTGCCATTTGGATCGCTGGAACCGACCCGTGCACCAAATCGCGCATCTGTGGCGAACGAACTGGTCAGGGTAGAAGAAGGATCCGCTGAATTGGCTGGTGGTGTTACAACAGAGCTCAAAAAACTGTTGTAATTCTCATCATAACCAAGCGTGTAGGTGGTATCTGGAACAGCAGATGGTGACGCGCCGGCACTGTTCGTGAGCGCAATGCTGGTTACATTGCCAAGACCAGCCGTATCTCTGCCAAAGACCTTCCCGATCCATCCGTTGTTTGGCTGATCCCAGTTTATAACAGAGAGGACATTTTGATTTTGGTCATAGGCGGTTTGTTGCCAATTGAGGTCCGTATCCGTGTCATACTGATAATTGGCCCATCCGGAAACTGCATCCGGGCAGGTTGATGCGCTCGATTGTTTTTTGTTGGTCTGAAAACCGATTAGCCATGGCGATTGGGAATTGGAAAAGCTGGCGCACGTATAGAGCGGTTTGCTGTCTGGGCTGGTTGTGTCGCCAAGCTGAGCCTGAAAAATCTGATTTCCGTATTCGTCATAGTCGAAGCCGTTGACCAGCTCATATCCAAAGCTGGCATGTGTTGCGCTCCTTTCAACCATGAGTATCTGGTAAACACCAAGGTCGCTTCCCAGCGGTTGGTATCGCGGGTCCGTCGAACAATCAACGTTCGGATCGACGGTGCCATCGCTCTCGCAAAGGTAGGCCTGGTCGACACTGTAGAGCGGAGAGCCGCCGTTTTCACTGCTTTCGCAAATTTGCGAAGCAGAGCTTGCAGTACATGCAATTGCAGTTGAGACTTTGCCTGTGAAAGGAAAGCCCTGCAGGAAACCAATCGTCAGATTATTCCCAGCCGGCATGTCATAGACTGTCATGGTTTCAAAGCCTTGCCAGCCGAGGCCAAGCAGTCCCACCCGCCCATTGGTGTAGTGAAGAGCGTACTCGTAACTATAACCGTTCCCGGATGTGTTGCGGGTAGCATCACTGCTAATCGTGTAGTCGGAGACCACATAGAGCGGCACCTGATCAAGAATGTATAGGTTCGAAAATCCGAGAACCTTGCCGCCTGGATAAGCGGGTGTATCGGTTTGGGAATAAACACTTTTGTCTGCAAGTGGAGAATAGCTGACATCAATGCGCCCACCCAGTCCATTCGTCAAACTGTTGATCATGTCCGGGTAGGACGGGGCACCAACCAAAACAGACACAGTTCCGAAACTTGGTATGGCGCAAACCCAATCAACCAACTGGTCGCCGTTAAAGTCCATCCATTGGGCAATCCCAGATTGGCAAGATGCGGCGTTGCTTATGGGTGATGCAGGCGCAGACTGCAGCCCTGTACCGGATGATAATTGGAAATAGATTGCTGCACCGTTCTCTGAATAGCAGATCATGTCTGCCAGTCCGTCGCCGTTGAAATCAGACCACCCGGGTTCTGCTGATGTGTCACCACCACAACCCAGGTTAGTCGAATAAGCGGAAGATGGTGAACCGGCATCCGGATTGAAATTTACGAGATTTGACCCGGTGGAGACCATTACAGAGATGCTGAACAGTTCGGTTGATGTACATGTCCAGTCAGGAAGGTCATCACCGTTTACATCAGGCCATTCGATTAATGGCTCATTGCCTGCACATAGCGCTTGCGATGTTATGATGCCGCTTTGTTCCGTAGTCGAAATACTGACAATGGAGCTGCCGGTTGATAAAAACACACTGACCGATCCCGTTGCGGGGTTGCTGCAGGTGAAATCAGCCAGACCGTCGGCATTAAAATCGAGCCAGGTTCGGATTGCTGTTGATTCGCAGGTTGCTGAGAAGTTTAAGGGAGTGATTTCCGATAGTGATGTTGGCGTTGTACCCGCGAGCGTGGACAGGGTGTTGCCATTGGAAATCAGGACATAAGCAGAATAGGCGCCGTTGCTGCCTGTGGTGCATATCCAGTCTGTAAATCCGTCACCATTGAAGTCTGCCCAGGTGACCTCGGTTGTTTCCGGGCAAATTGCCTGCACATAGTTTGGTGAGTTGTTGATACCTTTGAGCCGTCCGGGCGATCCGCTGCCGGCAGGGTCTCCTGCGGCAGTCGGTGCAAGGGTCGAGCCGTCTGATTCAAGAACGTAGAAGTAACCTTGATCATCATAGCACAACCAATCAACGTCTCCTGAAGCCGTAAAGTCACTCCATTGAACCTGACCGCCATCACAACGTGCAGTTACGTTGTTCAGCTGCCCGTTTCCTGGTGCTCCTGCCGGTGGAACAAGGGTCGCCTGGTTGCCCACACTGGCGAGCAAGACATTTACGCCACCTGATCCGTAGGCATCATTGCAAATCCAGTCGGGCAGACCATCGCCGTTGAAATCCGCCCAGTTAAGCAATGACGAACTGGAGCATTGGGCTTGCGTCGTTCCGAGGTCGGACGAAGAGCCGTTAACATTGTCTACGGTGTTGGTGCCTGTCTGCCATTCGAAAACGTTTGTCGGCAAACAGGTTGAAGAATCCGTCCCGCATTCCTGGACTGTATACAGCACACTTCTTCCGGTGCGGCTTACAAAATTGTCCGAGCAACCGGTGTCCTGGTCGCAATAAGTGAGTTTATAGGTTGCGACCTGATATGTGCTGCTACTGCTGCAGGTTTCGGATGTAATATCACTGGAATCGATACAGGAGACAATTGAAGAAAGTCTCGCGCCGGTGGTTATGCGAGCGCCACCCTGATAAGTTGTTGAGATGTCAGGCCTTGTTTCGTAGAAAAACTGAACCGATCTCTGCGCTACCATTGCAGGCGTGGCTTCATCATTTGCAGTATAATCAATCCGCGAAATGTAATGCGCACCAACCCCGTTAGCATCCGCTACAACCGTCCCGCCATCTGTTTGCGGTGAATCAGTGTATTGGAATGTGATGTAGTTGTTATTGCGGTCCGTAACCTTGTTCAATGCCCAGCTTCTGACCGCGCCATTCAAGTCTGATCCTGATGCAAATTTGGTCTGACCGGGCGGGTCCTGAGCGAGAAACTGGCTGTCGCTGGTGTATCCGTATTCCAGTTTTGTACCGTTCTTCAGTGTGATGGAAAACCGGCAAGCGCTGTCCCCGCAGGTGCTTCCATCTTCGTTTGATGCAAAAGCTTCAACTTTTCGCCAGCTTTCAAGCTGGGTGTGGTAAACACTGCCATCCTGAAAATAGGTGTCGGATTTGTCCGAACCTTCAACATTCATGAGTCGGGAACCATCGAGGCAAAATCTGTCAGTCGAAGAGTAGCTGACACCGCTACTGAAGCCGTTGGTAGCGAAATTTGCTCCGCATCGCTCAATTTGTGAAAAGCCGCCAAGGTTCCAACCCATTCCTACCTGTCCATTGCCGGATTGGCTGCTGTAGGCTAGGGACAAGTCCGGCTGAATGCTTCGTGTGCCGGGTGCACTCCTGAGGTTTAGCGAATAACTGGCCGCGCCGCTTGCGCTGACTTTGAAGGTCGGTATCGCGGTACTTGCGGTTTGTTGAGCATCGGCGTTTGGCACAATGCCGGAAAACAGCAATCCAAGTGCGGCAACCCCAATAGGATTCGAAAGGCGGTTGAGTTGTAACCTCGCGGCTTGCGCAACTTTGATCAATTTGGTTCTGGCATTTAGCATTGCACTTACCTCACTTTTTTCGTTGCACCGGAGCATGGTTTCAGGCGAAAGGCCGGGTTGAGATGTGGATCTCAGACAGATCAAGTCCGGCCTGATGATGTCGGACTGTCTGTATGCTGATTTCTTTGATTGAATTGATCCGCCGGAGACCGGCCTCGGATTCCATCTCTGCGAAACCGTCATCCACTCTCTTTGAGCTGTTGTTGCGAAGGTAGAATTTCCTGTGTTTGGCAGAACACAAATCCACTTTATTGAATTTAAGATTGTAAAGTTTGATATAAACAAGGTCGAACATGATTATAATTTGCCAATTCAGTGAAATTTAGCGAAATAGATCGATTTATTTGAATTTAATTTTATATTAAAGTTTGAAATGATAATTTTGATAAATACAAAAAAGAAAAATATCAGGTATTTTGAAAACAAATATTAAAT
>JBCCGN010000016.1:0-58782 GCA_039029255.1 Pseudomonadota bacterium | reverse complement strand
GATGACCGATATAGGTGTAGCCATGCTGGAAAAACCCGGACCCCTGTTCAATCGCCTGATAGATTTTCCCGGAACAAAGTACTGCGCCAATAGGCTGGTATCCGGCACCAAGTCCCTTAGCGATTGCCACAATATCCGGCGAAATACCTTCCGGCTCACTGGCAAAGAATGAACCGGTGCGTCCCATACCGCACATTACCTCATCCAGGATCAGCAATATGCCATTCTGATCACAAATTTCCCTGATGCGTTTGAAATAGCCTTCAACGGGAGGAACCGCTCCGAGCGTGGCGCCAACAACCGGCTCAGCAACAAATGCCATGACATTTTCAGCTCCAAGCCGGTTGATTTCGGTTTCAAGTTCATTCGCAACCCTTTGACCAAACTCATACTCGGTCTCGGCCTCCCTTTTCTCCCGATAAGGATAGCATGGCGAGATATGACTGGTTTCAATCATCAGCGGTGCAAATGGCTCGCGCCGCCATTCATTGCCACCGGTTGCAAGAGCACCAAGTGTATTTCCGTGATAGCTTTGGCGCCGGGCAATGACCCGATGTCTTCCGGTTTCACCTATCTCAAGAAAGTATTGCCGTGCCAGTTTGATGGCGGTTTCCATGGCTTCCGATCCGCCGGATACATAGTAGACCCGCTCAATACCTTCGGGGGCTTTGTCGACTAAATAGTCGGCCAACTCTTCTGCCGGCGCGGAGGTGAAAAACCCTGTATGGGCAAAAGCAACCTGATCAAGCTGTGCCTTGATCGCTTCAGTCACGTCATGATCACTATGACCGAGACACGAGACGGCTGCCCCGCCTGAACCGTCGAAATACCGTTTGCCGGTACTGTCGATCAGATAGCAGCCCTCACCATGGGAAATGGCGGGTGGATTTGCTTTTGTGTGTCTTGGAAAAACATGGGACATGATCGGGTCTCAAATCGGTTTTGCTGCAGCCATCATATCCTCACCATAACCGAAAATGGAGGGGCCGCCACCAGTATGCAAAAACAGAATATTGCTGCCGGGGTTCTGTTTCGCCCAATTGAAAGCACCAGCCATTGTTTTTCCTGTATAAACGGGATCCAGAATGATCCCCTCTTTTCTCGCAGCAAGTGCAATTGCCTGTTTGGTTTCATTGCCTGCAACGCCGTATCCCGGTTCCAGAAATTGATCTTCAAGGGTGACATCGGCTTCGCAGGCCACCGACTTCTCTCCGAGCAAATCTGCAATTTGTTGCAGACGCGCGACAATCCTCGGATGTTGCTGGTCAGCGCTGCGGCGAACGCAGATTCCGGTTACCGGAATTTTGCATCCAATTGCCCGTAACCCGTAAAGCAGACCGCCATGAGTATTACCCGAACCGGAGGGCACGAAAATAATATCCGGTTGTTGATCCAGTGATTTTATCTGTTCGTGCAATTCAATTGCCGCATCAATATAACCCAAAGCTCCCAATGGCGGATGGGAAGGATGAAGGTGAACCACATACGGGTTTTTACCTTCTTGTCTGAGTTTCCCGGAAATCTCTTCAAGATTTCTATCGGCACCTTCTTCGTCTTCACCTTCCGGATAGCTGTGAACAACGGCACCGAGCAGATGATCGAGGAGCACGTTTCCGGATCCGACATAATCTGCTGAGTTTTTGGCGACCCGGTTTTCCAGTTGCACATGGCATTGCAATCCCTGCTTCGCGCAGGCTGCAGCAGCCGTTCGCACAAAATTGGATTGCACCGCTCCGGTAATAAGTAAAGTGTCACAACCTTTTGCAATTGCATCGCCAAGATAATACTCCATCTGGCGCACCTTGTTGCCGCCAAATGCAAGGCCGTTGCAGTCATCGCGTTTTATGAAAAGGCTATTGATACCAAGAGCCTTTGCAAGATTGTATTGCGGTTCAAGCGGAGTAGGATCATGCCAAAGCACGGCCCTCGGCTGATCCTTGAGGCGTTCAAGTGCCAATGTAGATTTCCCTGTCTATACTGCGGCAGCAATCCTTCGACGTTGCATAAAGAACACCAAGGCAAGAAGGAAAAGGGCGGGTATATAGAACCATTCCTTCGCCGGTCTTTCCGCTCTTTCGCGGACTTTTGAGACAACCACAGGCTCATCACCGTAATAGTCAAACAGATTGCCGATCGTCTCAAAGAACGGTGTTTGAGGGAAGGGTTCTTCCACCTTGGCCAGTCCGTCTTCAACCACAATGCTCAATCCGGCATTGCGCAGACGCTCAACAGCTTCCGCGCGATCGCCCATTGGCACCAGCAAGGTCGTCTGGGTGACTTTCCCGGTGTCAAAATCCGGTCCCCTCACAATGAAGGTCAGAACCCCGTTGTCCGGTGCGGTACCAACTACCTCAAACACTTTTGCGGGTTCAGTATCGTTATACGGCGGATAAACCTGATCAAGCCAATAGCCAGGCCTGAACAGCGTAAATGCGATCAGCAGCAGCGCCACCGTTTCCCAGGCACGGTTTTTCGTAAACCACCACCCTTGCGTCGCCGCCGCAAACAGCATCATCGCTATCACCGCAACAATGAAGACGAAAACAGCTTTCATCCATGTGACGTCGATCAGTAGAAGTTCCGTATTGAAGATGAACAGGAACGGCAGCAGAGCGGTCCGTATGTCATAGGTGAAACCCTGGACACCAGTCTTGATCGGATCCCCCTTTGCAATGGCTGCTGCGGCAATCGCTGCAAGACCCACAGGTGGTGTATCATCAGCAAGAATACCGAAATAGAACACGAAGAGATGAACTGCAATCAGCGGCACCAGAAGTCCAGACTTCGCCCCGAGCGCTACAATCACAGGAGCCATGAGTGAAGACACAACCAGATAATTTGCCGTTGTCGGAAGACCCATTCCAAGGATAAGGCTCATCACAGCAACCAGGATCAACATGAGGAGCAGGTTTCCACCAGACAGGAACTCAACAAATTGACCCACAACCTGATGTGCACCCGTTATCGAGATTGAACCGATAATGATGCCTGCTGCGGCAGTCGCAATGGCAATGGCAATCATGTTTCGTGCACCGGAAATCATGCCATCCAGCATTTCCTCCCAACCCCGCCGGAAGTTCGACATTGGATCACCCTCGCCGCGCAACAGCGCTTTCAACGGATGCTGCGTCAATGCGATGAAGATCATCATCAGGCATGCATAAAACGCCGAAATGTGAGCTGATAACCGATCCGGTGTCGGCAGGATACACCACATCAAGAGGATAATCGGCACCAGATAGTACATTCCCTTGATCGCGGTTTCACCAGCAGGTGGCAATGCGGTAATCGGCGCATCGGGGTCTTCGGATTCAAAGTCCGGTTTGCGCGCGGCAAACCACAAGAGCGTCACATAGCCGATTATCAGGAAGAATATAGAACTGAAAAACGTTAGTCCCGGCGTGGCTACCGAAACCAGGCCCTGCAGGAAATGCACCAGCCCAAAGATCAGCGCAACTCCAATGAAACCAGTCAGGAACAGAACAATTTTCATAATAAAGGTGATGCTTGAAGGTGGCTTTTCCAGCCCCTTGAGATCAAGCTTGCAGGCTTCAAGATGCACAATATAAAAAAGCGCAATGTAGGAAACGAGCGCTGGCACAATCGCGTGTTTCAGGATTTCAGTATATTGAATGCCGGTAAACTCAGCGATCAGAAATGCCGCAGCCCCCATAACAGGAGGCGTAAGCTGGCCATTTGTTGAGGAAGCAACTTCAACCGCCCCCGCCTTTTCAGCAGAAAAGCCGGTCTTTTTCATCAGCGGTATCGTGAAAGTTCCGGTAGTAACTGTGTTGGCGATTGAAGAGCCGGAATACATGCCGCTCATCGCTGAGGCCAGCACAGCGGCCTTGGCCGGGCCACCTTTGAATTGGCCCAGTAGGGCAAAAGCGAGCTTGATGAAATACTGACCTGCGCCTGCCTTTTCGAGAATGGCACCAAACAGCACAAACAGGAAAATCGTCTGCGTGGAAACTTCCAATGGCTTACCAAAGATGCCCTCTTCCTGCATCCAGAAATGCCACATGCCTTTGTTGAAAGAGGCGCCTCCATAGTTGCCGCCGCCTATGAAGACATAACCCGCCAAAACAGCAGCTACGACGATCATTGGCAGTCCGAGAGAACGGAACACACAAATCGTCAGAACGGCGATCCCCAACAACGCAACAGTCATGTCATAGGGAATGAGCCAATGGTCAAATGCTCCGGCGCGCTCGGCAATGTTGCTGTTGAGAACAATCATGTAACCGATGCACGAAACACCTATTATCAGCGTCGCCCAATCGTACCAGGGCACATGGTTACGCGGTGAACTCTTAAACAGCGGGTAAGCGAGGCAAACCAGCACTACTCCGAACGCCAGGTGGACCTTGCGCGAAATTGACAGATTGGCAATGAAGAAAAACCAAGAAGAACCGGTCCATTCCGTCAACATGGACGGAACCGGCGATGCAATGTAAAGCTGGTATATGGCCCAGGCCAGACAAAGACCTGGAATGAGTTTTGACAGGCTACCGGATAACTCCCGGGCACCGCTATCAACTTCCGCTGCTATTTCTTCGGCTGTACGTTGCTGATTACCTGACGAAGACATAGGTTCTCCCCTAACCTTTGCCGGCATGGAACCGGCTCCCACCAGTTCGAATTCTTGAAAACAAACTCAAACCTGATTGATCAAAAATGCAAGGCCACGGATGGCCTTGCCAAGAATAACTTAACTAACCCGAACCGGATTACATCCAGCCCTTTTCCTTGTAGTATTTCGCAGCACCTGGATGCAGCGGAGCTGAGAGTGAATCCCGGATCATTTCCTCTGCTTTCAGATTGCCAAACGCAGGATGCAGTCCCTTGAAGTCGTCGAAGTTTTCGAAGACCGCCTTCACGACGACATAGACAACTTCTTCAGGTACGTCGGCACTTGTTACGAATGTTGCACCAACATCGAAGGTCGTGACGTCATTTTCGTTGTTGTACATACCGGCAGGAATGGTTGCCTTGCGGTAAAACGAGTTGTCGGCAACGAGCTTGTCAATTTCTGCGCCTGTGGCGTTCACGAGGTGTGTTGCACAGGAAGCCAGAGATTCCTGGGTCAGTGCTGACGGATGGCCAACCAGCCAGAAATACGCATCGATCTTGTTGTCGCAAACCGCCTGACCGGTTTCTGCAGATTTCATCTCTGCAGCAATCTTCAGATCCGAACGTTCCCAACCAAGCGCACCTTCAAGCACTTCCCAGGTGCCGCGTGTACCTGAACCAGGGTTTCCGATGTTGAGGCGCTTGCCCTTCAGGTCAGTGATATTGCTGACACCAGAGTCGTCCCGAGCGATGATCGTCACCGGCTCCGGATGCACCGAAAATACAGCCCGCAACTTCTCGAACTTGCCTTGATCTGCAAACTTGGAAGTACCATTATAGGCGTGATACTGCCAGTCGGACTGAGCAACACCAAACTCGAGTTCACCTGCACGGATCGTGTTGATGTTGAAGATCGAGCCACCTGTTGATTCTGCCGAACAGCGAATGCCATGCTCTTTCCGGTTCTTGTTGACAAGTCGGCAGATTGCGCCGCCGGTCGGGTAATAGACACCGGTAACACCGCCCGTACCGATTGAAATGAATTGCTGTTGCGCCTGAGCAATGCCACCCATGGCAAAAGCAAGACCGACAGCAGTCAGTGCTCCAAATAGTTTTTTCATATATCTCACTCCCAGTAGTGGTTGGATTGAAAGGAAAAGCGTTAAGCGGGGACCACCTTGAACCCGTTTTCTGAAATTTTTGCTTCCCCTGGGTGACAGATTGTATCAGCGTTGACCAAACGTCAAGTTGCCAGGGCAAATATGGTTTTTTAATTTTCAAAACGGGAAAATTTGGCGTCCGCGAAGAGATAAGATGATTTCTGAATTGATGTTATCAGGATCTATCGGGGCACCAAAACGGCGGAGCTAAATCTCTCTACACACTCAAAATTCTACTTTTTCCGAAAATGAAAAACTGAATTTTTGCGCTTCACTTTTCCGCGTGACAGCTTGCCGCAATCGTCAAAACCTGTTTTAACAACACGTCTATGCTGGGGCATACAAACGATGCCCTTACGTCAAGGGTTTGGAGGAAAATCATGACAGATAAAATTAACCGCAGGAAATTTCTCAAAGGCAGCGCCGTAGCATCTACAGTTGCCGCAGGCGCGCTCGCAGCACCGGCTATCGCCCGTGCAGAGCCTACAGTACTTAAGGTACAGGCCGCATGGGGCGGTGGCATTTTTCTCGAAAATGCAAAATCATATGTAGATCGCGTACATGCGATGGCTGGCAAGGATCTCAAGATCGACCTGCTTGCTGTGAACTCGGTTGTTAAAACAGGTCAGATGCAGAACGCGGTTCACCGTGGCACACTGGATGGCGCACATTACGTGCCTGCATATTGGTACTCAAAGTCTAAAGCAGCATCGCTCTTCGGTACCGGACCGTGCTTCGGCTGGTCTTCAAACGAAGTGCTTGGCTGGATCCACTATGGTGGCGGCCAGGAACTGTTTGATGAGCTGATGGGATCCCTGGGACTGAATGTTGTTTCATTCTTTAACTCACCAATGCCTGCACAGCCAATGGGCTGGTTCAAGGAGCAGATCAAGGATGCTTCCCAGATGGAAGGCCTCAAGTATCGTACGGTTGGCCTTGCCGCTGACGTTCTTCTTGAAATGGGCATGTCAGTTGTTCAGCTTCCAGGCGGCGAAATTCAGCCTGCGATGAAATCAGGCCTGATTGATGCTGCTGAATTCAACAACCCAACTTCAGACCGTGACTTTGGCATGCAGGACGTGTCCAAACATTATCACCTCGCATCGTTCCACCAGTCTCAGGAATTCTTCGAAGTTACTTTCAACAAAGACAAGTTCAACTCGCTTCCTGCGGAGCATCAGGCAATCCTGAAGCATGCTTCTGAAGCTGAAAGCTCAAACTTCTACTGGCACAACACAAAACGTTATGCAGAAGACCTCGTGAAGCTTCGCGATGAGCAGGGCGTGAATGTGTATCGCACACCTGATTCAGTGATGACAGAGCAGCTGGCTGCATGGGACAAGGTGGTCGACCGGATTTCCGGTGAGGATCCGTTCTTTGCGAAAGTGGTTGATTCACAGAAGAAATACGCAAAAGACGTCATGAACTACCTCAACCTGAATCAGCCTGACTACAAGCTGGCTTACGAGCACTACTTCGGGTAATCTGAGGTCACAAGTAAATCATAGAGGGGCCGCGACATGCGGCCCCTTAATTATCCGATGCGGATCGGCAAAAACAATCGGAAAATCCGGGCAATTGATTTAGGGGATATCTCGTTGGAACGCTTCATTTACACAATTGAAGGTTTGAATGTATGGGTCGGCAGGGCGTTCGGCTGGTGCATCCTTATCCTAACGCTTGCGGTCGCCTACGAGGTATTTGTTCGTTATGTTTTGAATTCGCCAACGGTCTGGTCCCTCGATATGCAGATCCAGATGTATGGAACACTGTTCCTGATGGCTGGTCCTTACGCCCTTGCTCAGGGAGCCCATGTAAGGGGTGATTTTATTTATCGTCTCTACCCTGTACGCAGACAAGCGCTTTCTGATTTCATTCTTTACATCCTGTTCTTTTTCCCTGGCATGGCAGCCCTGTTCTTTGCCGGATGGCTTGCAGCTGACGAGAGCTGGCGCTTCCGCGAAGTGAGCCTGAACAGCCCGGCTGGCATACAGATTTATTATTTCAAGACATTGGTCCCGGTAGTCGGGTTCTTGATGATGCTACAGGGCGTTGCGGAGATGATGCGCTGCTGGAAAGCAATGAAAACCGGCGTGTGGATGCCACGTCTTGACGATGTAAAAGAGACCGAGGACCTGCTCGCAGAAGCAGACCTCGATCCGTTCAAAAAATAAATCAACAACAATAACACTTGCAGTTTATCGAGTTCGAAAATGTCAAATCCTGAAGTCGCAATTTTAATGCTGACCAGTTTTATTTTTCTGGTCTTGCTGGGTTTCCCGGTCGCCTTTACGCTTATTGGCATGGGTCTGGGTTTCGGGTTTTACTACTATACCACCCAGGGTGACACCATTGCCACAATTGGCGATATCCTGAGTAACCGGGTCTTTTTCCTGTTTGCCGACAGGACTTTCGAGGTGATGGACAATCCGATCCTTGTTGCAATTCCGCTCTTCCTGTTCATGGGATATATTGTTGAACGGGCCAATATCGTCGACAAGCTCTTCTTCTCTCTTTATCTCGCGGCCCGCAATCTGCCCGGTTCAATGGCAATTGCAGCACTAATCACTTGTACGGTGTTTTCGACGGCCTCCGGCATTGTTGGTGCGGTAGTCACGCTTATGGGGCTTCTTGCATTTCCAGCAATGGCAAGTGCGAATTATAACCGCCAGTTTGCCGCCGGTGTTATCTGCGCGGGCGGAACATTGGGTATCCTCATTCCACCATCGATCATGCTGATCGTCTATTCTGCTATTGCCGAGCTATCCCCGCTTAGGCTTTATGCTGCGGCTGTTTTCCCCGGACTGCTTCTGGCAGGTTCCTACATTGTTTATGTAATTATCCGGGTTCTGATCAATCCATCACTTGCTCCCAAACCAAAAGACGAAGATATTCCTCCGGCTTCTAAAGTCTGGAAAGAATTACTTGTTTCGTTTGTGCCGTTGACCGTGCTGATCATGCTCGTCCTTGGATCGATTCTTGGAGGCCTTGCAACACCAGCTGAAGCGGCTGCGATGGGTGCTGCCGGCGGAATTGTGCTGGCTCAGCTTTACCGGTCCCTGACCTGGCAAAAACTCAAGGAAAGCGTCTTTCTGACAGCAAAGGCTACTGCCATGGTCTGCTGGCTTTTCATCGGCGCGTGGATTTTCACGTCTGTTTTCTCGCTTCTGGGCGGTGAAGAGCTCGTGAAACACTGGGTGTTGAGCCTCGACCTCGAACCGTGGATGTTCCTAGTAATAGCGCAGTTGATAATCTTCCTTCTGGGGTGGCCATTGGAATGGTCTGAAATACTCATAATCTTCATTCCGATTTTTCTGCCAATGTTGCCGCTGTTTGATGTGAACCCCTACTTCTTTGCGATGCTCGTTGCCCTTAACCTGCAGACGTCTTTCCTGACCCCACCAATGGCGATGTCGGCCTACTATCTGAAGGGCGTCTTGAAGAGTCAGATTGAACTGGTTGAGATATTCAGAGGCCTGATGCCTTATCTGGCAATCGTGATTTTCAGCATGGTCATGATGTATCAGTTCCCGGGCATTGCCCTGTGGTTCCCGGACTACCTCTTCGGACCATATATCCCGTAAGGTTCTGAAGATGTCCGAAGTGCCTCCCAACGGCCTGACCGCAACAGAAGCTCTGGAGAAGATCCGCAGCGGATGGATAACATCCGTTGAACTGGTACAAGCCTGCCTCGATCGTATCGATCAGACCGAAGGCCAAATTCACGCCTGGGCGCATCTGAATCGTAAACTTGCCCTGTCCCAGGCAGCAGAAATGGATGAAATTCGCAGAACCGGCAAACCGTTGGGAGCCTTGCATGGAATACCGGTCGGGCTGAAAGACATCATAGACACAAGCGATTACCCGACAGAATGCGGCAGCAGTGTCATGGCCGGTAGGCAACCAAAATCGAACGCTACGCTTGTTGACCGGCTGCGCCAGGCCGGTGCAGTAGTTCTGGGCAAAACCGCAACAGCGGAATTTGCTTATGTGACGCCGCCGGAAACGCGCAATCCGCACAACCCGGATCATTCTCCCGGCGGCTCGTCCAGCGGTTCTGCTGCGGCGGTAGCAGCTTATCATGTGCCTCTTTCAATCGGCACACAAACCGGTGGTTCTGTAATTCGACCTGCTTCATACTGCGGTACTTTCGGTTTCAAACCGACTGCCGGGGTGATTTCGCGTACCGGATTGCTGCAAACCTCTAAGACACTGGATCAGCCCGGTGTATTCGCCCGATCGCTTGAAGATGTGGCCCTCCTTACAGATGCAATAGCTTCTTACGATCCTCAGGATTCCGCCTCCTATCCCAGACCAAGACCTGCAATGCTGGCCGGCACATCCGCCGAAGTACCTGTAGAGCCGGATCTTGCCTGGCTCAGCCTGCCGTTCGCAGATCGTCTGAATGAGGATTCCATCGAAGCCATGGACGAAATCGTTAGTGCTCTGGGGTCTCAAGTTGAGCGCATAGATGCGCCGGATTATTTCGCGGATTTGCTGGATACCCAGGAAATCATTCACGTTTATGAACTCTGCCAGCATCTCGAAGCGGTGTTTGGTAATGGTTGGGACAAGATAAGCGACGGGTTGAAAACCAAGGTGGAATATGGGCGTGGCATCTCCAAGGAACGCTACGAACATGCGCTGGGAATCAGGGAACAGGTAATCAGCTTTTTCTCACAGTTTTTCATGGACTATGATGCAATCATTACGCCTTCTGCAACTGGTGAAGCGCCCCGGTTTGATGAAGGCTTTACCGGTGATCCGGCCTTTTGTCAGGTATGGACGTTGGCCGGACTACCCTGTCTCAATCTTCCACTGATGGTTGGAGCGGGCAATTTGCCTATCGGAGTACAGTTGGTAGGCGGTTTGGAAGAAGATGACAGATTATTGAGAACAGCGAACTGGATGTTGACGAACCTCAGCTGACGTGCTGATTCAAGGAAGGGAGAATGTGAAATGTTGGGTGACAAAACAAAAATGGTTCTGGGCCTGATCGCTACAGCAGGCATCGGAATTTTCGTTTTTGCCCTGGCAGAATCGATATCTTCCGGCTTTGCCGGTTTCCATGGCGGTTTACCCTTCTGGATTATAATTATCTTTGTAATGGGATTGGCAGTCTACGACTATATGGATGAATGCCTTAAAGCTTCTGAAAAAGTGAAACAGTTCATGCAACTTGCGGCAATTGTGTTCTGCGGAACAGCATTCACCTATGCAGGCTGGGGGACATCAACCCTTTTCGCAGAAAAGGACGAAATTTTCGTTCGCAGCTCATTTTTCGGAAACTACACAAGCCCCGCCATCTGGTATGAAGTATTCTGGATGGCATTCGCATTCTTCTCGGCGGCACTGACCTTCGTGCTGGTTATGCGAAAGCTCAGTAAAATGAACCAGCAATCAGCCGGTTAATGTAAAAAACGAATTATGTCTGAGAAACCCAAGCTCTGGATAACACGCCGCCTCTCGGATGCGAGTCTTGAACGCGCCGAAGCTGATTACGACTGCATAATCAACTACGAGGACGGTTTGCACACTGCAGATGACATCATCGCTATGAGCAAAGAGGTGGACGCAATCCTTCCCTGCCATTCAGAAATTTTCCGGGGCGAGACTGTTGATAATCTCCACCCCAGAGTCAAAATCATTGCCAATCATTCAGTTGGAACCGATCATTGTGACATCCCTGCCCTCAAGGCCCGTGGAATTGCCGTCACAAATACACCAGACGTCCTTTCCGATGCGACTGCGGAAATTGCTTTTTTGCTGATGCTGGGCGCAGCACGTCGTGCGGTCGAAGGCGATCGCATGGTTCGCACGGGCGAATGGGATTTCTGGTCCCCCGCCTTTATGGTGGGTAAGGAGGTTTCAGGAAGCAGGATCGGCATCATCGGGATGGGCAGGGTCGGGCAGGCAATGGCACGCAATGCCCGTGGCTTCAACATGGAGGTCCACTATCACAACCGATCCCGACTTTCGCCTGAAAATGAACAAGGCGCAACGTTTCATAGTGACATTGATGACCTGCTTGCGGTCGCAGATTTTGTTTCGCTGCATTGCCCTGCAACACCGGAGACAACCGGCCTCATGAACGCTGAGAGATTGGGAAAATTGCCAGACGGTGCTGTGCTGATCAATACAGCCCGCGGTGCGCTGGTGGACGAGGATGCATTGATTGATGCGCTTGAATGCGGAAAACTTTCCGCCGCGGGGCTGGATTGTTTCGTCACTGAACCCGGTGGTAACCCCAGGTTTGCCGAATTCGACAATGTCTTCATGCTCCCTCATATTGGCAGCGCTACTGTTAGAACCCGGGATGCGATGGGGTTCCGGGCGTTGGACAATCTGGACGCGTTTTTTGCCGGCAAAACTCCCGGAGACCTCCTTTAGACAACTTAAAACAAAATTGTTTGTTGACCTTCCAGTTACTGTAAGCCCTATATGTCTTCGTAAACAGAAGGATGAATTGCCATGTCCATCATGGAACAAACAGCGGGTCTTGACTGGAAATGCAGACATACCTGGCACCGGGCTTCTATAAACACTCTGTGGTGCCTGCTCGGCTGTTCGATTGGGGATTTGGGAACGATCGCGTTTTTCCAGTTTACAGGCATACCCTGGCCAACTCTTGCCATAATGACCCTGGCAATAATCAACGGGTTACTTACTTCCATTGCGCTGGAAACGTTTATCCTGTCGCGGCAGATGGAACTGAAAGCTGCCTTTAACACCGCGATTGGCATGTCTTTCATCTCCATGATTTCCATGGAAGTTGCCATGAATACAGTGGATGTTTTGATGACCGGTGGCGCAAGACTTACCTGGTGGGTCATTCCATTCATGCTGTTTGCCGGGTTCATCACGCCGTTGCCGTACAATTACTGGCGGCTCAAGGCTTTGGGCAAGGCCTGCCACTAGTTGAGAAAAACTGCCGGATAAACTGAGATGAACATAAGACAGGCAGCAGAACTTTCCGGCCTTCCTGTGAAAACCGTCCGGTTTTACGATGAAATCGAGCTTGTCAGTCCGGAAAGGGCCAGCAATGGTTATCGCGATTACAACGCTAACGAAGTACATAAGCTGAAATTTTTGAACAGGGCCCGTAGTCTGGGATTTTCCCTGGATGACTGCCGCCAACTGTTGTCGCTGTACGAAGACCAGAACCGGACGAGCGCCAGCGTAAAGGAAATCGCTCAGGTGAAAATCAATGACATTGATATCAAGTTGGCGGAACTCAAATCAATGCGTGCAACACTGAAGACACTAGTCAATTCATGCCACGGCGACAGCCGCCCGGACTGCCCCATTCTGGAAGAGTTGGGCAGATAACTAATCCTGCAGAAAATCTGTATTGCATTTTCAGAGAACAAATCATGCCTATTTCAATGGATGGAATCCCTTCGCAATCCAGCAAGGAGAGCATTATTCGCCATCTGTCGGGCAACTCGAATAAGGACTTTGTTTCACCCAGAAAACGCCGTGAAATAACCTTAACGACTTCTTAATCATGCCCTGCAGTAATTGCATATCAGTGTTACTGAAATTGCATTCGTAATATTCGTATTTCGAGCCTATATGCGTTTCAGACACAAACACTGGAGAGAGAAAATGAACGTATTCGGTTCCTTCAAAAAATGGCGCAACTATCGTCGGACTGTAACTGAGCTCAATGCTCTTTCAAACCGCGAGCTCGACGATCTTGGCATCAACCGTGGCGACATTCCACACGTTGCCCGCCACGCCCGCTAAGGCAAAAATTCCGGTTTAAACCGGAGCAATAGGGCCAAGCCCCCTCCCCCTCCGTTTGGCCCAGTCATCAACACCCGTTGCAGCAATGCAATGGGTGTTGTTGTTTCAAGGTGCAGTGAATATAAGCATGGCAAAGCTTCTAATTCATTTCGGACGAAAAATTTGAACAATACGCTCACGATTATTGGTGGGGGCCTTGCTGGCTCGGAAGCTGCTTGGCAGGCAGCGGAGGCTGGCATTTATGTGAAACTCTTCGAAATGCGCCCTACCCGCATGACAAATGCACACGAAAGCGATCGTTTCGCCGAACTCGTCTGCTCGAACTCGTTCCGGTCTGACGATGCCAAAACCAACGCGGTCGGTTTGCTCCATGCAGAAATGCGGTTGGCAAACTCACTGATCATGAAGTGCGGTGATGAGCACAAGGTTCCGGCAGGAAGCGCCCTCGCGGTGGATCGCGAAGGGTTCGCCGGTTCGGTGACCAAAATCCTTGAACAGCACCCCAACATCGAAATATTGCGCGAAGAGCAAAAACAGCTACCTGACGCCACAAAAGGGCCCTCCATTATAGCGACTGGCCCACTTACCGCACCGGAGCTTGCGGCGGAGATAGCTCAAGTCACAGGTGAAACGGAGCTTTCCTTTTTTGATGCAATTGCACCCATTGTTCATTTCGATTCCATCGATTTCGGCAAAGCCTGGTTTCAGTCGCGATATGACAAACCCGGCCCTGGTGGAACCGGAAAGGACTACATCAATTGCCCACTCGATGAAGCTCAATACAACGCCTTTATTGATGCATTGCTGGCCGGCGAGAAGACCGAATTCAAACAGTGGGAGGATGTTCCCTACTTTGATGGCTGCCTGCCTATAGAAGTCATGGCCGAACGCGGACGGGAAACCTTGCGCCATGGACCGATGAAGCCGATGGGCCTTACCAACAAACACGAACCGGACAAAAAACCTTATGCCGTTGTGCAGCTGCGCCAGGACAATGCTCTGGGGACATTGTACAACATCGTTGGCTTCCAGACGAAATTGAAATATGGCGCCCAATCAGAAATATTTCGCATGATACCGGGTCTTCAAAATACAGAATTTGCCCGCCTGGGCGGCATTCACAGAAACACCTATCTCAATTCACCAAAGGTTCTTGATGACACACTCCGCTTGAAAGCCAAGTCCCACATCCGCTTTGCCGGTCAGATAACCGGATGCGAAGGATATGTCGAAAGCGCTGCAATCGGTATACTTGCAGCTCGATTTGCATGTGCTGAAATCAGAAACAGGCAGTTGCCCATTCCACCGATCACTTCCGCTATGGGAAGTTTGCTCCATCATATTACAACCGGACATGTCGCATATGATGAATCCGGTGAAAGCAATGAGCGTTCAAGACGTTCTTTCCAACCCATGAATGTGAACTTTGGCCTTTTGCCTCCATTGCCGGATGGCACGTTGAAAAAGCCCGAAGGTGTCAAACGGTGGCGGGGTAAGGACAAGACGATCGCCAAGAAAACGGCCATGAGCAATCGCGCACTTACAGATTTTACCAACTGGCTTGAAGCCGTATCACCGTTAACCGATAAAGTTGGTGCCTGATTTTAGTGTCTGTCTACCCTCTATGACTGATCCAGGAGTTGGCCGCGTTTTCGCAAAAACGTGATTCTGTCGCGACCGCTTGGATATGTTGTAATGTACATATGAATCGGTTTGCAAATTTCTGTTGTCACGCTTCGATCATTGCCATGTTCGGTGTAGCCGGAGCTGTCGTATTACCTACCATTTCGCATTCAGAAACATCCTCAGAGTGCGTTGATTACAAAACATTGGTTGGCCTCATACAATCCAAAGCGAAACTGGAAGACTATGATTCACCGGAATTTCGAATAAAGCGTGCAGACGACGGTCAGTCGCTGATCTATTGGCATTACGGTGAAAAGACCGGCAGCTTCTATGCCGCGACGTTTCGAACAGACGGATGCGCAATACTGACTTCAAAGGGCGATCTGCGTCGTTTTGCATTCCCCAAGACGGCTTTTAATACCGGCGTATTTTTTGAACTCGATGTTTTAGAAATCAAGCCCTGAGACACCCGCTGAAATGGATTTTCCCCGATCTGAAGATATCCGCATCTTGCGGAGACCCATCAAAGATTCTTCTTGGCGATAAAGGTCCGGGCGGCTATAGCTGCTGTGACGCGGACGTGGTGAAATCGGTAGACACAAGGGACTTAAAAAGTTGAGTGCGCTGGTGGAAACACTGGATGTAGAACTGCTCAAATTCGGGGAAACCTTTCACATGGCAATCCCGAGCCAAGCCTGATTTTCCAGGAAGGTGTAGAGACTAGACGGGCAGCGCCTAAAGCATTCGCAAGGGCGAAGGTATAGTCCAGACCACAAACGTCCCGCAGCAGGTTGCGGGGCGGCGGCGAAAGCCGTAGCTGGTACGAAAATCCCTCGGGCAATTGCCCATGCGGGTTCAAGTCCCGCCGTCCGCACCATCATTCCTCCCAATTTATAGAAAAATGCGCCGGAAACGTTTCACCGTTACCGTAGCGAAAGAATTGAAGACGAGTTTCTACTCAATCGTCAGAGTGTGCGGATAATCCCGTACTTCATGATGCTTTTGCCCAAACCCACGCCAAAAAATCGAGTACAGACCCGTCGAATCGCCGTTTCCACATGAACGATGAGCGCTTAACGGGATAGAAGCGGAATTGTTACCGGAGTAGTTGCAGTATTGCTGGTTAACCGCCTCTGCACTTCGGTTGGAAGATCGAAACCTTCTTTTACCCGCATCGATGTCGCTTCCTGCTAACCCGGATGAAGTAACCTCTTTAAAGCTGAAAAATGCCTCCATCGCTGAATGAGTCGGCATAATGTAATCGCATCTTCCGTTGCGAAGAACATAATATCCACTCCATCTCCAACTGTCGGAATAAATACCGAAACCGTCACGGAAAATGAATGAAACTGCCAGGCTTTGGCCTGTCTTGTTGCACATCCTGTACCCGGCACCATCAGATTTTGCCGGAACGGTTGTCGCTGTGAGAAATGCCGAAAGTATTCCTGCAATTTGAAGGCATTTTTTCATCGGGATCTCCTTACTACCGGTATTAAGCTGTCGCATCTGTTTTGACGAAGTAGTCACCGCACATAACTTCTGCCCGTGGTTCGGTTCTTTGTGCCACGCCAAGAAAGTCTATTAGCCTCTCCAGATCTGCTCCGCGAATTGTGGTTGGAGCAAGGTCCAACTCAGGATCAGTATCCCCAAGAAACGGCGTGATTGGTTCCTTCCACCAAATGGTAAAAATACGGTAGAAGCCCGCAGGTCCTCCAACCGGAAATGCTTCTGTCCCGATGTCATCGGGAAGGACAACGGTGCCCTTGTCCACCTCGTGAAATGGAATGAAACGCGACGGTTTCAGGATTGACAGCTGGTCGCTGGCCGGATGGTCATTCAAGACAAGCAGGTACCCATCCTTTGGCGCCTGTACCCTGATCCGGAGATTATCAAATATGTTGAAAGTTGGGATCATTTCCTCAGAAGGCTGGCCTCCAATTCCGCCGACCGACTTGCGGTTTGCCATTTTCAGAAATTTTACCCGGCTCTCTTCATCGGCTGCGGCGAGCAACTCATTCCTGAAATGTTGCCTTAAAGGCAAGCCATAGGTACCTGTCCCTGCATCCTTCAATGCCTGTTTGAATTCCTCCAGGGAAAGCTGAAACAGCGTGTAATCAAATTTTGACCCCAGTCCAAAGAGATCAATCAGGGAGGCTATTTCATGATGAGCTATGGTTGCTTCGCCGGATCTTTTGCGGGAATATTGAGCTTTGGTCGATTTGATAACCTTCGATGCCTGATAACTCGATTTGAAATATATTCGGGGGTAGTGAGTGTCCCAGAATACCCTCCAGATGGTCAAGTTTTTCACCAAAATACGTGTCACGATAACTTGCCATGGATCAATCACCTTTGTTTCGAATTTCGAATAAAACATAGTCCAAAAAGCCCGCCAAAGCAGTTTTATAAAGTTGACTTATGTTCCGTAATCGCATCATCGCGACCCTTAGCTGTAAAGGGAACAAGAGGCTTAAGCGCCAAATGCGATATCATGAAAAGGACATCAGGTTTGCAAGGTTATCCGACGTTGATGAGTAAAGCAGAAATAACCCGACGCCCAATGTAGAACCAAACACGATTCTATTACGATTTGTGGTTCCCGATACAGTGAAATAGGACCTGTATCCATCATAACATCCAACAAGAGTGAGCATCAGACCGAGAAGGCCAATTTTCCATCCGTATCCAGTAACTGGTATTATATTCAGACCCATGAACGACACCGAAATCGTAACCGACAGGCATCGCCAGCATAGGGGAGAGACTAACCCGAGAATAACAGGTGCTGTGTCCCTTCTGCGGTTGCACAGGGGACGATCAAAGCAGCAGATTTTCATTCGCCTGCCAGCGTCAGGGATGAGCGAATTATCCGGTGCATCGCATTAAAGGAATCCTCGATCGGGTTTTCGAGGACATGTTCCAGAAACTCTGATGAAATTTCATTTGCAACGTTACCCATTAAAAATCGACGCGCCTTTTGTGCGGCATCCGCATCCTTGAACTGGGATTTGTTGAAAAAACTCAAGTGCTGTTTGTAATCATTTGATTCCAAAGCACGGTTCCATTCTTCAATCGCAGATTCTGCCTTTGAAAAGGTTATGTCTTCAGCAAAATCAGGAAACTCCTCCTGAAACAGGCGAATGAACGCGTCTGGACGTTTTGCTGCAATTTGTCGGATGTTCTGGTCTCTTTGTTCAGTCGCCGCATCTTCTGAAGATTGGGCAATTCCTGCGACTATGCAGCAGATTACGATTGCAACAATGATTAAAATCCACATGCATCCTCCGCGTGGTTTGGGTCCTTCAGTTCTGCTTCAACATATTCAAAAAGCATGCCCAATGCCATGCAACGGGTTGACTTTTGTTGCACATTTTTAGCCTATTTCGCCCGGAAATGGGCAAATCCACACCACGCATAAGGTGCCAGCAACGGTGTGCCTCCCAATCCCGAATTGGCGGAAATGCTTCTGTCCTGATCTCTTTGCCGTCTGGCATAGCTCATTTGTGTCAAATGTAACGCGACCCGGGGATCCTGCCATTTTCCGTCCTTATAGAAGTTTTGGTAGAATGAGTTCATGAAGTCTGCAGCGTGACCATCATGCACTTTCCATAGGGAACCGATGATGTTGCGTACGCCTTTGCAAATTAAAAGCCTGGCCAGATTTTGAAAACTGTCGTTTCCTCCATCACCAACCGCTGTGTTACAGCCGGAGAGCGCAACGCATTGTACACCTCTGAAGTCAAACTGACCCTCCAAGATTTCGAGAAGGGACAATCTGTTGCCATCGCCCAATGTAAAACAGGATTTTTCCATATGGCCGGGCATCAAGTCAAAATGACCCGAGAAGTGCAAATGGGATGGTTTGTTGGACAGAGCATTCTGTAGTTCTTTTTTGGTGAATTCTGCCCCTTTGTTGATACTGGCCTCCGGCACAACCTGATTTATGAGCTCCAGCTCCCGATTGATCGCCGGCAGATCGTGTGCCGGCGCGCCAAATGCAAAGAAGCCACCTTTATTACTAACCGTCTTTTCGGCAGCATCTGAACAGATGGAAATCTGGTGCGTTTCACACAAATACCGCCTGCCATCGAAAAGTGCCGCGAACGGAAGACTTTCCATTCCTTTGCCCAATGTCAGGTCGATCCTGTTGGTGTCCGGAAACTTCTTCAAGATTGGTGCAAGCAAAATTTCATGGAGTTCATGGCCGACGGTCTGGTCAGAACCATCAACAGCACCACAGGCACTTCTGAAGTGAGAGACCATTCTGTTGAAATCCACCCTCGAAACGGGTTGTAGCTGCGAATAATATTCAGCCCCCTTTTTTGCCTCCAGGAGAAGACCTTTGTCAGATGGAACATATCTGACTGACAATTTTGATGACGGGCCACTCCTTTTTTCAAATACCGATTTTTCAACTGGCGTTCTGAACGTTTCACGTTCCTTGAAGAGAAACATGGAGTCTATCAGCTTCCTTGCAGAAGTTTTCACTTCGTTTCTGCCGGAGTCATCAAAAACAGGTCCAATAGGAGCGCCAATCATGAGACCCTGATTCTTCAATTCCTTCCATTTTTCTACAAACCGTATTTCCTTGCTGCTGAAAGGAATGCTGTTTTTACCGGTGTTTGTTATTGAGTTTCTGAAAGCGAATTGCCTGAATTCTTCACTGGTCTGTATTTGGTGAACAATGCCCGCTTCCAGATGACGGCCATCATCAATAAGCAGGCCAATCAACTGATCTGCATCTCGCGCAAATTGTTGATAGTAAGATGATCGGGAAAACTCTTTCAATCCCGCTATGCGTTCCTCGTCAGTAATGAGGGACAGCCAGAGTTTGCCAAACAATACAGAAGCCGAGGTGTTTTTGCGTATGGCCGAAACCGTGGCACATGCTGCAAAAAGGTCAGCTTCATGTTCGAGGCTACCTCGGAATGCTTCCGCACTTACGGCTTCCGCGAGTAATTCCGCCGCACTCCACTCCTCTTCGGGTGCGAGTTTCGCAACATCTGCAACCAAACCAACAGCATGAAGCGGAATTTCATTTTCATTTCGTTTGATGGCGGAAAGTAGTTCTGCTTTCAGCAGATGGTTTGCTCCATCAGGCTCCTGCGCTTTCAGAAGGTTCCTGGCTTCGCACCTTATCAACTCTGAGCGCTGAAACGGGTCCCCGGAAGCTTCGCGCTCAACAAGCAGACGCGCTTCATGCCAATATTCACAGGCCTCTGGCCAATGCTCCTGCCATTCCTCAAACTCGGCTTTGATTCGGAGGAACCCTATTCGGGCAGAAAGCGGCGAGCTGTCAGAAACATATTCCGACATTTGTTCGAGAAGATCTTCAGCGGCTTCGTGTTTCCCCAATCTCAGCTTCAACAGTGCGGAGTTTGAAAATACCGCACTGACCAGACGAACATCTTGCACCGATTGGGAAAGATTGAAAATTGCCTGATCGAAATGAAGTTCTGCCGCCAGAATACCACCGCTTTTGAGCGCAAGTTTTCCGCTTGAATTGTGCCAGAGTATCTTTTCATCAGCACTTGCGGAAACCGGTGGTTTGGCATCCATGAGCGAGCTTGCTGCCTGCGTAAATTGGCCTTCCTCTTGTTGTATATTTGCAATTCGTCTCAATATGCGCCGACGTACAAATTCGATGCCAAAATCATCTTTTGTCCTGGGCAACCCGATTAACAGTTTGAGAGCCTGCCTTTGGTATTTCAGTGCATCTTCGGGTTTGGACGCCGAAAAACAGCATAGGCCTAAATTTTCCAATGTCTCGATTTTCCAGAAGATGTCTGATGATCTGCTGCGTTGCGCTAGCTGACAGGCTATTTCAAACCATTCAAGCGCTCTTGAAGGACCATATCCTTTCCACGACCAAAGAATCATTCCCAAAAAATTTGCGCATAGTGATTGTTTATAAAGTGTGCCGCCATTTCGCTTGAAACCCATAAATGCTCGCAAAGCATTCAATGCAGCCCGTTGCGGATGCTCTCCAACATAATACAAGGCAATCGCCTTCAACCTGCGAGCTTCAGCAATGGTTCTTCTCTGTGACCTGGATCGGAATGAAGAGGTAGCCGTCAAAGCATCAAGCTCGGCAACCACATCCATCAGCTTTTCAGGATTTGATACGCTCTCGTTAATGACTGCAGCTATGGAAACCAAATGTGCGACAGGCCGTTTTTTCACTGCTCCCACAATCATTTTGTAAGCAAGAAAGAAGTCAGGTTCGGATCGAAATCTATATCTGGAGTTTCTGGCAAAATGTTGAATTAGATCGCACAGTTCCAGATGTATTGACTTAAATCAACCGGCAAACAAGGCGTTGGATGCTTTCGCATCAATTGGGCAAGTAGCAGTGCAAAGAAGTCGGTTCATTTAAGACGCAGGGGCGGTGCACCACAGAGCAAGGGCGATTGGTGTCAGGGAGTATATGCGAAAGCCGCCCGGATCAATAAAATCGAGATCGCGGGCAGATTCGCTTCATGGCTTTCCGGATCGGCGAAAAGCCATGACTAGCAAAATCAGACGGTAATTGCCTTCGTTTCCAGATAATCATGCAGTCCCAGCGGCCCGGCTTCGCGGCCGTTCCCGGATTGCTTGTAACCTCCAAACGGAACGTCATAGTCGCCGGCATTGCCGTTGACGTTGATCACACCGGCCCGCAACTTCCTGCTAACCCGGTTTATGCGCTCGCTGTCTGAAGACTGCACGTAAGCTGCCAGGCCGTAAACCGTGTCATTGGCAATCTCGATAGCCTCTTCTTCCGTGTCAAAAGGAAGAACCGCCAATACCGGTCCAAACACTTCCTGACGGGCTATGTTCATCTGATTGTTGACATCTGTGAAAAGGGTCGGACGGATATAATATCCCTTGTTAAAGCCCTGAGGCAGTCCCGGTCCGCCTGCTGCCAACGTTGCGCCGTCATCGATACCCGCCTGAATCAGATTCTGAACGTGGTCAAACTGCTTTTTGTTCACGACAGGTCCTATGTGATCGCCCTCCTTCATCGGGTCATCAATCTTCGTGTTTGCCACTTCTTCGGTAACGAGATCAACGACCTTGTCGTAAACACTGCGTTCAACGAGCAACCGTGAGGCTGCATCACATGACTGGCCATTATTGATAAAGCAGCTGTCGACCGAAATCTTTGCAGCCTGCTCCAGATCAGAATCGGCGAACAGCAGATTAGGTGACTTGCCACCGAGTTCGAGCGTAACGCGTTTAATGGTATCTGCGGCTGCCTTGGTGATCGCCTTGCCGGCTCGCGTTGAACCTGTGAATGAAATCATATCGATTTCAGGATGGGTGGAAATTGCCTCGCCAACGCCTGGCCCATCACCATTGATCAAGTTGAACACACCAGGAGGGCAGCCAGCTTCGTCAATGACTTCGGCAAGCATGACCGATGTCAAAGGCGAAAATTCACTGGGTTTCAACACCATGGTGCACCCGGCCGCCAACGCGGGCGCAACCTTGATGATGATCTGGTTCACTGGCCAGTTCCAGGGTGTTATCATTCCGACTACACCAACGGGCTCATCGACCAGGGTAGAACCACCTCTTAACGATGGTCTTTCAAACTGATGTGCCTTGACCGCCTCAATCGCCGCTTCCATGTGGCCGATACCGACAGGCATATGCACCTCCCGTGAAAACGAGATGGTAGTGCCCATTTCATGCGGCATCATTTTTACAAACTCTTCTGCACGGGCTTCATAAGCCTTGATCATGCGTTCCAGCAGCGCAACACGTTCCTCGACTGAACTGAACTGCCATGTCTTGAATGCCTGTTTGGCTGCATCCACCGCCTTGTCGACATCAGCTTTTGAACCGAGAGCAATGGTCGCGATTGTTTCCTCGTTACCCGGGTGAATAACGTTAAAATCCTCACCCTTGACCGGATCCACCCAGGAACCGTTTATGTAAAATTTCTTGTAGTTTTCCATTTCAAGTCCATCTTTCGATTTGGGATTTCAACAGCGGATCAATGCCGCCCACTTTGATATCAATTTTAAAACAGCCTAGAAAACGCAGCCCGGCTTAGTCAGGCCATCCCCCCACAGCCTTGACCTCGAGGAACTCTTCTATTCCCCAAACTCCGCCTTCGCGACCATTTCCCGACTGCTTCATGCCGCCGAAAGGTGATCCTGAACTCCGAGCCTGGCCGTTGATATCCACCATCCCGGAACGCAGTTCCCGTGCCACACGCCTTGCCTTTTCTGGATCGGACGTCTGAATGTAATTGGTCAGCCCGTATTCAGTGTCATTGGCGATTGCGATTGCCTCATCCTCACTGTCAAACGGCATCATGGACAATACGGGTCCAAATATTTCTTCCCGCATGACAGTCATGTCATTGGTGCAATCAGCAAAGACTGTGGGACGAACAAAAAATCCGCGGTTCAACCCTTCCGGTCTGCCCACGCCACCCGCAACCAGTCGGGCACCTTCGTCAATTCCCTGCTGAATGAGATCCTGAACCTTGTTGAACTGAATTTCGGAGACAAGTGGACCGATATGACGCCCTTCCGCCGAGGCAGAATTGACAGATGTTGCTTCAGCCGCGGCTTTGGCTTCCTCAACTGCCTGTTCATATCTTGGACGTTCAACAAGCATCCGCGTAGGCGCGTTGCAAGATTGACCGGTATTGTTGAAGCAGCGGATAATACCGTGCTTGATTGCTTTTTCCTGGGCGTCCGCAAACACAATGTTCGCACCTTTACCGCCCAGTTCCAGACTGATGCGCTTAATTGTCTCTGCACCGGCAATGCTGATGGCGCGCCCGGCGCGGGTGGAGCCGGTGAAACTTACCATGTCGACATCTTTGTGATTTGAAAGCTGACTGCCAACGCCCATGCCATCGCCATTGACAAGATTGTATACACCGGCTGGCACCCCTGCTTCATGCAGTATTTCCGTAAACAGCATCGCAGAAAGGGGCGACTGTTCGGATGGTTTCAGCACCATTGTGCAGCCCGTAGCAATCGCAGGGATTACTTTCAGAGAAATCTGGTTCATCGGCCAGTTCCACGGGGTTATCAAAGCACAAACACCGATAGGTTCGTAAATGATACGGTCATTTGGCGTGTTTTCCCTCAACTCACGCTCGAATTCGAAGTTTTTCAATGCATGAATAAAAGCCTTGATATGCCCGCTTCCAGCACCTGACTGCTGCATTTTGGACATGTCGATCGGAGCACCCATTTCGCGGCTGATAACAGCACCCATTTCATCTGACCTTTTCAGATAGATTTCATAAATAGATTCTAGAAGTTCCAGCCGTTCGGCTTTTGATGCCTTGCGCCACTGATGAAAAGCCTGCTTTGCCGCAGCAACGGCTGCATCGGTATCAGCCTGACCGCCCAGGGAAATTGTTTCAAAGGTTTCTTCTGTAGACGGGTCGATAACGTGGAAGTCTGTGCCATCCTTTGGCTCAACCCACTCACCGTTTATGTAAAATTTCTTGTGATCTGCCATTTTTGCCTCATTGGTTTGAATAACAAATATTGAAAATGTCCTGAATGAACAAGCGCTGTTTGCATTTCGCAATCACGAATTGTAATTTCAGTGCAGAGATGGCGTTGTAATACCCCTTGTCAAAATATCACGTATGACATTGGCCGGTACGGGCAAGAGATATTTTTTGCACCTGCTAAGGCATGCAACCAGATTTTCTGCAGTTTGACGACTTTGTTGAACACAGGACGGGCAACACAGATAATCCAGACAAAGGGCGACCGTTGTCGCATTTCCGTTCTGAATGCCCGCAATTAACCCCAAAAAAACCGCCTCGTCCCGACATATGAATTCACATCCGGTCGGGTAGGTTCTAATCGGATAAACCCTGCCATGGTTCAGGCACTCAAGATGAACCAGCAAATGCTCGGAGAGATCATGGCTTGCTTTCTTGCCAACAAATTCGTCGAATATCCTGCGTGTTCTCTCCTGCAAACATTCTCCAGACCATGGCTTATCTTTGAACAGGGAGCGACATCCTTCCAGCAAAATGCGCTCACATACCGGTAGTACAGCCGATTGCGCACAGTGCTGGTTCCACTCCAGGTTATTCATGTTCTGCCACCTTGCAAGAGGAGTAAGGTCTTCTTTGTTAGTCTGCTGACAAAGCTTGCCTAATTCCAATTTTAACTGGAGTCAATTAGTTAGGTTATACTGGCTTGGATTTGCAGGTGAAACACTTTGCCTGGAATCAAAGTGCCTGAATAGATAAACGGCAAAGCTCAGGCTTGGCGTGATGCTTGATACAGTATCCGGACCGAAATACGGCTAGTGAGTCAGAACCTGATCCAGGAAAGCTTTTGTCCTGGGACTGCCCGGATTGGTAAAGAACGTTTCCGGATCGTTCTCCTCGATTATCTCACCGGCCTCCATAAATATTACCCGGTCAGCAACCTTGCGCGCGAAACCCATTTCGTGGGTCACACAGACCATGGTCATTCCTTCATTGGCAAGCGTAATCATTGCGTCGAGCACTTCACCGATCATCTCCGGGTCAAGAGCAGAAGTGGGCTCGTCAAAAAGCAGAATATCCGGCTCCATACACAAAGCACGCGCAATCGCCACTCGTTGTTGTTGACCTCCGGACAGCTGGCCTGGATATTTCTGTGCCTGATCCGCAATCTGAACCTTCGTAAGGTGCTTCATTGCACGTTCTTCAGCTTCCTGAACGGAAAGGCCCCGTGCGCGAATTGGTGCGAGGGTACAGTTTTCCAAAATCGTCATATGGGGAAACAGATTGAAATGTTGAAAAACCATTCCGACTTCCCGACGCATCTCTTCAATGTTCGGGGCATCTGCCGCAATCATTTCTCCGTGGATCTCTATGTTTCCAGACTCATGGATCTCAAGTTGGTTTATCGTCCTGATCAAAGTTGATTTCCCGGAACCCGAAGGACCACAGACCACAATTTTTTCACCCTTCGCGACACTCAAATTTATGTCCTTCAGTGCGTGATAACCGCCGTAGAATTTCTGTACCTCATGCATTGATACAGCTGGTGATTCAGACATTGTAATACTCCGATCCTTGTTGCTTCAAAGCGATGTAAGCAATTGCCTCACCTTGAATCTGTTCCAGATGGCAATTCCCGTCAGCAGGTGTAGTTCATGCCGATCCGGCCACCATCAACGTAAATGGTTTCACCGGTAATGTAGCTGGCCTTTTTGCTGGCAAGGAATGCAACTACATCGCCGATTTCACGTGCCGTCCCGACGCGCTTTAAAGGCGTTCTGGACATCACCATTTTCATTGCATCAGGATTTGCATTCACTCCGGCCATCATTTCTGTATCAATTGAACCTGGGCCAACTGCATTCACGCGAATGTTGTTTGGCGCCAATGCAAGTGCAGCACACTTGGTTAGCTGCATGACACCGCCCTTGGAAGCACAATAGGCTGGGATAGCGGGAATGGAGACCACCGCATTTATCGATGACATATTGACGATTGCTCCTTCGATTCCGCACTCCACCATCTTTGCTGCAGCACGCTGCGTCGCCAGAAATACGCCACGGAGATTGACATCAATCACCCGTTCAAATGTTTCAAGATCATAGGAAAGAAAGTCGCCAGGTGCCGCGATGCCTGCATTGTTTACTAGAATTTCGACCGGCCCGTAACCCTCTTCAATCGTATCAAACAGTCCATTGATCTGTTCCTTGTCGCCCATATCGCAGGCCAATCCGACAGTACCGTTACCAAGCTGCTCAGCGGCTTCAATCACACCCTTTTCGTTTATGTCACAAAGAATAATTCTTGCACCATCATCCATCAGTGCTTCAGCGCACGCATACCCAATACCCTGTGCACCACCAGTTACCAGTGCGAGTGGTTTATCAACCATTGGTTCTCTCCTGTAAGCCTGTACTAAACCTCAAAATCGTATTCATCCCTGGCTTGATCCGATGTGATCATCCCGGCTTCATAATCGGCTTTGACGAGCGCATGGTCGCGGCTTTTGGGATCACCATACCCGCCCCCGCCCGGAAGACTCAGTCTAAGTCGTTGCCCGTTTTTGACGAGTTGCCGTCCCTTGCTTTTCAACCTGGTACCATCACTTAATTCAACGCGGCCCGCTGCTCCCAGCGATCCGCCTTCGCGCCCTCGAGCGGGGTTCTCAACTCGGTCAAACATCGCATTAAAATAGAAGTCGTATCCCTCACGCGCTTCGATCTCAATTATCTGCCCCAATCCGCCACGCGTCGCTCCGGAGCCTCCGGAACCTTCGCGAAGGTCTTTGCGCCAGACAGTAATCGGTCCGACATGTTCGGTTGCTTCAACACTCATTGTCGAAACGCCTGATGGAAATGCAGTGGCCGAGAGCCCGTCAACGGTTGGTCTTGCACCAGTCCCGCCTGAGTTGAACATCAGGATTTCCCGGTTGGGAAGTCCGCTTTGCGGATCGCTGGCACGTGCTGATATCTGGATATTCCAGAGCGCACTCGATCCTTCTGCTGGCACAACCCCCGGCATCGCCTTGTGCAATGCTCCCAGAACAACGTCAGGCACTAGGTGACCAAGCACATGCCGAACCGAAACCGGTGCCGGGCGTTTCGCCGCCAGGATACAGCCTTCCGGTGCTGTGATTTCAAACGGTTCCAAAGATCCCGTATTGTTTGGTACTTGCGGTGCTATCGCACATTTCAAGCCATAACATGCATAGGCACGTGTGTAGACTTCAGGAACGTTCACACCAAATGCACTCATGCCCGACGTGCCGTTGAAATCTGCCTTCAACGCAGTTCCGCTGATATCCAGCCTTACCTTCATGAGAACAGGTATGTCATAGCCGTCCACCTGCATGTCATGCTCGAATGAACCATCCGGAACTTTGGCGATTGCTTCAAGCGTAGCCTTGCGGCTTGACTGGATTATGAATTCGGTTAGTTCATCCAATCCGTCAATTCCAAACTCGTCCATCATCGATTGCAGTCGGCGGTTTCCTGCATCATTGCATGCGGCAAGCGAATACATGTCACCGACCGTCTGGTCTGGCGTCCTGACATTGGCACGGATCATCGTTACAAGCAGGTCCGAAACTTCGCCGCGCTCCGCAAACTTTGTTATCGGGATCAGAAGGCCTTCCTCGTACACTTCATTGCCATCCGGCCCGAACCCGCGGCCTCCAATATCAACCACATGGGCAGTACATGCAAAATAGCCGATGTGGATACCCTTGCGAAACACCGGTGTAACCACAGTTATGTCATGGAGGTGCCCGGTACCGAGCCACGGATCATTGGTAATGAAAACATCACCTTCATAAGTGTTCTGAAGTCCGATTTCTCTCGCAAAATGGGTTACACTCTCGGCCATGGCATTTACATGGCCGGGCGTTCCTGTCACGGCCTGTGCCATCATCCTGCCGGACCTGTCAAACAAACCCGCCGACAAATCACCCGCTTCGCGAACCGACGTTGAGAACGCCGTCCTGATCAAGGTGGTTGCCTGCTCTTCCACAACCGCTATCAGCCGGTTCCACATGATTTGGTAGTCGATGGACGTAAGGCTCATGGCGATACCTCCTTGGCGAGCAGCAACAGGCTGCCATCAATTTGCCCAATCGCTCGGAATGAAGACGTTACAATCGTGGACGTTTCGCGTTCCACAATCACTGCCGGACCCTCTACACACATGCCAGGTGACATTGCGGCACGTTCGATTTCTCTTGCGTCCACAGTTGACCGTGTACCGGCGTCAAAAAATCCTCGCTTCCGGACTTCGCGTGCGCCTTCACCTTGAGAAATTCGCCCGATTTGTTTTACGGCCGCCAACCTGGTGGCAACGATGAGCGACCAGTTTGTTATCTCAATCGGCAACCCCTCAATCGTTCGGCCAAAGAGCCGCTCGTATGCCTCGTCAAATCTGCATTTGATATCCTCTATATCGGAATTCCCGAACTGTATGTGGGGCAACTGAACCGGTATTTCCCACCCCTGGCCTGAATAGCGCATGAAAGCAGTTAATCTGGTATTGCATTCAGCCTCGGGTGCTCCTTCGTTTACGAATGCCAGCGCTTCTGCATGCAGCTCGCCAAGGCTTTGATTTACCAGACCGGCATCAAACTCATCCAGACGCTGAAACAGACCTTTGGTGGCCTCATAGCTGAAAGGGGCCTTCAGGAAACCTATTGCTGATCCGACACCGGCGCCCGGCGGTATCATCAGCGCGTCGATCCCCAGTTTTTCGCACAGCCTGCATGCATGCAGTGGAGCTCCACCACCGAATGCAATCATTGTGAAATGTTCGATATCGCGGCCATTTTCGACAGTATGAACACGTGCAGCATTTGCCATGTTCTCATCAACCATCTCGGTTATTCCGAATGCTGCTTCATCGCTCTTCAGATCAATTTTCTGCGCTAGTTTTTCGGCAATCGCATTGTCGGCAAGTTCTGTCGAAAGCTGGATAGCCCCACCTGCAAAATTATCCGGATCAAGACGTCCGAGCTTCAGGTTGGCATCCGTAACCGTTGGTTCGGAACCGCCACGTTGGTAGCATGCCGGTCCCGGTTCCGAGGCCGCAGACTTCGGACCCACTTGGATTCTGTCCAGACTGTCGATCGTCGCGATTGAACCGCCACCGGCGCCGATCTCAACCATCTCGACAACTGGTGTCGAAACAGTCATGCCGGAACCCTTCTTGAAACGATACGTGCGGGCAATCTCGAACGTATTTGCAGTCTTCGGTTCTCCGTCTTCAATCAGGCATATTTTGGCAGTCGTCCCTCCCATGTCGAAAGAGATTACTTTGTCGAGTGCGTGGGAGCGCGCAAAGTTTGACGCGAATATTGCACCACCGGCAGGGCCGGATTCCAGCAGCCGAACCGGCTGGGCCGCAGCTGTTTCAACGGAAATCAAGCCACCTCCCGAATGCAACATGAATATTGATGCTGACAAACCAACAGATGCGAGCTTGCCGGAGAGCCGGCCGAGATACGCAGACACCTGCGGTTGGACATAGGCATTGGCAATAACGGTGTTAAAACGCGGCAGCTCACGCATCTGGGGTGATATCAGTGAGGAAATGGAAATGGAAAGGCCGGGGCTCCGCTCTCGAAGCGCACGCTCCATCATAAGTTCATGGTTATTGTTCGCATATGAATGCATGAAGCCGATCGCTACGGATTCATATTCCTCCGTGATAATTCGATCAGCAATTGCTTCTATTTCCTTTGGTTCGGGAGCAAGAAGCACATCTCCATCCGCACCGACCCGCTCATTCAGGGTCAGCCGATCCTTGCGGGGCACCAGCGGCTTTGGCAATTCAAGATTCAGATCGTATTGTTCAAACCGGTTTTCGGATCTCATTTCGATTACATCGCGAAAACCCTCTGTGGTGATAAAGGCAAGCCTTGCACCACGACGCTCTATCAGCGAGTTCGTTACTAGGGTTGTCCCGTGAATGACCTGATCAATGGAGGATATTTCGATGCCGGATTGATGGGCAACGATTTCGATTCCTTCGAGGATTGCACTCTCGGGTTCCGCATAGTTCGTCAGGACTTTTGTGGTGGATAGGCCATCGGGGGTTTCAAGCGCAATGTCGGTGAATGTGCCACCAATATCTACCCCTACTCTGTTGGAATTTGTTCTCATGCCCTTCAACTAGAATATCGTTCTGTAGATCTGGTTTGCCGTGAATGCGGTCTGATAAAGCCTGGACATAACCGGCGCTGACCTCGCTATCGAAACATCCGTCATGGGCAACGGCAATTCTGCCCTGTCCATTCCAGTCAGGAGTTCAGCCATCGCCTGGCCAAACATGGTTCCCGTTGTGATGCCCCTGCCATTGTATCCAATCGGAGTGAACAGATTTTCATCAAGTTCATAGACACGGGGTAGATGATCCGGTGTCATGGCAATCTGGCCATGCCATGCTTCTTCGAACTCAACGTTCCCTAGGGACGGGAATATCTTTTTGATCTGCCGATGCGCCCACTTGTTGGAGAGGCCGTTGTCCGCATTGCCGATCACCTTTCCCATAGAGCCAATAATCAACCTTCCGAAATCATCTCTTCGGTAGTTGAACATAATCGGGCCGGTATCCCATAACCCTTGTTTACCGGGCAAAATGTGATCTGCTTCAGAACCCAATGGCTTCGTGGAGAGCTGGAAGTAATGGATCATAGTAAACACACGCTTCAAGTCCGGCCACAAATCATCGGTATAGGCATTGGTGCCCAGAACAACGGCCTTGGAAGTAAGAACTCCCTTGTCCGTTTCCAGTTTCCAGAGGTTGCCATCCTTCTGCAATTTCTGCACTCGAACACCGGTGCTGATTTTGGCACCTGCGCCAAGAGCTGCCCGCGCCAATCCGCGACAGTATCCCATCGGGTTAATGGTACCGGCCCGGTGATCGAGCAAACCGCCATGGAACTTGTCAGTTCCAATCATTGCGGAAACTTCCTCGCGACCCAGAAGGTCTACCGGCTGCTCAAGCCGCTGCCATTCCCTGTATCGCTCCTCAAGTTCGGCAAATCCTTTCGGAGAATGTGCCGCATGGATCGTGCCGGTCTTGGTTGCCTCGCATTGAATCTGATGTTTCTCAATGAGATGAAAAACGTATTCGGGTCCGTTTCCAAATCGCTCAATAAAACGCGGTCCATATTCGGGGCCCAGTTTCTCACGAACAGTTTGCGGAGGTAGCCACAGCGCCGCATTTACAAGACCGCAGTTGCGCCCGGAACCGCCAAAACCGATTTGTTCCGCTTCCAGAACATGACACGACAAACCCTTTTCCGCAGAATGCAGTGCCGTCGACAGGCCGGTGTATCCGGCGCCAACGATGGCTACATCAACCACACCTTCGGTTTCCAAGGGAATTCGTTGGTCCCTCTCAACAGCAGATGAATCCCATAGGGAAATCGGCGCGTTATCAACCATTACAATTGCACTCTCAAAACCTTTCCAGTCTTCCCTAGTGTTGCCTCAGCATCGCTCATGTGTCAACATACGAAATATATGTTCTATATATCGGAACAACTCCTTGTCCGTTGTTTAAGCTCTTTTGGAAGAGTAATCGTCAAGATAATGCAGAAGATACTAGTGCGTCAGCATCTTCCTGGATACGCGGGCTGCTGCTCCTGCAACAATGTTACCCAGAGTTTCCTGACTATCGGCCGGCATGTTCATTTCCGGCATTGAAATTCCCAACGCAGCTATCGCTTCACCTGAGGGCAGATATATTGCTGCACCGAAGCTATAAATCTGATCCCGGAATTCGCCACAATCAAAGGCATATCCTTTAAGCCTGGTTTCTTCCACATCGTCATCCAGTGCCTTGATATTTGTAATAGTCTTGTCGGTGTAACGCTTGAGTTCACCTCTGACGATATCCCGCATCTTTTCATAATTGGCAGCCAGAAGAGCCTTACCGGTGCCCACGCAATGCAACGGCGCACTTCCACCTATCGGATTCCAGGATCGTATCGGCTTGAGGCTTTCAATCTTGTCCACGTAAACCACCTGCACTCCCTCCTGCACTGCAAGATAGACAGTTTCTCCAGTCTCGTTGGAGAGAAACTGCATCTCATTGGCGCAGATTTCACGAAGGTTTAACTGATCAATAATTTTCCGACCGACCTGCCACATCTTAAGCGAGGCAGTATAATTCTTGTCGTCCATCTGGCGCACGTACCCGAGTGCGATCAAACTCTGCAGTAGGCGAAATGTATTTGACTTAGTAAGTTCCAACTCTCTTGAAAGCTGACTAACACCCTTGCTTTCCCTCGAGGCGGCCAGATTTTCGAGGATCAGGAGGCCCTTGGAAAGCGTGGAATCAACGCGAGGGCCGGATTCCGGATTAACATTGTTCATGCATAACCGCCATTCTCGTTATTACAAATACAATATGGACTGATATAGCAGGAATATCTTCTATTATCTCGCTGCTTCCACAAAAGCTGGCAACGGGCCTCGACTTCACATTCCGGAAATAGCTAGATTGGCATTGCTGTTCTTCAGATTGCGGCGATTGCTCCTCACACACAGCCAGGTGGACAGCCAAAATTTCCGCTGACTTTAGCACCCAGCTTCCCCAACCAGAATTACCTTAATGTGCTGTTATACAGCACAATAATTCCATATGTTGACACATATGAGCGGTGGTGTCATCTAATTACGACAGACTAAGTTTCGAAATACAGGCGAATTAGCAAATGCCCGATATTAAAGACATCCTGGTGCAAGCCGGACGCCCTGACTGCGAGGAAGGAAGGCATGTGAACCTGCCGGTGGAGTTGGGTTCCACCATGGTGTTTGATACGCTGGAAGCTTTCGAGACTGCACGCGACGGCAGATATGACTCCGGTACAATGTATTATGGCCGCTATGGAAATGAAGCCAGTTTCAAGCTTGAAAACATGCTGGCGGAGCTTTAAGGTGCGAGCGGAGTAACGCTGACCTCATCAGGGGTCGCAGCGATATCGATGACACTGACCGCAATCACAAAGCCTGGAGACCATATACTGGTCGCAGACAATATTTACGGAAACACCAGAAACTTTTGTGATGTGATCCTCAAGCCCAGAGGTGTCGATGTCGAATATTATGATGTTTCACTAAACAGCAACATCGAGAAACTGTTCCGACCGGAAACAAAGGCGGTGATGATGGAAGCACCGGGAACCGGGACATTTGAATTTCCGGATATACGGGGAATAGCCGATGTTGCAAAGGCAAACGACGTGAAGACCATAATCGATGGAACCTGGTTCGCTGCCTGTTTTTGCCAACCGTTGAAACTGGGCGTGGATGTCGTTTTGTATTCCGCATCGAAGTACATCTGCGGCCATTCCGATGCCATGATGGGTGCTGTCGCGTGTGCCGATCCTGATTTGGACAAACTGATCAGAAAAACGACGATGGCATTTGGAGACAAAACCGGGAGTCAGGAGGTTTATCTGGCTCTGCGCGGCATTCGCACCCTCGAAATGCGAATGAAACATGTACATGAAGCAGGTATTGAGATGGCGGAATGGCTCAAAAAGCAGACGCAGGTCAAACGCATCCTCCACCCCGCCTTTGAAGAAAGTACCGGTCATGAATTCTGGAAACGTGATTGCACAGGAGCTGCCGGGTTGTTTGGCGTAATCTTTCATCCCTGTTCTGACAGCCAAATACGAGCGTTCATTGACAAACTTCATCATTTCGGAATCGGAGTGAGTTGGGGTGGCTATGAAAGTCTGGTGTTGCCGGTGAAACCTGTAAGAACCGCATCCAGTTGGTGCGAAGATGGCCAACTGGTCAGATTTAACATCGGCCTTGAGAACCTTGATACTCTAAAGGCCGATCTATTGGCGGCACTGCCGCTACTGAACGAAGGAAAGGGTTGAAACCATGTTAAACAGGATTGATCACTTTGCGGTCGGAGCACAATCCCTCGAACAAGGGGTTGCAGCCATGGAAGCGGCTCTTGGTGTGAGCATCCCCAAGGGCGGCAAACATGATGCCATGAGTACGCACAATTGTGTAATGCAGTCTGGAAACGAGAGTTTCTTCGAACTGATTTCAATCGATCCGGATGCACCGGACCCGGGTCGTGTGAGATGGTTTACCCTTGACGATCCGTCCACACAGGAGCGTTTGTCCGAGCGGCCGCGTGCGCTTTGCTGGGTTGTAAATACAACTGATCTTGACGGCATTATCGCAAACAGTCCGGTAAACCTTGGCGAAGTTGTCAAGTTCACGCGAGGCGATCGTTCCTGGCGGCTGACTGTGCCCGAGGATGGTTCGTTGCCTGAGAACGGGCTCGTTCCCGCATTCATTGAATGGTCGCCCGGCCCCCATCCGAGTACCGGACAGCAAGATTTGAACGTCAGGCTGTCTAAGATCAAAATTTCACATCCGGATCCTGCGAAACTTTCCGACATGTTTGAAAGTCTGCAGATCGGACACCTTGCAGAAATTCAGGAAGGGCAACATGCCCTGAGCTTTGAACTGCAAACTCCAAATGGGTTAGTGACAATCGACTGATATCTGTACGTCTCGCTATCTGATCATCGTAAAAAAAATGCCAACCCCTCCCGGGGTCGGCATTCTTCAGTCAGATCCGGACGAATGGGTCTAACGTTCCATCACCTTCATGCGGCCTTTAAGGTATTCACCATATTGACCAAGGGAGAAAATAAAAAGCCAATAGATGAACGCGATGAAAACCAAAACTTCAAGGTAATAAGGTGCCCACTCTCCGGTTCCATATGCATTTTTGCCTGATGCCAGTACGTCAAAAAATCCAATTGCCGTTACGAGCGCTGTTTCCTTGAATGTAACAACAACCATATTGATTGTACTTGGCAAAGCGTGTCTGAAAACCTGAGGTAAGATAATATCCAAGAGTATCGTGGTGTAGGACAGGCCAAGTGCTTTGCCAGCTTCCCATTGCCCCTTCGGTATCGCCTGAAATCCGCCCCGGAATACCTCTGCCTGATAGCAGGCAAGGAACAGGGCAAACGCTACAATTACCCGCCAGATTTTATCTCCTTCCAACCAACTTGGCATAAGCAGTGGCAGTACTACCGCAGCAGTAAAGAGGGTCACAAGAAGCGGCAGAGATCGGATGAAATCAATCAGCAGAGATGCAAAAATTCTTACCACAGGCATTTCAGACCTGCGCATCAGGGCAAGGCAAAGGCCCATTGGCATTCCCAACAACACAACTGAAGCAAATAGGAAAAGAGTAAGGGAAAGACCGCCCCAACCATCCGTTGTCACTTGTGTCAGCCCGATCAGACTGCCTTCCATCAACAGATAATAAAGCGCAAAGCCACCGACCCAAAGGCCAGCAATGCGTCGTGCAGTCCAAAATGCCGGAATGCATGACAGTACAACGGTGCCGACTATGGTCAGGCAAGCCAATGTTGAACGCCAATGTTCTTCAAATGGATACACACCGAAAAATATCAGGCGATGCCGTGCATCAATTATCGACCAGCATGCACCAGCACCTTCAGCGGTACACAGTGAGACATCTTCCGCTTTCCAGATCGCGCGAACAATGGCCCAATCAATCAACAGCCAGGCAATATAGGCGAGCAGTGAAACAACCAGTATGGAAATGATGCTGTCAAACGGCGTGGCAAACGCGTCACGTTTCAGTCGGTTAATGACTTTTTCAGCCAAACTCTGCTTTGCCATTGGTGAAAGTGTTGCTGTTTGCATATCAGTGCGCCTTCAGTTTCAGGCGGGCATTGAGCAGATTCACCAGTTGTGCGATGGCAAAGTTCACCAGGAGAAACGCTCCAGCGAGAATGGCGATCAGTTCGAGGGTTTGACCAGACTGGGTAATCGATGTGGTAACAATCATGAAAAGGTCACTGAAGCCGATTGCGATGCCAATCGTTGTCGCCTTCATTACGAATATCCACTGATTGCCAAGCGGCGGAATTATGCTTCGCAGGGCCATCGGCAACTTGATCTGTGACCAGATGGTGGAAGGACGCAACCCGACCGCCTGACCCGCTTCAATCAGTCCCTTCGGCACTTCCGCAAGCCCGCCTCTGACCACTTCCGCTATATAGGCTGAACTGTAAAACAGGATCGCAATTATCATTGTGAGCAGCTCAATGGATACTTCGAGACCTCCGACAAAACGCAAACCTTTCAGTTCGGGTACGGAGAGCATTCCCTCGCTGGCCGGCGAAAGAACCAACGAAACGAAGACTGCAAGCGCCACGGTTGCAGCGAGCCAAATGCCGATACCTTTTAAAAGTGAAAATCTCTTCCAAATCAGAAATACCATGATTGCCAAGCTCGCAATTACGAGCGTTACACCCTGCGTGACAGAGATGTTCAAAGACGGAATCATCAACCCGCGATTCGACAGGAAGATGGAATCAAGCATCGAATAAGACTGCCTCGGGCCCGGCATATGGATCAAAAGCGAATACCAGAAAATTCCCTGAAGAATTAATGGAATATTCCTGAAAAACTGTATGAATGCAAAGGCTGCGCTGCTGAGCGCGAGGTTGGATGAATCCCTTATGCTGCCTATCAGGAAGCCAAGAATTGTTGACAGAACGATCGAAATTCCGCCGACAAACAGAGTATTTGCAAAGCCGATAAAGAGTGTTCGTGCATAGGTGTCGTCGATACTTGCCGGAAAGAGGGCAAAAGAATAGCTCCAGCCAGTACCCCTTTCAAGAAAAGCGAAACCTGCAGTTACGCCCAGTTCGGCCAGGTTTTTCTGGGCACTGGTGACTGCGCCCCAAACGGCAAGGACCGACAGCGCGACTATTGCCACCTGAATTATCAGCTTTCGTTTCTCAGCGCGTTTACGAAGTTGCTCAGCCGTCATTTCCTGCCCGCCAGGTAAATGTGAAGCCCCACAAAAATCGGGGGCTTCACAATGCTCGGTTCTTAGTCAAGGATCGGCGCATAAAGCACGCCACCGTGGCTCCAAAGGTTATTGAGACCGCGATCCAGTTTGTAAGGAGAATCCTTTCCAAGGTTACGGTCATAGATTTCGGCAAAATTGCCCATTGCGGCGATCATGTCCTTCGCCCATGTGTCCCGCATGCCAAGGCGCTCACCCATTCCGGCATCTTTGCCCAATAGACGGGCTACGCGTGGATTTGGCGGATTTGCTGCCATTTCCTCAACGTTCGCTTTGGTGATACCTTCCTCTTCTGCGATCAGCAGTGCGGAAAGTACCCAGTTGGTGAGATCCACAAACCCTTCATCGCCCTGACGCATGGCCGCTGAAATAGGCTCACTTGAGAGCTGGTCGTTCAAAATGACATGGGCATTTGCATCTTCAATTTCTGTCGCCCGCAGCACCGCAAGGTTTGGCCCCCAGCCAGCGAAAGCATCACAGCGATTGGCAAGATATGCTGCCCTAAGTTCTGCTGCACTTTCATATGAAACCATCTTATGTTCGACATTGATCGTCTTCAAATAATTGGCCGCAAGGCGCTCAATGGTTGTGCCTGCTTCGACACAAATCGTGCCGCCCGCCAGGTCTTTGGCCTCGGTAATTCCAAGTTCCTTATGCGCCATGAACTGGGTGCCGCCAAAGAAATACGGGAGTGAAAACTGCAAGCCCAGCTCAGTATCACGGCCCATTGTCCAACCGGTTGCCTTGATGATGATGTCCACATCGCCTGACTGTAGCGCAGGAAAACGCTGGGCCCAGCTCAACGGCACAATCTGCGCTTTGCTCGGATCACCGAGAATGGCAGTGGTCATTGCCCGGCAGATATCAATATCGAGGCCCTTCCACTCATTTCTGTCATTGACCTCAACGAAGCCGAAATAGCTGCCGTTATGTCCCGAGCAAAGCATTGTGCCACGCTCGACAATCTTTTTTACAGTGGGGCTCGGTTCTGCAGCTCCTGCACTAAAGGGAAAAGCTGCAATCAGGGTCAAAGCGGCCACCGATTTTAGAATTTTCTTGATCATTTTTAACCTCCCGGATCAAATAATTCGTTCTATATATCAGCACATATGTTCTGATATTAAGAATTGCAGATAAACGCATGACCTGTCAATGGTTGAATGAATTGACGTCGGTATCATCGTTGCTGGTGGGGATAGGGTCTGAGATCGATGGATTGTCGTGAGCATCTGTTTCAGGATGGAAAATTGGGAGCTGTGCGTCTCGAAGAAGAAACTTCGAACACCGGTCTGGAAATGGCACCAGCGAACGGTAGTGAGCCGAAGCTTGTGCTTCGCGCCATCGCTGGCGTTGAACATAGCGAAATTGCCGTGAGATCGAACTTGAAACCACAGCTAAAAGCTGTGGCGCACCCGGCAGAATTCGAATCTGCGACCTCTGCCTTCGGAGGGCAGCGCTCTATCCAGCTGAGCTACGGGTGCCGATAAAGGTTTCACCGTCAATAGACCAGTTATCGATTCTCTTCAATTGCAGGAACAAAACAGATCGCAAATATTTTCAGCCGGAAGGTTCGACAGATGCAGCACTGGGATAGATTGCAACATAATCCCGGATTGACATCGCTTCATCAAACGGATTTCGATAGGTCCATATTGCGTTTTCGCGAGTGTCTCCCTCATGAGTGAGGTGATAATAGCTGGCATGTCCCTTGAATGGACACCAGGTCTTATGATCGCTTTCTGCCAGCATTTTTTCCGGGATAACTCCAAGGGGGACATAGAACACAACCGGATAATCGGCTTCGGCCAACATCAGCGCCCTGTCGGTCTTTGCAATCTCCTGTCCATCGATTGATACGGATACATGTCCTTCGAAGGGTGTAATCTCAAGCTTGTGGTCAGGTCGCTTGATAAAACCGGGAGCGGGATTGTTCATGTCTGTATCCTAGTGCGCTTCATCCCAATTGTCAGCAGCCCTTGCATCAACTTTCAACGGCACTGCCAGATTGAGAGCAGGCATGGCCGCGTTTTCCATGATGCTTGCAACAATGGGGATGGTTTTTTCGACTTCGTCTGCGGGAACCTCAAAAATCAGTTCATCATGCACCTGCAGCAACATGCGCGCGGAAAGCCCGTTATCATGAATTACATCATCCATCCTGGCCATGGCCCGGCGGATAATGTCAGCAGCCGATCCCTGGATCGGGGCATTGATTGCTGCACGCTCATTGAAAGCGC
This sequence comes from Pseudomonadota bacterium, assembly GCA_039029255.1. Lineage (GTDB taxonomy): Bacteria > Pseudomonadota > Alphaproteobacteria > Rhizobiales > Rhizobiaceae > JAALLB01. The sequence continues at coordinate 19,090 of JBCCGN010000016.1, read as the reverse complement.
GCATCTGGTGATTGGAGGCCTTGATGTCGGGATAATAGGCCCGTCTGCCGAATATGGTCTCCACGAAACCGTTGTCACGGCAGAAAGCCTTGGTACTTTCCATATAGTCACGGATACCGGGAAAACGTTCAAAATACATTTTGATGTAATCGGATGCTTCAGAACGTTCTATACCAAGTTGATTGGCAAGACCAAACGCGGAAATTCCGTAAATTATTCCGAAATTGATCGCTTTGGCGCGGCGGCGCACCATCGGATCCATGCCTTCGATTGGCGTATCAAACATCTCCGAAGCTGTCATTGCATGAATGTCCAGGCCATCTGCGAATGCCTGTTTCAACTGGGAAATGTCTGCGATGTGTGCAAGAACCCGCAATTCAATCTGGCTATAATCCGCAGAGACAAGCTTGTTACCATTTTCCGCCACAAACGCGGTGCGGATTTTCCGACCCTCTTCTGTGCGGATCGGAATGTTCTGCAGGTTCGGATCGGATGATGAAAATCTGCCGGTTGAGGTTGATGCCATCGAATAGGATGTGTGGACCCTCTTCGTTCGCGGATTGATAAATCCCGGCAGTGCATCCGTATAGGTTGATTTCAACTTGGTAAGCTGTCGCCAGCCGACAATCTTGCGTGGCAGTTCGTGGCCCTCCGCGGCCAGGTCTTCCAGAACCTGAGCTGAAGTTGAATATTGCCCACTTGCTGTTTTCTTGCCACCCGGCAATCCAAGTTTACCGAACAGGATTTCACCGAGTTGTTTGGGCGAGCCAATGTTGAAACTTTCACCCGCCAGTTCGTGAATCTCAGATTCAAGACCCGCAGCAGCCTGCGCAAGTTCGCCCGAAAGACGCGAGAGGATTTGCCGATCGACCGTAATTCCGCGCTGTTCCATCTTCGCAACCACATCGATGAGCGGCCGTTCAAGTCGCTCGTAAACGGAGGTCATTCCTTCGGCGACAAGTCGGGGTTTCAACACCCGCCATAACCGGAGAGTGACATCCGCGTCTTCGGCGGCATATCGGGTTGCCTTGTCAATTTCCACGAGATCAAAGGTTATGGCCGATTTGCCGCTGCCCGTCAGTTCCTTGTAAGAAATACAAGTGTGACCCAGATGGCGCCGGGCAAGATCATCCATGCCATGCCCGCCCCGTCCGGCATCAAGCACATAGGAAAGCAGCATCGTGTCTTCGACACCAACCATCTCCACGCCATGCTCGGCCAATATCAGCCAATCGTATTTGAGATTCTGACCAATCTTGAGAATGGAAAGATCTTCAAGAACAGGTTTGAGCAGCGCAAGAGCCTTGTCTGTGGAAATCTGGTTCGCGGCGATACCACCGCCAAGAAGGTCACCCTGGCCATCCTTGTGCGCCAGCGGAATGTAGCAGGCTGTACCTGGTTCGGTCGCAAGCGATATGCCAACAAGCTCCGCCTGCATTGGATCAAGTGAAGTGGTTTCGGTATCAATTGCCACAATTCCGGCTGCATAAATCCTGTCCACCCAGGCCTGCAATGAAGCCTCGTCCCGGACGCATTCATAAACTGAAGCATCAATTTGGGTAGCGAGACCTTCTTCCGCCCTGTGTTTTACCAGTGCTTCGGGCGTTGTGCCATCAGAACTTCCGGCGGTTGCCTCACGCTGCGATTCACCAGAATCCAAGTCAGGTCCGCGACTTGCAGCAAAACCGTCCACTTCTATTGTTTGAGCTTCAACAAGGCTTGCATCGGTTTCGGTTACCTCTGCAACCTTGCGCGTGATTGTAGTGAACTCCATCGACTTCAGGAATGAAACCAGTTTTGGCCCATCGGTAGGTTCGAGGCCCAGTCCGTCCAAGGGAACGTCAAGAGGCACATCATCCTTGAGAGTGACCAATTGTTTCGAAAGCCTCGCCTGATCAGCAAATTCAATCAGGTTCTCCCGCCTTTTGTTCTGCTTGATTTCCCCTGCACGTTGCAGAAGGGTTTCAAGGTCGCCAAATTCGTCCAGCAATTGCGCCGCGGTTTTGGGACCGATACCGGGGACACCGGGTATGTTATCTGTTGAATCACCTGCGAGAGACTGGAGATCAATCATCTTTTCGGGACCGACGCCGAACTTCTCCCGGACCTCTTCGACGCCAACCCTGCGGTCTTTCATCGTATCGTACATGACCACATTCGGACCGACGAGCTGCATCAGGTCCTTGTCGGAAGAAATGATTGTGACATCTCCGCCTATCTCACGCGCCTGTCTTGCATAAGTTGCAATCAAATCGTCGGCCTCGAAACCTTCCGTTTCCAGACATGGAAGATTGAAAGCGCGTGTTGCTTCACGGATCAGGGCAAATTGCGGCCGCAAATCCTCAGGCGGTGCATCCCGGTTTGCCTTGTATTCAGGAAAAATCTCGTTTCGGAAGGTTGTTGATGAATAATCAAAAATCACTGCAAAATGCGTCGGCACCACACCGACAGAGGTATCCCGTGCCTCTTCCAACAACTTCCACAGCATGTTGCAGAATCCGGAGACTGCTCCCACTGGCAAGCCATCCGATTTTCGGGTAAGCGGCGGCAAGGCATGATATGCACGGAAGATATAGGCTGAACCGTCAACCAGAAACAGATGATCGCCGGACTTCATGCGGGCTTGCTCCAGGGGAAATTTCGTTCGAATATGTTTTAGGCTCACATGCAAGATTTGACCATAGGGAGGGTGCATGTCCGAACAGAAAAAAGCCTGTCTGGTAATTGGGGCAGGAGATGCGACAGGCGGTGCGATCGCAAAACGGTTTGCTCGGGAAGGCTTCCTGGTTGTCCCTGTTCGCCGTAATATTGATCATCTCGATGATCTTACGCGTGAGATCGAACAGGACGGCGGTGAAGTCGTCCCAATCGGTTGTGATGCCCGACAGGAAGATCAGATGATCGCACTGTTTGAAAGAATTGAAACAGAAATTGCACCCCTCGAAGTCGTAGTCTTCAACATTGGTGCCAACGCCAGATTTGACTTCCTCAATCTTGAGGTAAGGAAGTTTTCCAAAATCTGGGAACTGGCTTGCTTTTCGGGCTTCCTTACCTGCCGGGAAGCAGCGCGGCGCATGGTTCCCCGGGGTCGGGGTACGATTCTTGTTACCGGCGCTAGCGCGAGCATGAAAGGTTTTGCAGGAGGGGCAGCTTTTGCCAGTGCCAAGTTTGCCTTGCGTGGCATGACACAGGCCATGGCACGTGAACTTTGGCCTATGGGCATTCATGTTGCACATGTCGTGATTGATGGTGCGATTGACACCGAGTTCATTCGCGAATTCTGGCCTCATGCCTATGCAAAGAAAGAGCAGGACGGCATATTGAACCCCGAGCATATTGCAGAAAACTACTGGCAAATTCATTGTCAGCCGCGTGATGCGTGGACACTGGAAATGGACTTGAAACCCTGGATAGAGACCTTTTGAAATGAAAAGCGTGGAATTCTTTTTTGATATCGTAAGTCCGGCAAGCTATCTCGCCTGGACCCAATTGCCCAAGATTGCCGAAGAAACCGGAGCGGAAATAATCTACCGGCCGTTTTTCCTTCCCGGAGTGTTTGAAAAGGCAGGCAGCAGCTCGCCGATAACCTCACCAAACAAGGGAAAATGGGCTTTTCAGGATTTCAATCGGTATGCCAAACGCTACGGCGTACCGCTCAATATGAACAGTAGGTTCCCGTTGAGTTCAGTTTACGTCATGCGTGGCCTGAACAATTACAGCAACAGCGATACCGTCAAGAAATTGGGAGACGGTTTCTATGACTGTATGTGGGTCAGTAACGGGGACATCAATGATCCCGTGACGGTTCAGAAAATTTGCCAGGATGCAGGTGTGGATCCTAATGAGTATCAAACAAAACTGAATGACCCAGCGAACAAGCAGGCGCTGGTTGATGTGACAGATGAGGCGGTTTCCCGCGGCGTTTTCGGTGCTCCGACATTCTTCATTGGTGATGTGATGCACTGGGGTCAGGACCGGTTGGAATTCGTCCGGGAAGAGTTACTCTGACCAAATTCAAAAGTTGATACTTAAAATTTTAGCTTTTGCTGCGGCAAATCCCTAACGCTCCAAATTAATAATATGTGAATGGCTATCGATTACCCTACGTCAAATATTTTTGGTATTTTTGATGAATCGTTTGAAGCGAAACTGCCTTTATGGCGCGGTATTGTTGTGCTCCGGAACCACACCGGTGCAGTCGGCAGACATTCCGTTCGGCGGAACCGCTCAGGACACCTGCATCATAACTGTGACGCAGGCCGGTACACTTGTTGCCAGAAACAATGACAGACGTCTGACTTCGCGTGGGCCGGGAACTCCTGGACGGGCACAGGTTTCCGCCTCTGGAACAGGGCTCACTCTATCGGTGGATGTGCCAACCGCATTTGATACGGAACCGGCAGGCGACACCACACCGGAAAACTTTCGCGCCTGGCATCGCTCCAATGGGGCCACTGTATATGGAATTACCCAGGCTCCGGAACCCCTGAACGCCGGCGTCAACAATGTTAGAATACACATGGATGCGAGAAAAACAGGCGGCAATGTGTTTCAGGCGGGCAGCTATTCAGCGACAGTGGTTCTGCGCTGCGAATAGCCGGTTGAAAATCGCTGTGGATCAGAGACCCGTCAGGTTTCCTTTATTATCTCAACTTCAAACCGCACCGGAAAATTGACCGACCTGGCTATGAAACAATAGTTGTGAATTTCATCGTGAATTGACACCGCTTTATTTGCGTCACTGTCATGGGTGACTGTGATCCTGGGTTTGAGAACCGCCTCAAGAAACCTGCCCTTGCCAGATGGTTCGCTCTCCCCGATACCGACCGGACTATCCTGATAGGCGGTCACGGTGATCCCTGCTTCCGAGCAGAGGTGAAGGTACCAGAGCATATGGCAGGATGCGAGCGCGGTGATCAAAAGATCTTCGGGATTGTATTTGGTCGGATCACCGCCCAGCAACGGATCGTTGGAACAATGAACCACCTCTTTTCCAGGGACGGTCATGTTCCATGTGCGATCATAAGCCCGATAAGCAGAAGTGCCAGCTCCTCGATTGCCGGTCCAGACAATCTGTGAAGGAAAATCATGCTGTTTTGCCATGATAAATGCCTCTCAAAAGTTTCACGCCCTGTTGATTACCGCAAAACTGTTTGTGTATTGAAAGTTTTCCGGACAGTGCCATATTGAGTTTAGTTGTTCAAAAGAGCAATGGCTGAAACGTCTTCCCCTGGATAGATCAGCCAGATGATCCGACTGCCCACCTGGATCATCCAATACTGACACGGGCCACTGTTGCATTCCCCCCTAACCCGCCGACATGTCAACAGTGGTCCGGTCAGAGTTTCCTCCACAAATTAAGTTGTTGTATAGCAATCTGCATGCCATAGTCGCGCCGATATTTTCCCGACAACAGGAGCTGGTCATGGCCGAACTCGAGGCAGTACTTGACGCAATTGACACCAACCTCGACAGCGCCGTCGATCGTCTGTTTTCACTTTTGAAGATTGAAAGCATATCCACTGATCCTGCATTTGCTTCCGAATGCAAGAAAGCCGGAGAATGGCTGGTCGAGGATCTCAAGTCCATCGGTTTTGAAGCAAGGCTCTGCGAAACTCCCGGCCATCCGATGGTTGTGGCTCATCATGACGGTCCGGAAGGCTGCCCGCATGTTCTTTTTTATGGGCACTATGACGTTCAGCCGGTCGATCCGCTGGAACTTTGGGATGAACCACCCTTCGAACCGCGCATCAAGGACATGCCGGACGGAACAAAGCAGATGATCGGGCGTGGTACGTCCGATGACAAGGGTCAGCTTATGACGTTTGTCGAAGCATGCCGGGCCTGGAAATCGGAAACAGGCGGATTGCCGGTCAAAGTAACGATATTCTTTGAAGGCGAAGAAGAATCCGGTTCGCCGTCGCTTATTCCGTTCCTGGAATCCAATGTGAATGAACTGAAAGCGGATTTCGCACTTGTTTGCGACACCGGTATGTGGGACCGGGAAACACCTGCAATATCCACTGCTTTGCGCGGGCTGTTGGGAGAGGAAATCACCATTCAGGCAGCATCAAGAGACTTGCATTCCGGCATGTATGGATCGGCAGCCGCCAATCCAATCCGGATTCTTGCAAGAGTGCTTTCAGGTCTGCACGATGACAATGGTCGCGTGACAGTTCCCGGATTTTATGACGGTGTCCCCGAGACACCGGAAGACATCAAGGAAATGTGGAAAGGTCTTGGATTTAGCGAGACTGAATTTCTTGGTGAAATTGGTTTGTCAGTACCTGCAGGCGAAAGTGACCGTTCAGTTCTGGAGCAGATATGGGCGCGTCCAACCTGTGAAATTAACGGAATCAATGGCGGCTACACCGGCGAGGGTTTCAAGACCGTGATACCAGCTATCGCTTCCGCCAAGGTTTCGTTCCGCCTGGTTGGAACTCAGGACCCGATGGCGATCCGAGAGTCCTTCAGGGAATATGTTTCCAGCAGCATTCCTTCGGATTGTTCGGTCACATTTGAAGATCACGGAGCCAGCCCGGCCGTTCACCTCGGTTATGACATGCCCGAGATGAAAAAAGCGGCAACCGCGCTTAAAGATGAATGGGGTAAAAATACAGCATTGATAGCAATGGGGGGCTCAATTCCGGTCGTGGGACACTTCCAGGATGTTTTGGGCATTCAGTCGCTGCTTGTCGGATTTGCACAGGATGATGATCGCATTCACTCACCAAATGAAAAATACGAGTTGAAAAGCTTCCACAAAGGCATCCGGTCCTGGGCCAGGATCATGCAATCGCTGGCGCAGTAGTTACTCAGCTGGTTGCAGTGACGCTTTAGTCGAAGCGGGCTTGTTGTCTTTCTCAATCCAGGCCCACTTCGGACGCTCGAACAGGAACTCGAACCAGCCCGTTATCCGGGTGAATTCATAGGCGACAACCGATCCTGCCACACTTACCAGAAGCACGATGAAAGCAGTCGTTCCGAGATCGAGCCCCGGCGCGAAACGGAACAGGATTTCTCTTGAAATCACCATTGGCAGGAAGAATGCCAGATACACAACGATTGAGTGACTGCCCAGATAACGCAGGAAATCGGCCATTTTGAAGCGGGAAAGAACGGCACATATGCAGACGACCGCAATGGCACCCGCAGCACCAAGCAGAAGTGAAGCAAACGGAAGATGGCTCAGGTTGGCCGGGCCGTTATTGACATTGTATTGAGTGAACGGGAGCAGGCTTTCCGGCACTCTTGTAAAAGTAAACAACGCATTGAAAATGGCCCAAACGCCAAGATAGGCAAGAGCTTTTCCGATGTTTTTCTGCGCCCAACCGGCAAGCCGGAAAATCGGTTGTGCCAGCGCAAAACCAACAAAGAAATAGACGTAGCGTGCTGCGAATTCATCCACCAGAAGGTAGCCAGTGTGCAGGGGCCAGATTTCCAGAATTGCAGCCCCGGCGAGCACAGCGAGCCAATGAACGGCTGAAAGCAATCTGGTCACCAGGAACATGACTGGGAGCATGTATATGAACCATAGGGTGCCATACGGCTCGATAAGAGCTGCTCCGAATTTTCCGGCTATGTCAATCGGCCCTAGCCCTTCACCGATCCATCCGATCGAACGGAAAGCAAACTGTATTGCCAGCCAAAGAACATAGAAATAGGCAAAGTGAACCACCTTGCGATCAAAATACCTTAACCACGAACGTCCAATTACAAGGCCAAGGAAGAGTCCTGAAATGAGAAAGAAGTCCGGCATGCGAAACGGTTGTGCAAATGTCACGACCGCGTTCATCCAGCCAACCGTGCCTTCAGCCACAAGCCCCTTTTCAAATGCATGCTTTTCAACACCGAGCGTTGAATGCATCATGACGACGAAGATGATGCAAAAGCCCTTCGCGTAGTCCACCCAGTCAACACGCGACAGATCTGTTTTTTCTGAGGAATTTAAAGATAATCCAACCATTCTGTCGTGCCTCTCCAGTTTCTGCAAACGTCCTGCATCCTTTGGAAGAGTGAAAACACACTTTGACTAATTTCCGTTTAAGAAAATTGTTAAAGTTTTAATCAACTCTGCGAGAGCCGGAATTTTTGCAAAAATTTCCAATCTTTACGCCTCATTAAATAGCCGCATTTATTGTTCACGGAGTGTTAACACTGCGCGGACAAGCGCGCTTAAAACAGCTGTTCATCAAAATCATGGCACGACGTAGCGAACGAAACCGTATTGAACCGACATTCGGGCCCGTATCAAAATCCGGTAGTGGAACAGGGCTGCGCGTTGACGGTTCAGATCGAGCGGTTCCTGAGCCCAAGCGCCGAAAGTCCAAAGCTTCATCTAAATCAGGTTCGGCAAGACGCCAGAAAAACAAACGCAGCAGCAAACGCGAAAAGCGGCTCGGATTTTTTGGTAAAACGGCCTACTGGTGTCTGGTTATCGGATTGTGGGTTGGTATAGGGCTAACGGGGATTGTTGGTTACTACGCGGCGCAACTTCCCAGTTCCGCCAGCTGGACGATCCCGGAGCGGCCGCCAAACGCGCGCATCGTTTCATCCAATGGAGACCTTCTGGCAAACCGCGGTGCCACGGGTGGAGCTGCGGTAAGTTTGAATGACATGTCACCCTATATTCCAATGGCCGTAATCGCCATTGAAGATCGGCGTTTCAAGTATCACTACGGTTTCGATCCGATTGGATTTACCCGGGCAATGATCAGAAATGTGATTGCCGGGCGGCTTGTTCAAGGCGGATCTACGTTGAGCCAGCAGTTAGCAAAGAACCTGTTTCTGGAACCTGAGAGGACACTTGAAAGGAAAGTCCAGGAACTGATATTGGCCGTTTGGCTCGAAACAAAATATTCAAAGGACGAAATTCTCGAGCTTTATCTTAACCGGGTATATTTTGGTTCAGGCGCCTATGGTGTCGAAGCTGCGTCCCGCAGATACTTTTCGAAATCTGCCCGGGATGTGAATCTGGCCGAGGCGGCATTGCTGGCGGGTCTCCTCAAGGCGCCTTCAAGGCTCTCACCGGCAAGAAATCCAGATCTAGCAGAAGAGCGGGCACAGGTCGTACTTGCCTCCATGCGTCGTTCTGAGTTCATCACCGACAGCGAAGCTGCCAGGGCACTAACGATGCAGGCGAAGAAGGCAAAGCGCTTCTGGAGTGGCTCAGAACATTATGTGGCTGATCTGGTCATGAAACAGTTGCCATCACTGATTGGAGAATTTCGCCAGGATGTTGTCGTCGACACCACAATCGATTTTGACCTTCAACGAAAAGCCGGACTTATTATAGAAGAGACCCTCGCCAAAGACGGAAAATCCCGCAATGTCAGCCAGGCAGCACTGGTCTCGATGACTGGCGGTGGAGCCATCCGCGCACTTGTCGGAGGCAGGGAATATGCAGACAGTCAATTCAACCGCGTAACCGATGCCAAACGACAGCCGGGTTCAGCATTCAAACCTGTTGTGTATCTGGCAGCACTTGAAGCTGGTCGCACACCCAAATCAGTACGCCAGGATGCACCGGTTAGGATCAACAAGTGGACCCCGGTCAATTATGATCGTAAGTATCGCGGCCCGGTAACGCTTGATACTGCCCTTTCCAAATCCCTCAATACGATTGCGGCACAAATGGTCATGGAAGTTGGCCCGGGAACAGTCGTCGAGACGGCGCATCGTTTGGGAATTCGTTCAGGATTGAAGAAAAATGCATCCATTGCGCTTGGTACGTCCGAAGTGACCTTGATGGAATTGACCGGTGCCTATGCGCCTTTCGCCAACGGAGGCCGGTTGGTTGAACCTTATGTGATTCAGCGTGTCAAAGACCTTGACGGTAATGTATTGTATCAACGCCAAGGTTTCGACGCCCCCGTTGTGGTGAGATCACGGGAAATCGGCATGATGAATTCGATGCTTTCCAATGTCCTTCGTAACGGAACCGGAAAAGCCGCATCCCTTGGCAATCGAGATGCAGCAGGAAAGACCGGTACCAGTCAGAATTCACGTGACGGCCTTTTCATTGGTTATACAGCCGATCTTGTCACTGGCGTCTGGTATGGAAATGATGACGGAAGCCCGACAAAGAAGGTAACCGGCGGGTCACTACCAGCCAGAACCTGGAAGAGCGTCATGACAACAGCTCATGAAGGGTTGCCACTCGCAGCCTTGCCGGGGAACTACGCACCTGTTCTTGCCGCGATACCGACTGATAGGCCATCTGTACCTATAGGACCATCATCCCCTGGTGCGATTAAAACCATCTCGCCTGATCAACAAAACCTGTCAGACGAACCGCGGCGCAGAACACTTTCAGAAATTGAGGGCGCTCCGAGGCCAAGTCGCGGTCTCAACGGCCAACAAAAAAGGCCGAGGACTATCCTCGACCTGTTGTTTGGCGGTTAAATCCGAAAAGAAAGTTCAATCAAGCGGCGGGATACGAAGCATCTGGCCGGGATAAATTTTGTCCGGATCGCTCAGCATGGGCTTGTTTGCCTCAAATATCACAGGGTATTTCGATCCATTACCGTAAGCGCGTTTTGAAATCGCCCAAAGAGTATCGCCCTTTTTGACTTCATGGAAAACCGGTGCATCAACGCCGGCTGCGCTCTCATCCGCGATCTTGACTTCTGCCGCCTCAACCTGTGAGACGCCGAGTGTATTACCAATCGCCATAATTGCCTTTTCAAATACAGACTGATCAGCTACCTCACCCTTGATGATTGCCTTGTCTCCGTCGACTTCAATCTCGACACCATCTGTTCCGAGCCCATGGCTGTCCAATTCCGCTTTCAGGTCCTCAGCGGCGGGAGGGGTATCCTCGCTGCCAATTCCTAGTTGCTTGCCAACAGATTTTACGAAATCAAAAATGCCCATTATAATGCTCCTGAAATGCCGTTTGAAACAACATTCGCATCAATAACCGGCACTATCAAGACAGAAATATCCACAATACACCACCAACGGATGTCATCCGGCCATAGGTGCTGCTTCGATAACCTCTGAAGCTACATACTGCTCAAACTGCGCAAAGTTTGCTGTGAACATTCCGACAAGCTTTCGTGCTTGTTCATCATAAGCCTGCTTGTCAGCCCATGTGTCGCGCGGTTTCAATATTGTTGTGTCTACACCGGCAACCTCTTCCGGCACCATGAAACCAAAGTTTTCATCACGGCGGAACCGGGCCGTGTTCAGAGAGCCTTCCAGCGCCGCAGTCAACAGCGCGCGGGTTGCCTTGATCGGCATCCTCGATCCAACACCATATGCACCACCGGTCCAACCGGTATTAACAAGCCAGCAATCAACGCCGTGTTTGGCAATCAGATCACGAAGCAGGTTGCCGTATACGGATGGATGGCGCGGCATGAAGGGTGCTCCGAAGCAAGTGGAAAACGTTGCTTCCGGCTCGCTAACACCCTTTTCAGTCCCGGCCACCTTTGCAGTGTAACCCGAAAGGAAATGATATATTGCCTGAGCAGAAGTGAGTTTTGCGATCGGAGGCAAGACACCAAAAGCGTCAGCAGTGAGCATTATTATGCTCTTGGGATGAGGTGCGATACCTGTCTCAGATGCATTCGGTATGAAATCGATCGGATAGGCACAGCGGCTGTTTTCGGTAAGAGAACCATCATCGAAATCGGGTTTGCGGTTTTCGTCCAATACGACATTTTCCAACACCGTCCCGAACCGTTGGGTGGTAGAATAAATTTCTGGCTCGGATTCTGGAGAAAGCCTGATTGTTTTTGCGTAGCAACCACCTTCAAAATTGAACAGGCCATCCTGGTTCCAGCCATGTTCATCATCACCGAGAAGCGTCCGGTCCGGATCCGCTGACAACGTGGTCTTTCCTGTACCTGACAAACCGAAAAAGACCGCACTTTCACCCTTTTCATTATGGTTTGCTGAACAATGCATCGGCATCGTGCCAGATTCCGGCAACAAAAAATTGAGATACGAGAACACTGATTTTTTCATCTCGCCTGCGTAAGAGGTTCCCCCGATCAAAACCAGTTTTCTGGTGAAATCGCAGGCGATCACGGTTTGGCTCCTGGTTCCGTGTTTCTCGGGATCAGCAGCAAACTCCGGCATGTTCACAATAGTGAATTCAGGCGAAAACCCAGCGAGTTCGTCCTGTGCAGGGCGAATAAGCAGATTTCTGATGAACAATGCATGCCATGCTCGGTTGGTGAACACACGAACCTTCAGCCGGGACATTTCATCCGCTCCACCGTAGAGATCCTGGACAAAAAATTCGCTATTAGCCGCAAACGCCATCATATCGGATTTCAGTTGTTCAAAATCTTCCGGTGACATCGACTTGTTGTTGTCCCACCAGATTGAATCCGATGTGAGATCATCGAAAACCACAAACTTGTCCTGCGCAGACCGACCGGTGTGTGCACCCGTTTCCACGCTCAGCGCACCTGAATCAGTCAATCTGGATTCGCTTCGAACAAGAGAGGCCTCATAAAGCTCAGCTGCTTGCTGATTAGCGTGAATGGCTCCATGTTCTGTAACACCCAATTCACTCAAATGCCTGATGATGTCTTCAACCTTACTCATAATGTCAGCTTACGCTCTCGTCTGGAATTCTGATTTGGCGGGATAGATGATCCGGGTGTATTAGCGGGATCGGTTGGAAATTTCCACCTATAACTTGGTAGTATGGACAACTTCTGAAGCGGGGCAGAAAAACTGCAATTTTTGCAAAGGCTTGGTTCAATAGCCAAATCAATGCAAATCAGCTAAGATTACGCCACATTTTGCCCAATTTTCTGAAGCCAATGCTTTTCGGATATTTTACTAAGATTTGACCAGGAGAAATTGAGGATGCCAACCATAGCCTTGGTAGATGATGATCGCAATATTTTGACTTCCGTTTCAATTGCGCTGGAGTCTGAAGGATACAAGGTAGAAACCTATACTGACGGGTCGACAGCACTGGACGGCCTCAACGCAAAACGTCCAGATCTCGCAATCTTTGATATCAAAATGCCGCGAATGGACGGTATGGAGTTGTTGCGCCGGTTGCGTCAGACTTCGGACGTCCCGGTTATTTTTCTGACCTCCAAGGATGAGGAAATTGACGAGTTGTTCGGCCTCAAAATGGGTGCCGACGATTTCATAAAGAAACCGTTTTCCCAGCGCCTGCTGGTCGAGCGAGTAAAAGCGGTACTTCGAAGGGTAGCCGCCGGACCGGAAAGCGGTGCAAAAAGCGGAGAGGTTGCTGCAAATACTCTGGAGCGCGGTCAACTCCTGATGGACAAGGAGCGGCACACTTGTACCTGGAGTGGCAAACCGGTGACTTTGACTGTTACTGAATTCCTTATCCTTTATGCGCTTGCCCAAAGGCCAGGTGTTGTGAAAAGTCGCGATTCACTGATGGATGCTGCGTATGACGATCAGGTTTACGTGGATGACCGGACTATCGATAGCCACATCAAGCGGCTCCGCAAAAAATTCAAAGTCGAGGACAACAGTTTCGACATGATCGAAACGCTCTATGGTGTCGGCTACCGGTTTCGGGAAGGTTGACCAGAGCAGATGACATAACGGCTTGGTTAATGACAGCTTGATATGGATTTTGAAACAGAAAAGGCGAGAATAACCGCATCTGAAGACAGCGAAGCTGGGATTCAGGGCGATCAAATTTCGTCTGTTGAAGGTACAATTTCCAAATCAGATTCTCACAGGTCCGAGGATGGCGATGATGGCCTTCCAGATTCTACCGGACAGCGGCAGCATCCCGGCCCCGTTTCCGAACCTCCAAAGCATAAGAAAAAGGGGATTTTATCGCGCAGTTTCAAAGCTGTCAGGGACAATCTGTTTTCATCCCTGACCCGCAGGATCGTTACTCTGAACATGACAGCCCTGGCTGTTTTGCTCGGCACAATCCTGTATATGAATCAGTTTCGCGAAGGGCTCATAGATGCAAAGGTTGAGAGCCTCCTTACACAGGGCAGAATTGTTGCCGGTGCGATTGCCGGATCCGCTACTGCCAATCCGACCACGATTACAATTGATCCCGAAAAACTTCTGGAATTGAAAGCCGGTGAAAGCCTGCAACCACGGCTCGATCCACTCGACAACCTGCGTTATCCCATAAATCCGGAACAGGTTGCCCCGGTCTTGCGGGCGCTCATCAAGCCCACGCTCACGAGGGCGAGGATATATGACCCTGACGGGATACTCATTCTGGATTCCCGCCATTTGTATTCTGCAGGGCAAATACAGTCGTTTGATTTACCACCTGTCGACGGGGAAGAACCCGAAATCGGCTGGATCGAATTTATCGGCAACACTCTGAACCGGATTTTGCCGCAGGAGAACTTTCCGATCTACCGTGACCTAGAAGGCCTCGGGACACAATATCCGGAAGTGCAATCGGCACTTACCGGAGCTCCGAAGGCGATCGTGAGGCTGACCGAAGAAGGTAAACTTACCGTTTCTGTAGCCCTTCCTGTCCAGAGGTTCCGTGCTGTGTTGGGCGTCCTGCTTTTGTCCACAGAAGGCGATGATATTGATCGGATCGTTCGTGAGGAACGTATCGCAATCCTGCGGATCTTTCTTGTAGCAGCAATCGTGCTCCTGGTCCTTTCAGCACTTCTGGCCAGTACAATTGCCAATCCGCTGCGCCGTCTTTCAGAGGCGGCCGTTCGTGTTCGCAGGGGTGTCAAATCAAGGATAGAACTTCCCGATTTTTCTCAGCGCGAAGACGAGATTGGAGATCTTTCCACCTCGATCGGTGACATGACGAATGCGCTTTACCAAAGGATCGAGGCAATTGAGCGGTTCGCTGCCGATGTCAGTCATGAACTCAAGAATCCGCTGACCTCGCTCAGAAGTGCAGTTGAGACGTTGCCACTGGCCAAGACCAAGGAGTCGCGGGAAAGGCTTCTTGATGTGATCCAGCATGATGTCAAACGCCTCGACCGACTGATTACGGACATTTCGGATGCTTCGCGCCTGGACGCAGACTTGGTGCGCGATCAGATAGCCCGGGTTGATCTTGAATCGTTGACGGAAAATGTAATCGAAGCCAGTACGCAGGTAGCAAAGCGGAAAAAATCCGTTGATATAAGTCTGGAAAAAAGTCACGGCACCCGCCGCAAACGCGGCCTGTTTGTCCTCGGCCATGAAAACCGGCTCGGACAGGTGATCAACAATCTTCTGGATAATGCCATTTCGTTCGTGCCGGATGAAACCGGTACAATTTCCGTGCAACTGACGCGCGATGCTGATACGATTTTTCTAGTTGTGGAAGACAACGGCCCCGGCATACAGGCAGAAAACATCGATCGTGTGTTTGAACGGTTCTACACGGACAGGGCTGAATATGATGGATTTGGACAGAACTCCGGTCTCGGGCTTTCAATAAGCCGCCAGATTGTGGAGGCACACGGTGGCGAGATAAAAGTCTCAAATCGCACGGATGGTCATACAGGTGCGCGCTTTGTCGTCTCGCTGCCGGCAGACAATTCATCGAAATGAAAAATCACTCACGCCACTGTAATGCCCTTGTAATAGGCCATTGCGGAATTCTGATTGAGGGTGAGTCAGGTGCCGGAAAATCGTCGCTCACACTGGGCCTTTTAGAGCGTGCTGCACAATCGGGAATTCCCGCCTCCCTCGTCAGTGATGATCGTACCATTGTGGAAGCTTGCAAAGGCGCTCTAATAGCACGGACACCCGATCAGATCGCCGGCAAGATTGAATTGCGGGGGCATGGGATCGTTGACCATCCATATACGACATCTGTTGAAGTGCACCTTGTCGTAAGAATGGCCGATGATTTCTTGCTGGAACGCCTTCCTGAACAAAAAAACACAGAAATCAAGGGTATTGATCTGCCGGTGATCGAGGTGCCTGTGAGACACGAGCAAGCAGCACAGCGGATTGTATTTGCCTGGCTCAATGATAATCCCGGGTTCAACTCAGCAACCGTCACATAGCGATTGACGCCGTGAGCTTGCATAAAATCTTGGTTGTGCGATGTAAGTGCGTAACTATTGGGGAAACGGAAGACTTGTATGATCGGAATAGTGGTTGTTACCCACGGCAAACTTGCTCTTGAATTCAGGAAGGCTCTTGAACATGTAGTCGGGCCGCAAGAGAATTTTGAAACAGTTTGTATTGAGGCAGACGAAGACATGGAGGCAAAACGGGAGGAGATTTCCAAAGCTGTCGAAGTCGCAAATGCGGGTTCCGGTGTCATTATTCTGACAGACCTTTTCGGCGGAACTCCCAGCAACATGTCCATTTCACTGATGCAGGACGGAAATCTGGAAGTGATTGCCGGGATTAATTTACCGATGCTCGTGAAACTTGCTACCAGCAGGGGCTCTGGAAATCTGGCCGAGATTGCTGACGAAGCGCAACAAGCCGGGAGAAAATATATTCAGGTGGCGAGCAAGCTTCTGGACGGGCGGGAATAACTTGTCTTCCGATCAGTCTGAAATCTTCAAGATTCCAAACAAACGTGGACTGCATGCGCGTGCTTCAGCGAAATTTGTGGCATGTGTTGAAAAGTTCGATGCGGACGTCATCGTCAGCAAGGATGGCCATGTTGTGGGAGGAACCTCAATCATGGGATTGATGCTACTTGCAGCAAATCAGGGCAGTTCAATCCATGTTACTGTAACCGGTCCGGATTCGGCCGAAGCGTTGCAGTCTCTAAAGGAATTAATTGATCGAAAGTTCGGCGAGGCTGAATAAATTTACCACTACAGGAAATGATATAAAGAAATCTTTATATCATATTGCCTGACCTTATTTTTCCTGCTAAGGCAGCGCCAGATTCACAATGTCGGCTTCCCATACCGACTGCTTTTCATGAGGAAATCCAATGTCTGCGTCGAACGATTACATCGTAAAAGATATATCTCTTGCCGATTACGGTCGAAAAGAACTCGATATAGCTGAAACTGAAATGCCGGGCCTTATGGCAATTCGCGAAGAGTTCGGTGGTGAGAAACCGCTTGCCGGTGCCAAAATTGCCGGCTCTCTTCACATGACAATCCAGACCGCGGTTCTGATCGAAACGCTCGTGGAACTGGGTGCAGATGTCCGTTGGGCCTCCTGTAATATATATTCAACGCAGGATCACGCAGCCGCAGCAATTGCGGCAGGCGGCACACCGGTTTTTGCCATCAAGGGAGAAACCCTTGAAGAGTATTGGGATTATGCGGATCGCATTTTCGATTTTGCGGATGACCGTGATGGGGATCAGCCAGGCACTTGCAACATGATCCTTGATGATGGCGGCGATGCAACGATGTACGTTTTGATCGGCGCACGGGTTGAGAATGGCGAAGCTGACCTGATTGCTTCACCACAGTCGGAAGAAGAAGAGTATCTGTTCGCGCAAATCAAGAAACGCCTTGTAGCCTCTCCGGGATGGTTCACGCGCCAACGCGATGCAATCAAGGGTGTGTCCGAAGAAACAACGACTGGTGTTCATCGTCTTTACCAGCTTGTAGAGAAGGGGCTGTTGCCCTTCCCTGCGATCAACGTGAATGATTCAGTCACCAAATCCAAATTCGACAACAAATACGGTTGTAAGGAATCGCTTGTAGATGGCATTCGCCGCGCAACGGATACAATGATGGCGGGTAAGACTGCTGTAGTTTGCGGATACGGTGATGTTGGCAAAGGGTCCGCCGCGTCTCTTCGCGGTGCCGGTGCACGGGTAAAAGTTACCGAAATCGATCCGATCTGCGCATTGCAGGCAGCCATGGATGGATTTGAGGTAACCAGGCTGGAAGACAGCGTAAAGGATGCCGACATTTTCATCACAACAACCGGCAACAAGGACATTATCCGCATCGAGCACATGCGTGAGATGAAAGACATGGCGATCGTTGGGAATATCGGCCATTTTGACAATGAGATTCAGGTTGCAAACCTGAAGAATATGAAAATGACGAATATCAAGGATCAGGTGGATATGTATGAAATGCCGTCCGGCAACCGCATGATCCTGCTGTCACAAGGTCGTCTGCTCAATTTGGGCAACGCCACCGGCCATCCATCTTTTGTTATGTCAGCTTCATTCACAAATCAGGTGCTTGCGCAGATCGAACTCTGGACCAAGGGCGACAGTTACGAAAACAGGGTCTATATCCTTCCAAAACATCTTGATGAGAAGGTTGCACGCCTTCATCTTGAGAAAATTGGCGTGAAACTGACAGAACTTTCGCAGGATCAGGCCGACTATATTGGTGTCACAACTGAGGGTCCGTTCAAGCCGGAACACTACAGGTATTAATTTAGTAACCATATTCACCATATGTTGTGGCCGTCAGCGTGAATTCGCTGGCGGCTTTTTTTTTGATCTAGAGGCTTCCTGCTGAATCTCGAATTGGTTATTGTGTTGAGAATCAATACCTTCTGCGAATCAGTTGATTTGACAAAGAAGGAAAGATGGCAGGGCAGTCTGGGGAATCATGCGGCAAGAGGACCAAAGACATGCCGGGGCAAAATCCTGACTTTTTTGCAGGTGCCAAATTTAGTGCATGCGTAGACGGGCATAAAGAAGTTACACATAGAGGACGCTTGCAACATTCGTTGCGGCGACTTTCAGGTATTGTTGGATCAACAATACGAAGAACAGTCGGCGTATTGATGTTTGGCGGTTTTGTGTGCCGGCCTGCATTCGCATACGCAAATGAAGCAGTTGCGGCATCGGACGACATGGTTACGATCCAGCAATTGAGTATTTCGCTGGACTCAAATGACATTCTAATGCTCGCCATCTTTGGCGGGGCAATGAGTTTTGCCTTGCTGTCCGCATTCTGGTTGATACGGGAGCGGGCAAGAATGGTCTCGACCAATCAGAAACTGAAGCAGTCGCTTGCCAATCTTCGTGCGCTTAACGACCGGAACGAAGCGCTGGTCAGTACTACAGATGAGAGAATTGTCGTCTGGAATGGAACCGAAGACCAGGCAATTGTACTGGGGAGCCTTCCGGCCTCATCAGGTGCACCGGATGACAACAGTCAATTCATGCGATTCGCACATTGGCTTGATACCGATTTTTCAAATTCATTTGAAAATCACGTTCGCGAATTGCGGATCAATGCAACCGGATTTG
>JBCCGN010000015.1:0-60942 GCA_039029255.1 Pseudomonadota bacterium | reverse complement strand
GGTGAACAGGAAAATTACCCGATCAAAATACCAAAGGCGAAGAAGCCGACCCGCAAAGGGGCGGCATTCGTCATAACCAATTCGAAGGATCAGGTTTTTCTTTGCAAGCGGGGAGAACATGGATTGCTCGCCGGCATGACCCAGGTTCCAACTACTGACTGGAATTCACGCAATGATGGCGCTACCGGAATTGCAACTGCGCCGGCGGACGCATCCTGGCAGAACCGTGGAACGGTCCGCCACACATTCACCCATTTTCACCTTGAACTCGAAGTGTGGTCGGCAGCTGGAATTGAATCGATGCCCATAAACGGATGGTGGTGTGAACAGGCGGGGCTGGACGGCGAAGCCCTGCCAACAGTAATGCGGAAAGTGTTGCATAGCGGAATGCGATAGACAGTCCAACAGCTTGCTGCGATCTCGAGTTGACAGGGAATGTCGAAGCGAAACTAGTACTTTTCTACGGCTTGGACTGGACGGGGAACTTCAAAGTTGCTGATCTTCAAATCGTCTGACAGTTCAACAATTGAAGCAACCACCGGCGAACCATCAGGGAGTTTGCAGGGGAGTATAAGGCGCCGATAATAGGCACGCTCAAAGGTCCCCTTTATCGGCCTTGGCATTTCCATACTCACATGGTCGTACCATGGGGAACCCAAGAGGATAACCTGGCGATAAGCGTAGGTGACAATTTGGTCAGCTTTCGTGGAAATCGCTGTAGACGAAAGCGGTTTGCCGATCGCCGAGAGACACCATTCCCTCCCGAGCCAGTCCACAATTGCAGCGCTTTTTCCGATACTCATAATGATGAACTCGGCGTCCCTTAAGCGTGCCAAAATCGCATTGTCGTTGACACGGGCAAAAGCAGGATTGTCAAATTT
The DNA here is from genome assembly GCA_039029255.1 of Pseudomonadota bacterium. Lineage (GTDB taxonomy): Bacteria > Pseudomonadota > Alphaproteobacteria > Rhizobiales > Rhizobiaceae > JAALLB01. The sequence continues at coordinate 60,061 of JBCCGN010000015.1, read as the reverse complement.
TCCTTCGGCCTTGACCCACGCAGATAACATAGATTTCAGATAAGGTGTGTCATGCTCCCAAAGAGCACTTACCGGCTGCTGTTGACTGTAAAAAGGCTCACCACCCTGTTTGGGCGAACTTTGCAAAAGCCCCTTTGCGCGCTCATCAGAAAGCGAGAAAATGTCTTCTCCCTGTTGTAACCATACCCTCAGTTCGTGAGCCCAGCTTTCTCCTCGTTTGGTCAACTTGTAGCGATTGTGACTATCAAACTCCAGGAGATCAAAACCGCACTGTTTCTCCAACTCTTTCATTCTGTTTTGAAGGGTGACGCGACTTACTTTCAGAGATTTTGCCGCCTGACTAATGTTTAATGTCTCAACGACAGCCAAAAAACCTTCCAGCAGAGCAATTGCATTGGTAGGTAGTTTGGTTTGCACGAGTAACGCTCTGAGTCGGTTTGATTGCTAATTAATTATTATAGCACTGCAAAAATAATTTTGCATCTCTGTTAACAATTTTACAAATTGAAGCGGTCAGCAGGGCATGGCAATCCTGCCAATATCTGCATCGATTTGGATGACCCTGATCAAATCTGGATCAAATATTGCCAGCAAGTCAAATCGTGGTTTTTGTGCATTGTGCATCCGCGCTTGCTGCAATTGCTCAAGGGAAGTTCAACACCGATTGCGGAAACGAGACCGAGCAAATCATTTGGGGAAGGGCTTGCAAATTCGGTTGTTAGGCGATTCAAGTATCCGGGCGCAACGTGTTAATACATTGATATTAAAGCAGAAAGAGAAACTCTGTTCGAATCTGTCTGCAATCGAATTTTTGTCAGATTCCCTGCAATTCAAATTTGAAAGCAAGAACATTGACAAGAGAGAATTACGCTTCAGCCAAAACTGAAATTACCGCGGAGATTGTTGCTGCATATGTAAGTAACAATCCGGTCACAGCAGATCAGCTGCCCAATATAATATTAGATGTTTTTGAGAGCGTCGCCCGCTTGAAAACAGACGGATCCGGATCCACTTCCAGATACTCAAAACCAGCTGTGCCTGTAAGAAAGTCACTCCAGCAATCACATCTGATCTGCCTTGAATGCGGAAAGAATTTCAAATCACTCAAACGCCATTTGAATTCCAATCACAATCTTGCACCTGAGCAGTATCGCAAGAAGTGGGGCCTGAAGCCTGATTATCCCATGGTTGCGCCCGCTTACGCAGAGGTGCGATCAAACATGGCAAGATTGATCGGCCTGGGAACCGGCGGAGGCCGCAGAAGGGCCTGAGCATATATTCATGCTTCCGCAGCCAGTATCTCGCTTCGATAGACCTTGCGCAATTCATCAATAGGCTTCCAGATCTTGCCATCGCGCATGTGCCAGAATGTCCAGCCATTGCAAGCATCCAGCCCTTGCACCTTGGCTCCCATACGGTGGATTGATGCCGTCTCGCCATCGTACTCCAGAGAACCGTCGATACGGACTTTGGTCTTCCAGCGTTTCTTTGAATCTGTCAAAATCGTGCCAGGCTTGAGCAAACCGGATTCCAGAAGAGCACCGAAGGCAACACGCGGTTCGGCTCTCTTTCCTGTCGTGACAACAAGCTGCGGTGACTTTACAACTTCAACCGCTGCAATTCGCGACAGAGCGGCCTTGATGTAACTGTCCTCTCGATCAATGCCGACGAAATTTCGACCCAGCCGTTTGGCAACCGCGCCCGTTGTGCCGGATCCAAAAAACGGATCAAGAATGACATCTCCCGGTTTGGAAGAGGACATGATCACACGGTGAAGCAGCGCTTCCGGTTTCTGTGTCGGATGCACTTTGTTTCCATCTTCATCCTTAAGGCGCTCGCCTCCATTACAGATCGGAAACAGCCAGTCGGATCGCATCTGCACTTCGTCATTGGCCATTTTCATCGCATCATAATTAAACGTGTATCCCTTTGCATTCTGGCTTGGGGAAGCCCAGATCATGGTTTCATGCGCATTGGTAAAGCGACGGCCGCGAAAGTTCGGCATCGGATTTGTCTTGCGCCATACAATATCATTCAGGATCCAGAACCCGAGGTCTTGAAGAGTGGCGCCTACCCGGAAAATGTTATGGTATGAACCAATCACCCAGATTGTGCCGTCCGGCTTGAGAACCCGCCGCGCCGCAATAAGCCAAGCTCTGGTAAATGCATCATATGCTTCAAAAGTTGCGAACTGGTCCCAATGATCATCGACAGCATCGACGCGGGACTGATCCGGACGATGCAACTCTCCATCAAGCTGGAGATTGTATGGAGGGTCGGCGAATATCACGTCAACTGAGTTTTCCGGAAGCTTTTCCAGAGCAGCTACACAATCGCCTTTTATGATGGAATTGAGCCAGGATGGTTTCCTGGCAGATGTCCGGCCAAGATCAGCCAGCTTTACAACACTCATGTTACCCTACCTACGCAATACAAACGGGATTTATACTGAGCAGATTCTTACCGAATAGGGTAAAGAAGAAGTTACGATTCGAAAGAGATGATGAATGGCCGAAATCCAGCTGGTGATCTTTGACTGCGACGGGGTTCTGATGGATTCTGAGATCGTCGCCGCTGCCGCCGAACTTGAAATCTATTCCGAGTTCGGCGTCGAACTGGAACCGCAAGAGTTCGCGGAACGCTGCGCCGGTCTGGATTCATTTGGTGTGAAGAAAAAGATGGAAGAGGAACTCGGATTTGAGTTGCCTGAACGTGTGATCGAAGAATCCAGATCCAAGGTGAACGAGAGAGTTCTCGCCGAAGCAAACATAATAAAAGGTGCAGATACCGTTCTTGATCTGCTTGACCAGGCCAGATGTGTCTGTTCCAACTCACCGCCGGAACGCCTGCAGCAGGTCCTTGCCCGTGCTGATCTTTACGACCGGTTCCGGCCCTATGTCTTTTCTGCCCAGGACACAGATCCTCCGCTTTTTAAACCAAAGCCGGACCTGTTCCTGCGGGCACTCACTGAATTTTCAGTCAAACCGGAAGAAGCAATAGTCGTTGAAGATTCGGTTCACGGGATTGCCGGAGCGCGCGCCGCAGGAACGCGTGTAATCGGATTTACCGGCGCAAGCCATACATATCCAGGCCATGCGGACGAACTCATAGAGGCAGGAGCGGAAACCGTGATCAGCGGGTTTACGGATTTACCGGGTATCGTTGAGGCGTTCGGGAAGTGGAACCCGCTGGATTTGTGAAATGACAGGTTCACGTCATCCCCAATTCCATTTGATCTGTCTCGGCATTGTTCTCGCAGCGGGCGCTTGGGGGCTGTATTGGATTCCGCAACGGGCACTGGAAAGTGCCGGCATGACCGGAGGTTGGGGTACAATCGCCCAGTTTTCCGGATGTGTCATAATTCTCGCTCCGGTTGCGATTTGGCGCTGGCGCAAGTGCCAGCAGACCGGACTTGATCTACCATTAATTGGGTTATGCATGGGTGGCGGCATCGTATGTTATGCCAACAGCTTCCTTTTGACTGACGTAATCCGGGCGCTCATCCTGTTTTACATGCTGCCAGTCTGGGCAACTCTTATCGAAGTGGTGTTCATAGGCAAGAGACCAGGTTGGCGCCGGGTGATCAGTCTTCCAATGTCTGTTGCCGGGGTCTGGATCGTTATTGGTCAGGATGTCGGACTACCGTTTCCACAAAATGCCGGCGACTGGATTGCGTTACTTGGAGGGGCCATGTTTGCCGCAGGTGCTGCGCGAACAGAAGTTTCGCAGATCGAGGGCATGTTTCCGACCATGTTTTCATTCTTCTTCTACGGCACGATTTTTGCCGGGCTCCAGTCATGGTTTCTGGCCAGCGAACTCGGGCCTCTTCCAGCGCTTGAAATCTGGATCGCCCTTTCCCCGTGGTTTCTGCTGATCTGCGTTGGCTTCTTCATTCCGACGATGATCATCGTCGCCTGGGCACCGGAACGCATCGGTACCGGGCTTATGAGCATTCTGTTTTTGTCCGAGTTGCTTTTCGGTACGGCAAGCGCGGCGCTATGGGCAGGAGAGCCGTTTGGCTGGCGTGAAGTTATCGGCAGCAGTCTGTTGCTGTTGGCGGGTATCATTGAGGTGGCGCTGACGCCCAATGAAAAACAGTAATCCCGGAAAATCAAAAAAGTTTGGCCGAATCTGATTTACCTTCCGAGCTCGTATAGCCAAAAGATGCGGATGATCAACATGGTGTTTTCAATCAATTCAACGCCGGTGCCTGCCGGAGCCTGTCACGCGCCATATCCAGGAAGCTGCGCACAGTAGTTGATACCCGCCTCCCTTCATAATGAACAAGATGAACAGGTAATGGCTCAGGTTCGAAATCCTCGAGTACAGCTTTCAGTTCACCTGACAGCAAGTCGGGGCCCACCTGATATGAAAGCGCACGGGTCAACCCCCATCCGGACCGGGCGAGAGATACGGCTGTTGCAATACTGGTAACTGACAATTTGGGAGATACCTTCACATGCAAATTCTGGCTCTTGCCGAAGCGCCATTCGCTGCTGGGCGCCACCGTGGTAGCGGCAACCAAACGATGCCGCGATAAATCTTCGGGCCTTTGCGGAACTCCATGGCGTGCAAAATATTCGGGTGATCCACAAATTACACGCCGGACTTTGCCAACCCTGAGCGCCATTAATCCGGGTGTTGTCAAAGGGCCGATTCTAACCCCGATGTCCAAGCCTTCTTCAACCAGACTGACCACCCGATCAACCATTAGCATGCTCGCAGTTACATCCGGGTACAGATCCAGATAATCTGCAAGAATCGGGGCGACATAGATGCGCCCGAACTCGACCGGGGCAGTCAGTCTGAGCATTCCGTTCGGCGTGCCGATCGTGCCGGATATACCGTCATCTGCCGCTTTGAGATCGGCCAGAATAACCCTGACTTCATCGAGATAGTTTCGACCCACGTCTGTAAGTCGCACAACGCGCGTGGTTCGGTTGAAGAGGCGCGCTCCCAGACGTTCTTCCAACTCGAGCACGCCCCTCGTCGCTGATGGTGCACTCATGCCCATCGTGCGTGCGCCTCCGGCAAAACTCCCCGCGTCCGCCACTGCTACAAAGATTTCAAGTGCTTGAAGTTTGTCCATGGTTTGGTCTTATAATTTTAATTTTTAAAATAATCTATTTCAAAATTTCAATATTATTTTTCTATTAGCATTAATCTATATGAGGCCTCAGAGCCTATCAAACCTGAGGCTCATTGCAGCAAACGGAAAGTACGACCCCATGGAAAGCGAAACACCCCGACAGCCGTTACCACCCTTCACCCATGAAACCGCCATCGAGAAAGTCAGATTGGCCGAAGATGGCTGGAATGGGCGAGATGCCGCTAAAGTCGCGCGCGCCTACACACCGGACAGTAAATGGCGCAACAGGGCCGAGTTTCTCCAAGGACGCAAAGAAATAGAGGAATTTTTGAACCGCAAATGGTCCAGGGAGCTGGATTATCGGCTAATTAAAGAGCTTTGGGCTTGCAAGGATAACCGCATTGCAGTGCGTTACGCCTATGAGTACCACGACGATAGCGGCAACTGGTTCCGTGCCTATGGCAATGAGAACTGGGAGTTCGACGCGCTCGGCTTCATGGCCTTTCGCCATGCAAGCATAAATGAACATCCAATCACGGAAGAGGAACGCAAGTTCCGCTGGCCGCTGGGTCGGCGTCCGGATGACCATCCGGGTCTCAGTGATTTCGGATTCTGACTTTTCACCAACAACGGACAACACAATGACCAATTCTATCAAACTCTACCGCAATCCGAAGTCCGGCCACTGCCATCGCGCAGAGCTCATGCTTGCTTTCCTCAAACTGCCCTACCAGACGATCGATCTTGATATGGCAAACGGGGCTCATAAGGCACCAGAGTTTCTTAAGATCAACCCGTTCGGCCTCGTTCCCGCGATTGACGATAACGGATACACACTCCCTGACAGCAACGCCATTCTGACTTACCTGGTTCAGACCTATGCCAGGGAATCACATTGGATGCCTTCTGATCCCAAAGAGGCCGCGGAAGTGCAGCGTTGGTTAACGATCGCAGCCGACAATATCTATTCCGGCCCCTGTGCTGCACGCCTGGTAAAGCTATTCGGGACTTCGCATGATCACGCAGCTGCGGTTGCCAAAGCGCATGATCTGTTGAAGATCATGGACACCCACCTTAGCGATCGTGAATGGCTTGTATCGGGTAATATCACCGTTGCCGATGTTGCCGGGTACAGCTACATCGCCCATGCGCCCGAGGGTGGAGTCGATCTCGCCCCTTATCCGAAGGTGCGCTCGTGGATCGAGCGCATAGAGGCGCAGCCAGGGTTTGTTGGCATGGCAAAATCTCCTGTGCCTGAATTGGCTTGATTCTCCAGAACGGAAGCCTGCTCCATGAACATCGCAATCTCAGAAAACCCGTTTCATGCGGGTGAATTAGAAGCACAAAAACGGGTCGGTGCAGGTAATCTGGCGGCTCAGGTCGCAAGCTTTATCAGGCCATATATGCCGCAGCAGCACAGGCAATTCTATACCTCGCTTCCATTCCTTGTAGTGTCAGGGTCTGATCAGTCCGGTTATCCGTGGATCACGATCCTTGAGGGTGAGGATGGTTTCATAACATCGCCAAACAAGAAGGCTTTGAACATCAACAGCTCTCTCGACCCGCAAGATCCGCTTAAAGAAGCATTTGGACACGGGACAGATATCGGACTGCTGGGCATCGAGCTGAGCACACGCCGCCGCAACCGACTTAGCGGCCACATTAAACAAACTGGCAACGGGTACAGCATCGACATTCGGCAAACTTTTGGAAACTGTCCGCAGTACATCTGGGAAAGAGAATTTTATCGATTACCCGACGTTGCCCCGGGCAAGGCTCACCGATCGGCATCTTTGAACGAATTGCAGATGCAACACATTCAAGCTGCCGACACGATGTTCATTGGCACCGGACAACACGATGCGAGTAACACCCCTTCCAACGGCTATGACGCGTCACATCGCGGCGGTCAGCCGGGCTTTGTAGAGATTGTCGACAACACGCATCTACGTATCCCGGATTACGCGGGCAACAATTTTTTCAATACAATCGGCAACATTCTAAAAAACCCCAAGGTTGGCCTTCTCTTTGTGGATTTCGAAACCGGCGGATTGTTGCATGTTTCCGGTCGGGCTGAGATTGAGTGGGAACCAAAAGACGCCAAAGACAAAGGCGCATTCCGAATTATTAATGTGACCATCGGTGCCGTTGTTGACAGACCCTCAGCAATTTCTTTACGCTGGGAGTCCGCTGACCGGTCAAAAAGAAATCTGGTGATTGCGAAGAAAGTCGTTGAAGCCAAAGACATAACTTCTTTTTACCTGAGACCTGCAGATGGAAAGCCACTAACCGAATTCAGTGCCGGGCAATATCTGCCTATCGAACTGGACCTGCCGCAACCCTATGGCAAAGTGCGCAGAAGTTACTCCCTTTCGGCACCACCGCACAGCAACTGCTACCGGATAAGTGTCAAACGTGAAGCGCAGGGATTAGTGTCGCGCCTTATGCATGACAAACTGCAACCTGGTCACTTGATAGCTGCCCATGCTCCTTCCGGAGACTTTGTCATTCCATGCGAAGATTGTCCGGTCGTTCTCGTGAGCGCAGGCGCTGGCCTGACGCCCATGATGGCAATGTTACACGAACTTGCCCAGGAGGAAACGAAGCGCCCCGTCTGGTTCATTCACGGTGCACGGAATAGTACAACTCGCGCTTTTGGAGACGAAGTAGCGGCACTTGTCGAAGCCCATTCGAATATCAACAGCCAAATCTTCTACAGCAAACCCGAACCTCAAGATCGGATGGGTATCGATTACGATTGCTCCGGTCGTGTCACAGCAAAAGCCCTACATGATTTGAAAGCCGGCTCTGATGCGCACTATATGCTCTGCGGTCCAGCAGCCTTTGTTTCGAACACCCAGATGGAGCTGGAGGCATCCGGTGTTTCACCCGGTCAAATTCACTTCGAAACATTTTGATGACGCCATTTGACAGATCGGACCACAGTCGCCCGTCAATTGAACCTGTGAGCACTGTGGACATTTGGGTAAGCCCATAGCCGGGTTCAGCCATCCAATCGTTAAGGGCATCCCCTGTTTGTCATATCATTCACTGGCAAGCTAAAAAATTTCTTCAAAGCCTCTCATCGGACTGCCAATTATTGAGTTGCAGTTTCCGGTGGTCCTTCATCGAAACCCACAAAAATCGTCAAGTTCGGCCTGTCCGGAACGGGAAGGTTGATGTTGCTATCGACAAAGCTGAATTTTGCATTTGAACCGCCAACAGGTATTGTCACCGGCACTTGATGCAATTGGGAGTAAAAAACCTCCTTGGAGACACTTGCCACGGCAACACGAAGCGGAACATTGACCGTGCCGGTTGTGCCGGTTGGTCCATTGATTACACGCCCCCGCACGCCAACCCGGATGTTCAGGTTGTTTGGTGAGTAGTTACATTCACGAATTGTCTCCGTAATGGTCGACTGAAACTCCACTGAATTAAGCGCTCCCGGATCATCTTTCTCTACGCCATCAGCAAACGTGCGATAGGTTTCTGTGCCAGCACGAATTACTGTTTTGGGGCAGAATGCACGAAGATTGTTCGATTCATCTTTTGGTGCTTCCCCGATGCGTTCCAGTTGTCCCGCATCAAGCGTCTCCTTGGTGCTGCTCTGTGTGCCAGCCGCACTACAGGCTGCCAATAATGCCAACACTGAGACAAGTGTCATTGTGCTGTTTACGCGGTTACCAAACATTACAATAAATACCCTTTGTTTTCATTCACGCACGGACTTTGATTTTGACCGTTATTGTTATTGCAACAAGTCGTTATAGAAGGCTAAAAGACGGCAATCAAATGTTCAACCGGCAAAAATCGTGCCAAAATCTGACTGGTTTTCCCAAATGAAGTATATCAGCACGCGTGGACAGGCGCCAGAACTCGGGTTCCGCGACGTCTTGTTAAGCGGTCTGGCCCGCGACGGAGGCCTGTACGTTCCGGCTGAATGGCCAAGTCTGAGCCCGGACGAAATCCGTCAGATGGCCAATCGTTCCTATGCGGACAATGCGAAAAAAATTCTCTTGCCGTTCGTTGCCGGTGAAATCCCCGAGGCAGAATTCTCGAAGATGATCGACGATGCCTATGAAACTTTCCATCATCCGGCTGTGGCACCACTCGTTCAGATTTCGGAAAACCACTGGATCATGGAGTTGTTTCACGGACCTACCCTTGCATTTAAAGATGTTGCAATGCAGTTGCTCGCACGATTGATAGACCATGTCCTTGCCGAACGCGGTCAGAAGGCAACCATTGTCGGAGCAACTTCCGGTGACACGGGAGGTGCAGCCATTGAGGCATTCAGGGGACGCGACAATACAGACATCTTTATCCTGTTTCCGAAGGGCAAGGTTTCGCCTGTACAACAGCGGCAGATGACAACAGTACCGGATGCAAATGTGCATTGCATAGCCGTGGAGGGAGATTTTGACAGTTGCCAGGCCCTGGTAAAAGACATGTTCAACAACCTTGACTTCAGGGACCGGATGCAGCTTTCCGGTGTCAATTCGATCAACTGGGGCCGAATAATGGCTCAGATTGTCTACTACTTTACGAGTGCCGCAAGCCTCGGGGCGCCGGACAGAGAGATTTCCTTTACCGTACCAACTGGAAATTTCGGTGACATTTTTGCCGGGTATGTTGCCAAACGAATGGGTTTGCCGGTGGAAAATCTGGTTATTGCAACCAACCAGAATGATATTCTTGCAAGAACACTTTCTACCTCCCGCTATGAAACTGCCAATACCAGCCCGAGCATTTCTCCCTCGATGGACATTCAGGTTTCCTCCAACTTCGAACGCCTTCTGTTTGATGCATGCGGCCGCGACCCCAACACAATCGTCACTCAGATGGCAAACCTGAAACAGTCCGGCAGTTTTCAGATTTCCGAAGAAGCAATGGCAAATATTTCCCGGGAATTCTTTGCAGGTGCATGCAACGAGGACAATACCAAAGAACAGATGATGTCGACGCTGAGCACCGCCGGATATTTGAGCGATCCGCACACAGCTGTAGGGTTGAATGTTGCAGCAGGACACTTGTCACCTGAGACAGCAATGGTCACGCTCGCAACTGCCCATCCGGCAAAATTTCCCGCTGCCGTCGAAGACGCTACCGGCATTTACCCCGATTTGCCGCCGCGAATGGGAGACATGATGACCCGTCCTGAAAGATATGAAATACTCCCCGATGACATTGGCGCAGTGGAAGCTCACATTGAAGCCAACTCAAGAGCGGCAAAAGTATCCTAATTGTGTTCGTGACAACTCAATGACATGGCATTATGCTTGTCGAAATCAAGTGAAGTCGGGGAAAGAATTCGTAATGCGTACCAGCCTTTTACCATCGTCTGAAGTAACCTCATGAGTGTGCAGACTTCAAAACTTCCCAACGGTCTTACCGTTGTAACAGAGTCCATGCCACATCTTGAAAGCGCAGCACTTGGCGTATGGGTGAAGGCAGGCTCTCGTAACGAAAACGATAACCAGCATGGGATCGCTCATTTGCTGGAACATATGGCTTTCAAGGGAACGAGCTCACGCTCCGCTCTGCAGATTGCTGAAGAGATCGAAAATGTCGGCGGTGAACTCAATGCAGCGACGAGCGTTGAGACTACAGCCTATTATGCGAGAGTTTTGAAACCGGAAGTCTCTCACGCTGCAGACATACTCTATGACATTCTCGCGAACTCAACCTTTGATGAACGGGAGCTTGCACGGGAAAAGCACGTCATCCTGCAGGAAATTGGCGCGGCGATGGATTCGCCAGATGATCTGGTCTTTGATCACTTTCAGAGTTCCGCTTTTGGTGACCAACCAATTGGCAGACCGATCCTGGGAACACCCGAGACTGTCAAAGGCTTTTCTTCTTCGGAAATCCGCACCTATATGAATGCGCATTATACCGGACCCAATATGGTGCTTTCCGCAGCCGGTGCCGTGGATCACGACGAACTGGTAAAACAGGCTGAAGCAAGTTTCGGGCTGTTGAGCAGCGAAACAAGTGAGGAAGCTCCCAAAGCAACCTATATTGGCGGCGAAGAAATGCTGGAGGATGACCTTCAGGAGGTTCAGGTCATTCTGGGTTTCGAAGGTCGAGCTTATCATGTGCGGGATTTTTATGCCTCACAACTCCTGTCCATGATTCTGGGCGGCGGCATGTCATCGCGACTTTTTCAGGAAGTGCGTGAAAAACACGGCCTATGCTACTCAGTTTCTTCGTTCCATTGGGGATTTTCCGACACCGGCGTTTTCGGTGTACATGCGGCCACTGGTCCGGAAGATTTGCGCGAGCTGATGGATGTCATTGTCGGTGAACTCCAGCGGGCAAGTGAAGACATCGTACAAGAAGAGCTGGATCGCGCGCGGGCGCAAATTCGTTCAGGTCTGCTTATGGCCATGGAAAGCCCGGCATCACGTGCCGGTCAGATTGCCCGGCAGTTTCTTCTGTTCGGCCGAGCCATTCCCAATTCCGAGCTTATGGAAAGGCTTGATGCCCTTTCTGTCGAGCGCATCAAGGACCTTGCGGGGAGAATTTTTCACAAATCGACACCAACACTGACTGCCGTCGGACCTGTTGATGAATTGCCAAGGCTTGATGAAATTCGTCAATCCCTGGGAATGAAGCAGGCGCAAGCTGCGGAATAGAAAATGCGTTTGCGGTTGTTATCCAGGTTCCGCTCCAAGGAAATTACCGTACCGGGCTGCGCTCTTTATCTTAGGAATCCTTTGAGAAGTGACTACGAACAGTGGGTCAACCTTCGCAGTGAGAGTAGGGAATTTCTAACCAAATGGGAGCCAAGATGGCCTGCCGACGACCTTACACCTTTAGGGTTTCAGAGGCGCTTGAGATCCTATTCACAACAAAAGCAAACAGGTACAGGGCACACATTCTTTCTGTTCAGCAATGATGACGACGCGTTACTGGGTGGTCTCAGCCTGACCCGGATACTATATGGGGTTTCCAGATCAGCCACACTTGGTTACTGGATGGGCGTGCATCATGCCGGTCGGGGATACATGACCAAAGCTGTACCAGCCATCCTGTCTCATGCTTTCAATGAATTGAAACTGAAGCGGGTCGAAGCAGCATGTCTGCCAACAAATTATCGATCGATTCATTTGCTGGCTAATTGTGGTTTCAAGCGTGAAGGGTTTGCCCGGGAATATCTTGAGATCAATGGTGTCCGCGAAGATCATATACTGTTTGGATGCCTTGGAAACAGTGCTCCCGGGAATGCGGTTTAGTCGGATCAGCCTGTGTAGAAAAAACACTGGCAAATCAACATACCCTGTGGTGTAAGTGGCAAGAAAATTGGAGAATGCGGCTGCATCAAAAATCTTGTCTGACAGAGACTTTCAGGTAACTCGATATTTAGCACAAGTTCTGCTGTTGGCAGCTATGTTGTTCGGCAGCAGTGCCGTTGCGTTCGCACTTGAACCAGTCCGGGTATCAGTAGACGATATCGCCATTGATCTTACCAATGCAATGGAGTCCTACCGTCGGAACGACGGAGTGCTCAAAGTCTCAACCGCTCCAGATGCAGATGGTATTGTCCGGCGGATCGAAGTACGCGCCAGACTTGCAGACCAGGTTTCGCACTGGGCGGTTTTTGCATTGGCAAACACCAGCGACCGCCAGATTGACCGGCTCATCGTGGCTCCGCACTATACGATGGTTGATTCCGGTTTGATATGGCCTGATCTTGATACCGAACGACTTGCTGCGGTGACACCAAGCGAAGGGTTTTCTCTGGACCGGCAGCAGGATTCCGGAGCCGATGTATTTTTGATAACACTTGATCCGGGGGTAGTCATTACACTGGTTGCAGAACAGGCTTCTGCTGGGCTCCCCAAGCTTTATCTATGGGAGCCGTCCGCTTACAAGGACACGACTAACAGCTACACTCTTTACCACGGAATCATACTTGGAATTTCTGGACTGCTGGCGATTTTGCTGACAATAATCTTTGTCGTTAAAGGATCAGCAATGTTCCCGGCTACGGCGGCACTTGCCTGGGGTGTGCTTGCCTACATCTGTGTTGATTTCGGCTTCTGGCAAAAGGTCATAAACACATCAAGCACGAACGACTCATTCTGGAGAGCGGCAACCGAGGTCTTTCTCAGTGCAAGCCTGCTTGTTTTCGTACATGCCTATCTTACACTCAGTCGGTGGAACCGAAAATTTTCCCTGATAACCGTTGGATGGGTTTTGGCGCTTATAATCCTCATGGGCATCACCATTTTTGAACCGGGTGTAGCCGCGGGTATCGCACGTTTCTCATTCGCTGCAACCGTGATTTTCGGATCGGGTGTGATCATCTATCTGACACTGCAGCAGTACGACCGTGCAGTGATGCTCATTCCCACGTGGATACTGCTAGGCATTTGGTTGTTCGGTGCAAGTCTTGCGGTTACTGGTCGGTTGGAGAATGACATCATTCAACCAGCGCTTGGAGGTGGTCTTGTTCTTATCGTCCTGCTTTTATGTTTCACCGTCATGCAACATGCATTTGCCGGAGGAGCATTTGCGCAGGGGCTTGTCAGTGACGCCGAACGTTCTGCGCTTGCGTTGAGTGGTGCCGGAGATGTTCTGTGGGACTGGGATATTGGGCGGGACCGCATCACCGTCGGCGAAGACATTGCCCGTGTACTCAATATCGGCAACAAGGCGAAGAACGCTTCGCCAAGAGACTGGCAGCCTATCTTGCATCCAAATGACCGCGACCGATTTATGGCGACGCTGTCTGCAATTATTGACCACAAGCGAGGCCGAATATCACAGGCCTTCCGCATGCGTGCAAAAGATGGGCATTTCCTCTGGTTCAAATTACGGGCGCGCCCAATGATCGATACGGATGGCGAGGTTAGCCGCTGCATCGGAACCTTGACGGATATCACCGATCAGAAGAAGTCAGAGGAAAGGTTGCTTCTGGATTCGGTGAGAGACAATCTGACGGGACTGGAAAATCGTGAATTGTTTTCCGGACGACTTGAGACAATCATAGCACTGGCGAAATCCAACGATGTGCTTAGACCATCAGTGTTTCATATCGACATTGATGATTTTAGCAAAATTAACGTGAAATACGGCTACTCTGTTGGCGATACCATACTCCTGACGCTGGCCAGACGTCTTTCAAGGATTTTGAAGTCTGGAGACAGTCTGGCCCGGATCTCCAGCGATCAGTTCACGGTTCTACTGATGACCGAAACCGAACCGAAAAAGATTGCCACTTTTGCTGATGCGATACGCAGAACCCTCAAGGCACCGATTGAATTTGCAGAAGATCAGGTGATTGTTTCCGCATCTATTGGGATTGTAAGCTGGACGACCGAGCACATCACAGCAGAGCAAATGATGCGCGATGCCGAACTTGCAAAAGCAGAGGCCAAACGCCTGGGCGGTGATCGTACCGAACCCTTCAGTCCGAAGTTGAGGAAGTCCAAGGATAATGCGCCGGTATTGTTCGAAGATCTGAAGAAGGCAGTAAGGCTGGATCAGATCGAACTTCTGTACCAGCCGATTGTCCGGATCGAAAACAGTACGGTCGCAGGATTTGAGGCCTTGATCCGCTGGAATCATCCCAAGGCTGGAAAATTGTTGCCCGCAGATTTTGTTCCGCTGGCTGAACAATCCGGTTTCATTCAGGAACTGGGAACCCATATTCTTCACAAGGCATGCAACGATTTTTCGAATATCCTAAAACAACGACCGGGAGATCACTTCGTAAGCGTCAATGTATCCAGTCGTCAGCTCCTCAATACGGATATCGTCAATGACATTACAAATTCATTGGGTGGAAGCGGTCTTCAGCCGAAAAATCTGCGGCTGGAAATCACTGAAAGCATGATCATTGAAAACCCGGAAAACGCTTCACAGATACTCAAACGGATCAAAGCAGCCGGTGTCGGACTTTCGATGGATGACTTTGGAACGGGGTATTCAAGCCTTTCCTATCTTCTTGATTTTCCTTTTGACACGCTAAAGATAGACAAGTCGTTCATGCAGGCCCGATTGCAGCAGGAGAAGCTTGTACTTTTACGGTCGATTATCATGCTGGCGCACGCACTTAACCAAACTGTTGTGGCCGAAGGGGTTGAGTATGAATCCGATGTCACAGATCTTTTGCAACTGAACTGCGAATTTGCCCAAGGGTACCTGTTTGGGGAACCCGTAAATCAGGTTGAAGCCGCACGGTTGCTTGAGTTTGGCCTTGATAGTTAGACCGTGTCACGATCAAGCGTGTCCCGCATCTGAGGACAATACGCTTTCATCAACCCCCAGTAACGCAAGACTTTTGCTGTATTTTTCCTTGTTGCCACACTCAAAAAGAATGTGATCTGTGGCATCGACCGTGAGCCAACCGTTTGAACCGATCTCGTCTTCAAGTTGTCCAGATGACCACCCGGAGTAGCCGAGCGCCAATATCGCATTGTCTGGTCCCTTACCGGTAGCGATCGCTCTGAGAATTTCCAATGTTGCGGTCAGACAAACATTCTTTCGAACCTCTACAGTAGATGAACTTGCAAAGTCTGAAGAATGCAGCACAAAACCCCGACCAGGCTCAACAGGTCCACCCATATGCATTTCAGCTGCTGCGAGTTTCCCGGGAATATTGTCTACTTCCGCATCCGTTACAATGTCTAGCTGCTGCAGGAATTCCGGTATCGTCGGGCTTTCCATGGTGCGGTTTACGATGAACCCCATCGCACCCTCTTCGGAATGTGCGCAAATGTAAATCACGCTCCGTTCGAAACGAGAATCGCCCATTCCGGGCATGGCAATCAGTAATTTTCCACAAAGTGACGGGAAGGCTTTTTCCGGTTTCATCATGTCTCGCGTTAAATCTGCGACCCGTTTGGCAATTCCGACCATTCTATCACAAGAAAATGAACGTTAAAGGCAAAATGAACCTCACTTAATTATGATGATCACGTGCCAGAAGTTAGTCGACTTTCAGCAGGTGAGTGATACTGGTATCTGCTAACTGAAATCGGTGTTCGACTTGACCATGAGAAACCTTCTTCTTCTGTTGCTTTCTGCTGCGATGATTGTTTTTGGGACTTCCAAAGGCTTCGCGGCATCTACACAGTGGCATGATCTTGGAGGTGGCAAAGCAAGGTTGCTGGCAAGCCTGGATCCGGTTACCAACGAAGTAAGCGCTGCGCTAGAAGTGAAGCTGGACAAAGGGTGGTCGACCTATTGGCGCTATCCGGGAAGTTCAGGCATTCCGCCAATATTTGATTTCTCCGGCTCCAATGGGTTTGAGGTCAACCGCATCGAATTTCCTGTCCCGACCCTTCTCGGCCATAGCGAATTGCGATATGCGGGTTACAAAAACTCGGTGATATTTCCCGTCTCCGGCAAGGTTTACCCTGGCGTCAATTCGGACATTCACCTGAGTTTGCTGATCGGCATATGTGCCGAAGTCTGCATACCAGCTCAGGCTGAAATGAAAATCACGGCGGATGAATTGTTAAGCTCAGACCCGCTCGCAAGGCAGATTATCAATTTTTCGAAACTCACCGTTCCCAGTGTCAAAGATGCTGAAGCGGTGGTGCTTGATGCACAAGAAATCAAAAATCAACATCTGATGATCAAGGTGAAACACAGAAAGTCATCCAGGGTCCCCAACCTGTTCGTGGAAGGGCCGCCCACATGGTACCTGGAACCGGCCAAGCTAATGTCGCAGACCGAAGATATCGCGGTCTTCTCACTTGATGTTTCCCGTGCTCCGCGAGGAACTGACATCGCAGGCGAAAAACTCAGATATACGCTTGCCAGCGGATCGACCGGTATCGAATTCACTCGTTGATCTCCCGAACCAGAATACTATAACGACAGTGAAACCTTGTTTTGGGAGATTCCAATGACGATAGCTGTCGGCGCAAAATTACCGGATGCCACTTTTTACCATATTGGTGAAGATGGTCCAACTACCACCACCACGTCTGATGTTGCCGCAGGCAAAAAGCTTGTTCTTTTCGCGGTGCCAGGTGCTTTCACTCCAACATGCCACAAGAACCACCTGCCCGGATTTGTCGAACAGGCGGAAGCTCTCAAGGAAAAGGGTGTGGACGAAATTGCGGTTGTGTCGGTAAACGATGTATTTGTGATGGATGCCTGGGCGGACATATCGGGTGCGCAGGGCAAGATCACATTTCTGAGTGATCCGAACGCTGATTTTGCAAAGGCACTCGGACTGGAACTGGACCTGACAGAACGCGGTCTTGGAATGCGTTCGAAACGCTACGCGATGATTGTGGATGACGGCACAGTCACCACACTGAACCTCGAAGACAATCCAGGTCAGGCAGTCGATTCATCAGCAGAAAAACTACTTGAATCGCTCTAGGCGTTACTTGTAGTCCTGCATTCCCCGGCGGGCGAGTTCGTCCGCCTTTTCATTTTCAGCATGCCCGGCATGTCCCTTGATCCAGTGCCAGGTTACCTTATGGCGTTGGACTGCATCTTCCAGCGCCTGCCAAAGCTCAGCGTTTTTAACCGGCTTCTTGTTAGCGGTCTTCCAGCCATTTTTCTTCCAGCCGTGGATCCACCCGGTAATTCCGCCTTTGACGTATTGTGAATCTGTTGTCAGATTCACTTCGCATGGTTCCTTCAGAGCGTTTAGTGCCTCAATGGCTGCGCGCAACTCCATGCGGTTGTTGGTTGTTTCAGCTTCGCCACCAAACAACTCTTTCTCCTGCCCACCGTAGCGCAACAGTGCGCCCCAGCCTCCCGGTCCGGGATTTCCGGAACATGCGCCATCAGTCCAGATATCTACGGTTTTCAAGACAGTTCCACTCCGTATTCCGATGCTGAGGCCACAGATCTGTGAAACTTCAACTTGGAAATATACTCCGTCGGATCCTTGGGGACGACAAGCGCTCCCGGCGGAACATTCAGCCAGTCGTAAAGCCTGGTGAGCAGGAAACGCAGAGACGAACCACGGCACAGAACGGGCAACGAAAGAATTTCTTCGCTGCTCAGTTTCCTTACTTTCTGATAGCCCCTGATCAGCGCCATTGCTTTGGTGACGTTGAATGAATTGTCCGGTTCAAAACACCAGGCATTTATGCAAACCGAGATGTCATAAGCAAAGAGATCGTTACAGGCGAAGTAAAAATCAATCAGACCGGACAGCCTGTCCTTCAGAAAAAAAACATTGTCGGGAAAAAGGTCTGCATGGATAACTCCTGATGGCAGATTTGCCGGCCAGTTCTTTTCAAGATAATCAAGTTCTCCGCTGATCAAGCCGGAAAGGTCCCTGGCAACAGAATCCGCCTTGGATTCGGACATTTGGAAAAGAGGCCGCCAGTCCTTCAAAGTGAGAGCATTTTTTCGGGAAAGCTTAAATCCTTCTCCGGCAAGATGCATAGCGGCCATCGCTTCTCCAACCTGAAGACAATGGTCCGGGCCCGGCCTGCGAACGGAGTTTCCATCAAGATAACTTATGATAGCCGAAGGTCTCGATGCCAACCTGGAAAGCACGTCACCGGTTCTCAACCTGACGGGCTGCGGGCAATCAAGGCCGTTTCCAGCAAGATGCTGCATCAGGCCAAGAAAAAATGGCAGGTCATCCGGATTTACCCGCTTTTCATAAAGTGTGAGGATGTACGTGCCTGCATCTGTGGTGAGGAGAAAATTCGAGTTTTCTACCCCCTCAGCGATGCCCTTCAGCGAGTGGAGGTCACCGATATCATATCGGGCAAGATACTCTTTAAGCTCGGAATCGGGAATTTGAGTGTAAACTGCCATCACTGCTACCCGTTGACAAAGGCCATGTCCTGCGGCGTTAGTTCGACATCCCGAAGATCGCGCGCCACCAGAAACTCTTCATCCTCCTTGACAGTTTCCACCAGATCAAGTTGCAGGTCATAACGGGACCGGAAAGCTTCGATAATTTCCTCGACGAGTATTTCGGGCGCTGATGCTCCTGCCGAAAGTCCAACGACAGATGCTGTTTCCATTTCATCCCAGGGAATGTCTTCGGCTTTTTGAACCAATACGGAGCGGCGGGCGCCGGCTCTCCGGGCAACCTCCACCAGTCGCTTAGAGTTCGACGAATTGGGTGCACCCACGATCAGGAAATGATCGGCATCACCAGCCGCAAGCTTGACAACCTCCTGACGGTTTGTCGTTGCGTAGCAAATGGATTCTGCAGCGGGCGCCTGCAGGTTGGGAAACCTGTTCTGTAGGGTTCTCAGTATTTCCGCTGTGTCATCGACTGACAAGGTAGTCTGTGTCACGAAACCCAATGCATCTTCATCCTCGGGTTCATACGTCATCGCCTGGGCAACATCTTCAATCAACGTCATGTCGCCAGCCTGAACCTGTCCCATTGTTCCGATTACTTCCGGGTGACCCGCGTGTCCTATCAGCAAAACATGTCTGCCTTGCCTAATATGACGAAGTGCCTGTTTGTGAACCTTCGAAACCAGTGGGCAGGTTGCATCCAGATAGAGCAGGTTCAAACGCTCAGCGTTCTCTGGCACGGATTTTGGGACGCCATGAGCGGAAAATATCACCGGTTGATTGGTAGGCGGTATTTCATTCAGCTCTTTGACGAAAACAGCACCCTTTTCTTCAAGCCCTTCGACAACATAGCGATTGTGAACAATCTCGTGGCGAACGTAGACCGGCGCACCGTATTTTTTCAACGCAAGCACAACCATCTGGATGGCACGATCCACCCCAGCGCAAAAACCGCGCGGGCCACACAACTTCAATGTCAACCGAGGTCTTTCAACCATCTTTGTTCTGTCTCCGAGAATACAGGAAAAAGCCACCCACACCCAATAATGTCAAAGCAAGCCCGTACCAGGTAACCGCATATTGCACATGATTGTTTGAAAAAGAAACTATGGTTGTGTCCCCACGTGGCCATCCCCCGGGATTTTCTGTCTTTCCTGCATCAATAATTACCGGAAGGAATTCAATTTCCTGATCTTGTGTCATAACAGCCGACATCTCTGGAACGTTCCGCCAGTAGAATTCACGTTTCTCCGGAAAATTTGCAAGCGATCCAAATGGCTTTTCCTTCAGTGGAAACCTCAGTAATCCTGTAACGGACTGAATGCCTGCGATTTGTCCGCGTAACCGCTCATCCGGTGATTTCAATTCAAACGGAACAAATCCGCGATTTACGATGATTGTTCGACCCGTCTCTAATTGAAGGGGAGTGTGTACATTCCAGCCAGCCGCCCCCTGTTTGTTTGTTGTAAAAAAATAAACTTCGCCATCATGGTCAAACGTTCCGGCGACTGTAACAGGCAGATATTCATGATCCTCCTTTTTCAAGGATTCGGAAAGCAGTTCGCTCAGGCTTACAGGATCCTGGCTTATACGCCCGTTGACCTGCTCGATCAGCGCTTCCTTCCAGATCAACCGCTTGACCTGCCAGGTGCCGAGCGCAGAAAGGATCACAATCCCCACCAACATGCAAATCAGGATCAGGATCGTGGAACCGCGCATTACAGTCGTTCACCAATTTCGCCCTGTTTCGCCCTGGTCTGATATTGCAGCGCGATCATTATGCCTTTGGCAATCCGAAGTCCCAATACAGACAGAATGACTATCAACGGTATCCAGATGAGCATATGCAGCCAAAGGGGTGGAGATAGTGCGGTCTGCAGTGCCATAGCGAATGCAGTCACAACAAATCCTATTATCAGGATTACAAAAACTGCAGGGCCATCGCCAGAGTCAATGAACGCGTAATCAAGTCCGCAATGGATGCAAGCGTCATGAGGCTTAAGCATGCCGATGAACAGTTTTCCCTGACCGCATCGAGGGCAGCAGTTTCCCAACCCGACCTTGCTCAAGGATTGCGTCAGGTAATTTGGTTCCTGCGCAAGTGTTTTATTTTTCTTGGCCATTACCGTCTCATAAGGCAAAAGGGCGATCAATTCGACCGCCCTTTTGTGCATTATTTCGTTAATCCCTCAGTGGGCGGCTATGGCAGCTCCCCAACTCGCCCAGACATACACACAACAGAAAAGGAACAGCCAGACGACGTCCACAAAGTGCCAGTACCATGCCGCAGCCTCAAAGCCGAAATGCTTTTCTGGGGTAAAATGTCCAGCCATCGCGCGGAAAAGGCAGACAATAAGAAAGATCGTACCGATCAGAACATGGAACCCGTGGAAGCCTGTCGCCATGAAAAACGTTGCGCCGTAAATCGATTCCGAGAAAGCAAACGGTGCTTCCGCATATTCATAAGCCTGTACGAAGCTGAAAAGAACGCCCAGCACAATTGTCACGAACAACATGCCTTTCAGGGTTTTTCTGTCCCCTTCGATAAGCGCATGATGAGCCCATGTTACTGTGGTGCCTGAAAGAAGCAAAATAACTGTATTGAACAGCGGCAGATGCCATGGGTCAAGAACTTCAATCCCATCGGGCGGCCAATGGCCTCCGGTGTGTTCCACTCGGGCTTCCTGTATCAATTCTCCGGGATAAAGTGCGGCGTCAAAAAATGCCCAAAACCAGGCTACGAAGAACATCACCTCAGAGGCGATAAACATCAACATGCCATAACGAAGATGAAGCGACACCACCCTTGTGTGATGACCTTCATGGCTTTCTTTCACAGTATCTGACCACCAGGCGAACATCGTGTAGAGAACACCAAGCAATCCGATGATCAAAATCCAGGGTCCGCTTGCAGCAAGGTTTATGCCCGCAACCACAAACTCACTCTCTGAAAGAGAACGCATATATGAAACCCCACCGATAGCCGTTACCAATCCGGCGATGGCGCCAATGAACGGCCACGGGCTGGGATCAATAATGTGATAATCGTGGTTTACATTGTGACTGTCAGCCATATCAAAGCTCCAATTTTCCGCCGGGCAAAGCCGGTTTCAGTCCTTACAGTTTCTCGTTCTCAATTCCGCTGGAAGCGTTTGCAGCTTGTTCAGCGGCAATCTCTTCCGGCGTAGTGCTACTTTCAAAGAATGTGTATGAAAGCGTGATTGTATTCAGCGCATTCATTGCTTTTTCCTGATCCATGTCCGGATCAACATAAAATACCACAGGCATTTCCAATATCTGACCAGGCTCGATATACGTGTCCGTGAAGCAAAAGCATTCGATCTTGTTAAAAAACAAACCAGCTGCCTGTGGTGTAACGTTGAAGCTCGCCATTCCTACGATAGGTTCATCTGAGAGGTTTTCCGCCACGTAGTTTATGACGAACTGCTCACCCATCTTGACCGTGACCTCACGTTTTTCCGGCGCAAAGTTCCAGTGCAGGCTTGATGCTGTATTGGCGTCAAAACGGACATTTATGTCACGATCGATTACGGGGACCCCAAAAGAATTGTCCACCCGCTGGGTTGTACCACCATATCCTGTGACTCGGCAGAAGAGCTCATAAAGCGGGACAGATGCATACGCAAGACCGCCCATGCCCAGCACAATCGCTACACACATCATTACAACGCGAATGTTTTCACGCGGACTGTTATCGATGATCTTTACCGTGGACACTGACACCTAGTTTCTACCCTAAATCGGCCTCTGCAATATGTTGGCACCGAGTTTGGCCCATGTTCCAAAATACAATAGCACAACAAACGCAGTAAGTATTATCGCCAAAGCGATATTGCGGGCTCTCTGCGCCTTTCTCTGCTTATCGGTCATTTCGACCGTTTCATTTGTGAATTCGCCGTCTGCCATCAGCCAAACACCCGTGAAACGCCAGCATCAATACCAAGCGCGGCAAACAGCGCGAAAAGATAAAATATGGAATAGCCGAACAACCGCTTTTCCTGTGCATAATTGTTCTCGGCAGAGCCCTCTTTCAAAACCTTCCAGGAAAACCATACGAACATACCGCCAAGTAACGCGGCGAACAATCCGTAAGCCAGACTTGCAAAACCGAAAGCCGCTGGCAGAATGCCGGTCAGGCCAAGGGCAATTGCGTAAACGAATATCTGCAACCGAGTGGAAGATTCACCCCGGACATTTGGCATCATCGGAACATCTGCACTCTCATAATCCTGTAGACGGAACAGGGCCAGTGCCCAGAAATGCGGAGGTGTCCAAAGAAAGATGATGGCGAACAGTATGATGCTTTCAAGTGAAACACTTCCGGTAACAACCGCCCAGCCAATCATCGGGGGAAACGCACCTGCGGCTCCGCCAATAACGATGTTCTGCGGTGTCGAGCGCTTAAGCCACATCGTATAGACGACCGCGTAGAAAAATATTGTGAAAGCCAGCAGAAAAGATGCCAGCCAGTTCACCATGACACCGATCATCATTACCGAGAATACTGACAGTACGACCCCGAAAACCAACGCCTGATCCGGTTCGATCCGGCCATCGGGTATAGGGCGTTTGGCGGTTCTTGCCATAACACGATCAATGTCCGCATCGTACCACATGTTAAGTGCGCCAGACGCGCCTGCACCTATTGAGATGCACAGTACAGCGATTAGTGCAATCATGGGATTGATGCTCCCAGGCGCCATTAAAATGCCGATGATAGCGGTAAAAATTACCAGATACATAACCCGCGGTTTCATCAGCTCGTAATAGTCCCGCGGCATCGCCGACGAGACGATTACTTCGCTATGATCAACTGATGCGGTTTCTGCACTCATAAAACTTTTATCCCGGCATACTGAGCCGTCCAGATTGTCTGTGACGGCACAATCCCATTATTTGATTTTTGGCAATGTTTCCCACTGGTGGAACGGTGGTGGTGAAGGCAGCTGCCACTCAAGCGTGGTTGCACCTTCGCCCCATGGATTGTCGCCTGCAACACGCTTCTTCTGGAAAGCTTCTAAAATGGAGAAAAGGAACACCAGCACGGCAAAACCCGAGATATATGAGCCATATGACGAAACCAGGTTCCAGCCCGCATAGGCATCCGGATAGTCGACATAACGGCGTGGCATGCCCTGGAGCCCAAGAAAGTGTTGAGGGAAAAAGACAAGGTTAACGCCAATGAACGTCATCCAGAAATGCGTCTTTGCGAGGAACGAGTTGTACATGTAGCCCGTCATTTTCGGGAACCAGTAGTACCAGGCCGCGAAGATCGCAAACACGGCACCCAGGGACAACACATAGTGGAAGTGCGCAACTACATAATAAGTATCATGGAATGCACGGTCGAGTCCGGCATTTGCGAGCTGGACGCCAGTCACACCGCCCACAGTAAACAGGAAGATGAACCCGATAGCCCAGAGCATCGGTGTACGGAATTCCATTGAACCGCCCCACATAGTGGCAATCCAGGAAAAAATCTTAACCCCGGTCGGAACAGCAATCACCATGGTGGCAAACACAAAATAGCGTTGTGTGTCCAGCGACAATCCCACGGTGTACATGTGATGCGCCCAAACGATGAAGCCAACCGCTCCAATCGCAACCATCGCCAGAGCCATACCCATATACCCAAAGATAGGCTTCTTCGAGAAGGTTGAAACGATATGACTGACGATGCCGAAACCCGGCAAGATCAGGATGTACACTTCAGGATGACCAAAAAACCAGAAAAGATGCTGGAACAGAATTGGGTCGCCGCCGCCTTCGGGAGCAAAAAATGTTGTATCAAAGTTCCTGTCCGTCAAAAGCATTGTTATTGCGCCAGCTAGAACAGGCAGGGACAGGAGCAGGAGGAAAGCCGTGATCAGCACTGACCAGGCAAACAGCGGCATCTTGAAAAGTGTCATGCCTGGGGCGCGCATGTTGAAAATTGTCGTAATAAAGTTGATCGCACCGAGAATGGATGATGCGCCCGCGATGTGTAATGACAGAATTGCCAGGTCCACCGCCGGTCCGGGTTGTCCCGCAATTGATGAGAGCGGTGGGTAAATCGTCCAGCCGCCACCAACACCGGTCGCGCCCGGAGGACCTTCCACAAACATTGAAAGCACAAGTAGGAAAAACGCCGGAGGCAGCAACCAAAATGAGATGTTGTTCATACGCGGAAAGGCCATGTCCGGCGCACCGATCATGATCGGAACCATCCAGTTGGCAAAGCCGCCAATCAAGGCAGGCATCACCATAAAGAAGATCATGATGAGACCGTGTCCGGTCGTAAACACGTTGTACATGTGCGGGTTGCTGAAATACTGCAACCCGGGCTCCTGCAATTCAGCGCGCATCGCAATGGAAAGAGCGAGACCAACAAGGCCTGCCAATATTGCAAAGATCAGGTAAAGTGTACCAATGTCCTTGTGGTTCGTAGAATAAAACCAGCGCTTGAAGAAGGCCGGCTTGTGATCATGAGCATCGTGTGAAGCTGTATAAGCCATTTTTTGACTACAATTCCCTGATTATTCTTGTGTGGCGTTTAGAGCGAAGTTGGTCTTGCGCGCATCTTCGATAGAAGCAATCAGCTCCTGATTTGCCTGATCCAGTCCGGCGGCCTGTACATTAACCTGCCACTCCTCAAACTGATCCCGGCTTACAACGCGGATGCCGATCGGCATGTAAGCGTGGTTTACTCCGCAAAGCTCCGAACACTGACCATAATACAGGCCTTCCTTGTTGGCCTTGAACCATGTCTCGTTCAAACGGCCCGGTATCGCATCCATTTTCAATCCGAAGGCTGGAAGTCCGAAACCATGAATGACGCCTGCAGGATCTGCCGTTACCAACACCCGGATGGTTTCGTTGACCGGAACGACGAGCTCGTTATCGACGGAGAGAAGGTTCGGATATTCGGCCAGATCGGTTTTACCGAGTTCCTCGCGCTCTTCCTGCGCTGCTTCTTCACTCCCGGCGAGATAGCTTGACCCAATCAGATTGGATGAAAATGAAATATCACTGTCATCCTGATATTCAAAATCCCAGAACCAGGACTGACCTGTCGCCTTGACGGTCAAAGACGGCTCCTCACCGGGATCAAACTGATTGTCCAAAAGCTCAAAGGACGGGATCGCAATCGCGATCAGGATTACAATCGGAGCAACAGTCCAGACCACTTCGATCGTGGTATTGTGGCTTGTCTTGGAAGGATTTGGATTGCTCTTCGCATTAAACTTCACCATCACATAAAGCAGCAACAGCAGAACAAAAATGGTGATTGGTGTGATGAACCAGAACGTATAAAGATCAAACCACTCGATGCTGGCCATCATGTCCGAAGCAGGCTCCTGATGCCACAGACCCCAGTCTTTTGGCTGAGCTGCTTGAGCCGAGGATACCATGAAGTATCCACCGACAGCTGAAATGACCGAAGCGACAGCTTTCATCAATTGTCTCCCAAACAAAATCCGCACAAATCAATGAGTTCGGTATACGGACTTTTAGTGCAAGTTAGCGGGCAAAACCACTTTAGCAAGAATCTTTCCCTTTTCAGTTTTTTCAAACCATAACAAGCCGAGGTAGGCAATCTTCCGCGCGGATAAATCTGTGCGGCAAATTTGCACGCAAGAGGTGCAATAAGCAAATTGTGGCGGCCCGTTTACAGAATCAAAATATCTTGAATACCAATCAATGGAAGGACAATGCCCGTAAAAGTCCGCATAAAAACCACATTTTTGGGCCTGTTTTGGCCGAAACCAAACCAGCAGCGACTGCTATTTGTGTTTTTATTGGAAATTCTCTTCGCGAAATGCCAAAAAACAGTAATGATTCGGGGACTTGGATGCGCTTTTTCTTGAAACCTGTGACTTCGCTATTGGTGGCAGTTGCGCTTTTTGCACTCATGGCAAGCCAATCCACTGCTCAGGGCATCGTAAAATCCACCCACGGCGACTGGCAGCTCGTGTGTGATACCCCCGCTGGTGCTCCAAGGGAGCAATGCGCGCTGATGCAAACGCTGATTGACAAAAACAGACCCGAACTGGGCCTCAATTTGCTGGTTATCCGCACACTGGACCGGGAGAATGAATATCTGCGCATTCAAACACCGCTTGGCGTGTTACTGCCGTTCGGAGTCGGTCTTGTGGTTGATGGAAAGGATTTTGGACGCGCCTATTTCGTTCGGTGTTTTCAGGACGGTTGTTATGTGGAAGTCGAACTTCGCGGAGAATTATTGAAAACCCTGCAAGCGGGTTCGCAGGCTTACCTTTCCGTATTCCCCACTCCCGAAGAGGGCGTAGGATTTCCGGTGGACCTTAACGGCTTCTCAGAGGGCTACTCCAGAATTCCGTAAGTTTGCCGCTTATCAAACCGTTCTAGGTTTTGGCCCGTACATAGGCGTTCTACCTGCGACGCCAGAACGTCATTTTCCTAATGTACTTGTACTTAGACGATTGAACGGCTGATATATGTGTCCCTGGATGGTTTGCATTTGAGTTCAAACTTGTCCATTAACCTGATAACGGCGTTTGATGGAGAAACGAATGGAATCACTGATCGACCAATTTGATATCGACCGGCAATCCGTTGAGGCAATGCTTCGAGATTCGATCGGAAAAGCCGATGACGGGGAATTGTTCGCCGAATACAGTGAATCGGAAACCCTGGTCTTTGACAATGGCAAACTGAAAGCGGGGAACTTCAACACATCCCAAGGATTTGGTCTTCGCGCTGTGGCCGGTGAAGTATCCGCCTATGCGCATTCCGGGGACATGAGTGAAGCCGGTTTGAAGAGAGCCTGTGCAGCGGTTCAATCCGTACAGTCCAGGGAAGGCGGTAGCTACGCTGCAGGACCAAAGGGCACAAATCGAAAACTTTATTCCGAAGAAAACCCGATCGGTTCCCCGTCCTTCGAGGAAAAGGTAAAGCTGCTTGAAACAATTGATGCCCATGCCCGTAATCTGGATGATCGAATTCGACAGGTCAGCGTGTCCCTGGCTGCAAGCTGGCAGCGTGTGGAAATCCTGCGTGCAGATGGACACTATGTTACGGACATTCGACCATTGGTCCGGGTTGGCGTAAACATTGTCGCCGGAAAGGGTGATCGGCAGGAAACCGGCAGCTACGGTTTCGGCGGTCGGTCATCCTATGCGGATTTTCTTACCGAAGATAAATGGCAATATGGGGTTGATGAGGCTCTGCGGATGGCACTCGTCAATCTCGAAGCTGTTCCAGCACCGGCGGGCACGTTTGACATTGTGCTTGGATCAGGCTGGCCCGGTGTAATGCTGCATGAGGCAGTCGGCCATGGTCTCGAAGGCGATTTCAATCGCAAGAAGACTTCCGCATTCTTCGATTCAATGGGGCAACAGGTTGCTTCCAAGGGAGTTACCGTTGTCGATAACGGTACAATCGATGGCCGTCGGGGTTCCTTGTCTGTCGATGATGAAGGGACTCCAACCAATGAGACCGTTCTGATTGAGGACGGAATTCTGGTGGGTTACATGCAGGATCGCCAAAACGCCCGGCTGATGGGTGTTGAATCCACAGGCAATGGCAGGCGGCAATCCTACGCACATCAGCCGATGCCGCGAATGACCAACACCTACATGACTTCGGGTGAACACGATCCGCAGGAAATTCTCGAATCCGTCGAGGATGGAATTTACGCGGTTTCTTTTGGAGGAGGCCAGGTTGACATTACATCCGGAAAGTTCGTCTTTGACTGCACGGAAGCCTATGAGATCAAACAGGGCAAGGTAGGCCGTCCGCTAAAAGGCGCCAACCTGATCGGCTCCGGGCCTGAAGCCATGCAGCGCATCGCGATGATCGGCAATGATATGGCCCTTGATACAGGAATGGGAATGTGCGGCAAACAGGGCCAGGGCGTGCCGGTTGGCGTCGGACAACCAACCCTGCGGATGAATGCGGTTACCGTAGGAGGTACGGGCGTTTAGCTTCTAGGCCCCGGTGAATGACCGTTTCGCGCCCTTTTTACAAAACTGACTGTGTCGCTGTTGTGACATTCGGGTTGTACTGTGATCATTGAAACAACTTAGGAGCAACATCCGATGACGGACAAAAAATCATAACTGAATACCTGATTTTTAGTGGGATTTCCATCGTTCGTAATTCTTGTTAAAAAACTCAGTAGCTTTCATTCCAGAGTTGATATCAAATTGAAGGGCACTTTTACCAGTCGCACCTGAATTTATTGTTTCAGACCATAGTAGTTCTCTAGTAAGGTTTTCAAAATCTTGGAAGATGATCAACCCGAAAGCGTAATGATCCTTAGTCATCTCACCCTGCATTTCAGTGGCCGCCAAATGGGTCCAAAGATGGTTTTTGAAACGCTCTTCGTACTTTTCAT
The DNA here is from genome assembly GCA_039029255.1 of Pseudomonadota bacterium. Lineage (GTDB taxonomy): Bacteria > Pseudomonadota > Alphaproteobacteria > Rhizobiales > Rhizobiaceae > JAALLB01. The sequence continues at coordinate 30,842 of JBCCGN010000015.1, read as the reverse complement.
CAAAAAGCATTCCTTTTTTTCCGACTAAATGGGAAAAGTTCTCAATATCCTCTTTGTATTTTCTTAGTTGCTCATCTGAGCTTCCACTAGAACTAGTGGCGTTTCTAAAATGGAGTGTTAGTTGACTGTACACACCGCCAATTTCTTCGATAGCGGCCAAGCGCTTTTCAAGTAGAAACTTTCTTTCAACAAGGCCGCTTTTGTACTTTTCTACCAAAAAGTTTCCAAATACCGCCGCAACAATCAACAACCCTGCGAGTAGTAATTTTTCCAGGAGAATCCGTCTCGTTTGCAATTTGTGTTCGAATAGAAGTTCAATTTTCTTTGAATCTTGCATTTAAATTTTCCAACAATTCAACAGTTCAGTGTTTGTTATTTTATTTTTTGAATTCTGATATTGCAATATTAGCAAATGTCTTATGTCGACATCTCTTGCGAATTGGTGGCTTGTCGTATTCCAGATAACTGCTGAATCTTAAATCAGAAGCTTTCTCCGCATACCGGAACTTTCGCTCTAGGCGCCTCAGGGATACAACCTCACCACCTCCCAGGGCGCTTCCAGCCCCTTGCGATCAAATCGCTTCCGGTCATGCAGCCGGAATTTGCCGTCACTCCAGAATTCAATCGACAGAGGTTTAATGCGGAAGCCCGACCAATGGTCAGGACGTAAAATCGTGCCGGTACCAAACTTCGCTGTATATTTGGCGACTTCCTTTTCCAGAGCAAATCGGCTCTCGAGCGGACGCGATTGTTTTGATGCATGCGCTCCAATCCGGGAACCCCGTGGTCTCGAATAAAAATAGTCGTCAGCCTCTTCATCGCTGACCACTTCTACTTCACCCCGGATACGCACCTGTTTTCGAAGCGTTTTCCAGTGGAAGCAGGCCGCAGCCTTTTGAGATGCCAAAAGCTCTTCACCCTTCTGGCTTTCAAAATTCGTGAAAAAACAAAAACCGCGGTCATCAAATCGACGCATTAGTACCATACGAATATTCGGCAATCCGCTTGAATCAACGGTAGCCAGAGACATGGCGGATGGGTCATTGGGTTCTGAATCTTCCGCCGATGTTAACCAAGCATTAAACAACTCCAACGGATTTTCTTCAGTACGGTCACCATTTTTTAACCCCGATGGCTGATCATCCATAAAAATTATCCTTAATTGTAATGAGTTAGGCCATGTCTAACATGCCAGGAAAATACGGCAGCAAAACACCGGACAGCATTTCACTCTTGCATATCGAACAAGAGTGCAAACCTGTCAACCGGATCAGACAGGCCGTGGCGCTATCCGCCGCTGTCATGATGCTGGCAGGCTGCTCAGTCTCATCAAACCTTGGTTCTGTTGATACCCGGGATGAACTCGTCACTACTTCGGTCGCGAAACCGGTTGAATCGGAAGGCATCGGTTCAGATGATGCTGAAATCATCAAAACAGTGGTTGCAGATGCAGATAGCTCCGGGCTTCTGGCATGGCAAAATCCTGACACCGGCAACAAGGGCACGATAACCGCAATTGACCGCTTCACAGGCAGTCATGGCCAACAGTGCAAGAAGTTTCAGACAACCGTCGATACATTCATGGGCATCTCCCTTTACAACGGCGAGACCTGCGAACTGCGCAAAGGTTTCTGGGTTCTGTCCTGGTTCTTGAAGGCTGACGGCTAAAGTCATACAAACCCTTTAATTCCCAAGCAAAATTTCCCATATTGAATACAACTGTGATTGTTTGGGCAGCTTGGTATTGCCCGAAACGAGTATGGATATGTCTAACCCTTATTCGGTTCTGGGGGTTTCCAAATCGGCGGACGAGAAAGCCATTAAATCTGCTTTCCGGAAACTGGCGAAGAAGTACCACCCGGACCAAAACAAGAAAGATTCGAACGCGCAAGCGAAGTTTGCGGAGGCCACCCAGGCTTATGAAATCCTGGGGGACAGCAAAAAACGCGCGCAATTTGATCGCGGAGAAATAGACGAAAAAGGAAATCCCCGTTTTGCCGGATTTGAGGGTGGCGCAGGAGGCGGTTTCGGAAGATCCCAAGGCGGCAATCCATTCGGATCGGGTGGTTTTCACGGGGCGGAAGACATATTAAACGACATATTCGGATCTGCATTCGGAGGGCAGAGTCAAGGCGGCGGGTTCGGTGGTGGCAATCCATTTGGGAATGCCGGTCAGGCCCAACAGCGACGCGCAGACCGTTCCCTCGATATAGAGATGAAGACGGCCATCACGATCGAGGAACTTATGCGAGGCAAGACTTTTGTTACCTTGCCGAGCGGAAAACAGATTTCGGTATCGATCCCGCCTGAATCTGAAGACGGAAATACAATACGCCTGAAAGGACAGGGGCATTCCGCACCAGGCAGGCAACAGGGGGATATACTGATCACTCTGGTGATCAGAAACGACGCAAAATTTCTAAAGCAAGGCAATGACCTCAGAACCGAAGTCCCGGTTCCATTGAAGGTTGCGGTTCTGGGCGGTACAGTCGCGGTCGACACTCCAGACGGTCGCCTCTCACTGAAAATCCCACCCGGAACCAATTCGGGTAAAGTGTTCAGGCTACGCGGAAAGGGATTGCCGAAAAAGGGTGGCGGCCAAGGCGATCTCCTTGCTGCTGCGTCTATTCAGTTACCGCAGGACGAGCTTGAATCGCTAGCGAATTTCTTGAAAAATGTGAATTCCGACGGGTAATACATTCCTTGCGGTAGTCTATCGCTTATGGCATATCCTGCGAAAAAGGGTTTCGAATTTAAGATAACGCAAAGTATTGAGCGTGTATCAATAACCCCACAATGACGACCGGAGAACAGAAAATGGGTGATACCAGCGGGCTTATGGCTGGAAAACGCGGCGTGGTGATGGGTGTAGCTAACAAGCGTTCGATCGCATGGGGTATCGCCAGCGCCTGTCGGGCAGCCGGTGCCGAGCTTGCGTTAACGTACCAGGGAGAAGCCCTGAAAAAGCGGGTAGAGCCGCTGGCCGAAGAACTCGATGCATTTGTCGCAGGCGAATGTGATGTCACGGATCAGGCTTCGATTGATGCCGTCTTCTCGAATATCGAGAAACAATGGGGCAAAATTGATTTTCTGGTTCATGCAATCGCATTCTCCGACAAGGATGAACTTACCGGACGTTACGTGGATACGTCAGCAGAAAATTTCCGCACCACCATGGATATATCGGTATACTCATTCACTGCCGTGGCACAGCGCGCCGAGAAGCTGATGCCAGATGGTGGTTCCATGGTAACGCTTACCTATTACGGAGCGGAAAAGGTCATGCCGCATTACAATGTGATGGGGGTTGCCAAGGCCGCGCTCGAGGCGTCTGTAAAGTACCTTGCCGTTGATCTTGGTAACCAGAATATACGTGTGAACGCGGTTTCAGCCGGACCTATAAAAACACTTGCGGCGTCCGGTATCGGTGATTTCCGATACATACTGAAGTGGAATGAGTACAATTCACCGCTAAAACGTACAGTCAGCATTGAAGAAGTGGGCGATTCAACACTTTACCTGCTTTCTGACTTGTCCAGAGGGGTAACAGGCGAGGTTCATCATGTTGATTCCGGTTATCACACGGTCGGCATGAAGGCGGTTGACGCTCCCGATATTTCAGTTGTGAAGGACTAACTGTTTCGCAATGGCCGGACCGACAGTCTATTATGTACGGCATGGCCAGACCGACTGGAACGCAGAAGAGCGGTTTCAGGGGCGGCGTGATATCCCATTGAATGACATTGGACGGGAACAGGCCAGCAATAATGGTAAAAAGCTTGCCGGGTTGCTTGGAAATGCGAACGGCTTTGAATTCATATCCAGCCCATTGTGCCGGGCAACTGAAACAATGGAAATTATTCAACGCGCCATGGGGGTCGATACACCGAATTATGAGGTAGATGGCCGGCTTACGGAAGTCAGCTACGGCACCCTTGAAGGAACAACACAACCCGAGTTGAAGCAGCAGAATCGCGAACTTTACTATTTCCGCAAGCAAAACGCCTGGTCGTTCAGGCCGGAAAACGGCGAGAGCCAGGAGGATGTACTCTCTCGAATAGCTGAGTGGCATCAAAGTCTTGATGCAAATCGAAAATATATTGTCACTGCGCATGGAGCAGTAGGCAGGGTGATGCGACATCACGTGGCCGGTGTCCCCACCGATGAGGTTGCAAGATACCCTTTCCCGCAGGACAAGGTTTTTTTGTTTTCCGATGGTACCGAACAACTCATCTGACAACTTCAGCCTGTTCGAAACCATCAGCTACCAGCTTTTCAAGCCACTGACTTTGCTCTAAGAACGCATAGCAATTTCTGGAATCATCAATGTCATTTAATTCTTTCGGACATCTGTTCAGGGTCATGACCTGGGGTGAAAGCCACGGACCTGCATTGGGTTGCGTGGTGGACGGTTGCCCACCAGGAATTGAGTTCACGGTTGCAGAGATCCAAACCTTCCTCGACAAGCGCAAACCGGGTCAGTCAAAGTTCACGACACAGAGGCGCGAAGCGGACGCAGTTGAAGTGCTCTCCGGCGTATTGGCCATGGAGAATGACCCTGATCGTCTGGTGACGACAGGAACACCGGTATCTATGATGATCAGGAACACGGATCAACGCTCCAAAGACTATTCTGAGATTAAGGAACGTTACCGTCCGGGCCATGCTGATTATACTTATGACGTCAAATACGGAATCCGTGATTATCGCGGAGGCGGCAGATCATCTGCCCGCGAAACCGCAGCCAGAGTAGCTGCGGGAGGCCTCGCAAGGAAAGTTCTGCCACAGACCAATATTCGCGCAGCCATGGTTCAGATGGGTGAAAAAACCATCAGCCGCGACAACTGGAGCTGGGAGCAGGTAAACGAAAATCCGTTTTTCTGTCCTGATGCTTCTGCCATAGATGAATGGGCTGATTATCTGGATGGAATAAGGAAAAGCGGAAGTTCGGTTGGAGCTGTAATAGAAGTGGTTGCAGAGAACGTACCTGCCGGACTTGGAGCACCGATTTATGCCAAACTGGATCAGGATATTGCTTCACACCTGATGTCAATCAATGCAGTAAAGGGCGTCGAAATCGGAAACGGCTTTGAGGCTGCCTCCATCACTGGAGTGGAAAACGCCGATGAAATGCGCATGGGAAATGACGGTAACGTACAATTTCTTTCCAACAACGCCGGAGGAATTCTGGGCGGGATTTCCACCGGACAACCAATTGTCGCCCGTTTTGCCGTGAAACCTACGTCATCGATGCTGACCCCAAGGAAAGGCGTCACCAAAAGCGGTGAAGAGGTAGATATCGTCACAAAAGGAAGACACGATCCATGTGTTGGTATCCGGGCTGTTCCGATAGGAGAGGCAATGGTTGCCTGCGCGCTGGCTGACCACTATCTGATGCATCGTGGCCAGACGGGAAAAATGTAATGGGATATGACCAGCAGAAGATTGTTGATGCAATTCGCGCGTTCGAAGCTGGTGAGATCGTTGTCGTTACGGATGACGATGACCGCGAGAACGAAGGCGATCTGATTGTAGCAGCAATTCACTGCACGCCAGAGAAAATGGCATTCATAGTCCGCCATACATCCGGCATCGTCTGTGCACCCATGACGGTCCCTGAAGCGAAACGGCTCAATCTTAACCCAATGGTTGCGGACAATGATGATCCTCATGCAACAGCCTTTACAGTTTCCGTGGATTACAAACATGGAACGACAACCGGAATTTCGGCGGATGACAGAACGTCGACAGTCAGGGGACTAGCAAATCCGAATTCCGGAGCCGGCGATTTTTCCCGTCCCGGACATATTTTTCCGCTGGTTGCCAAGGAGGGTGGAGTGCTTATGCGGTCAGGCCATACCGAGGCGGCAGTAGATCTTTGCAGGCTTGCGGAGCTTCCGGAAGTAGGTGTGATATCGGAACTGGTAAATGATGACGGGACCGTAATGCGCGGGCCTCAAGTCATGGCTTTTGCCGAGGCCAATAACCTCAAGACGATTTCGGTGGCTGACCTGATTTCATATCGGCAACGCCAGGAAAGTCTGATTGAACGCATTGAAACATTCCCGATCGAAACGTCCGGCGGCCCGGCACAGGCTTACACCTACAAAACAAAATGGGATGCGATGCATCACCTGGCAGTGGTTTTTGGAGATGTGCGTGACGGACAGGATGTACCTGTGAGATTACAGATTGAATCGGTCATTAATGATGCATTTGGTGCATCGGACCAGTTGCGTTCCATGCTCACGAAAATGTCGACGGCAGGCCGTGGTGTCATCGTTTATCTCAGGGAAGGGTCAGTTGGTGTGGCAGCAGCTCATCACCGGCGGAAAAGCGCGTTGCTGGAGGGTGACCGGGAGAATCATGAAACGGCTCAGTCGCGGGAAGATGAATGGTTGGAAATCGGTCTCGGTGCGCAAATCCTGCGCGATCTCGGGATTGAATCGATCAAGTTATATGCTTCGCGTGAACGCCACTACGTGGGACTTGAAGGATTTGGTATAAAAATTTCTGAAACGTTGACGGACGACTGATTATGATTTCCCGATTTGCCTTCATCCTATCAATGGTTTTTCTGACGACTGGTTTCTCCATGGAGGCTATCGCCCAGACGAGTCCGTTGCCGGAAAGCCTGAACCCGCTGCAACCGCAATGGATTGTTGAAGAAATAACTGATGAATCCATTCCTCCGGAAATTGTTCCAGATGAGCGGGCAATTGCAGAAAACGGATTGCCCGACGGTCGGATTGCCACAGGAACCGGCGATATTGTCGAGGCCTGGTATTCAGAGCCGACAACCCGCTACGGACATGCAGTCCTGGGTGACGGAATTGAAGCCGGTGCGCTCAAAGTCAAGAATAACAGGGGCGAAACCTACACATTTCGACTTCCTTCAACTGAGGTGTTTGAGGATATTACGCCGCGACTTGCAGACCTGGATCTGGACGGGCGAACGGAAGTTATCACAATCCTTTCGTCACAATTCGAAGGCGCTTCCGTTGCGGTTTTTCATTTAAACGGAAATGCATTTGTCAAAATTGCACAGACCCCGTTCATCGGGACATCCAACCGCTGGCTGAACATTGCCGAGATCAAGAAATTCGGCGGTAACCGCCGACCGGACATTGCCATTGTTGTGACACCCCATCTGGCCGGCATCCTGCAAATTTACAGATATCGCAATGACCGGTTGGTTCGCATAGCCGGCGCTTCAGGTTACTCCAACCACTTCATCGGCTCCAACGAACTGCGACTGTCAGCCGTTGCTGATGTAAACAACAATGGCATTCCCGACCTGGCGATACCCTCGCTTGGAAGGAACGAACTGGTTTTCATTGGAATTCAGGGAACACGGTTTGTTGAGCTCGATCGCGTACAAATGCCGGCCCGGATTGACCGGGCAATTCTGGCCCGGGAAAATGACGGCAAGCCGGAATTTGTGGTCGGCCTTGATGACGGTAAAATTTACAGAGTTACGAAAAGGTAGGCCTTGATTTTCCGGCTTATCTTCATCTTGTATCGAGGAGATACGACATTACGACCCGACTTTACACACATTCGCTCAGTGTAGAACATATAACCCCTACTGGACATCCGGAGCGTCCGGATCGCATCCGTGCTCTGGACGAGGCATTTTCGGACAATCGATTTGATGCACTCGAGCGGATCGAGGCACCCAAAGGCGACCCAGCCTATTTTGAACTGGCCCATCCGGCATCTTTTCTGAAGATGGTGCAGAACAATATACCCGATAGCGGACTGGCAGTGGTTGATGCAGATACCAGTGCAAGCCCGAAAAGTTGGGAAGTCGTGCTCCATGTGTGTGGTGCAGCCATGGATGCGGTCGACAGTATTTTTGAAGGAAAAGCAGATAATGCTTTCGTTTCCATGAGGCCTCCGGGACATCATGCGGAAAAAACAACCGCAATGGGTTTTTGTCTCGTCAACAATATCGCCATTGCTGCCCGCTATGCACAGAAAAAACACGGCGCTGAACGGGTCGCAGTCGTCGATTTCGATGTCCATCACGGAAATGGCACCCAGGACATTTTTTACGATGATCCATCGGTGATGTTTGCCTCCACCCACCAGATGCCGCTCTATCCCGGTTCAGGTGCCCTGTCTGAGACCGGTGCCGGAAATATCTTTAATGCACCCCTCAGTAATGGTGATGACGGTTCAAAGTTCAAACAGGCCTTCCGGGAGCGCATTCTTCCGGCAGTCGACAATTTTGCACCCGATCTTCTGATGATTTCAGCCGGTTTCGATGCGCATTTCCGCGATCCGCTTGCAGGCCTCAATCTAATTGACGAGGACTTCGACTGGGCAACAGGAAAACTCCTGGAAATCGCCGAAAAACATTCGGAAAACCGGGTCGTCAGCTTACTGGAGGGTGGATATGATTTGCAGGGTCTTGCGGAATCAGCAGCTGCCCATGTAAACCGGATGATGACAGGTTAGGCGTTAAAAGCGATGACAGATACGAACAAAGAAATAGATAAGCTGAGTTTTGAACAAGCGCTCGACGAACTGGAAAAGATCGTGGAAAGTCTAGAGCAGGGCAATGTGCCACTTGATCAATCCATTGCGCACTACGAACGGGGCGAAGCGTTACGCCAGCATTGCCGCAAGCTCTTGTCAGCCGCTGAAGACCGCGTCGAGAAAATCAGGCTTGATAGCTCCGGCAAACCCCAGGGAACCGAACCGCTGGATTCCTGAATTAATTTGCCCGGCAATCTGTCGCATGCCCTGACAATGACTTGATTTGAACTGAATTCGGCATGAATTTAAAGCTGGATGAAAATCTTGGAAACCAAAGAGCATGAAAACACTCCGAATAATTCTCTGGTGCATGGTTGCAGTAATGGCCGGCTTTTCCGGTTATCTCTGGTTGTCGCAAAAACAACCTACTCAGGTTGCCAACCAGTCTGCGGTCAAAATCGGCAGTCCGTTCAATCTGGTCAGTCACACCGGAGCTCCGTTAACTCAGGCCAACCTGGAAGGCCGGCGGCATGCGATATTTTTTGGCTTCACTCATTGTCCGGACATCTGTCCGGCAACCCTGCTTCAGGCGGCGGGCTGGATGAAGGATCTGGGTCCCGACAGTGACAAGATCGACTTCTATTTTTTCTCCGTTGATCCCGAACGCGACACACCTGAAATCATGAATGATTATGTCAACGCATTTGATCCGCGCATCATCGGCGTGACCGGTTCTCCGGAAGAAATGACCAAAACCCTAAAAGGTTACAAGGTTTATGCCAAACGTGTGGATCTGGATGAAGATGATTACACCATGGATCATTCTGCATTTGTCATGCTGTTCAGAACAGACGGCAGTTTTCAGGGGACAATATCATTTGATGAAAACACGGATACTGCAATTGCGAAATTAAAGCGCCTGGTTGAGAATGGTTAAGTATTCAGAGTTTGTTCCGGCGAGGGATGACATGATCACTTGGATTACGAATGGCTTAACAGCGATACTCAGCGGGTTGATGATAGGTGGCACATTGTGGCTTTGGCAGGTTGCCGGACAAGATGTTTTCATCACCCGCGTTATGGCAATCGCCCAAACCTGTTTTTAACATTTCATTTACCAGTTTCCTTACCGCTTCCCTAACCCCAATATGGCACAGTTTCCCGGAATTGAGTTTCTGGAGCAAAGTTGCAATGGCGGGTAAAATAATCACAACTGGCGGATCTATATTGTTGATCGCAACCGGGTTTGCACTCGCCAACGAAGGCCGCTACGACCAGAGTATCGCCGATGCTGCTGCAAAGATTGCGGCAGGAAAAGTCGGAGAGCTGCGCGGTTCAATCGACTACGATGAAATACCGTTCATGATCACCAACAAACTGCTGAAAAAAGAGGACGAGCAAGCCAACCTCTTGCCTGAACCGACCTGGGTTCCGCCAGCAAAGGATTCCGAGTTTCCGCCGATCGTATCGAACTTTCTCGATGAGATCGACTACACGCTTACCGGCAGTGTAGACCGTAATACGGCCAACAGGTCCAAACGGATCGTATGGGAAAAGTTTGACCGGTACGGAAACCCCCTAGACTGATCGATTGATCCTCCACTTGTCTTTGTGTTCGACCTGTTCCAAGGAACAGGCATGAAAACACGCCTTGATGAATGGCTGGTCAATAAGGGTTTTTATCCGTCGCGTGCCCGGGCACGCGATGCAATTCTGCGTGGATGCATTTCACTTGATAACAACCTTTCCGCAAAACCATCACGGACAGTCGGCGATGATGATGCGGTAAGGATAGACGATCCCGCGCTGCAATATGTTTCAAGAGCAGCTCTGAAGCTGGTGCATGGCTTATCGGAGACTGGTTTCAGTCCGATTGGACGAACCGCTCTGGACATTGGCGCCTCAACCGGTGGCTTTTGTCAGGTCTTGCTCCAGCTTGGTGCGGACCACGTATATGCGCTGGATGTCGGCCATGACCAATTGGCACCCTGCCTGCGAAATCATCCCAAATTGACAAATCTCGAAGGCATCAACGCACGAGACCTACGGATTGACCATCTTGCAGGTAAAGGGCCGGAATTCCTGACCAGTGACGTCAGTTTCATATCCCTGAAACTTGCCTTGCCACCTGCACTGGAAATCGCGGCAGAAAAGGCAATCGGGGTGTTTCTGGTCAAGCCACAATTTGAAGTGGGCAGGGTTGGGCTTGGCAAGGGTGGTGTTGTGCGCGACAGCCACCTTGCGTTGGAAACAGCTAAAAGTGTACGCAATTGGCTGGATGAGTTTCCAGGATGGAAAGCAACCCATTTTATGCCCTCTCCCCTTCCTGGTGGTGATGGCAATCAGGAATTTCTGCTGGCAGGTATGAAGCATGGATGAATTTGTAATTGATCATCTCGGCAAGCAGGGAGACGGTGTTGTGTTTGTCGATGGTAGGGCAACTTATGTTCCTTTCACGCTACCTGGAGAGCATGTCGTCGTTTCCGGCAAGGGACCGCGGAAAGAACTGGACAGCATTGTGAAACCTTCACCTGCACGGGTTGAACCCAGTTGCCGGCACTTTGGGTCTTGTGGAGGTTGTCAGGTCCAGCATCTCGGACACTCCCATTACGGTGAGTGGAAACAGGAACTTGTGAGATCTGCGCTGGCCAAAGCCGGACTTGATGAAAGGGTCGAACCCCTTGTCAGTTTCTCCGAATCCACAAGGCGGAAGTGCACGTTCAGCGTCCGAAAAACAAATCACGGTCTGAGCCTGGGATTTGTTGAGCGCTTTAGCGACACGATCATACCGCTCGACGCATGCCCGCTTTTGCTGCCGGAAATCGCAGATCGTTTGCCGGACATCAGGAAACTCTGCGAATCTCTGCCAACTACAAAAAATTCCTTCCGACTTACGGTTCTCGCAAGCGAGAACGGTTTGGATTTAGGCCTTGAAGGCACGGCCCGACTCAAGACCACGATCAAGGATGTGCTTGCGCGCAAAGCTCTTGCTCTAGGGTTCGCCCGGTTCTCATGCGATGGCGAGATTCTGATAGAGAAACAAAAACCGGTTCTGAAAATGGGGCAATGCAATGTCATTCCGCCCCCATCGGCATTTGTCCAAGCCATAGAAACTGCGGAGCAGACCATGACCCGACTGGTTTGTGCACACCTGTACGATTGCAAAAACGTTGCAGATTTATTCTGTGGGATAGGCACCTTTGCTTTGCGGCTGGCAGAAAATTCAACTGTTTGGGCTGTCGAAGAAAACGATAACGCGCTCATTGCACTGGACAGGGCATGGCGGGAAACCGGTGGCAGATTGAAACAGGTCAAAACCGAAGGACGTAACCTCGACAGACGACCCGTTGGTTTTCAGGAATTGAAGAAAATTGACGGACTAGTGTTCGATCCCCCGCGCGCCGGGGCAGAAAAACAGGCCAACCAAATCGCAAAATCAAAAGTAGAGAAGATCGCCGCCGTATCCTGTAACCCCATTACCCTTGCGCGGGATTTGCGGATATTGACCGATGGTGGAAACGAAATTTCACAAATAATACCAATTGATCAATTTAGATATACACCGCATGTGGAAGTGGTCGCATTGCTCAACAAACGGTAAGTGGCGATTTCAAACTTACAAATGACACTCGAAATAAATTAAGTGCGGTCCAATCATCATCGGCAAAGACAGGAAAAGAAACCCGAATGCACTTCACGCAACCTGACTTACTCGTTGAGAGTGTTCTCAAAAAAAGTGCGTTCCACATTCAGTGCCTCGAAACAGCGCGCGATTTTCTCCTTCCCGATTGGGCCATTGGTGCGGGATTTGTCCGCAATGTAGTATGGGATCACCTCCATGGTTTCGAAACCATGACACCCCTTCAAGATGTAGATGTCCTGTATTTCGATCCCGATGACATTTCTAAAGACCGGGAGACTGATCTGGAAAAGCAATTTCAGAAAGCCATGCCTGGTGTTCCATGGTCCGTTCGCAATCAGGCTCGGATGCATCTACGGAACGGGGACAAGCCTTACAAAGGCACTGAAGATGCGCTGCGGTTCTGGCTCGAAACACCAACTTGCGTAGCCGTACGGCTTAACCGCGATGACACAATTTCGGTTATTGCGCCCCACGGCTTTGAAGATCTGATGAGCATGCGCGTCCGGCCAACCCCATCAGGCAAGGCAAAATTTGATCACTACACGAACCGCGTGCAGGCGAAAAACTGGGGTGCTATCTGGCCAAATCTGGAAGTCGATCTCTGACTTACCCAGCCTTTTTCTGGCCTTTGGCCATGAATGCCATGAAGGCCTGTTTCGCTTCATCGGACTCGAGCCTTTCACCAAACAGAACAGCCTCCTCACGCATCCGCTCCAATATTGGCGTGCGGTCACCGCGAATGAGATCGCGTGACAATTTCAGTGCCTGTTTCGGCTTCGAAGCCAGATCGGCTGCGACTGCCTTTGCGGTTTCTTCAAGTATTTCAGGATCAACTACCTGATTGACGAAACCGGCTTGCCTGGCTTTTTCGGCGTCATATCCTTCGCCCATTCCAAGCAGGGCGAATGAATTGTGATGACCGAGCAATTGCGGCGCGATCAGGCTGGAACCTGCTTCGGGCACTAGGCCCAGATCAACAAACGGAGTTTTGAACCTGGAGTTTCCTGATGCCACCACATAGTCACAATGCAGCAGCATGGTCGTACCAACACCAATTGCAAGCCCATCCACACCAGCAACGAGCGGCTTGGGAGCCATGATGATGCGTTCGAGAAAATCGAACACCGCCATCGAAGACCGTTCTCCGGTCATGGCGACTTTCATGAAATCAGCGATGTCATTTCCTGATGAAAAAGCGCCTGGGGTGCCCAAAATCAGAATGGCGTTTACATCATCATTGTCATTCGCTTCGTCAAAAGCCTCTGCCATGCGGGCATACATGTCCCCGGTAATCGCGTTTTTCTTGTCAGGCCGATTCATCCGGACGGTCATTACTCCATCCTTTACATGAGCCAGAATGTGATCGTTTACGTCTGTCATGGTTATCCTGCTTTCAGCAATTCTCCGGCCGCAAGCAGACTTTCTGCCCCTCCGGTTACGGTATTTTTCAAGGCCGCGCATTCGACCGCAAAGTTTTCGACGAAGAACCTCGCAAGTCCTGCCCTCGCATTGTCCTGGTCTGCCAGACCGGCTTTCGCGAGATAACAACCGCCCGCAGCCAATCCGAACTGTCGCAAATAGGGCGTTGCCCCGGCAAGAGCCTGATCCATGCCGCCGCCTGCAAGTTTTTCCAGCATCCAGTCCGTTGTTTCAGCAACGTCGTTGATGGCGAGATCAAGCAGTTCGGCAGTATTGCCAAACCCATCGTGATTTGCTCCGCGAACCTGTTCCACGATTTCCCGCAATTCCGCAATATAGGCTTTGACGCACTCGCCACCTGAAAGCGGTAATTTACGGGTCACGAGATCGATCGCCTGAATTCCGTTCGTGCCTTCATAGATCGGATTGATGCGGCCATCGCGCATGAATTGCGCAGCTCCGGTTTCTTCAATGAAACCCATTCCACCATGAATTTGAACGCCGATGGTGGCCGCTTCGCAACCTATATCGGTTGAAAACGCCTTGGCGATCGGTGTCAGGAGGCCTGCTCGCTCATCCCAGAATTTAGCGTCATCGCCATCCTTTGCATGCGCCATGTCCAGCGCATGGGCGGTTGTATAACAAATGCCACGCGCGGCCTGCGTCATGGATTTCATTGTCAGCAGATTGCGCTGAACATCCGGGTGGTGGATGATCGGCGCCATGCCCTGCCCGTCATAATCGGCCGCCTTTCCCTGTTTGCGGTCATTCGCATAAGCGAGCGCGTGCTGATATGCAGCTTCGCCGATCGAGACCCCCTGCGTTCCCACATTCAGACGAGCGTTGTTCATCATCGTGAACATACAGTTGAGGCCGCGGTTTTCCTCACCGATGAGATAGCCGATCGCACCGGGATCCCGGCCTTCAAATCCGTCACCATAAATCATCACGCAGGTTGGTGATCCGTGAATGCCGAGCTTGTGCTCTATGGATTGGCAAAACAGATCATTACGCTCGCCGAGCGTGCCATCCTCATTGACCAGAAACTTGGGAACCAGAAACAGCGAAATGCCTCGCGTACCCGCAGGCGCATCCGGTAAACGCGCCAGAACCAGGTGGCAGATGTTATCCACCATGTCATGCTCACCAAATGTGATGAAAATCTTCTGCCCGTAAATCTTGTACGTTCCATCTCCGGCCGGTTCTGCACGGGTTTTAAGCGCAGCAAGATCAGAGCCACATTGTGGTTCGGTAAGGTTCATTGTACCGCTCCACTCACCGGAGACCAGCTTTTCAAGATAGGTATCCTTCAGCTCTTGGGTACCGTGCTTATCGAGCGCTTCAATTGCGCCAATTGTCAGCAACGGGCAAAGACCGAATGCCATTGAGGCGGAATTCCACATTTCCGAAGCCGCAATCGCCAACATGTTGGGAAGACCCTGCCCGCCATACTCCTCCGGCCCTGCAATCGCGTTCCATCCGCCTTCACACCACGCCTTATAGGTTTCCTTGAAGCCGGGAGC
This sequence comes from Pseudomonadota bacterium, assembly GCA_039029255.1. GTDB lineage: Bacteria > Pseudomonadota > Alphaproteobacteria > Rhizobiales > Rhizobiaceae > JAALLB01. Next base: position 15,773 of record JBCCGN010000015.1, on the reverse strand, counting down.
AGTTGACACTGCTGCATTTTCCAGCTTTGCGCCGATCAGGTCAGCATCCTTGTTAAGCGGAGCAATTCGTTCTGTTGCAAACTTTCCGGCTTCTTCCAGAACCGCATCAACGAGATCTTCGCTCAGATCCCCGAGGTCACCACTTTCGATTGCGGAATTGATCCCTGCAACATATTTGAGTGTGTGCGAAATATCTGCTACGGGTGCGCGGTACATGAACTTCCTCCAAATGCCCGGACAAGCTTGAACCTGTTTGAAGAATTTTGACGTGAACGTCAATCAAAACATCACTTATGACCCTTACAATTCGCGTCAATGACCTTGATGTCAATCTGCAGACAATCTGTGATCTGCTCTGTGAAGGCAAATGCATCGGCTTGCCGACAGAAACGGTCTATGGCCTTGCCGCAGATGCGACAAATGGAAGAGCCGTCGCAAGGATTTTCGAAATGAAAGGCCGCCCGAAATTCAATCCGCTGATATGTCACGTAAGTGGCATGGAGATGGCAAGGGAATACGGCCGATTCGATCCGGTTTCAGAAAAACTTGCGCAAGCTTTTTGGCCCGGACCACTTACAATTGTGCTTCCGCTTGCTGAGGGAACTAAGGTGCACCCTCTTGTAAGCGCAGGTCTGGATACAATCGGCCTTCGCTGTCCCGAGGGGCCCGCACGAGACGTGATCGCGAGTTTTGGAAAACCGCTTGCTGCACCCAGCGCGAACCGTTCAGGAAAGATTTCACCCACGACCGCAAAACATGTGTCCCAGCAGTTTCCGGATGCTGAATTGATGATTGTCGATGCCGGTCGATGTGCCGTCGGAATTGAGTCCACAATCGTAAAAATCGATGATGGCAACATCTGTCTGCTACGTCCCGGAGCAATAACTTCCGAAATGATTGCAGAAGTTAGCGGGGTCATCCCCGTTGCAACTGTTTCCAACAAGATTGAAGCGCCTGGCATGATGGAGAGCCACTATGCTCCAGACGCCGCCGTCATTTTAAACTGTGATTCATGCCCAAGCGATGCAGCGCTACTGAAATTCGGCAATAGGATGCCTAATGCTGCATCCCCTGTGTCTCTGAACTTGAGCGAAACAGGTGATCTTGTTGAGGCTGCAGCGAACCTTTATGCCTATGTGAAACAGCTTGATGAATCAGGTATTTCGAAAATATGTGTTGAGCCCATACCTATGGAAGGTTTGGGGATTGCAATCAATGATCGGTTAACACGGTCAGCGGCGCCAAGAGGTATCACATGAAGGATGAACTTGTTTGGCGGTTTGTGGAAACAGTCGGCGAAAAAAATGCCTTGCTGCCATCGCAAGACCTTACCCACTATACGCATGAAAACCGCGATATGTTTGTCGGGAAAACACCCGCCGTCCTGAAACCTGGTTCGACTGAGGAAGTTTCAAGGATACTTTCCCTTGCCTCAGAAACAGGAACTGCAGTTGTCCCACAGGGTGGGCATACCGGACATGTTGGCGGGGCTGTTCCGGACGAAACCGGAAAACAGATCGTCGTTTCACTCGAACGCATGAACCGTATTCGCGAGATCGATCTGAGTGGAAACGCACTTGTATGCGAGGCAGGTTGCATTCTTGAGGCAATCCAGAAAGTCGCAGACGATAATGACCGGCTCTTTCCGCTTGCACTTGGATCGCAGGGCTCTTGCCAGATCGGTGGCAACATCTCAACCAATGCAGGTGGCACTGCTGTACTTTCCTACGGCAACACGAGACAGCTGGTATTGGGACTCGAAGTCGTCTTACCTTCTGGCGAGATCTGGGACGGTTTGAGGAGACTGAAGAAGGACAATACCGGGTACGATCTAAAGGATCTTTTCATCGGTGCGGAGGGAACACTGGGGATTATAACTGCCGCTGTCTTGAAACTGTTTCCATGTCCGAAGGGAAAATCCGTGGCCCTTTGCGGCCTTGAAACGCCGCAACATGCCCTTGAACTGTTTGAACGGGCAAATCACGTTGCAGGCCAATCGCTCACTGCTTTCGAACTGATGGCCCGAAATCCTGTGGAGTTTACCGTTCGGAATTTTCCTGCAGTAAAGTTGCCGCTTCAGGAAATCTACCCCTGGCAGGTACTGATTGAAGTTTCTTCAAACCGGTCAGAGGAAGACGCCTCGTCGGTTCTGCAACCGGTTCTGGAAGAAGCGCTGGGCGCCGGTGTGATCATTGACGCCTCAATTGCTTCTTCAATTGCGCAGCAAAAGGGCTTCTGGCAACTGCGTGAAACCATGCCGGTTGCGCAGAAAAATGAAGGCGGCTCCATGAAGCACGATGTATCCGTCCCAATTCACAAAGTGCCAGAATTTCTGAGCCGTGCCGACCACATTATCAAGGATGAAATGCCCCATGCCAGGATTTGTGCGTTCGGCCATATGGGCGACGGCAACATGCATTACAACATTTCGCAACCTGTCGATGCCGATGCGGGTGAATTCCTGTCAAGGCAAGCCAGTATCAACGACATGATTCATGATCTAGTGATTGAAATGGAAGGATCCGTGGCCGCTGAACATGGTGTTGGACGTCTGAAACGCAAATTGCTTTTGCGGGCGAAAAGTGAGATCGAACTTCAAATGTTCAGATCAATCAAAGAAGCATTTGACCCGAACAACCTTATGAACCCCGGTAAACTGATTTAGAATTCATTTACCACACACTCAAAAAATTTGATTTAAATCGGTCAGGCGCGCATCGTTTTCCTGCAAATTGCGCCTTTGTAATTGGAATTTAACAAACTTCATTCAATATCCGATCCAACGGAAAACGAAAAATGAAGTATTTAAGCAAAATCGACTTATCATCGTACAGTGTATTGACAGCCATCATATTCGTGATGTGGCTTTGCACGGTGCTTGTGTCGGACTTCATAACGGTTTGGGCCACCTGGATCAATTTTCCGCAAAACTATGAACAAGATATCGATCTGGTCCGGAAACAGGCTCTGTTCACGGCTACAGTGCTTTCGCTTCCGATATTCGGGTGCTTTCTCATGTTCATCAGGAAAATCGAGTTACTAAGACGGCAGCTTGATGAAACGGTGCGTCACGATGATCTTACGGGCCTGCTCTCAAGAGAAGCGTTTCTAGATGATTTCCGCAATGAATATGGCAGGAGCAAAGGTGAAGTCAGTGATGCCTTCCTGATTGTAGACGCGGACTTTTTCAAAAAGATTAACGATACACATGGCCATATCGCAGGTGACCGCGCCTTGGTTGCGATCACAAACGCACTGAAAAAAGGCATTCGCGGTACAGACCGCATCGGCAGGCTCGGCGGTGAGGAATTCGCCATACATTTAAAGAACGTATCCGAGGAAAGAGCCCGCGAAATCGCAGAACGGTTGCGCCAGAATGTGGTTGCGGCATCCAGCGAAGCGGAAATCCCTGACCTGCGGCTCAGTGTCAGCATCGGCGCGGTCGCCTACAAGAAAAAGCATGATGTGGTCAGCCTGCTGATTGCCGCCGACCGTCTCCTTTACAAAGCCAAGGACAATGGCCGGGATCGGGTTGAGTTCGAATACCGCGATGAATTGCCGGTCGCTGCTTAGGCACTAGGCCTGGTTGCTTACCTCAACAAGGTTCATGTCCAGGTCCCGAAAGTAAATGGACACAAGCGACCCCGTCGCTCCGGTTCTTGCAAGCGGTCCGTCCTCGATCTCCACTCCAAGCTCGCGCAGGTGCACAACAAGTTCTTCAACAGGTGTTTTGGAAATCAGACAGAAATCGCCTGATCCAGGGGTTGGCCGTTTTGCCTTTGGTTCGAACTCCTTGCCCACTTCATGAAGATTGATCTTCTGGTTTCCGAATTTCAGGGCCTTGCGGTTCTCCCCAAAAGTCTCCGGTACCATGCCAAGTGTCCTCTCATAAAACCTGCATGTTTCTTCCACATTGGCAACCGTCAAAACGAAGTGATCAATACGCTCTATGGTGAACATCGGTTTACCTTAACAATTCGTGCCAGTGATACCTTTCAATAACCATTTGCGAAAGCAAGGATTTATTTACCGCATCTGTTAAGCGGTTTTGGAACCGCGTCATCTATAGTGACTGTATCGCCGGAGCAATAAAAACAAGAACAACAAACCGGCGTTTCAGAAGTACCGACCATAGAAACGGACTCTGAAAAGTACAGTGAGGCACTTATGGCTAATATTGCCAGACAGGACGGGGCAGGTCGCAGGATGCGGCTTGACCCCTACCAAAAACAGCACAAGATTGAGTTGAACAACAAATCCTACAAAATCGACACCAATGGTGCGGTGGTCAAAAAGATGCTTTCATGCGGGTTGCCGGTTACTATGGCTGTTCCGGCAAAGGCTTTCAAAGGCGTTGCAGCCCGGGCAGTTGAAGACAGTGAAGGTCGCATGACTGTCACCCTTGAACTTTTGCATCATGATCCAGAGCTTTGTGTTCCACTTCTTTTCGCAGAAGACATGAATGATATCGCTGCCGATTGGCACTCATGGAGCCGATTGATGAAGTTACCAATGTTGTTGGTCGGCCTCGATGGTGAACCGACTGCAATTCAGAGCATGCTCGGCGAGATAATGGTCGAAGCGCCCTGGGATCGTCGCAAGCGAATATCATCAATCAAGCACCGTCCAAACTTCCTGCGCCGTCGTAAGCCGGGAACGGTTGGCGAGGTGGAAAAACTCACAGCTGCTGAGTTGATCGCGCGGCGTTAAGCTGCTCCCCGCACCGATTGAATCGGTCTAAACAAGCAACAGTGCGCCGGTCAGACCTAAAAACAGGATTAAGCCAAACGTGCTGTTTGACTTGAACAGGCGCAAACACTGGCCGCCATCGTTTATGTCAAGCTTTACGATTTGCCACAGCATCTGGCCGGCCCCTATGAAAAGACCGAGCCATGCCGGCCAACTCCAACCAACGGTAAACGGAATGGCAATCCAGTATGCCATGACAAACATGCCGAATGCGCAGGCATAGAGAGCAGAAATCGCGGTTTTGCTCTTTTCTCCAAAAAGACGTGCTGTTGACTTGACGCCTACCAGAGCATCATCTTCCCTGTCCTGATGTGCATAGATTGTATCATATCCGATTACCCAGAAAATGCTGCCCAGATACACTAATACCGGCGCAAGCGTCAGTTCCCGCCAGATCACTGCCCACCCCATAAGAGCTCCCCATGAGAATGCGAGACCAAGGAAAAGTTGCGGCCACCATGTAATGCGCTTCATGAACGGATATATGGCAACCAGTACGAGCGATGATGCCCCAAGCCAAAAAACAAAACCCGAATATCTTGACAGGAACAACAACACGAGCAGACCTCCAAGCGCCTGCAGGATCAGGAAACCCAGTGCCTGCTTTCGTTCGACGCGTCCGGATGGCAATGGCCTGGAACGGGTCCGCTCAACCTGGTTGTCAATGTCCACATCGGCCAGGTCATTGTAGGTACAGCCCGCGCCACGCATGAGAAACGCTCCCAACATCAGGGGCAATAGTACCGTTACAAATAGAGGAACCAATTTCTGCAGATTGAATCCGATTCTTGCTGCCTCAAGCTGAAGGGAATGGGTCTCTGATATGCCGCCATGCTGGGCATGTGCTACCGCGAGCATAACGCCCCACCAGCAGGGCCACATAAGCAGCTGCCAGCCGATTGGTCTTTCCCACCGCGCAAGCTGGGCGTAGGGCCAAAGCCATTTGGGCAGGTGATAGACCCAGGAATGCCGAAGCGCATCCGCAACCTTGTCTTCTTCATCGCTCGAGGGAGAAACTTTCATGGTACAAACCTGTGGACGGTAAGTCATTTAACGTCAAGGTCTGCTTTATCACGGGTTATGGATGATCGTCACAAGTAATTGCCGGAGACACTCATGCATACCCTTCTCATCGGTTCTGGCGGACGCGAACATGCACTTGCCTGGAAGCTGATCCAGTCGCCGAAGTGTTCAAAACTCTATTGTGCTCCGGGAAATGCGGGCATCGCCCAGTGTGCAGAATGCATTCAGCTGGATGTGAGCGACCATTCCGCCGTTATCCGTTTTTGTCAGGAAAAGGATATTGGTTATGTGGTCGTTGGGCCGGAGGCACCGCTGGTGGCGGGTCTTGCGGATGATCTCGCTGAAGCGGGTCTGGCCGTATTCGGTCCCTCGGCCTACGCGGCACAACTCGAAGGATCAAAAGGCTTTACCAAGGACCTCTGCGCAGAATACGGCATTCCGACGGCGGCCTACAAACGCTTTTCTGCTGCAGAAAATGCCAAAGCTGAATTGGATGAGATGTCTATCCCTGTTGTGATCAAGGCAGACGGACTTGCTGCCGGAAAAGGCGTTGTCATAGCCGAAACGCGTGAGCAGGCGGAATCAGCGATTGATGATTGTTTTTCCGGTTCATTTGGTGAGGCAGGTCACGAAGTGGTCATTGAGGCGTTTCTTGAAGGCGAAGAAGCCAGCCTGTTCGCACTTTGTGATGGTCAGACTGCCCTCATGCTTGGAACTGCCCAGGATCACAAACGGGTGGGCGATGGGGATACCGGACCGAATACAGGAGGTATGGGAGCCTACTCCCCTGCCCCGGTCATGACACAGGAAATGATTGACCGTACGATGACAGATATAATCGTGCCGACGCTTGCCGGCATGCATGCGCGAGGGAACCCGTTCAAAGGCATTCTCTACGCTGGCCTGATGATCACAGAAAAAGGGCCCGAGCTGATTGAATACAATGTCCGGTTTGGTGATCCGGAATGCCAGGTTTTGATGATGCGTCTGGAATCGGACTTGCTTGAACTGATGATGGGCGCAAGCGAGGGCTCCTTGCTGGAGCACTCGGCCGAGTGGAGCGACAAACATGCTCTAACTGTGGTTCTTGCCTCAAAGGGATATCCTGGAAGCTATGAAAAAAACACGGTCATCGAAGGCGTCGAAGAGGCTGAGGCTGACGGTGCGATCGTTTTCCATGCCGGAACCGCAAAACAGAATGACACGCTGTTTGCTACCGGTGGACGCGTTTTGAACGTTACAGCAATGGGCTCATCTGTATCCGAAGCTCAGAAACGAGCCTATGATGCAGTTGGAAAATTACGGTGGGAAAACGGATTTAGCCGTAGCGACATTGGATGGCGGGCAATCGAAAGAGAGGAATGAAACTTTCCAGCCCGGCGAAAATCCAAAATCTAATGAATCCAGGTTTCAGCGGCGCTCGTTCCGCCTGCCCAAACGCATAGCCAGTATCTCGGACATCAGGATAGCACCGAACGAAATCGCAATCCCAATCAATACCAACGCAAAAGTTGCCACATCCCCTGACGGTGATTGCAGGAAAGAATAGATCGCCAGCGCCAATGTACGGGTTTCTCCCGGTATGTTCGAGACGAATGTAATCGTGGCACCGAATTCGCCCAGTGCCTTTGCGAAACCGAGTACCGCGCCAGCAATTATTCCGGGCATTGCCAGCGGCAGGGAAATCGAACGAAAAGCGGACCAGCGATTCGCTCCCAGTGACTTTGCTGCTTCCAGAATTTCCCGGTCCTGCGTTTCAAAAGCCAACCGGATTGGGCGCATCATCAGCGGAAACGCCATGATCCCGGCGGCAAGTGCTGCTCCATACCAGTTGAACGCAAAACTGATGCCGATTTTCTGCAAAAGGCCACCAAACCATCCCCTGGGACTGAATGCGAGCAACAACAGATAGCCCGTAATCACCGGAGGCATAACAAGCGGCAGGTGGCATAGTGCATTCAAAACATGCCAGCCCCGAAACCGTCTGGTTGCCAGCAGGTAGGCAATTGCAGTGGCAAGAGGCAATGTAAAAACAATTGCCACGAATGATACACGGATTGAAAGTGCGACGATTTCCCAGAGTTCGGCCGGCAGGATATTCATGGTCAGTTCGTAGCCGAGGCCGGAAGAAACCCGAAACGCTGCAGTATCTCCTGCGCCTCGGACTGTTTCAGAAACAGGACAAATTTTGCTCCTTCAACACTGCCGCTAATAGAAGCGGCCACATAATGGATCGGGGCGTGGGTCTGATCCGGAAATACAAATTGCGCATGCAGTTCCGGAACAATTTTGAGGTCCGACTCATAGACAATACCCGCAAGCAAATCACCACGCAGGATTGAAGACAATGCGACACGCACATTCTCGGTATAAACGGCATTGCCACGCACGTCCCGCCAGATGCCAATCGATTCAAGCGCCTCACGGCCGTATATGCCTGCCGGAACACTGACCGGATCAGCCATTGCAAAACGACCTCGACGCAGAATGTTGAAACTTTCCTGTGTGCGATGTGCGGAGGCTATAACAAGCCGATTTCCGGCAATCACGGTTCGGGTTTGCTTATCCAGTCCGTTTCTGATTTCCAGCCAGTCCGCCCAGGCTTCATTTGCCGAAACAAACACATCAGCACCAGCACCGGCATCTATCTGTCGTGCCAGCGTGGAAGTTGCGGCGAAGGAGAATACGACTTTGCAACCGCACCGCATTTCATAAAGCGTGCCGATTTCATTCATTGCGTCACGTTGGCTTGCCGCTGCAAAAACCAGCAGGCGTTCTTCCGCCTTGGCAGGGAGGGCAAGAAACAGTGCCAATAATACGAAACGCAACATGATTGTCTTTTAGCCCAAGCAGGATTACCGCGAAAGCCCGGACAAACACAGTTCCGACTAACCAGTCAAAGGATTGTGTGTTTTTACTTTTCCTGTTGGTGCTTTCCTGCTACCTCCGCGAACATGAACAAGTCCATTCTGCTCATAAACGGTCCTAATCTGAATCTGCTTGGTACACGCGAGCCGGAAACCTATGGATCGCAGACACTTGGAGATTTGGAACAGCTTTGCCGGGGCCATGCCAAATCCAAAGGCATGAACCTTGAAACTTTTCAATCAAACCATGAGGGCGCAATTGTGGATGCGGTTCAGCAGTCGAAAGGCGTGTTTACTCACCTTGTGATGAACCCCGGCGCCTATACACATACCTCGATTGCCATTCGCGATGCCATTCTCGGTGTCGATGCGAAAGTCTATGAGGTTCATATTTCCAATATTCACGAACGTGAGGCTTTCCGTCACCATTCATTTATCAGCGATATTGCGAGCGGAGTTTTCGTCGGAATGGGAATCCCCGGTTACATCGCAGCAATAGATGCGATTGCTGAGGAGTAATTTTCTTGCGTGACTATGAAACCGTCTCAAAATCGATCATGGCTTTGTGCGAGGGAGAGACAGACACGATATCCAAAATGGCGACAATCTCGTGCGAGCTTTATCACAATCTGGAAGGATTTGACTGGGTTGGTTTTTACAGAGTTACGGAGCCAGGCCTGTTAAAGATTGGACCTTATCAGGGCGGGCACGGTTGTCTTGTCATTCCATTTGACAGGGGCGTATGTGGAGCATGTGCGCGAACGGAAGAAGTTCAGATCGTTGATGATGTAAATGCCTTTGATGGACATATCGCCTGTGCGGTTTCAACCCAGTCCGAAATTGTTTTGCCGGTTTATGAAAACGGACAGCTTATCGCTGTACTGGACATCGATTCCAATCAGCCGGCTGATTTTGACAGACGTGACATGCAGGCACTTACCGAGATAGTGGCTCAGGCGTTCAATTGAATTCCTTTGCCTGTTTGACAAACATTCCGGCTGTATAGTCGGGCCAGTGTTGCTGAACAGCCTGATCAATCAGACAGGGTCTTGCGTTCACAAAGATAAACCCGCATAACCCGCGCAAATTCATTCTCTGGAACAGCTATCAATGACACAACCTTCGAACCGTGTCTTCTCCGGTGTTCAACCTACCGGAAACCTTCACCTCGGGAATTACCTGGGTGCAATCCGCAAATTCGTTGCTCTACAATCGAGCCACGAATGCATCTACTGTGTGGTCGATCTTCATGCAATCACGGCAGACATGGTGCAGGACGATCTCAAAACCCAGACCCGCGAAATCGCCGCTGCATTTATTGCATCAGGAATAGATCCGAATTCCCACATCGTGTTCAACCAGAGCCAGGTCAAGGAGCACGCTGAGCTTGCATGGCTTTTCAATTGTGTTGCCCGGATGGGTTGGCTACGCCGCATGACGCAGTTCAAGGAAAAGGCGGGGAAAAACTCGGAAGAAGCATCCGTGGGTCTCTTTACCTATCCCAACCTGATGGCGGCAGACATCCTGCTTTACCGTGCAACTCATGTTCCGGTCGGTGATGACCAGAAACAGCACCTTGAACTTACCCGTGAAATTGCCGGTAAATTCAATCATGATTTTGCAAAGCGCATCTCAGAACTGGGGCATGGCGACAGTTATTTCCCGATAACTGAACCGGTGATTGAAGGCCCCGCTACCCGTGTCATGTCATTGCGCGATGGAAGCAGAAAAATGTCCAAGTCAGAACCTTCGGACATGTCGCGGATTAATCTGACGGACGGTGCTGATGATATTGCCAAGAAAATTCGCAAGGCGAAAACCGATCCCGAGCCTCTGCCCGAATCCCTGGAAGGCTTAAAGGAACGACCCGAAGCGAGTAACCTAGTCGGCATATATGCTGCGCTTTCCGATGAATCCACTGAAGCGGTTATTCGCGAATTTGGCGGGCAGCAATTCGGCCAGTTCAAACCCGCTTTAGCTGAACTTGCGGTTGAAAAGCTGTCACCGATCAATTCCGAGATGCGCAAGCTTCTGGATAATCCTGACTATGTCGACAATATATTGGCAAACGGTGCAGAACGGGCCCGCACAATCGCGCAGGAAACGATGGGTGAAGTCCGGGAAATTTTTGGCTTTCTTGGCCAATAGCCGTGTAGTAGGCTGATACGGTCAGGCGGAGGCAGAGATTTATGGTCAGCAAAAGACGAATTCACGAGGAAGGGCACAAACGCAAGTTCCTTTGTGTTGTGGATTCTACATCGGAATGCGAAAAAGCCGTGCTTTATGCTGAACGCAGGGCAACCAACACTGGCGGCGCTCTGGCACTCTTGTTTGTTTCTGAACCTGAAAGTTTTCAACATTGGATTGGTGTTGAAGAAATCATGAAAGCCGAAGCACGTGAAGCAGGCGAAGCGGAACTGCAACGGTATGCCCAGTTCTGCCGCGATCATGGCAGCATTGACCCCGAAATGATTTTCCGCGAGGGAAAGACCAGGGAGCAAATTCTCGAACTTGTTGAAGAAGATCAGGACATCGCGCTTTTGGTACTGGCCGCTGGGGACAGCAAAGAAGGGCCAGGCCCACTCGTTTCCTCGCTTGGCGGCCCAGGAAGCTCATTTTCCATTCCGGTCGTGGTGGTACCTTGCGAGATGACTTTTGAAGACATAGAAAATGTAACCTGAGGCACGTGAATACAGACTTGCAGTTCGCGGTTAACAACAGAAGTCTTGATTCCGGCAAGTTTTGAACCTACTTCTGAACTATTAGAAAGAGCGGAGTTTAAGCGGATGTTCATTCAAACTGAAGCAACCCCAAATCCTGCCACCCTGAAATTCCTGCCCGGTGTGCAGGTTTTACCGACGGGATCAGTTGATTTTCGCAGTCAGGAAGAAGCGAGCGCCTCTCCGCTTGCAGAGCAGCTCTTCAGGATTCCCGGTGTATCCGGTGTTTTTTTTGGGCATGACTTCATTTCCGTAACGCGTGAAGGGGATGAGGCAAGCGGCTTCGACTGGCAACATCTCAAGCCAGCTGTTCTCGGAACTATCATGGAGCATTTTGTAACCGGTAAACCGGTTATGCAGGAAAACAATGCGCACCTGGAACAGGATGAAGAAGATTTTGATCCTTCTGATGCTGAAATCGTCAATACAATCAAGGAATTGCTTGACACTCGGGTGCGCCCAGCAGTTGCTCAGGACGGTGGCGACATCACATTTCACGGTTACCGTGATGGCGTCGTTTATTTGCACATGCGTGGTGCCTGTGCGGGCTGTCCTTCTTCAACAGCGACCTTGAAGCACGGCATACAGAATCTTCTCAAACACTTTATACCCGAAGTCAGTGAAGTTCAGCCGGTAGGCGTCTATATCTAGAATCGTTACGTAAGTCTGTGCTTCTGCTTGCAATCGACACTTCTGCCCATTTGAGTGCAGTCAGCCTTTATGACTGCGAAAACGGTATCACGCTACAGGATGATATTCAGAACATCGGCCGCGGGCATGCGGAGATCGTGATGAAGCAGGTCGAAAACTGTCTTGAAATGGCGGGGCGGAGCTATAGGGACATTGGAAAGATTGGCGTTGTGAAGGGTCCCGGCAGTTTCACCGGAGTACGTGTCGGGCTGTCTGTTGCACGTGGGTTGGCTCTTAGTCTGAAAATTGATGCGATCGGGGTTTCAGGGCTGGACGCACTTGAGGCGGCGGCTGTTGAAACAGGTTTTGATGGTAATATTACAACTGTAATTGACGCGCGTCGTGACGAAGCATATTGCAAAATTTCCGGGAAAGATGTGCCCTTTGTGAAACCTTACAAAGATATTGCTGCTTGCGTACCTGAAAACATTGCAACCATCTGCGGTTCTGGAAGCAAGATGCTTGAAATGACATCCAGCCGTAAATTTGTGATTCTGCATGAACTAGCCAGTCCACCGATAGAAACCGTGGCGAGGCTTGCCACTGATGCAGAACCGGAAAAACATCCTCCGGAACCGTTATATCTGCGGTCTGCGGATGCAAAACCGCAAAGCGGTTTTACTCTCAAAAGAACCCGGGACTTGAACAAGTGATCGGCATTCTTGGAAAAATTCTGGGATCAAAACGCAAACATGTCGTTCAGCTGGCCACCAGTGACGATTTACCAAATTTGGCTGAAATTCACCGCGAAAGCTTTACACGAGGGTGGAGCGATGGTGAGTTTCAGACATTACTCTCAAGCGATCCTTATTTCTGCCTCGTATCAAGAGTTCCGGGAAATGTATCACTACAATCCATTTCCGGATTTGTACTGGTAAAAAAAGTGCTGGACGAGGCGGAGATCATATCAATCGCTACCAGTCCCAAAATGCGCCGGAACGGTTTGGGTCGGCAGCTTATGGATGCTGCGGTTCGACAACTCGTAGCAGATCGCGTCAAAAGCCTGTATCTTGAAGTTGACCGGGAAAATGGAGCGGCTGTACATCTCTATAGCCGAATGGGATTCAAGAAAGTCGGCACCCGTGAAGGGTATTATCCGGGAAACCCTGCTCAAGGGGACAAACCATCTGCTGCGCTTGTCATGAAGCTTGAACTTGGCTAGACCGTTGCCGTTAAGTTCAGGTTGGAATTCATGTCTTTAGAGGAACAATGCATCAAGAAAGGTCTGCGCATGACAGGCCAACGCCGCGTAATCGCGCAGGTGCTTGAGGATGCGCAGGATCATCCGGATGTCGAAGACCTTTACCGCAGAGCTTCCAGGCTGGACAGTAATATATCAATTGCGACTGTCTACCGGACGGTGAAACTGCTCGAAGAGACAGGCATTATCGAAAGACATGAATTTCGCGATGGCCGGGCACGTTACGAGATGATTCCAGAGGACCATCATGATCACCTGATCGATCTGAAAACCGGTAATGTAATTGAATTTGCCAATGCAGAAATTGAAGCTCTGCAGGAACGGATTGCCCGTCAGCATGGTTTCAAACTCGTGGACCATCGGCTTGAACTGTATGGCATTCCTCTTGATTCTTCAGACGAGGAATGAAAGCGAACATCAAGATAGTGTTGATTTCAATCATCGTCATCTTGATGACGATGGTCTTGGCTCCGTTTCAATACATGGCGGTAAAGCTCGACTGGAAACTTTGCCGCAAGGTTCCGATCTTCTGGCACCGTGTGGTGTTGAAATTGATGGGCATTCGTACAATTGTTCACGGGGAGATAACGCGGCAACGTCCCTTGATGATTGTGGCAAATCATATCTCATGGATGGACATCATACTGTTGGGCAGTGTTGGCGAACTTTGTTTCATTGCAAAGAACGAAGTCGACGAATCTCCCGGCTCGAATTTTCTTGCCCGCATGCAGCGAACAATTTTTGTGGTCCGAGAAAACAGGAAAGAAGTCGGCAGGCAGGCAAAGGAAATAACCGAGCGCATGCTTGAAGGCGACCCGATTGTATTGTTCGCAGAAGGTACAACCGGCGACGGACATCGCGTGCTGGATTTCAAAAGCTCGCTTTTTGGTGCAACGCATTATGCAACAAGGCATGGAAATGCGGACAAGGTCTTCGTACAGCCGATTGTGCTTTCCTACACGAAACAGCATGGCATGCCGCTTGGCTACTCAGGGCGTACACGCGCTGCTTGGACCGGAGACATGATTATGCCCCCTCACATTGCATTCATTATCCGCAACGGGCCCTGGGACGTCGAGATTTCGATTGAAGAACCAATTGAAATTGATCAATCGACGAGGCGGCAAACAATCGCCATGATGACCCGCGAAAAAATCCGCCAAACCTTTCTAAAAACGACCTATGGACACGAGGTGGACTAGCAACGGTTTCCTTTTTATGGAAAAGCCGATAATACGATCTACTCAGGTTCGATACACGAGTTAAACATGCCCGTTTCCGACAAGGAAAAAAGAATAGATGACGTGAAGAAGGTGTTCGTTAAGACATACGGATGCCAAATGAATGTCTATGACTCAAGTCGCATTCAGGATGCGCTTGAGCAGGATGGGTATCAAACTACTCAGACTATGGAAGATGCAGACCTGGTTCTGCTCAATACCTGTCATATTCGCGAAAAAGCTGCCGAAAAGGTATACTCCGAAATCGGCCGCATCCGTAAAATCAAGGATCGCCGAAGCCTCACGAACCGACCGATGACGATCGGGGTTACGGGTTGCGTCGCTCAGGCTGAGGGTTCTGAAATCATCGCCCGTGCGCCATCCGTCGATTTGGTGGCAGGACCACAGACCTATCACAGGCTCGCAGATATTGTCGGCCGAGCCGAACGTGGCGAAAGAGTAGTGGAAACCGAGTTTGAAATTGAAGAAAAATTCTCCCAGTTACCGCGCGCTACCCCCAAGCAGGTTCAGGCACGGGGTGTAGCTGCCTTTCTCACAGTTCAGGAAGGTTGCGACAAGTTTTGCACATTCTGTGTGGTTCCCTACACACGCGGAGCAGAAGTTTCCCGATCCGTCAACCAGATCCGGGATGAAGCGGTAGCCCTCGTAGAATCCGGTGTTCGCGAGATCACGCTGCTCGGACAGAATGTCAATGCATGGCATGGAACCGATGATAAAGGTCGACAATGGGGGCTTGGCGAGCTTGTTCGCGATCTTGCAAAAATATCCGGGTTGGAAAGGTTGCGTTATACCACAAGCCATCCGGTGGACATGGATGAAAGTCTGATTGAAGCGCATCGAGAGCTTGATTGCCTGATGCCATATTTACATCTCCCGGTGCAGGCAGGTTCAGACCGGATTCTGAAAGCCATGAATCGCCATCATACGGTCAAAGAGTATCTGCACATCATAGACAGAATGCGGGAATCGCGACCCGATATGGCAATATCCGGAGATTTCATCGTTGGGTTTCCCGGTGAGACCGAAGAGGATTTTGAGGCAACAATGAGACTGGTTGAAACCGTCAACTATGCATCTGCTTTCTCGTTCAAATATTCATCAAGGCCGGGTACGCCCGGAGCCGAGATGGATGTCCAGGTTGCTGAAGATGAGAAATCAGACAGGCTGCAGCGACTGCAGGCGTTGCTCAATCAGCATCAGGAATCGTTCAATGAAAACTGCCTGGGCCGCCGAATTGATATCCTGCTTGAGAAGAAAGGCAGGAAAGCCGGACAGCTCATTG
>JBCCGN010000014.1:0-72763 GCA_039029255.1 Pseudomonadota bacterium | reverse complement strand
CGGTGAAGGCTTCTGTTGCCAGGTGCCTTCGAACCCCGCCTGACAGAGCGATCCGTCAGGAGTTCATTGTGAAACTGTCGCGCTTAAGCAGCGAGACGAGCTTCCGCGTAGTTGTCATTTGCAACTATTAAGTTTAGCCCGATAACGGTGGATACAATGCCGAACGAAAACGCAGTCTTTACACCCTCGTCGATCCTGTTTCGCCCCCTTCAGAAGCCATCCACAGCCAATGTTTAAAAAGGCCTGAATGGTTTTTGGTGGAGGCGCCGGGTACCGCCCCCGGGTCCGAATGGTTTATTACACAGGTCATTTATCGTCATAGCTGGAAACCAGCAGTTCCAATATAAGCGCTAATCGAGGAAAATCAAAGACTTTCAGGTGGCAGTGCTTCAGATTTTGCAACGATAGATTTAAGATGACTGCCGCTCTCAATTTTGTTACCGTTTTGCAGCCGGTCCGGGAAACATTGGGGTGCCCGTAATCCGGCAGATGCTTTGAATTTTAGGAGGGCCAAAATGAGTGATTATCTCGGAGATGTGCAGCGTTACGATTCCGGTGCGGATGCGGATGTTGTTTCAAAAATTGTAAAACACCTGGGCATTGCGTTGCAGAGCAGGGATGCTTCACTAGTATCGTGTTCAGATTCCAGCGAACTTGATCGGGTTCGGGAGAAGTGGTGTATGAAGAAGCTAGGTGCGACCGATGAAGCCAAGTGTGATGAGGTTATTGCCGGCGTATGTGAGGCGATGTCAGGGGATCACAACAAGCAGCGTGTGACGTTTTACTATCTGGTCGCCAAGGAAATGGGCCAGCTTGGCGATCTCTGACAGATTTCCGATTGAGTTTATCGCCCCCGCTTTGTGATCAGGCGGGGGTTTTTGTTTTCGGCAATTGAGGTTATGGGTTGCCCTGACCTCATTGGTTTCAACATATTTCCAAAATCAGAGAACAGCGATGTTTCCACTCTCAAATCTTATGAAGACCTTTATACAGAAGGGGTCACTTACCGTCATTGATGCCGATGACAAGCGCCATGTCTTTTCCGGTGAGCCGGGACTTGAAGTGGTCATGAAATTGCATGACAAAAAGCTTTACCGGACGCTTGTCACAAATTCGGAACTCGCTGCAGGTGAAGGATATATGGACGGAACCATCACTTTTGAGGAAGGTTCGTCGCTCAGGGATTTTCTGCAACTCTTCTCACACAACCGGCTTTCGCTTGCTGCACACCCCGTACAGAAGCTGCTGAGGGCAGTCCGGATGAAGTCACGCAAGAAGCAACAGTCAAACAGGCGAGGGCAGGCGCGGCAAAATGTTTCCCATCACTACGATCTTGGCAACGCGTTTTACAAACTGTTTCTTGACAAGAACATGCTTTATTCGTGCGCCTATTTCCGATCAGATGAGGAGACCCTTGAAGAAGCGCAGCGCAACAAGCTTCGGCTGCTTGCTTCCAAGCTCGACCTGAAACCCGGGCACAAGGTTCTGGATATCGGTTGTGGTTGGGGTGATCTCGCGCTCTATCTCGCAGCACTTAAAGATGTGAACGTGATCGGTGTAACCCTGTCGCATGAACAGCAGGCGCTTGCTTCCGAAAGGGCGCAGAAAATGGGCCTTGCGGACAAGGTTGAATTCCGCTTGCAGGACTACCGTGAGGTTCCTGAAAAGTTCGATCGCATCGTGTCTGTCGGCATGTTTGAACATGTGGGGGTTTCCCACTACGACGAATTTTTCAAGAAGCTCAATGCACTGATGCCGGATGATGGTCTTGCTGTCATCCATTCCATCGGTCACATGTCACCGCCCGGCATGGCAAGCAAATGGTTGCAGAAGTATATATTTCCGGGTGCATATTCACCAGCTCTTTCCGAAGTTTTTGAGGTTATTGAGCAAAACAATCTTTGGTGCACGGATCTGGAATTCCTGAGGGTGCACTATGCCAAAACGCTTAAACACTGGGTAGATCGGTTCGATTCAAACCGTGACAAGGTCGTCGAGATGTATGACGAACGGTTTGCCCGGATGTGGGAATTTTACCTCATTTCCTGCGAACTGATGTTCCGTACAGGCTCGCAGCTCGTCTTCCACATGCAGTTGTCGCGTAATCGTGATGGTGCACCGATCGTAAGGGATTATATAACCGATACTCAACGCGAGCTTGAGGCGCTTGAGAAAAAACTGAAACTGGAGCTTTGATGCACCTGCGCCGATACGGCCCCACATTTTTATTGATCACCACTTTGGTGATGCTTGTGCTTGTCAAACCGAAAGTGGCCAACGCACAACATCAGTTCTGTGATTTGGCGCTCGTCCTAGCGATGGACGCTTCTTCCAGCGTCGATGACCGGGAATACAAGCTGCAGATGAGTGGCGTCGCTTCAGCATTGCTTGATCCGGAGGTTCAGGAAGCGATCACTTCGCTGGGTGGGATCTACCTTGCAGCCTTCGAATGGAATGGAAGGTTCAACCAGAAGGTGATTTTTGACTGGACATTTCTGCAGGCTGGCCCCGACATGTTTCTGGCTGCACAAAGTCTTGTGGAACATGAAAGGAATGCCAGCAATTTCCCGACCGCAATTGGCCATGCATTGGGTTATGCATCCGGCATGCTCAGGAAGTTACCAGCAAGATGTGCGAGGCAAGTCATTGATGTTTCAGGCGATGGTTCCAACAATGATGGGTACGGGCCGCAAATCGCATACACCCATTTTCCGCTTGAAAATGTCACGGTCAACGGACTTGTAATCAAGGATTTGTACAACAATCCTGAAAGTTTTTACCGGGACCCGGAGCGATACTACCGCGAGAACGTGATAAAGGGCGGCGGCGCGTTTCTGGTGCTGGCTGAAGGGTTCAATGACTTTGCGCGAGCCATGAAGCAGAAACTACTCAAGGAAATTGTCCCAGGCCCCATTGGGCGCCTGGATTAACGCTTCTTGTATTTCGTCAGTGGCGTCAGAAACATCATGGCTGCGGCAAGCGCCGGGAAGAGCTTTTTATCTGTTTTTCTGTTGCGCATAGGTGTTCTCCGTAAACACAGGATCAAACAATTTGATTAATCGACCATTAAACCCAATTTTCTGCTTCCAAAACCGTGGATGCGTCATGTTCCACGTTTATTGCGAAGCGGAATCATCCTAAATTGGCAAAATGCAGCAATATTTAGACCTTCTGGAAAATGTTCTTACGAACGGTGTTGATCGAGGCGACCGGACCGGCACCGGGACCCGATCCGTATTCGGCCATCAGATGCGCTTTGATCTGTCGTCCGGATTTCCTGTTCTGACAACCAAGAAGCTGCACCTGCGTTCGATCATTATTGAATTGCTGTGGTTTCTCAGAGGCGAGACCAACATTTCATGGCTGAAGGAAAACAAGGTTTCAATCTGGGACGAATGGGCGGATGAAAACGGTGATCTGGGGCCGGTTTACGGCTACCAGTGGCGTTCGTGGCCGGCACCAGACGGTTCGGCAATTGACCAGATTGTCAATCTGGTCAATTGCTTGAAGGAGAATCCAAACTCCCGTCGACACATTGTGACAGCCTGGAATCCAGCGTTTGTGGATGAAATGGCACTCCCGCCCTGTCACTGTCTGTTTCAATTCTATGTCGCCAATGGCAAACTCTCGTGTCAACTTTATCAGCGCTCCGCCGATGTTTTTCTGGGAGTTCCGTTCAATATTTCTTCCTATGCGCTGCTGACATTGATGCTTGCGCAAGTCTGTGATCTCGAACCGGGCGAATTTGTGCACACGTTTGGTGATGTTCATCTCTATCACAATCACTTTGAACAGGCGCGGCAACAGTTGACCCGCGAACCACTTTTACTACCGCAAATGAAGATCAATGCGGATGTGAAAGATATTTTCGGTTTCGTTTATGAAGATTTTGAACTTGTCGGATACGAGGCGCATCCACACATTAAAGCAGATGTTGCCGTTTAGGAGAATGCATGTCTGAATTGCCAATTGCGATTGTCGTGGCAGTAGCCAAAAATGGGGTTATCGGCATGGATGGGGGAATGCCATGGCATCTGTCAACCGATCTGAAACGCTTCAAACGGGATACGATGGGCAAGCCCTGCATTATGGGCCGCAGGACATTTGAGAGCATTGGCAAAGCCCTGCCTGGGCGCCTTAACATCGTAATTTCGCGTTCAGATTTTAAAGCGGACGATACAGTACATGCCACAAGTATTGATGCGGCACTTTTTCTCGCTCAGGGCTGGGCAGCCGAAAATGGTGCGACAGAAATCTGTATCGTTGGTGGTGGTAAGGTTTACCATGAAATCATCCAACGCACCTCAAAACTGTATGTCACACATGTTATGGCGGAGCCGGATGGCGATACGAAATTTCCGGAGATCAGGGAAGCTGAATGGCGTCCGGTCCACCGGGAAGAGATACCGATGGGTGAGAAAGACAGCGCCGAAACGTTATACGTGGTATATGAGAGATTGTGAATATTCCGGCTGACTTCGCCTGATTGCGCTTTTTTTGTCCAATAGGGGCAAAATTCCTGTGCAATTTTAACCGTGCTATGGAATAGCAGGCCGTTAACATTGAAAGCGGGTGCTTGCATCCCTATAAACAGACAAAAGCGAATCTCCATTCTCAAAAGGAAATTAGATGCCCTGGAGCAATCAAAGTGGTGGAGGCGGCGGCCCGTGGGGCGGCGGCGGAAACAATGGCAGCAACGGCGGAGGCGGCGGTCCCTGGGGACAGGGCGGCGGCAATCGTCCTCCGGGTGGCGGCGGTGGAAACCCACCCGATCTTGAAGAGATCATCCGCAAGGGTCAGGATCAACTAAAAAAGGCCATACCAGGCGGCGGTGGATTCAGTCCCTTAGCCGCTGGTGTTGTTATCGTGATTTTGTTGGGCCTCTACCTTACCCAGGCCTTCTACACGATTCAGGAAGACGAACTTGGTGTTGAGCTCCGCTTTGGTGAGCCGAAACAGGAAGTTTCATCTGCTGGTCTGCATTTTCATTTTTGGCCGGTTGAAACTTATGAGATAGCAAATACTGCGGAAAACCAGATCAACATCGGTTCTACCGGTCGTTCAGGCAAAACCGGGCTGATGCTTTCCGGTGACCAGAACATCGTGGACGTTGCGTTTTCCATTCTCTTTCAGGTTACTTCACCGAATGATTTCCTCTTCAATGTGAGAGACCCTGAAGGCATGTTAAGACAGGTTGCCGAGAGCGCTATGCGCGAAGTGGTCGGCAAACGCCCGGCACAGGATATCTTCCGGGATGACCGCGCAGGGATCGCGGATGAAGTTCGGCAAATCACCCAGACTACGCTGGACAGCTACGGTGCTGGCCTCAATATCAATGCCGTCAACATCGAGGATGTGGCACCTCCGTCAAAGGTTGCCGATGCATTTGACGAGGTTCAACGGGCCGAACAGGACGAAGACAGGTTTGTTGAAGAGGCAAACCGGTACGCAAACCGGATACTTGGTGCGGCACGTGGTGAAGCAGCTCAAATCACTGAAGACGCGGCTGCTTACAAGAACCGGGTTGTAGAGGAAGCAAAGGGTGAGGCCCAACGCTTCATTTCAGTTTACGATGAGTATGCCAAAGCCCCGGAAGTAACCCGCAAAAGGCTGTTTCTGGAAACAATGGAAAAGGTTTTGGGTGACTCCAACAAGGTTATCGTGGAGCAGGGTAACGGGCAGGGCGTAGTTCCCTATCTGCCACTGCCTGAAATCAACAACCGACGTACCCAAACCCAGGGAGCGCAATAATGTCTAACCGTATGCCCATCATTCTGGTGCTTTTGGCACTGGTTCTTTACGTCGCTTATAATTCGATTTTTGTGGTCAACGAACGTGACCAGGCAATTGTTTTGCGGTTTGGTGAGATTCAGCGTGTGGAGACTTCTCCCGGACTGTATTTCAAACTTCCAGCAAGCATGTTTGGACTTGATACCGTACAGATCATTGAAGACCGGCTTCTTCGGTTTGATCTCGATGATATTCGGGTTCAGGTATCCGGTGGTAAGTTTTATGAAGTTGATGCCTTCCTGACCTACCGGGTTGAGGATGGACGGAAATTCAGAAGTCAGGTCTCCGGTAATCTTGTCCTTGCAGAACAACGCCTTCGTACCCGTCTCGACGCCGCTCTTCGCCGTGTATACGGTCTTCGCGGCTTTGAAGCAGCACTTTCTGATGATCGTGCGGAAATGATGCGTGAAGTTCGCGACCAGATCCGTCCGGATGCAGCTTCGCTTGGCCTGAAAATCGATGATGTTCGCATCAGAAGAACCGATCTTACGGCTGAAGTTTCAGATCAGACGTTTGCCCGAATGAATGCGGAGCGTCTCGCAGAGGCAGAACGTCTCCGTGCTCGTGGTCAGGAAGCAGCGCGAAGGATCAAGGCCCGCGCAGACCGCCAGGTTGTGGAAATCAAGGCATCTGCGCAGCGTGATGGGGAAATTCTTCGCGGTGAAGGCGAAGGGGAACGCAATGCTATCTTTGCAGATGCATTTGGCCGTGATCCGGAGTTCTTCGAGTTCTATCGCTCAATGACCGCTTACAGCCAGGCATTGCAGCAAAACGGGACCACAATGGTTCTTTCGCCGAATTCGGATTTCTTCCGTTATTTCCAGGATCCCAATGGTACGTCTGCTCAATGATGTAGGCTTCTGTGGTATTCGGAATACCTGAATGAGCGATCTGGTCGTCGCCATCGGTCTGGTTCTGGTTATTGAAGGCCTGATCTACGCGTTGTTTCCCGGCAGCATGCGAAAAATGGTCGAGGAACTTTCCAAAATGCCGGACTCGAGCTTGCGGACATTTGGGATGGCGGCGCTTTGTATCGGCGTTTTTTTTGTTTTGCTGTTCAGGGGATAAAAGATGAACAGCAACAAATTAGCACAAACAATAGGTATTTGATTTGAAAAAACAAGACAGTTTAAAAGGGTGCACAGGTATTGCGACTTGGATGAGTGTTCGGTTAAGCAACGATAATTTCAACGCGGAATTTCAATTGCCCATTTTATTGGAGGATTTTTAGAAATGAAAATTACGAGAAGCCTATGGGCTGCTGTTCGACTCTCGCTGATTTTGGGATTTGCAACAGCGATTGTTGTCATTCAACCGGCAGCATCTGGTCTGTTTACACAGGCTCATGCGCAAGGACCAACCTCGGTTGCCGATTTGGCTGATGGTCTTATGTCTGCCGTTGTGAACATCTCCACATCTCAAAAAGTGGCAGATAGACGAAATGGCAACAACGTTCCTGTTCCCCGCGTTCCGGAAGGATCGCCATTCCAGGAGTTTTTTGATGATCTGTTTCCTCAAAATCCTGAAGGTGAAAACAACGAACGTTCCCCGTCACCAAGAACTCGCCAGTCCTTGGGGTCGGGTTTTGTGATCGATGAAAAAGGTATCATCATTACAAATAATCATGTGATTGCCGATGCTGACGAAATCACCGTTAACTTTGCAGATGGGACGAAACTCATTGCAGAGCTTGTCGGCACAGACCCCAAAACAGACATAGCTGTACTCAAGGTGGAACCCGAAGGTCCTTTGAATGCTGTTCCGTTTGGCGATTCCGAAACTGCACGAATCGGTGACTGGGTGATGGCTATCGGAAACCCATTTGGCCTTGGCGGCAGTGTTACACTTGGCATTGTATCTGCAGTTGGCCGGGATATTTCTTCCGGTCCTTATGACAATTTCATCCAGACGGACGCTGCGATCAACCGGGGTAATTCCGGTGGTCCGCTGTTTAACATGAGCGGTGAGGTTGTTGGTATAAACACCGCAATCATCTCGCCTTCTGGTGGCTCTATCGGCATAGGGTTTTCAATCCCTGCCAACCTCGCAACACGGGTGATCGATCAGCTTGTGGAATATGGCGAAACCCGCCGCGGCTGGCTCGGCGTTCAGATACAGACTGTAACTGATGAAATAGCGGAAAGCCTTGGGCTTGAAGAAGCATCAGGTGCGCTTGTAAGCGGAGTAGTAAAGGATGGACCTGCTGAAGCAAGCGGCATCAAGTCCGGTGATATCATCCTTACGTTTGACGGGAAAGACGTCGCGGAAATGCGGGATCTTCCAATCATTGTTGCTGAAACAGCAGTTGAGAAGGAAGTTGATGTCGTTGTTTTGCGGAAGGAAGAAAGAAAGACCATCAAGGTCAAGCTCGGACGGCTTGAAGACGGTGAGAAGAAGCTCGCTTCCCTATCCACCGATCAGGATGAGGAAAGCGAAGTTCCTGTCACCAAAACGATCCTGGGCCTCAAACTATCGATGATAACTGACGAGTTGCGCGAAGATGCAAAACTCGGCGATGACGTAAAAGGCCTTTTCATCAATGAGGTTGAGGGCGGTTCCATTGCAGAGGACAAGGGCATCCGTGCCGGTGAAGTGATCATTAACATTGGACAGGAGCCGGTCGATTCATTTGAAGCGGCTGAAAAGCAAATTGCAAACCTGAAAGAGCAGGGGCGCAAGAATGCCCTTCTCATGGTGGGAAGTCCGAATGGTGATATCCGTTTTGTGGTGGTTCGCATCGAATAGCGAAAGCGCTAATAATTGGAATTCTAAAAGGGGGGCTTCAATGTCCCCTTTTTTTCGGGTTCTCGATGGCGTAGGTCACGTGCCTTTTGAGGTGTGGATGCGTGTCAGGCACATGTTCATGATCGAAATCCCTCAACGGATCCCTTGTCATTCCAATGCGTTCCATAACGGCAACAGATTTGAAGTTGTTTTCTACGGCGAATGAAACGATTTCCGGAAAATCAAATTCTCTGAAGCCAAACTCCAGCAGCCGTTTGGCTGATTCAGTTGCGAAACCCCGCGCCCAGAACCGTGGTGCAAGTCGCCATCCGATTTCTATTTCGAATTCTTCAAAGTTTTTCTGGTCCGACACTTTGGCGAGGCCGCAAAATCCCGCTACTTCGCCCGTGTCCTTGAGTTCGAGAGCTGTAAACCCAAAACCGTCTTCCGCAATGCCTGCTCTAAGGTCATCCATCATCTTGTCCGAAGCTGCGCGATCGCGTCGAAACGGAAAGAATTCCATGACCTGGTCATCCGAATTGATCAGGTGGAAGAGTTCACGGTCTTCATCGCGCCAATTCCTGATTATGAGTCGTTCGGTTTCGAGATAAAACTCAGCCATTTACGAATTCGCTCTCGCAGTACCCCTGAAGATAAAGGAGAGATGTGAGGTCGCCATGATTTATTTTGATTTTTGATTTCGCCGCAACATTGGGTTTGGCGTGAAGGGCAACGCCTGTTCCTGCCATCTGCAGCATAGGCAGGTCATTGGCTCCATCACCAACGGCAATAAAATCCGAGGCAGTACAGCCCAAGGTTCCGGCAATTTCATTGAGGGCCACGACCTTTGCTGCAGCTCCTAGAATTGGTTTTCGCACTTCGCCTGTGAGTTTGCCATCGTCTGTTTCAAGGACATTGGCGCGGTTCTCATCAAAACCCAGAGTGGCTCCTATGCGGGAAGTGAAGGTTGTAAATCCCCCTGAAACAAGTGCGGTGTAGGCGCCGCTCGCCTTCATGGTTCGCACGAGGGTGGCCCCTCCGGAGGCAAATGTAATCCGATTGCGAATTATGGCATCTGTCACATCCGCGTTCAGCCCCTTTAACAGGGCAACGCGTTTTTCCACGGCAGCATCAAAATCAATTTCGCCGTTCATTGCTTTTGCGGTTATCGCGGAAACTTCGTCTTTTATACCCACCTCCGCCGCAAGTTCGTCGATGCACTCCTGCTCGATCATGGTTGAATCCATATCTGCAATCAGTGCTTTTTTCCGGCGATTTTCATTTGGCTGGATCGCGAAATCGATTGGTGCTTCAGCGATCATTTCCGATACTTTGAGTTCAGTCGCCTCACTTGGCAACAGGCCAATATCGCATGCGGCTCCGTCTGCTAGCCAGTTTATGCTGCCAGTCCCGATGTCGTTCGCAATCTCCCTTGCCAGTTCATTTGAAATATCCCGCGAATTCGGATTTGCAATCAGAGTGAGAACCAGCATAAGCATGCGCCATGAAAATTGAGGAAGACATCATTCTGATAGCCGGACCGACAGCGAGCGGCAAGACCGGAATTGCCATTGAAATTGCTCAGGCTAACAATGCCGTCATTTTCAATGCGGATTCGATGCAGGTTTACCGGGATTTACGCATCATCACTGCCAGACCTGATCCCGAGGAGGAAGCCGCAGCATCACATCATCTGTTCGGTTACAAGGATGCTGCCGATATTTTCTCGGTTGCACAATGGCTTGAAGACGTTGAGCCGCTGATGCTTTGCGTTCTTGCCGAGAATCGCAAAATTGTTTTTGTGGGAGGTACCGGCCTGTATTTCAATGCGCTTCTGAACGGTCTTTCCCCGATGCCGGAAGTCAATCCGGAAGTGCGCAAGAGGTGGCGCAACAATCAAACGCATACCGAAGTCCTGCATCAAGAACTGAAGAACAAAGATCCTGTGGCTGCTGGAAAACTGCTGTCGAGTGATAGGCAGCGTATCATCCGTGCGCTCGAGATTTTCGAAAGTACCGGAAAGTCAATCATATCCTGGCAGGAAGAGAAGGGGGTGTCGATAATCCCGGAGAATATTGGTCTCAAGCACCTCTTGCTTATGCCGGAACGTCCCTTGTTGCATGAACGAATAAATCACCGTTTCGACCTGATGGTTGAGGGCGGTGGTATTGAAGAAGTGCAAAAATTGCTTAGGCGAAACCTCGACCTATCATTGCCTGCAATGAAGGCGATCGGTGTTCCGCAGATCTCTGAATATCTGGAAGGTGAGGTTTCACTCGAAGAGGCGATAGAGAAGGCCAAGGCTGCAACCCGGCAATATGCCAAGCGGCAGTCAACGTGGTTTCGAAATACATTTGATGATCAATGGTATATACTTGAAAATAAATTTCGATAAACAGTTTTGATATTGAATTGCTTCACGCTTTTCAGCATTGTTTCAAAGAGTAAATTAGGAATACGTCGTGAGAATCTTGTTTGTGCAGATACTGACAGCAATGTTGGTACTCTCCGATGCGAGTGCTTTCGCCCAGGACACGATACCAGATGGCGCGTTTGACGAGCGCTACTCGCTTCCTGCTGTTTCCGAGGCAAACGGGAAAATTTCGTTTGGATATTCATATGTGGATACAGGAGTTTCTTCGCTCGTTAATCAATTTCCAACTCTCCCTATCGATCCTGCAAATGCTGTTTTCTTCACGCTGGATAACAGTTTCGAGGGTGCATTTGTGGAGGCTTCAGTATCTATCCCTCTCAGTCAAGACTTTGGATTTCAGATTGATGGATTGTATTCTGAACAAACCGGTAATCCGACCGGATTCGACTTTGGTGTAGTAGGTGTTGGGGGACATCTGTTTTGGCGGGATCCGGACAAAGGTCTTGTCGGGATTTACGGGCACTATGTCCAAGCAGATGATGTTTTAGATACCTATCAGATTGGTACCGAAGTGGAACTTTATCACCAAAATGTCTCTATTGAGTTGTTTGCAGGGTGGGATACTCTGGCAGTCGAGTTAAATCCGGTAAACTTGGCTTCCGGGCAAGGTGAAGAATTTTTGGCCGGTGAGGCAGTCGTTGCTTTCTATCCAGAACCTGATTTTCGAATATCCGTTGGTGCTGCGCATAATTTTGAAGAAACGCGTTTCACGAGTGGTATTGAATGGCAACTTTCTGACAGCTCCCTATCCCCATCATTTTTTGCAAATGGGGATTTGAGTGAGAACTTAACGAGTTTGAGAGCAGGATTGACGTTCTATTTTGGTGCTGAACCAAAATCACTTATCCGTCGGCATCGTGAAGATGATCCTCAAAACCGCCTTCAGAAAAATGCCTCCGCTTTGCAGGCTTGTGCGAATGGCATTTTGAGTACACAGTTGCAAGTTCCTTTGATTTCGCCCGTAACAGGTATGCCAAACCAGTTAATTTTGGAAAACAGTGTAGATGGATGCACTCTGACACCTCTGCCAACACGGTGACGCGGTTTGCTGTTTCAGATGGCATGCCAAGCGGCAGTCAACGTGGTTTCGCAATACATCTGATGATCAATGGGAAGTTGTTAAATGAGCGGGTCCCGGTGCTGTATGTTAACCATGCCCGTAAACCATAACTGACAAAACAGACCTGTTAACTTCTCATTTACCTTGCCTGAAACAGCACATTGTGCGCAGGTTAACAACAGGTTAACGGCTGCGGTGGCCGTGATTACGGGGACAATCTGGATGAAGAACTTGCCTGCGGTGGCTTTCGCCACATGCGTGTTTGCGTGCGCATTTTTGAATCTTGCCCATGCCGAAGAAGAGGAGGTCATTTCTGAAGAAACCTTCGAGGAACGTTTTTCCGGACCCGCAGTTTCCGAGATCAATGCAAAAATTTCAGTCGGGCATATAGCCTACAATTTCAATCCTATTGCGATCCCATTACTACCGAACCCTGTGCCAAACGAAACACAGGACGGTGTCTTTGTGGAGGCCTCAGTATCGGTTCCGATAGGAGAGCGTTTCGGGTTTCAGCTTGATGGCGTCTATGGCGACATAGACGGGGATATTGATCTGGGTTTTGAGGGGGTCGGTGGACACCTGTTTTGGCGCGACCCTGCGTGGGCACTGCTCGGATTGTATGCCCACTACAAAGAGTATGGTGATATTATCCAGACATATCAGATCGCTGGCGAAGCGGAGTTTTATCTGGATCGCTGGAATTTTGAGTTTCTTGCAGGGGCAGACTTTGTAGAGACTGAATTCGGCGACGACACTTTCTTTGTTGGCGAGGCAGTTGCGGCCTACTATCCGACTGACAATCTGCGTATCGCGGCTGGCGTGAGACAATCGATCAATACGACAGCTCTGACGGTCGGGGCGGAAGTGCTGTTCCCGACGGGGAAGGTTGCTCCATCAATTTTTGTCGATGCTTCGTTTGATGACGAAGACACGCAATCCGTACTCAGCGGTGTCAGACTGTATCTTGGAGGAAGCGACAAATCGCTCATTCGCAGGCATCGCGAGGACGATCCAAAGATCAGGCTTGATGCAAACTCCGCTGCTTTGGGATCTTGCTACAACAATGCCCAAACCCATTTGTTTGAGGAGTTGACCACGCTGACATTCAATCCGCCGCGTTCGAATGGCGGCTTCCTCTCAATTGAAGAACTGATTGACTTTGATGATTGCCGCTTCACGTTCAATCAATAAGTTGGGACGTTCACTACGTGCATTTTCGGGCCGATTGAATTGCCATGAAGGAAATTGATCTGTCCGGTTGACGAATGCCATAGCCGCCGTTATGTTCTCGCGCAAATTGGAGGAAAGATCAGATATGACTTTCAATATTCTTGTGGTGATGGCGCGTACACGCGTGACGGATAGATAGAGCCGTCGCGAAAGCAGCGTGTACGCCGAAAACAGCTCCCGAAGGGGGCTTTTTTTATGCCCCTTAACCAAATATAGAGACAGACTTAAAAGCAAGAGAACACAAATGACGAATTCACAGGAAATGACCGGGGCGGAGATGGTTGTCCAAGCTCTCAAAGATAACGGTGTCGACAAACTGTTCGGCTATCCCGGTGGAGCGGTCCTTCCGATTTATGATGAGCTTTTCCAGCAGGAGGATGTGCAGCATGTCCTCGTCAGGCATGAACAGGGGGCTGGTCACGCCGCGGAAGGATATGCGCGTTCAACCGGCAAGGTTGGATGTATGCTCGTGACTTCGGGTCCAGGTGCAACCAATGCCGTAACCCCGTTGCAGGATGCGCTGATGGATTCCATCCCGATTATCTGTATCACGGGCCAGGTGCCGACAGCATTGATAGGGTCTGATGCATTTCAGGAAGCAGACACGGTTGGGATTACACGCCCCTGCACGAAGCACAACTGGCTCGTCCGATCGATCGAAGAACTGCCTCAGGTTCTGCATGAGGCATTTCATGTGGCACTCAACGGACGTCCGGGGCCAGTCCTGATTGATATTCCAAAGGACGTGCAATTTGCTACCGGTACTTATTTCCCGCCATCGGAAGCTGATCTTTCAAGTTATGCGCCGCGTGTTTCCGGCAATATAGATGCGATTGAGCAAGCGGTCGCGCTAATGGCAACAGCGAGGAAACCCGTAATTTATTCAGGCGGTGGGGTCATAAACTCCGGTCTGGAGGCAAGTCGTCTGTTGCGCGAACTGGTCGAATTGACAGGATTTCCAATCACCTCCACGTTGATGGGGCTTGGAGCTTATCCTGCCAGCGGAGAGAGCTGGCTTGGCATGTTGGGTATGCACGGAACCTACGAAGCAAACATGGTGATGCATGATTGCGATGTTATGTTGTGTGTCGGCGCGCGATTTGATGACCGCATCACCGGACGCATTGATGCTTTTTCTCCAAATTCAAAGAAAATTCACATTGATATTGATCCATCCTCCATTGGCAAGAACGTTTCTATCGATGTTCCCATAATCGGCGACGTTGGTAATGTGCTTGAAGAAATGGTTCGCCTGTGGCGCACACTCGAAGACAAGCCGGATCAGAACCTGCTTGAGCCGTGGTATGCACAGATAAATACATGGCGTGACCGGAAATCACTTTCCTACAAGCATTCCAATGATGTGATCATGCCGCAATATGCGATCGAGAGGCTGTTCGAACTGACAAACGGTCCCAATACTTACATCACCACGGAAGTTGGCCAGCATCAAATGTGGGCTGCACAATATTTTGGTTTTGAAGAGCCCAACAGATGGATGACATCAGGGGGGCTCGGTACAATGGGTTACGGACTTCCGGCGGCTTTTGGTGTTCAAATGGCACATCCGGACGCCCTGGTTATAGACATTGCCGGTGATGCATCGGTTCTGATGACCATCCAGGAAATGTCGGCCGCAGTTCAGCACAATGCGCCGATCAAGATTTTCATTTTGAACAACCAGTATATGGGCATGGTGCGTCAGTGGCAGCAATTGCTGCATGGTAACCGACTTTCACACTCATACACCGAGGCTTTGCCGGACTTTGTCAAGCTTGCGGAAGCATATGGCTGTGTGGGGATACGTGCAGAGAAACCGGGTGAACTGGACGATGCGATCCTGCAGATGATGGAAACAGATGCGCCGGTAATCTTCGATTGCCGGGTGGCAAATCTTGCCAACTGTTTTCCGATGATTCCTTCAGGAAAAGCGCACAATGAGATGTTGCTGCCTGATGAGGCAACGGACGAAGCGGTCAGTACTGCAATTGATGAAAAAGGCAAGCAACTCGTTTGACCCTCTCTTCCAAATCCGGACTGTATGATTATGCGCTGCTGATAACGCTGGCAGCCAATTTCGGTATGGCTTTCATGTTGACGAAAATTGCGGTGGCCGAAGTGCCGCCGGCTACCATTGTCTTTGTGCGTCTCTTCATTGCTGCAACCTTCGTCGGTGTTGTGATGATAGCCGTTGGTCAGCGCCTGAAGCCCCTGTTTGCTTACTGGAAAGTTATAATGGTTGCAGGCCTGTTCGGTAACGCACTTCCCTTTTTCCTGATTTCATGGGGGCAGGGAAAAGTCGATGCAGGGCTGACTGCAATTTTGATGGCGGTCATGCCGCTGATTACGATTGTGTTGGCACATTTTTTCACTGGGGATGAAAAACTCAATCTTTTCAAGGTAATTGGCTTTTTTCTGGGGCTGTTGGGAGTGGCGGTTCTGATCGGATTCGACAAACTTGCCTCCCTGGGAGATGAAACAGTCCGCCAGTACGCAATCATGGGAGCAGCGTGTTGTTATGCCATCCATGCGATTGTATCCAAGCACTTGGCCGGTTTGCCCAGACAGGCTGTTTCTACAGCGGTTCTACTGATTTCAGCCCTTATGCTGTTGCCTCTGAGTCTGTTCATTGATCAGCCCTGGAACCTCAGCATTTCAGGGATGACATGGTTTTCACTCGTGACGCTGGGTGTGTTCCCGACTGCCATCGGCACCCTCATGTTGTTTGCCATCGTTGGACGTCAGGGAGCCGGGTTCCTGTCGCAAATCAATTTTCTGGTTCCGGTTTTTGGGGTTTTTTGGGCAATTCTGTTTCTCGGTGAAGTGTTGCCGCCGAATGCAGCTCTTGCCCTTCTTATCATTCTTGCGGGTGTTGCTATCGCCCGCTTCAAATCAAGCATGTTTACTGTGGAGAAAGCGTCATGAACGCACAACAACAACCAACAGGTTCCGCCTATTTTATCGTCGAAAACAAAGAGAAACCGCGTACGCATGTGCTCTCAGTTGTGGTTGATAACCAGCCCGGCGTACTAGCGCGCGTTATCGGCCTGTTTTCTGGTAGAGGTTACAACATCGAGAGCCTAACGGTGTCAGAGACCAGCCATGACAAACATCTCTCGCGGATCACGGTTGTTTCTTCCGGCACCCTGCAGGTGCTCGATCAGATCAAAAAGCAGCTTGAGCGCATGGTGCCTGTTCATCGGGTGACAGATCTCACGCTGACTGCAGAACTCAATGGTTACGAAAAGCCGCTGGAGCGGGAATTGGCTCTGGTGAAAGTTGCAGGTACAGGTGAAAATCGCGTCGAGGCGATGCGTCTGGCGGAGGCTTTCCGCGCTCAGGTGATTGACGCATCGACTGAGCATTTCACGTTCGAGATCACCGGGCGGGTCAACAAGGTGGAACAGTTTATCGCAATTATGGAGCCGCTAGGCCTCGTCGAAGTTTGCCGGACAGGTGTTGCCGCGGTGGCAAGAGGCAAGGAAGGGATGTGATGGCAAGCCTTCCCAAGGGAGCGTTCTGCCTGGAAGGGCATATCGATGTTCCGGAGGATCGGATCCCGTCGGTCACCATTGCATTGGAAGAGCATATTGAGCTTACCAGGCAGGAGCCGGGCTGTATTTACTTCAAAGTAGATCCTTGTCAGAAGGTGAAGGGGCGGTTTCTGGTATCAGAGGCATTTGTGAATGAGGAAGCTTTCAGGTTTCACCAGGAAAGAGCTGCGGCTTCCTCATGGGGGCAAGAGAGTTCCGGTCTATCAAGGGATTATCGGACCAGGGTTGTAAGTTAGGCTAAACCAACCCGCTTCCTGATCTCCTCATCCCGTAAACTCACATCATCACCATCAAAGCTTTGGGCATCATCCGTTGCGAGCCAGGCGATTGTTTTTGCGACCCATTCCGGTGGAATGTGAACGGACGGATCAAGCTGGCTGACAGGATTGATACCGGATGCCTTGATCGCCACCTGCATGTCGGTTGCAACGGTTCCCGGTGACAAGCCTACGACCCGGATGCCATTTTCGGCTTCCTCGCGGTGGATGCAACGTGTGAGTGACAGGGCGGCAGCCTTTGAAGAACAATAATGGCTCCATCCCTCAAGGGCGGACGTGGCAGCACCCGATGAAATGTTGATGATAACGCCCGAGCCTTTTTTCTTCATATAGGGAAGGGTTGCATGTGCACCGTAATAAACTCCCTTGACGTTGACATCGATGACCTTGTCCCATTCTGATGGATCAGAATCTTCCAAACGAGAAATTGGATCAATAAGGCCGGCATTGTTCACCAGTATGTCGACCCCGCCGAATGTCTTCACGGCCAGATCAACCACGGTTTTAACCTGGTCGTAGTCGCTAACATCGCATGCCGAACCAATTGCACTGCCACCATCGCCAATGATTTCTTCCGTGATTGTTTTAACGGAGCTCTCGGATCGGGCAGCGAGAACGACATTGACACCGAGTGATGCCATGTATCGTGTCGCGGCTTCCCCGATGCCTTTGCTTGCGCCTGTTATGATTGCGGTTTTTCCTGAAAGTTCCTGCATGATAATTTTATCCTTCTTTGTGATATCAATTAGCCAGTAGCGCTTGTATCCGCAAGCGGGCTTCGGATGTGTTTTTGTTTACGGTTTCAATATCGGCTGTCGTGGATTGCAGTGAGACAAAATCCACTTTTCCGATGCCGAGAAACTGCAGCAGGAACTCCAGATATGGCTGCAGGTAGTTGGCTTGATCAAACGGTTCTCCTTTGAGGTAACCGGAAGCGCCGTAAGTGCATATTACGACAGCATTGTCGGTTCTCATCAAGCCGTTGAAGTCTTTCCCATCGAAAGAGAATGTATGATTTATCCGGACGATCTGATCTATCCAGGCCTTCAGGGACGAGGGTACCGAGAAATTGTAAATCGGTACTGTCAAAAGGAGTGTGTGAGAATCCTTAAGTTCTTCGATGAGTTGGTTCGATACTTCAAGCGAGTGGCGTACAGGTTCTGACTGTACCTCCGGTGGTGTATAAAACCCTTCAATTGTCGATTGCGTGATGTGATCGATCGGCTTGGCAGCGAGGTCACGACAGACAATTTGACCTTCCGGAAACTTCCGTTGCCATAGATTCTGGAAATGGTCTCCCAGCTTCCTGCTGTGGGATTCCGTGGTGCGTGCGCTGCTGTCAATTCTCAATAGTTTTTGCATGGCTGTTCTCCGGTTACCAAGCAATAACTAATTAATGTTCGGATATAGAAAAATATTGTTCAATGAATGAAACTAATGCGTATAATACATGAATGGAAACACGTGATCTCCAGCTTTTCGTTTCCGTGGCTTCGCTTGGCAGTTTTGCAGCGGTAGCGCGGAAGCACGATCTTGACCCCTCATCTATATCAAGGGTGATTAGCGGCCTTGAGACTGAAATTGGAATTCGCCTGTTTCAACGAACCACCAGGACTCTTTCACTTACCGAAGAAGGTGAGGCCTATCGCCACCGGATAGAGCCGATATTGCATGATTTGTTGAAAGCAGGTGATGATGCTCAAGAGGGGGTGGGGATTCCACAAGGGGTACTCCGTCTCACCAGTTCTGTTGCGTTTGCCGAGAAGAAGTTGATTCCAGCACTTCCCGAATTTCGCCAGCGGTTTCCGGACTTGTTACCGGAGCTTATTCTGTCTGATGAAAATATTGACCTGGTTACGGATCGAATTGATCTCGCGCTAAGGCTGGGGAACACCGTTGGAGGCGATGTGATTGCCTCTCGATGGCTCGACACCAGCTATAGGGTTTGTGTTTCCCCTGATTATATTCGCCGAGCTGGCTCGATCGAAAAACCTGTTGACCTTGCAGCACACAAATGTGTGGTTTTCACACTTCCGGATTTCCGTTCATCCTGGTTGTTCAAGGGCAGGGATGGAGCAATTTGTGAAATAGGGATAGATGCCGGCATTGCAATTTCCAATGCGCTTGCGTTACGGCGGGCTGCACTGGAAGGGTTGGGGCCGACCCTGCTTGCTAACTGGTTAATCCAGGATGATCTTGAATCCGGAAATCTGATAGATGTTTTTCCGGACTATAAAGTGACCGCCACCACATTCGATACCGGGGTCTGGTTTGTTTATCCAAGTCGCAATTATCTGCCAAACAAAGTGCGTGTCATGATTGATTTTCTGCGAGAGTACGTGAACTGACGTCAGTGTTTTCCTGCTCATCGCAGTCCGATTCTGTCGGTTCCTCCTCTTCCAGTGAAACTTCCCGATCATCTGGAAGAACCTCGATTTCACCTTCCTCAAAGATCTCTGAAACTTTCTCAATAACCTTATTGCTTGTTTCCGACACATTCATAAATGCGCCTTCGTAAAGCGGCTTTACAGCAGTATGCATTCCATATGCATTTGCATTGGCGGAGATAATGCCGTTTTCCAGCAACTGCCTCTTAAGCACTGAAGCGGTGGCATTGTCTATCTGCAGCAGGCGCTGCAGCATGCCGAGGTTACATTTGTTGTGAGCCCGCACAATCATTTCTGCCCACTGATATGTATGCGTTGAAACTACTGGAGTCACAGCCGTTGAAGCGACTGCGAGAGAAGGAAACGGGAGTGCCGGGAGCAGTCCTGCTGCACCAATTGATTTTAAAAATGAACGTCTATCCATATTTACCCATATAGGTACCGCAGTATTGCGTGAAAAGATCGGTTGACAGTCGTTTACCAATAGGTCAGCATTACTTACCTATTGGAGATGAGAGATGCCGCCGGATGTTTTCCTGGCCCTTTTGGGCTTTTCATTTGTTTCATCCATAACACCCGGTCCCAACAACATCATGTTGTTGACGTCTGGGGTGAATTTTGGTTTTCGCAGAACAATTCCACACATGTTCGGAATAGCGTTCGGTTTTGGTGTGTTGTTGCTGGCAGTGGGATTCGGCCTGAAGGAAATTTTTGAGCAGTTTCCAGTCATGCAGACCGCAATCAAGGTGGCGGGCGCTGTTTACCTGCTCTACCTGGCATGGAATATAGCAAATTCCGGGCCGGTGGAGACGGGGCAGGCAGGTGGAAAGCCCATGAGTTTCCTCGCAGCATCCCTGTTTCAATGGGTTAATCCGAAAGCATGGGTAATGGCGATTTACGCGATGACGGCCTATACAGGTCAACCGGACTTCACCACTAGCGTATTTATCGTGTGTGGTGCATTTGTAGTCGTCAACTTTCCCAGTGTTTCCGTATGGTGTGGTTTCGGGGTCGGGTTGCGGGAATGGCTCTCAGACCCAGTTCGCCTGAAATTTTTCAACATTACCATGGCTCTTTTGCTTGTCGCCAGCTTGTGGCCGATGCTCAGATAACGGTTTTCCGGATTGACGGAATCATGCCATTGAAGAGCGATGGACTTTTCACCTCAACAGGACCGCGCGCTGGTTGAAGTCAATCGCTGGCTGAAGGCCGGCGACCGTCAGGTTTTCCGACTTTTCGGATATGCAGGAACCGGAAAGACCACCCTTGCAAAACATCTGGCAGAGGGTGTCGATGGTGATGCTCTGTTTGCAGCCTTTACCGGAAAAGCTGCTCAGGTTCTTCGTTCACGCGGCGCGCCAAAGGCATCGACAATTCACTCTTTGATATATCGGCCGCGCGGTGAGGAGACCGTGGAAGACGAGGAGACCGGGAAGAAAGAAGTCTTGCCGATGTTTTCACTAAACCGGCAAAGCCCTCTCTCAAAAGCTTCGCTTATAATCATCGATGAATGTTCTATGGTCGATGAGGCATTGGGACGGGATCTTCTGTCGTTCGGTACACAGGTTCTGGTTCTTGGGGATCCCGGCCAGTTGCCCCCAGTCAGCGGGGGCGGGTTTTTTACCGAGCATGAACCGGACATTCTACTTGAAGAAATTCATCGTCAGGCACTGGACAATCCTATCGTGGAACTTGCCCGGCAGGTGCGTATGGGCAACCAGGTCATGATTGGGGACTATGGTGAGACAGCAAAAGTTGTCGGTAAGTCTGATGTCGGCGCTGAACTTGTTCTCGATGCCGATCAGGTGCTGGTTGGCACCAACCGAACCCGACGGCGATACAATGAACGCCTGCGTGAACTGAAGGGCTTCGACGGGCCGTTGCCGGCAGCCGGCGACAAGCTGGTATGTCTCCGTAATGATCCGCAAAAGGGACTGTTGAACGGCTCTTTGTGGCAGGTAACCAGTGCAGCGCGAACCGTGAAACAAACAATGAATGTGTTGATCCGTGCTGAAGATGAGGGAATAGAGCGTTATTCTGCGAAGGTGAAACTGTTGAAAGCAGCTTTTGAGGAACCTGAAAAAGAAGTTCCCTGGCAGATCAAGCGAAGGCACGATGATTTTGATTACGGATATGCGCTAACTGTACACAAGGCACAGGGCTCCCAATGGGACAGTGTGGTGTTGTTTGATGAAAGTTATGCGTTTCGCGAGCATCGCGAGCGCTGGCTTTACACCGCTATAACAAGAGCAGCGGAGCGATTGACAATTGTGAAGTGATTTCTGTCTCCTGCTTATGCTTTACAAGATGTTAATGCTTTTTCACGTATTTTCGGCGGCAATATTTATATAGAGCCGACATCAATGAATCTACCATCGCGTAAAGCCCTGGTTTTTACAGCGTCCGTCACAAGCGTATGCGTCGCATTGGTCGGCATTATCACCACGGTGCTTTACACATTCATCATTCCGCGTGATGTTTTGTTCGAGTTGATGGTGTCCATTCCGGTGACCTTGCTGGTTGCCGTTCCCGTGACGTTTTACATCGGCCTGATGCAGGACCGTCTACATGCCCTGAATGAAAATCTGGAATCGGCGAACGAAGAAGCAAAGCAGGCCGATCGGGCGAAATCCGAATTTCTTGCAAACATGAGTCACGAAATACGAACCCCGATGAACGGTGTAATGGGGATGGCAGAACTTCTTGTAAAAACGGAACTGACTGAAAAACAAAAGGGCTTTGCGGAAATAATTCTGAGATCAGGCAACTCACTTCTGACCATTATCAATGACATTCTGGATTTTTCA
Source organism: Pseudomonadota bacterium (assembly GCA_039029255.1). GTDB lineage: Bacteria > Pseudomonadota > Alphaproteobacteria > Rhizobiales > Rhizobiaceae > JAALLB01. The sequence continues at coordinate 50,499 of JBCCGN010000014.1, read as the reverse complement.
AAAATCGATGCAGGCCAGATGGAGCTCGATCCCGCTCCGTTCAATCTGCGCCCCGCGATCGATGATGTCGCAACACTGGTGTCGTCAAAAGCAGCCGAGAAAGATCTTGAGCTTATCGTAAGGATCAGCCCTGATTTGCCAGATTGTTTCGTTGGTGATGTCGGGAGACTGAGGCAGGTGCTGATAAATGTAATCGGAAACGCCATCAAGTTTACCGAACTTGGACATGTTATACTCGATGTTGATGGTTCGGTATCCGGTGAACACGCATCCCTATCTTTCACCGTAGAGGATACCGGAATTGGGATTCCGGAAGAAAAACTGGACTTGATTTTCAAAAAATTCAGCCAGGCTGATGAAAGTGCGACACGCAAACATCAGGGCACCGGTTTGGGTTTGGCAATATCTGCTTCCCTCGTAAGTTTGATGGGTGGGGAGATTGCGGTGTCTTCAAAACCCGGTGCCGGATCCAAGTTTTCATTTGCTGTGAGTTTTCCAATCGCCGAACAGCAATCAGAACCAATGGAAATCCCTAATGATGTGACATCCTCCCGAATTCTGGTTGTTGATGATAATTCCGTAAACCGGTCGATCCTGCTTGAGAACCTGACTTCCTGGAAGTTTGAAGCGGCATCGGTTGAGAGCGGTGCCGAGGCGCTTGCATTTCTGGACAAGGCGGCAGAACATGGCTTGAAAATTGATTGTGTGATCCTGGATTATCATATGCCCGGTATGACAGGATCTGAAGTGGCAGAAGCGATGCGAAACAAAGCCTCCACCAGCAAGCTTCCAATAATCATGCTGACTTCGGTTGACCATATGGATAACGGTAAAACCTTTTCGTCGCTGGGAATAGACGGACATCTGGTGAAACCGGCAAGTGCTTCGGCCCTGCTGGAGACCATAATCCGGGTGCTTGCTTGTCGGGCCGGTGCGAACAGGGAAATCACGGAACAGGTTGCAAATGCCGCAAAGATAGCTGGCATGAAGGTTGACGAGAACGAGAAGCGATTTGCTGCAGCATAAGTTCTGGAACCCAATTGTTTCCTATGATTGAATCTTGTTCGTGCAATATTCAACCTCAATCATGTCTTTGATTTCACTCAAACAACACTTTCTTCGAAAGATCGTGCTTGATTAATGCCTTTTGACGTTTCAAACAGATGAAAATTCGGAAAATTTCAGATGTCTGCGAGCCTCTCTGTAAACTTGAATGCCATTGCACTGCTTAGAAACCGGCGCGACCTGCCATGGCCCAGTGTGGTGGATCTTGGTCGTATAGCGCTCAGTGCAGGCGCACACGGCCTTACTGTCCATCCAAGGCCAGACCAGAGACATACACGGTTTTCGGACTTGCCCGAATTGCGTGCTTTGATTGATGATGAGTTTCCGGACAGGGAATTCAACATAGAGGGATTTCCGGATGATGCGTTTATCGAGCTTGTTGAGGCAAACGAACCGGAGCAGGTAACCCTCGTGCCCGATGACCCCAATCAGCCGACTTCTGATCATGGTTGGGATTTTGAAGGGCAGGAGAACTTTCTGCGAGATTGTGTGCAGCGTCTGAAAGCAAAGGGTTTTCGTGTGTCGCTGTTCTGTGATCCGGATATCAGCCAACAGGCGATATCAAAAGCAGTTGCTACAGGCGCTGACCGGATAGAGCTTTTTACCGGTCCTTATGGCTCAAACCACGATGATGAAAATGCTGCGGGCGCTGCGTTGGCCGACTTGGCGCGCACTGCGAAAATGGCGCTTGATGCAGGGCTTGACGTGAATGCCGGTCATGACCTCACCGTTGAAAATCTGAGGCCACTTGCCCGTTCGATCCCGAATCTGGCAGAGGTTTCGATAGGGCACGGCCTGACCGCAGATGCACTTGAGTTTGGTATGGCCGGATCTGTGAAACGGTTTCTGGAGGCGTTGTCTGGATGAGAAGGCTTGTCGCTGCATTTCATAATTCCGTTGCCGGGTTACGGCATGGCTTTGGCAATGAAGCTGCAATACGTGATGAGCTTTTACTGATTTTGCTTTCCCTGCCGGTTGTTCCTTTTATCACGCTCGATCCGTGGCGAATGCTGATGTTGTGGGGATCACTGTTGCTCATTCTTTTGACGGAATTGCTGAATACGGGCGTTGAACAGGTGGCCAACAAGGTGACCCGGGAATTCGCACCTGAGATCAAGGTTGCCAAGGATTGCGGCTCGGCTGCGGTTCTGGTTGCAGCCATAATTGCTGCTGGTGTTTGGGGAATAACAGCCTGGGAATGGTGGTCCGGTAAGCTCGCCTGAATGTCTAATTGGTTGTATGGCGTTCGGCACGAAATTTAATATAATTAGATCAGGTGCTTAAAGGTGTTTTGAACTTGAATTTGGATATGCCCGGGTAACCGGGCACTTTACATATCACGGCACCAGTGTATTTTAATTCTCGACAGCCAGCGCGCATGCGCCAGCCAACACCTTGTTTCGATTTTTGGTTTTGAGCATGAATACGCGCCGTTATGATCCCGGATTGGAAAATTTCATTGATGACCGCGAACGTCTGATCGCAATTGCCCTCAGGATCGTGGGAAGCCATGCCGTCGCTGAAGAACTCGTTCAGGAGAGCTGGTTACGGTGGAACGGGCGTGGGTACGCTGCAGACAAAGCCACTCCGATTTTTCGGAAGATTGTCAAGAATCTGGCCCTGGACTGGCGTCGTCGAAGCAACACGGAAACTGAAATCATCGGGTCGATCATGGACGTATTCGATGATTACCGTGACGCGGAGAGAATCGTTATCGCGCGTGACGAGATCAAGAGAATAGTCAAGGCACTTGAAGAACTTGAGCCAAGGGTTGCAACTGCGTTCCGGCTTAATAGGATTGATGGCCTGTCCCTCACCGAAATTGCAAAGCGCATGGAAACGGTTCCGTCGCGAATTCATGCCTATGTGGTGAAAGCCCTTTCCCACGTCACATACAGACTAATGGAATGACGGAGCGGAAAATCTTGCCTGTTCAATCGTTACCTTCTTAGGAAAACCATTGAATTGAAGGAACCTATCCGACTTGTCTGACACCGACCGTAAGAAGCTTATTGATGAAGCCGCGGATATCTTTGTCCGATTGAGCGAAAATCCGCAGGACCCTGAGGCTCGAGCGCTGCATAGTGATTTTCTTTCTCGTGGCGAGGATGAGAGGGAAGTCTATGCATATGTGGAAAAAGCATGGGCTGGGAGCGGCAAGAAGCCGGGCAGCAAAAAACTTCCGGTAATCGTATTTCTGTTTGGTATCGCGATTTCCGGGTATCTGTTTGCAGGTTCAGCAAGAAATATCATGCTGGCCGATTTCTCCACTGGGTTCGAAACACAACAGGTGAAGCTTGCTTCCGGGGATATAGCCAATCTGGATGCGGATACAGCAATAGCAGACGAAACCGAAGGCAAACAAAGGCGGGTCAGACTTCTGGAAGGTGCAGCCTTGTTTGATGTTGAAAAGGACGGCAGGGGCTTCGTCGTCGATACTGATGATGTTTCCATTGAGGTTGTCGGAACCACTTTCGAAGTATCAAGTGTCGACAATGGCGTAATGGTTTCCGTGATCGAGGGTGCAGTGCAGACCAGAGCTGGCGACCGGACCTGGAACCTCGGCGAGGGCGAACAGTTCATATGGACGACAGACAGAAGCGGTGAAGTCTCACAAGTCGACCCTTCAGAAATAGCACTGTGGCGTCAAAACCGTTTTGCAGCGGATGGCCTTACTTTCGCGCAGGTTGCCGATGTGATTGACCGCAGGCTGGCAGGCAATCTCATCATACCAAATGCAGAACTGGCGCATTCACGAGTTTCCGGAACGATTAATCTGGAAGATCCTGAAAGTGCTCTTGCAGCCCTTGCTGCAGTCCGGGGAGCGCGAATAGTGACTGTACCGTTGCTTGGAAGAATAATTCTGGCCTCCAACTGATTTTTTGTGCCGGATGCGGAAAATAAGCTGACCGTATTCGTCAACTTATTAAACGGATAAAAAAATCAAATCAGGGATTGGGATAATGGGACCCGGAAAATTTTGGCAAAGTTCAGCGATTGCGCTGATCATGATGATGTCTGTCCCTTCGAAGGGGCATGCTGAAGAGGTTATTTCTGTTCAAATTCCGAAACAGGACATGGTCGGTGCTATTACGAGACTCGGCGACATTGCCGGAATTCAAATTATTGGGCCTGATGAACTTCTTGCAAATCGCAAGAGCGCATCCGTTTCCGGAACCATGACCGTCAGGAGCGCCCTGTCAGCCATCCTGAACAATGAGACTTTCAGGATTTCGGAACTCAATGACGGCACGCTTGTTATCAGTGACAATGTTCAGGCGCAGATCGCCAGCAGCAATGATGAAACAGTTCTCGACCGTATTGTTGTCTCCGGTGAACGGATTGAGCGAAGTGTTTTTGATACTGCAAGTTCGGTTTTTGTCACTACTGCACAAGATCTTGAAGAAAAACCGGAAATCGAAGAGGTGGATGATGTTCTTGAAAACACTCCGAACATCGCCCTGTTCGGGACGTCTAACCTGGGTCCTGTGATCCGAGGGCAAAGTACAGCTGGCCCAATTACGGGTGCTGGTGGAATAGCAGGATCTGTTCCAAGAGCAACCACCACCATCGACGGTCGTCCATTGACTTTCAACGAGTTTATATTTGGATCGACCGGATTGTGGGATGTGGAAGCCGTAGAGGTTTTTGTTGGACCCCAAACCACCTCACAGGGACCGAACAGCATCGCGGGTGGCATCTACGTCCGAACCAAGGATCCCACATTCACGCCAGAAGTCGGGGTACAGGCGTCTTTCAGCAGTTTTGATGGCGTACGTCTTTCTGCTGTCTCCTCTGGTCCTCTGATTGAAGACGAATTGGCATATCGTGCATCCGTTGATTACCGGATGCGTGACACATTTATTGATTATACAAATCCGGCAACTTTCAATACCGCGTTCAATCCGTTTGAATTGGACAACCTGAACGGTCGATTCAAACTGCTCTGGGAACCGTCTGAAATTTCAGGTTTTTCTTCGAAGATAACGTACAATCATCTTGATATGAGCCAGCCGCAAAATGAGCAGATCCAGCCGCCATTTGTGAATTTCAATAACGCCGGTTCTACCTCGCAGGTGGAGAATACAAGTGACACGGTCATTCATGATCTGCAATTTGATGCAAGTGGATCAGTGACCATAAAGAACCGGTTTTCATATACGGACTATGACTCTTCTCTTGCCAGTGATTTCAACGGGTTGCTTGTCAGCAGACAGAACGGTGAAGATATCAGCAATGAAACGACTGCTACGTTCGAGGCCATGGATGGCCGGCTGACCGGACTTTTCGGAGTTTATTATCGTAGCATCGATGAAGATCAGAACGGGATATTCCAGGTACCTGCAGGCTCCTTCTTCATAACGACCAATCAAAACTTTGTTGATGAAAAGGAGAGTTTTGGTGTCTTTGGTGAGGCGACTTATCAGATTACCGATCGACTTGATTTTACAGCCGGCCTGAGGTTTCAGCAGGATGACCGGACACGTATAGGTATGGTGGAACTTCCCACTCCCGGCGGAGTGGTTCCGGTGAATTTTGCATTTGAGGATAGTTTCGAAGAGTTCCTGCCCAAGTTTGCTTTGGGATACGATGTGAATGATGAACTCCGGATAGGAGCAACTGTATCCAGGGGTTACACTCCGGGCGGTTTTGCTTTTGATTTCAGATCATTGCTAATGCCGACTCCCGCTATCGTGCCCTTTGATGCGGAGACCTCATGGAACTATGAATTGTTCTCCAGAGCAGAATTCATGGGTGGCCAGTTGATCGTAAATTCAAATGTCTTTTACACCCGATTTGAAAACGCACAACGTCTGGTGACTTTTCCTTTGCCATTGCCGATCAATGCCGCGATCGTCATAAATGCTGAGGATGCGCAAAGTTACGGTGCTGAAGTTTCATTTGATTACCGTCCCAACGAGGTGTTCCGCATTTTCGGTAATGCCGGATTGCTGCAAACCGAGATACTGGAATTTAACCCGGGAGCAGGTGGGCAGAATTTCACTGGCAACGAATTTGCGCTCTCACCATCATTTACCGGTACGATTGGGGCAGAATGGGAATTTATCGAGGACTGGCGTATTTCGGGGCAGATCCGTTATGCAGACGAGTATTTCAGCGATGACGCCAACACCGGCTTTCTTGAAGTCGATTCCTATTCTGTGACCGATTTCAGATTATCATATTCACCAAACGATGATCTGAACGTGTTTGCATATGTCAATAATGCTTTCGATGACATCATACCATTGACCCTTATCTCGAACTTTGCCGGGACTGCTGTTGGCGGTGCCACAGTCGCGACACCAAGAGAGTATGGAGCTGGTTTCCGGGCAAAATTCTGATCTAGAAATCAAATGGTTGCCGAGTTTCTACAATGGCATTCGGTTTGCAGAAACGGCGTTTTCCGATCGCGCGATTCACAGCTTTCTGGGTAATGCCAAAAGTTTTTGAACAAAAATGGTTTGGAATCAGTCTAAACTATAAAGGATTCCTTTTTCCCGATTGTAAGACCGGGTCTCGTTCCACGCTCCATTAGGGTAGTGAGCGGAAGCAGGTAGCCAGCCAGCAATGCAGCAAGTTGCAAAGCAAGCCAGCGAATGCTTGGAGCTTCAGAATCCCAACAATGCTCTTCTGCTTGTAAGATGATTCAGGTCCAACTCAGGAATGTGCCTTACTATTACGGACCGACCTTGAGGCTATTCAGTGCCTGGATTGGACGTCGCCTATACTTCTTTTGCCCGTTCACGCAGGATGAATTTCTGCACCTTACCGGTGGAGGTTTTGGGTAGCTCTTCAAATACATAATGTTTGGGAATCTTGAATGCTGCGAGATGTTTTCTGCACCACTCATCCAGCTCAGAGCGCGAAGGTTCCCTGGCACCGGAATTCAGTTCTATGAAAGCGCAAGGGGTTTCCCCCCATTTTTTGTCTTCTTTCGCGACAACCGCCGCAGCGGCAATTGCGGCATGCTTGTAAAGAGCGTCTTCCACTTCGATGGAAGAGATGTTCTCTCCGCCCGAGATAATGATATCCTTCGAACGGTCTTTCAACTGGATGTACCCATCCTCGTGCATCACCCCAAGGTCACCGGTGTGGAACCAGCCACCCGCAAAAGCCTCCTGGGTGGCTGACGGATTTTTCAGATAGCCTTTCATCACTACATTGCCCTGCATCATGACTTCGCCGATGGTCTCGCCGTCACGCGGGACCGGCTGCATTGTTTCCGGGTCCTTCACATCAAGGGCTTCAAGTGCTGAATAGCGAACACCCTGACGGGCTTTCATTGCTGCCTGGCCCGCATCATCAAGTGCATCCCACTCGTTGTTCCAGTCATTCACAACTGCCGGGCCATAACACTCCGTAAGACCGTAAAGGTGCGTAACGTTGAAGCCAGCCTGCTTCATGGCAGCGAGGACTGCTTCGGGAGGAGGTGCGGCGGCCGTAAAGAACTCAACCACATGTTCGAGAGGCCTTTTGTCCTCATCAGAAGCCGATAGAAGCGTGGACATTACAATTGGCGCTCCGCACATATGGGTAACACCGTGATCCGCGATTGCATCCCACATCGCCTTTTGGCGCACCCATCTGAGGCACACATGAGTGCCTACAATGGCCGACAGCGTCCAGGGAAAACACCAGCCGTTGCAGTGGAACATGGGCAGCGTCCAGAGGTAAACAGAATGTTTGGGCATCGAAGCGGTGAGCGCGTTTCCCTGGGCAAGCAGGGATGCACCACGGTGATGATAGACCACGCCTTTTGGATTTCCGGTTGTGCCGGATGTATAGTTGAGGGAAATTGCATCCCACTCATTATCAGGCATGACCCAGCTAAAATCAGGATCGCCCTTTTCGACAAACGCCTCGTATTCAATTTCACCCAACAATTCGCCTTCACCATCGAATTCCGAATCATCGTAATCAATCACCAGCGGCTTTACAGTTGCCTGTTCAAGCGCCGCCTTGACGGTTTCCGAAAATTCCCGATCCGTTATCAATACCTTGCATTCCGAATGATCCAGTTGAAAAGCAATCACTGCAGCGTCCAGCCGTGTGTTCATCGAGTGGAGAACCCCACCGGTCATCGGAACCCCGTAATGTGCTTCCAGCATCGCAGGCGTATTGGCGAGCATGGCAGAAACTGTATCACCTACACCGATCCCATGCTTCGAAAGGGCAGAGGCGAGTTTTCTGCTTCGTGCATAGAATTCCGCGTAAGAGCGGCGCAATGAACCATGAATGATTGCTGTATGTCTCGGGAAGGTGCTCGCTGCACGCTCCAGCAGGGTCAGCGGCGTCAGAGGCTGGAAGTTTGCCGGGTTGCGGTCCAGATTTTCGTTGTAGATGTTCGTCATTTGGTACTCCTGGACCGTTTCATGCACTGACAGGTTCTCATTCATCGCGCCATTCTGCATCGCGCTTTTCGAGGAAAGCGTTGATGCCTTCCTCGGCATCATGCTTCAACATGTTCTCGACCATTACCTGCGCGCAATAATCGTAGGCTTCGTTTAATGGCATTTGCAGTTGGTTGTAGAATGCTTGTTTTCCGGTCTTCAATGTCATCAGCGACTTGGCCATAATCCGTTCCGCATACCACTGAACCGACGCATCCAGTTCTTCATCCGGGACTGCCTTGTTTATCAACCCGATTTCAACCGCTTTTTGTGCTGAGCAGGGCTCCCCGGTCAGCAGCATTTCAAGCGCATGTTTGTTGGCGACATTGCGCGAAAGGGCAACCATGGGCGTTGAGCAAAACAAGCCAATGTTGACGCCCGGTGTGATAAATTTGGCTCCTTCGCTTGCTACTGCAAGATCACAGGTTGCAACCAGCTGGCAGCCTGCGGCAGAAGCGCTTCCCTGCACCTTTGCAATAACCGGAAGGCGGTGATTTACAACCTTTTGCATCATTGAGGAGCAAAGTCGCATTGTGACGTCGAAAAATTCACGTCCACGATCCGGATTGTTACGGGCGGCTGTAAGTTCCTTGAGATCATGACCTGAGGAAAAGACAGGCCCTTCAGCAGTGATGACAATCACTCTTGCTCCAGGGCTGTCATGCGCCTCATCCAGTGCCCCGGATATCGCATTGAGCATGTCAATCGACAACGCATTGCGCATCTCGGGACGTGTCATGGTGATACAGAAAACCCCGTTGACCTCGGTTTTTTCAATCAGGCCAGATCCTGCCAATTTGCTACCTCCCTTGATCAAGACTTGAATTCCAAGATATGCTTGTCTTCGGAGGAGTTTTACTAGTCAACAATGCGTGCCGTCTACAGCCTTTTTCTGACACTGCTGATTGGTGGGCTGAGTTTCGCGACTTATCAATTCGCGTTTCAGCGGTTGGAAAACGATGCCCTGGCAACTTCAGCTGCACGTTTGTCGCTTTATCAGGCCACTTTACGATCTACACTCGCACGGGTGGCACATCTTCCGCGGGTCGTGGTCTTGCATCCTCACACCAGTGAAACACTGCAGCGGGGAACTACTGACACGTCATTCAATGAATATCTGAAGGCTGTAAATGACAAGGCCAATAGTGCTGCGCTGTACGTGTTGGACGAGGGGGGGACAACGCTTGCAGCCAGTAATTTCGACAATGAAGAGAGTTTTGTCGGAAACAACTACCGGTTCCGGAAATACTATTCCGATGCGATTAAGTCCGGCACTGGAGACTTCTTTGCCGTGGGCGTCACGACCGGGAGGCCCGGCTATTTTCTGTCTGAGGCAATTTACCAGGGCAACGAACCGATCGGTGTTGCTGTTGTAAAGGTTGAGTTCAGGGAATTGTTGCGGGATTGGAAGGATGCCGGAGAAGACGTCCTGATAACCAACCGGGACGGTGTGATTGTTCTGGCAAGCAATGCTGACAAATTATACAAAACGCTCGGTGAGATTCCGCCCGAACGCATGGCTGAAATGAAGGAAAGCCGCAAGTTTGCCGGATATGAACTTGAACCGTTGGCGTTCGGTTCGAAGAATGGCGCCTTTTCAGGCCGTGTATCTGTCGATGGAAGAGAATTTTCGGTATCCACTGTCAATACTGCGGGAATTGGCTGGCAGTTACACTATCTGACTCCGCTGGAGCCGGTTCACAATTCAGCGCTTGGTTTTGCGGCGATGACATTTCTGCTGTGTGGGCTGGCGGGCTTCGGACTTCTGTATGCACGCACTAAGACTCAACAGACCAGACTGAAGATAATAGCGGTAGAAGCTGAGCGCGTACGCGAAGTGAATGTGCAACTTGAAAAGGAAATCGCTGACCGGAAACGTACAGAGGAACGTTTGCGGGATACTCAGGCTGAATTGATACAGTCAAGCAGACTTGCTGCGCTCGGGAAAATGTCGGCGGCAATTGTCCATGAAGTCAATCAACCGGTTTCCGCGATCCGCACCTTCACCTCGAGCGGTCTTTTGTTGCTTGGCAATCGACGAGTGAATGATGCCAAACAGGTGTTTTCCCAGATCAGAAACATGACCGAGCGCCTTGGGGCAATTACTTCCGATCTCCTGGTGTTTTCACGGAAGCCGGTCTCACGACCTGAACCTGTAGACATGAATGACTGTATCCTCACCATGGTGAAGGAGCGGTCAGGAGACCTGGAAGCTGCAGATTCAGAAATGACGCTTGATCTGTGGAAAAAGCCTCTAATGGTGACTGGCAGCGAGCACCGTTTTCAACAATTGATCGGAAACCTTCTGCAAAATGCGATCCAGGCCTGTGAGGGAGTAGACGAAGCAAATATAAGCATAACCACCATTGCTGATCCGACATCGGCCGTGATCATGATTGCAGACAATGGTTGCGGGATCGCAGAAGATATCATCAATCAATTATTTGATCCGTTCTTCACCACCAAGGGAATAGGCAAGGGCGTCGGACTGGGGTTGGCACTCTCTTATGCCATTGCAGACGAAGCGGGTGGCAGGATTCGCTGCGAGAACCGGAGTGGGGGTGGTGCGCGTTTCATCGTAGAATTGCCGTTATCCAGTGAAACAGTTAGGGATTTAAGAGGTCAGGAAACAGATGGGTGAAGCCGCTCTACAGCCAATGGCAGAGGAGATTGTTGTATACCTTGTTGATGATGACCGGGGCATGGTCAGTTCCACGTCGCAATGGCTTTCCCTGTCCGGATTGAGGGTCAGAGCGTTTGCTGATCCGGCTGCACTGATTAAAGTGCTGAAACAAAACCAGCCTTGTGTCATAATTTCCGACATTCGTATGCCGAGCATTGACGGCATGGAATTGATGAAATTGATCCATTCGAAGGATAAGAGGATACCGGTGATCCTCATCACGGGTCATGGTGATATTCCACTTGCTGTGGAAGCAATGAAACAGGGAGCATTCGAGTTCCTGCAAAAGCCGTTTTCACCCGAAAAGTTGCTTGAAGTGGCAAAGTCCGCACAAAACCAGTGGCAGGATTTTGCTGCTTTGCAGACCATTTCTCATGATGATGTCGGCGAAATCGGCCAGGTGCCTGAGGACGCTGAGGTGCTGGAGAATGACCTTCATCCTACCACCACTCTGACAGAGCAGGTGGACGGATTTGAGAAAGAACTGATCGAGACAGCACTAGAGAAACATCGCGGTGCCATTCCCAAGGTCATAGCGGAACTGGATATTCCCAGAAGAACCCTCAATGCCAAAATGAAGAAATATGGTATCTTCAGATCAAGCTTCCGTTGATTTTCCAATGGATTTGGGCAAGTTTCTGCCTAGTTTGATTTATCAGTTTCAGGCGTTATTTTCAGATTAACTCAGGGAGGAGTATCACATGAAAAAACTTTCAAAATTAGCCTTGCTTACAACCGCGATTGTCTCATTCGCAGGATTGGAGGCATATGCTGCATCCACCAACTGGAATGTTTCCCTTTGGGGTAAACGACGTGCGTTCACCGAACATGTTGAGAAACTTGCCGAGCTTGTCTCCGCAAAGACCAACGGTGAGTTTACACTCAGCATTTCATATGGCGGCCTTTCGAAAAACAAGGAAAATCTAGACGGTATTTCGATTGGCGCTTTCGAGATGGCGCAATTCTGTGCTGGTTATCACCGCGACAAGAACCCGACTATTACGGTGCTTGAGCTTCCATTCCTCGGGGTTTCTAACCTGGAAGAGGAAGTAAAGGTCAGCCATGCAGTTTATGATCATCCGGCTGTTCAGAAAGACCTGGCCCGGTGGAATGCCAAATTGCTCATGACTTCTCCAATGCCGCAGTACAACATTGTCGGCACAGGCGATCCGCGCACCAAACTGGCTGATTTTGAAGGAATGCGTGTCCGCGCGACAGGTGGTCTTGGCAAGGCATTCAGTGCTGTCGGGGGCGTTCCGACATCTGTGACCGCAACAGAAGCCTATCAGGCTATGGAATCCGGTGTTGTGGATACGGTGGCATTTGCCCAACATGCACATTTGGCATTCCGTACAATCGATATTGCTGAATGGTGGACCGCCAACCTCAATCCCGGGACTGTGAATTGCCCGGTCGTCGTCAATACAGACGCTTACGGTGCATTGTCTGATGATCACCGTGCGGCGCTGGATTCTTCCGTAGATGAAGCAATCGGCCATTATCTCGACAATTACGCCAAACTCATTGAAAAATGGGAAGGAATTCTCGCCGAGAAAAACGTCAAGAAAGTCAATATTGACGATTCCGAGATTGCTGCATTCAAAGCCAAAGCCGCTGATCCAATTCGCGAGCAGTGGATCAAGGACATGGAAGCACAGGGATTGCCGGGTCAGGAATTGTATAACCTGGTTCAAAAAACTCTGGGGAACTAAAACGAGACGACCCTGTATCCGAGTGCGGGTGCAGGGTTTCTCACTCTGATCGGATGGATCCGGTGGGCAGGCCGTAACCATGGCAATTTCTTCTTCAGTTCTGGAGGATGGAAGCTTTTTGTCGAAGTTCGACCTGAAGCTCTACAAGCTTGAGCGCATTCTTGCTCTGGTGAGCGGGGTTGCGATATTTTCACTGATGATACTCGCTGTTGTTTCAGTAGGTGGTCGTAACACGATCAACCAGCCGTTGCCGGGATATGTCGATTGGATCGAGCAGATAATGCCACTTATTGCATTCATGGGTATCTCCTACACGCAGCGGGATGGTGGCCATATTCGAATGGATATTCTGGTAGGGCGCCTCAGAGGCAGGACTTTATGGATTGCCGAGTTCGTAACCGTGTTCTTCATGCTCTTGTTGATGTTGTTACTGGTTTGGGGTTCCTGGTCACATTTCGACCGATCGTTCAGCTTTGATGCTCCCTTTTGGAGCAACGATTCCTCGATTGACATCAATATTCCAATCTGGCCAGCGAAACTGCTCGTCCCCGTCGCATTTTCGGTTTTGTGTCTCAGGTTGTCGCTTCAGCTTTGGGGTTATGGTCGAGCGATCGCCAGCAATGCAGAAACGCCTGTCGCTGTTCCGCTGGTGAAAGACGCTGCCGCAATGGCAGCGGATGAGGCGAAATCCGTTTCCGGTGCCCGTGTGGAGGAAGGCTGATGGAACCGATTGAAATCGGCCTTGTTGTTTCTGCAGGCATGCTGGTCATGGTGGTGCTTGGCATGCGGGTTGCATTCGCAGCCGGACTTGCAGGATTAATCGGTCTTGTCTGGATTTTCTGGGCCAAGAAAGGGTACGATCCCAGCCAGTTTACCTGGGCACTTACAGTTGCAACAAAGACTGCAGGGCAAGTGCCGCACTCCAAAATTTCCGCGCAAGCCCTGTCGCTTATTCCGACTTTCATTTTGATCGGGTTTCTTGCCTATCATGCCGGACTGACAAAGGCTTTGTTTGAAGCTGCTAAACGTTGGGTTGGCTGGTTGCCCGGGGGACTTGCGGTTTCCACAGTCTTCGCTACAGCCGGCTTTGCAGCGGTTTCGGGCGCGTCAGTTGCAACTTCGGCCGTGTTTGCCCGTATTGCCATCCCGGAAATGCTCAAGATCGGCTACAACAAACGCTTTGCTGCAGGTGTCGTCGCCGCAGGGGGTACGCTTGCCTCGCTTATCCCCCCTTCGGCCATTCTGGTAATTTATGCCATCATCGTGGAACAGGATGTCGGGCGGCTACTGCTTGCCGGTTTTTTACCGGGTGCATTTTCTGCGGTGATATATGGCGGATTGATCGTTGCAATGGCGCTTGTGATCCGTAATTTCGGTCCACCGGTTACAGGATTTACCTGGAAAGAGCGTTTTGTGTCCCTGCCGCCGACGTTTCCGATCGTTGCGGTGATACTGATCATAATCTCGTTCATTTATAACCCGTTTGGCGGCGACAGTTGGGGGACACCTACCGAGGGTGGCGCGTTGGGCGCTTTCGTGGTGTTTGTGATCGCGGTCATAAACGGCATGCGCTGGCCGCAACTCAAAGAGGCGTTGCTGGAATCGGCGAAGCTGTCCGTTATGATTTTCACGATTATCTGGGGTGTCTTGATTTACGTACGGTTCCTCGGTTTCGCCAATCTTCCCGATGCCTTCGCGGACTGGATTTCCTCACTGGATTATTCTCCCTACGTGATCTTGATTTGCATCCTGCTCGCCTATGCCGTGCTTGGCATGTTCATGGATGCCATCGGAATGCTGCTTCTTACCTTGCCAGTTGTTTATCCTGCGGTAATGGCCCTAAACGGCGGCGAATTCGTCGCCGCAGACCAGAGTGCTTTTGGCCTTTCAGGTCCTGAATGTGCAATCTGGTTCGGTATTTTGGTGGTCAAGATGGCGGAGCTCTGTCTGATAACACCACCTATCGGATTGAACTGTTTCGTGGTTGCCGGGGTCCGGCCCGACATATCTGTTCAAGACGTATTCCGCGGTGCGGCACCTTTTTTCGTGGCCGATGCACTCACCATTGCCGGACTACTCGCATTTCCTGCGATTGTCCTTTATCTGCCGCGGCTGTTGCTCGGATAATTCGGATCAGGCTGCTTTTTCACCGATTGATTGTTTGAAGAATTCTGCAATTTCGGCAGCGAACTTCTTTGAATCATTGTCCATATCCAGTGTTTCCAGTGCAGGTCTCGCCTGATCTTCAGGTATGACCGTGCCCATACGCTCATTGATCAAGGCTTGCACAAACTCAGGGGTGAATTCCGGATGGGGCTGAATGCTGATTGCTTTGCCCCGGTAGCTCAGGCCAGCAAACTGGCAAAAATCGGAGGTCGCCGTCACTGTTGCTTCAGGTGGTTTGGTGACCACCTGATCCTGATGCATCGCCAGAAGTGTGCTTCGTGATCCGTCATTGTGAACATATTCCATATTCCCAACGCCCCATTGTCCGCCAAACTTTTCGACCTTTCCGCCGAGCGCCTGTGCCATCACCTGATGCCCGAAGCAGACGCCGACCAATGGTATTTCTGCCGCATAAGCATCGCGGATAAAGTCTTCAAGTGGTGCTATCCATGGGTGATCTTCGTATGCTGCGTGTCTGGAACCGGTGATCAGCCAGCCATCGCAATCGTAAATGTCCTTGGGAAACTCACCCGTAACCACAGAAAAAGCCGCGAATTCAAACCCGTAAGCTTCCAGAAATTTCTCAAAAATATCCGGATACTGCCCATGCGCTTCGGCAAGATTATCCGGAACCAGTCCAGTCTGCAGGATGCCGATCTTCATTTTCGTCTCCGCTTGCAAGTCCATGCCAACCATTTATGGTCTGATCGTTGATTTGGCAAGGATGGAGCGGTTTGTATGTTGTCTGGCGTATGTGTTGGAACCAATGACTTGGAACGGGCAGGGGAGTTCTACGATGCTCTACTGGCATCGATTGACATGCGGCGTCTTATAACGGTTGATAACGAGATCGGATACGGGGCTTTGGACGGACCGGTAACCTTTTGGGTGCTTACGCCCTACAATGGCGAGAAGGCAACCTTTGGAAACGGCACGCAAGTCATGTTTCTGGCTCCAAACAAGGCCAAGGTAGATGCGTTTCATGAAACTGCAATCGCTTCGGGAGGAACAGATGAAGGCGCGCCCGGTCCACGGGATTACTCACCTGGTTATTATGGCGCATATGTACGCGATCTCGATGGCAACAAACTTCATGTTTCAATTGCCGTTGGGTAATTTTTTTTTAATTGAATCGTAATAGGTTGAAATTTCAAATCCTACAGGGCGAAAGTTCAACGATGTTACAACAAACTAATCTTTCTTCAGCGGTATCCAAAATACTGGCAAACAAACGCGATTCCGAGCGTGTTAAATCGACATTTTCAGCAAGCATTTACGCACAAAACGCTTTTCAGTGCCACTGTATCATAAGAGATGTATCAAACAGCGGCATGAAGCTTGAAGTTCAGCGCGATATACAACTCGAAGAAGAGTTCGAGATCAAAACACCAGCCATGCCCGAGGTTGTTACGGTCCGTATGGCGTGGCGCAGGTACAATGAGGTAGGTGTCGAGTTTCTGGCTGTGCATCAACCTCAGGCTGAACAAGACCTGGCGAGTTAACCCCAATCCATAACGACTTTTCCTGCTTCGCCGGAAAGCATCGAAGCAAAGCCGCTTTCGTATTCATCGATGTGAATGCGATGGGTTATGAGTTCTTTCAGGTTCAAGCCGCTCTGGACTAGTGCAATCATTTTGTACCAGGTTTCGAACATTTCCCTGCCATAGATGCCCTTTACCTGAAGCATTTTGAAAATGATCTTGTTCCAGTCCACTGCGAACTCGGTTGGTGCTATTCCGAGCAGCGCAATTTTGCCACCGTTGTTCATCTTGTCTATCATGTCTCGCATGGCAGGAGCGGCGCCCGACATTTCAAGCCCTACGTCAAAACCTTCGGTCATTCCCAGTTCGCCCATGATGTCTGCGAGGTCATCTTCACCGGCATTGACAACATTTTGGACGCCGAGCTTTCGGGCAAGTTCAATCCGGAATGGACTGATATCGGTGATAACCACCTTGCGTGCGCCTACTCTCTGCGCCACCAGTGCGCCCATTATTCCAATGGGCCCGGCGCCTGTTACGAGCACATCTTCGCCGACAAGGTCAAAGCTGAGAGCGGTGTGAACAGCGTTTCCGAGCGGGTCAAAAATAGCTGCGATCTCATCAGGAATGTCATCGGGTATCGGTACAACATTGTCTTCGGGGATGCAGATATATTCAGCAAATGAACCCGGCCGGTTTACGCCAACACCCAAAGTGTTGCGGCAAAGCTGGCCGCGCCCTGCGCGACAGTTTCGGCATGTCCCGCAGACGATGTGACCTTCGCCCGACACCCGCTGCCCGATCTCGAATTTCCTTGCTGCATTTCCTGCATCGACGATCCTGCCGCTGAATTCATGTCCGACCACCATAGGAACTGGGACGGTCTTTGCCGACCACTCATCCCATTTCCAGATGTGTACATCAGTTCCGCAAATTGCGGACTTGCTGACTTTAATAAGCACTTCATCCGGCCCCGGTTCGGGAACCGGCACCCATTCCATCCACAAACCTTCTTCCGGTTTGGCCTTAACCAGCGCTTTCATCTGATTGTTCATTCCAGGCCCCAGATTCGAGGTTCCGCAAATTCCAGGCTGTTGCCCGCAGGATCGCGAAAGTAGATTGAGCGTCCGCCGTTTGGCCATTCAAAGTCGCTTTCAATTTCAATTCCATGGGCGCTTAGCCGGTTGTACCATTGCTCGATTTCAACTGCGGAAGCCCGGAAACAGACGTGTCCGTTTCCTAGAGCGCCGTGAGCAGGTACCGGAAGGGGCGCGTTCTCCGACTTTTTGACGGTCTCTTCGGGGTTGAAGATCAACAGCATTGCATTACCACAGCGGAAGAAGACCTGCCTTTTGGGGTCACGATACAGTTTCTCCAGCCCGAGGATTTCTTCGTAGAATTGCTCGACTGCATCCAGATCGGTGGCATAAAGCACTGTTTCAAGAATACCGGTCACGTTCATCATATTACGCCTGTTTCCCTGCCAACCTGAACAAAGGCGTCAATTGCCTGGTCGAGTTCCCCGCGGCTGTGTGCAGCAGACATCTGGGTTCTGATACGGTCTTTCCCGAGTGGCACGACCGGATAGCTGAAGGGTGCCACATAAACTCCTAGATCGTTCAATTTCCCTGCAACCTGTTGGGCCAGTTTAGGGTCGCGCAACATAACCGGAATGATTGGATGTTCGCCTTCCAGAAGATCGAACCCCGCCTTTGACATGCGCTTCCTGAAATGGTGCGCATTTTCCATTAGCTGATCCTTTCGCTCTGTGGACGATTCCAACATGTCGAGTACTTTCAGGGAGGTCGCTGCAATCACAGGTGCCAGCGTGTTGGAGAAAAGATATGGTCGTGAGCGCTGCCTCAGCCAGTCAATCACCTGCTTTTTGCCACTGGTGTAACCGCCTGAAGCGCCGCCAAGCGCCTTTCCCAAAGTGCCGGTCATTATGTCAATCCGGTCCATCACGCCAAAATGCTCATGCGTGCCTTTGCCCTTTGCACCCATGAACCCGACCGCATGGCTGTCATCCACCATCACCATGGCATTGTGTTTGTCAGCCAGATCACAAATCTCGCTGAGCCGCGCAAGATAGCCATCCATCGAGAATACCCCGTCAGTAGCTATCATTTTAAACCGTGCGCCAGCCTTGTCCGCTTCTTTCAACTGGTCTTCGAGGTCATTCATGTCCGAGTTGGCGTAACGATACCTTTTCGCCTTGCAAAGCCGTACGCCATCAATGATGGAGGCGTGGTTCAAAGCATCAGAAATGATTGCATCTTCGGGCCCGAGAAGGGTTTCAAACAAACCGGCATTGGCATCGAAACATGAAGAGTAGAGTATCGTGTCTTCCATCCCGAGAAATCCGGAAAGCCTGGCTTCCAATTCCTTGTGCTCCTCCTGCGTTCCGCAAATGAAGCGAACCGAAGACATGCCGTAACCGTATCTGGACAAAGCCTCCCGACCGGTTTCGATCAGTTCTTCGTTGTCTGACAATCCCAGATAATTGTTCGCACAAAGGTTGATCACCGATTGCCCGTCTGAAAGGCCGACGGTACCTGACTGCTTTGTGGTTATGATCCGTTCGGTTTTGTACAGTCCGGTGTCCCGAAGCCCGGATAACTCATTGTCGAGGTGGTCAATAAACGCATTGGTCATCCTGGGCTCCGTTACTGGAATCTTTGAATCATGCTGCCAACAATCATAACATGATGGTTTCATCCGATTGCGATGTAAACCTGATGTTTTAACACTGCCCGATAATCTTGCGCCTTTGATGATCCAGGGCAAACTCAGAACGGTCAGGACCTCATTCGCTTGCCTTCAGGATCGTAGGCAGGTTCCGATCTGACTACTGCATCGCGGAACTCGCCAAGAATTTCTACCTGCACACTAGTGCCGGGTTCGGAACTATCAGCATCGACATAGGCCATCGCCATGGATTTTTTCACGTGATGTGCATAGCCGCCGGATGTTATGTATCCAATTGCCTTGCCATCTTGCAGAACCGCTTCGTCCAGCGTCACGTCTATATCGGTCTCTATATCCAGCGTCACGAGTTTGCGTGAAACGCCTTCATCGGCGAACTTCCTTGTCGCCTGCTTGCCGACAAAGTCCTTGTTCCAGTTGATGAAGATGTCCATTCCCGCTTCCACAGCATTGAAATCGGGACGGAATTCCAGTCCCCATGCACCCCAGCCTTTCTCCAGTCTCAGGGACATGAGCGTGCGGCTGCCATACCAACGATAGCCGAGGTCGCTGCCCGCTTCTTCGATCGCTTCCGACAATCTGATCAGATATTGGGGGCGGCAGTAGATTTCATAGCCCAGCTCTCCGGAGAAGCTTATCCGGTTGAGGATTACAGGAACGCCGCCAACAAAGGTCTTGCGGCTGTCCCGAAACTTCAATCCATCTGCACTGACGTCGTCACGTGATATCCGTGACAGGAGCTCCCGGGAATTCGGACCAGAAAGGGCGATGCCGTGCCATTGCTCTGTCTGGTTCTCATAAACCACGTTTTCAGGCAGGGTTTGTGACCAGAATCTCCCGTGGGCGTCCTGCATCGCTCCGGAGCCGAACAACATGAACTCCTCCTCGCCAAGGCACGCAACCGTAAGGTCACCATAGAGACGGCCATTTTCGGTCAGCATCGGAGTAAGTGAAATCCGGCCCACCTTTGGAATATAACCGGCCATCGTCTTGTTAAGCCACTCGCGTGCACCATCTCCCCTGATCGAATGCTTGGCAAAGTTCGCTATTTCTATGCCGCCAACAGCATTGCGAACTGCGTGGCATTCACCTGCAACATAGTCATGGGACCGGTTGCGCTCGAAGGTCGGATCTTCCCAGGCATCTTCCGGAGTTTCTGCGAACCACAGAGCGTTTTCCAATCCGAATGATTGCCCCATCCGGGCCCCTTTGGCGACAAGCCGGTCATAAAGTGCCGTTGTCTGTTGATTGCGTCCCTTCGGCAGCGTTTCGTTCGGAAACGTCATGACGAAACGACGTTCGTAGTTTTCCGTTGATTTGACTGTGCCCCAGTCCGGAGAGGCCCAATCGCCGAAACGGGCGACATCCATGGCCCAAACATCAATGGATGGTTCACCATCGACCATCCATTCTGCCATTGTGCGACCGACACCGCCGCCCTGACAGAAACCGGCCATCACGCCAACAGCACACCAGTAATTTGTCATGCCGGGAACCGGACCGATCATCGGGTTGCCGTCCGGCCCGAAGGTGAAGGGTCCGTTGATTGCCTGGCGAATGCCGACTTCACCCAGTACAGGAATGCGTTCAAATGCGAATTCAAGACGGTCTGCGATTTGCTCGAGGTTTGGCTGCAGCAGTTCATGCCCAAAGTCCATGGGCGTGCCATCAACCTTCCAGGGTGTGCCGGTCTGTTCATAGGTTCCGAGCAACAGTCCATCGCGTTCCTGACGAAAATAGATGTTCGCTTCATAATCTATGCCACAGGGGAGGCGGGTAGGGTGATCGGCAACAGCATCAATGCGTTCGGTGAGCAGATAATGATGCTCCATTGGCTGGACGGGCACGTGAACACCCTGCATACCCCCGACTTCGCGGGCCCACAGACCACCGCAGTTGATGATGTATTCGGCGTTGATGGTGCCCTTTGGCGTTGCCACATCCCAGCTTCCGTCTTTTCTTTGTGTCGTGGCCGTTACGGGTGTGTGGGTGAAATAGTCTGCGCCGTGCACGCGAGCGGATTTGGCGAAAGCATAAGTCGCACCGGATGGATCAAGATCCCCATCCTGATCGTCCCACAACGCAGCCAGATAATGTTTTGGATTTATGAGGGGGTGGCGTTCCGCGACCTCTTGCGGGCTGATGAATTCCTGTTCCAGACCCATATAACGGGCTTTTGAGCGTTCCCGCTTCAGGTAGTCGTACCATTCCTTGTTGGAGGCAAGATAGAAGCCGCCCGTCATGTGAAGTCCAACCGATTGACCCGAAGTTTCTTCAATCTCCTTGTAGAGATCGATCGTATAGCCTTGCAGTCGCGAAATGTTGGGATCTGAACTGATCGTGTGGATTTGTCCGGCTGCGTGCCATGATGATCCGGAGGTTAGTTCATCGCGTTCTAGCAGGACAACATCCTTCCAGCCGTATTTCGCAAGGTGAAACAGAATGGAGCATCCAACCACACCACCGCCGATGATCACGCATTTTGCATGACCGGGCAAACGCTTCTTGCCGCTGCTGTCTTCTTCCTCCTTGTGAATGTTCAAAGTGGATTGCGCCATTTGATCTGACATGATTTTTCCTCTTTAAAATGCTGCTGACATCAGTACCAGGCTTCCGGTATTTCTGATTTTCGTTTGGCTACGTATGCTTCAAGTTCTTCGCGCTTGGACTGATCGATTGGCGGCTGTTCATACTCATCGAGCATTTTGTTCCAGCGCCTGAACGCCCGTTGTCGCATGTCCAAAGCGCCGTTTTCTTCCCAGCTTTCAACATTCTCGCTGTCGCTGAGGGCTGGCTCGTAGAACGCATTCTGGTAGTTGCGCATGGTGTGGGCGGATCCCAGGAAATGCCCGCCTGCCTCGACCTCTTCATAGGCGTCGGCTGCAAATGCTTCATCGCCGACGTCGAGGCCTTGATCCAGGATTTTCTGATAGCTTCCGAGCCGGTCGGCATCCATGATGAGTTTTTCAAACCCGGTGCAAAGTCCGCCTTCCATCCATCCGGCCGAGTGCAGGACGAAATTTGCGCCGGCCAACATTGTCGAATGCATGGAATCTGCAGATTCATAGGCTGCCTGTGCGTCTTCAATCTTGGATGCTGTCAGCGAACCGCCGCATCGTAGCGGCAATCCCAGGCGCCTTGCCATTTGCCCGATCGCATAATTGGAGATGACAGGCTCCGGCATCCCGAAGGTTGGGGCGCCGGATTTGAGTGACATGGATGAAAGAAAATTGCCAAGTACGAACGGCGCGCCCGGATGAACAAGCTGTGTGAACGCGCAGCACATCATTGCTTCCGCCATCGCCTGTACAACAGAGGCAGCAGTTGAAACTGGGCCCATTGCGCCGGAAAGGATGAACGGAACCACGACAATGCCCTGACCGCGCCCGCAATAGGTCTGGATCGCCTCGGTAACGACTTTGTCCACGAGCAGGGGCGAGTTGGTGTTCACGTTGCCCATGATCACGCAATTCCTGTCCATCACGTCCTTGCTGTGCAAAATTTCCGCCATGTCGACGCTGTCTTGCGCGCGGGATTTTTCTGTAATTGCACCAAGGTGGGGTTTGTCCGAGAGAAGCATGTGAGCCAGAACCATGTCGAGGTGACGATGGCTCACCGGAATATCGCAGGGCTCCACGACCACGAGCCCCGTGTGATGCAGATTGGGATGCATATAGGCCAGCTTCACAAGCTTTTCGAAGCTGGCAAAGTCTCCGTAGCGTCTGCCGCCTTCAAGGTCACGAACGAACGGTGCTCCGTAAATCGGCGCGAAAACCTGATTGCCGCCGCCGATCCGGACCGAGCGTTCAGGATTGCGTGCGATCTGGTCAAATTCGCTTGGCGCCTTGCTGCAAAGTTCCCTTATCCATTTTGCGTCTGCTCGGATCAGGTCGCCATGCTCACCAGTCGGCGTAATTCCGGCGTTACGCCAGATGTCGAGTGCAGCGGGATCATCGCGAAAGGCAATTCCAACGCTTTCGAGCAGCCAGTTCACCTGTTTTTCGATTTTTTCGATCTGCTCTTCATTGAGCGGATCGAAAAAGGGCAGGGCTCTTTTTATGTGGGGAGAGGCAAGCGGTGCTGCATCCGATACTTCACCCTTCCGCGACTGTCTTGATCGTCTTGCCATAGTTGCTCCTCCTGATCTCGCTTCAGCATATCCGAATGAGAAACCCTTTTGACCCTTGAAAATTCTTATAACTTGGATAGAAATAATCTATGCGAAAAATGCTTAGAAACCTTTCATCTCCCAAGAGCGTCATTGTGTTTGATGCGGCTGCAAGGCTTGGTTCATTCACGCTGGCAGCCGATGAACTGAACATGCAGCAACCTTCGGTAAGTGCAGCGATCAAGCAACTGGAGCAGACCATTGGTGTGCAACTGTTCCTCAGGGGTCACCGGAAGGTGGCACTGACAAATGCAGGTGAGCGGCTCTTTTCAGGCGTGAATCAGGGATTGAACGGTATAGAGCGTGCCATGGATGCGGTTCAGGAGATGCGTCAGAGCGCCCATGTGACGCTGAACTCATCTTCCGCGTTTTCCTACTACTGGATGATCCCCAAACTTCATTTGTTGCGCGAGCTCCATCCAGAGATTGACCTTCGAATGCAAACGAGTGACCGGGAGCCTAATCTTGATATCGAGAACATCGATCTTGGCATACGTCTGGGCAATGGCAACTGGGATGATTGCCATTCGAAGAGAATTGCGGATGAGGCCATTTTTCCGGTCGCCAGCCCGCTGGTAATGGCGAGCGCAAAAAACCTCAGAGCAATCCCGAATCTTCTGCATGAACGGCTCATTCATCTGGAGGAGCCAATCCGCGAACGTCCGACCTGGGAGCAATGGTTCAATCATCACGGCATCAGGGACTGCAAACTGCAAAAGGGGCTGCGGCTGAATGACTATGCGATGGTCTTACAGGCAGCGGTTGCAGGAGAGGGGTTTGCATTTGGCTGGCGGCATATTGTTCAAAACCTGATCGACAGAAATCTACTGACCGGCCGTGAAGAATGGACATGGAAAACGGGAAATGGCTTTTTTCTGGTCTGGTCTAAAACCAAACCGCTTTCACATCAATCGACGCTGGTAAGAGACTGGATTGTTTCGGTTTCCAATTTTGAGGAGCCGTGATCTCGAAATGGCATGTTGCAAATGTGAGTGCGAAGCTTCCAATAGAAATGCAGTGTCTTGAAGGAGATCTCAGACGCAAATATTGAATGGTGCTGCCGGGGAGATTTGAACTCCCGGCCTCTCCCTTACCAAGGGAGTGCTCTACCCCTGAGCTACGGCAGCATCTGCATTGGACTATCTATGCGACCTGATTGAAAAGTGTGAGCCTTCTGCCACACAGTAAACACCCTTGCAAGGTAAAATCTGACCTTGTAAATTTACAGCCCCGCCATGCTCTCAAAGGACATGCCATCAACTGAAGTGAAGCAGTATGAAAGACAAAAATACAGCGACAAAAAAAGATCAGAAGCTCAAGTCGGCCCTGCGCGAGAACCTGAAGAAACGCAAGCAGCTGACGCGAAAGTTGATCGGGGAAGAACCTGAAAACAAATCCGATTCAGTCAAGTTGCGAAGCCGGGAAATTTCGGCCACGGAAATAGAATAAATCTCACACGCCCAAATGTGCACTTATTAACCAGTTAGCAGGCTTCAGCTTGTAGCGTTAGGGTTAATCAGATATTAAATCAGCCTCCCGAAAAATCGTTTGTTGGGATGCTGGGATTTCAACAAAGAATTGCGAGAATTTGTAATGGACAGCATTGTTGTAACCGGCGGTAACCGCCTGAATGGAACGATCCCGATTTCCGGGGCCAAGAATGCAACATTGCCATTGATGATCGCTTCATTGCTTACCCCGGATCCGCTGATACTGGAGAATGTTCCGCATCTGGCAGACGTGGAATCGCTCACACGCATTTTGAGCAATCATGGTGTTGATTACCGTGTGGAGGGCAAAAAGCGCGAAAAGAAAGGCTGCGATGGCCGGACAATTCATTTTTTTGCAGATGAGATTGTAGATACCACTGCACCTTATGAGCTTGTTTCGAAAATGCGTGCCAGTTTTTGGGTGGTCGGGCCTTTACTGGCACGCATGCGCAAGGCTTGCGTTTCTCTCCCCGGTGGCTGTGCAATCGGCACCAGGCCCGTCGATCTTTTCATTGAAAGCCTGGAAGCGATGGGTGCCGAAATAAAGGTTGAAGCAGGCTATGTTATCGCCGAGGCGCCCGAAGGACTGCGGGGTGCAACTTACACCTTTCCCAAGGTTAGCGTGGGGGCAACCCACGTTGCAATGATGGCTGCGACACTTGCTAAAGGAACGACCATCCTCCGCAATGCCGCGCGTGAGCCGGAGGTTACCGATCTGGCAACCTGTCTGGTTGGAATGGGCGCAAATATTTCCGGTGCCGGCACTTCGACAATCACAATCGAAGGTGTTGAGAGGTTACGTGGCTATCGCCATCGTGTCCTGCCCGACAGGATCGAAACCGGCACCTATGCAATGGCTGTGGCTATGACTGGAGGAGATGTGCTCTTGAAACATGCGCGCGCTGACCTCCTGCAATCCGCGCTTGATGTGCTGGTTGAAGCCGGCGTGACGATTGAGCCTACCAACGAAGGCATTCGCGTTTCGCGCAATGGTGCTGCATTAAAGCCCGTAAATGTAACTACCGATCCTTTCCCGGGATTCCCTACAGACCTTCAGGCACAGCTGATGGCCCTGATGACAAAGGCGGACGGCATTTCCAACATCCGGGAAACCATCTTTGAAAACCGGTTCATGCACGTGCAGGAATTGGCACGGTTGGGAGCGAAAATAAAACTGGACGGTCAGAATGCCGAAGTTACCGGTGTTGAGATGCTTACCGGTGCACAAGTTATGGCGACCGACCTTCGGGCATCTGTTTCGCTGGTGATTGCAGGTCTTGCGGCGGAGGGACGTACAACCGTCAATCGGGTGTATCATCTTGATCGCGGTTTCGAGCGGCTTGAGGAAAAGCTGTCGGCCTGTGGTGCCGTTATCGAGCGGGTTTCGGGATAAATTCTTGCCGGATGCGGAGCGATTGGCTTGAACTTGCGTAGCTTACCGCTTAGGTCATGTACGGTATAAAAATCTCCGGAAAGATTTCATGTCAAAACTCAAGCTCATGGCTCTGGATAGCGAAGATTTGCAGGTTGTCTCAAGCTGCTGTCAGGATGCGGTTCTCCGGATTGGAGACATGGAGTATCTCGCAGGCGAAAAACGTTTTGCGCTCGTACTTAACCGCTTTGCTTGGGAGAATGACAATTCGAAAGTGCGCCATCGGTCCATACTTCATTTTGAACGGGTAAACGGAGTCAAGTTGCAGGGCATAGATCGCGGTAGTTCGGACATGGTTGTTTCCTTGCTGGCAATCCTTTTCGAGCCGGGTGAATTGCCGGGTGGCGAAATAGAATTGGTCTTTGCGGGCGATGGCGCGATCCGGCTCGAAGTGGAATGCATCGAAGCTCAACTGACCGACATGCCGGCCGCGTGGGAAGCCAAGTCCCGACCGAACCATGAATAGGTTTCGTTGTGACGGCTAGACTGCATCATTCAGATATCGGCTTTGAGGCGCAATTCCAGGATTTGCTGGAGCAGAAACGGGAAGCTTCAGTGGATGTGAATTCGGTGGTTCGCGCCGTCCTGGATGACGTGCGAGAGCGTGGTGACCAGGCTGTCATCGAATATACATCCAAGTTCGACAATCTGGACCTGACAGCAGATTCAATCCGATTGAGTGCGGAAGAAATCGAAACGGCGACAGAATCGATTGCCGCTGAAACGCTAGAGGCACTTCAACTGGCTCATGATCGTATTCTTGCGCATCACAGCCGACAGCTTCCTTCCGATGATTGTTATACAGACTCCATAGGCGTGGAACTTGGATCAAGGTGGTCCGCAATCGATTCCGTTGGTCTGTACGTGCCTGGCGGGACTGCCAGCTATCCCAGTTCGGTCTTGATGAATGCTGTTCCAGCCAAGGTTGCAGGCGTTGAGCGTATTGTCATGACGGTTCCTGCACCCGGTGGTTTTATTCAGCCTCTGGTTCTCGCAGCCGCTCACATGGCTGGTGTCGACGAAGTCCTTCGTGTTGGGGGCGCGCAGGCTGTGGGCGCTTTGGCATTTGGTACGCAAACGATCAGACCTGTGTCCAAGATTGTTGGCCCCGGCAACGCCTATGTTGCTGAAGCAAAACGGCAGGTCTTCGGTACCGTTGGAATAGACATGATTGCCGGACCTTCCGAAGTCCTGATCATAGCTGACAAAGACAATGATCCTGATTGGGTGGCGGCAGATCTCTTGGCGCAGGCGGAACACGATACCGCAGCCCAGTCGATCCTGATTACTGACTGCGGAGATTTCGCGTCCCAGGTTGAATTGGCTGTTCAAAGCCAGTTGAAAACACTTCCAAGGTCAGAGATAGCGACGCAAAGTTGGGAAGATTTTGGAGCTGTTATAGTTGTCGATTCAATTGATGATGCAGCACAGCTGGCTGACCGGATTGCGGCGGAGCATCTTGAAATCATGACCGCAGATCCAGATGCAATGTTCCGGAAAATCCGCAACGCCGGTGCGGTGTTTCTCGGCCGATACACGCCCGAAGCAATCGGTGACTATGTCGGTGGATCGAACCATGTTTTGCCCACCTCACGATCCGCGCGTTTTTCTTCTGGCCTTTCGGTACTTGACTATATGAAGAGAACCTCCATTCTGAGATGTGGACCCGAGCAACTGGACCGAATCGGTGGCGCAGCGCAGATACTCGCAACCGTCGAAGGCCTGGAAGCACATCGCAAATCTGTTGCCATAAGAGGCAATGCAAAGAGTTGAAGCTGGAGGGCGCACTTGCCGGATGGAGGAGATAACCGTAATCGACTTATCGATGTCCAGCTTGACGATGCTTCAATCGGCAAGGCAACTCCGGATGTCGAACACGAGCGTGCTGTTGCGATATTTGATCTGATCGAGGAAAATTCCTTTGCTCCCGTAGGCGATGATACGGGTGGGCCATACAAACTTGTACTCTCTGTGGTCGATGCAAAACTTGTTTTCGACATTTCCCGGGAAGACGGTGAAAAGGTAATTGTTCATGTCCTTTCGCTCACTCCTTTCAAGAAGGTCATCAAGGATTACTTTTTGATATGTGAAAGCTATTATGATGCGATCCGGACTTCTTCACCCGCACAGATTGAAGCGATTGATATGGGACGGCGCGGTCTTCACAATGAGGGTTCACAGACGCTCAATGACCGTCTTGACGGTAAAATCGACATTGATTTTGACACCGCAAGGCGCCTGTTCACCTTGATATGTGTGTTACATTGGCGAGGATGATGCATTGAGTAAACCGACAACTCCCAAATCGATACTGTTTGTTTGCAACATGAATCAGATACGCTCGCCGATGGCCGAGTTTCTCACCAAGGACGTTTTCGGAACTTCAATCTACGCCCAATCCGCAGGCATTTATAAAGGTGACGAGGACGGCTTTATGCAGGCCGTCATGCAGGAGCGCGGTATTGATGTCTCCACCCATGAACCAGCAACCTTGAATGAGCTTGAAGATCATTTCGTCGACCTCGTTGTCACACTTACGGAACAGGCGAACGACTTTACCCGCGACTTTTTTCGTGACGAAGCGGTGGACATAGAATTCTGGCCTGTCGAGAATCCATCCATTGCAGTTGGAAGGCGCGAGGAGGTGCTGGCAACCTACCGTAAAACGCGGGAAGATCTTGAAAGCCGGATACGCGAACGGTTTTCCAAATAAATGTCACCGAGGCATATCCACATCTGCGAAAGCCTGCTATAGGTTCGCGCGAATTTCCAACGATCAAGCCGATCCAAGAGGTATAATGGCAAAAGAAGAAGTACTGGAGTTTCCCGGCATTGTTACGGAATTGCTTCCAAATGCGACATTCAGGGTAAAACTTGAAAACGACCATGAAATCATCGCTCACACTGCTGGGAGAATGCGCAAAAACAGAATTCGCGTTCTTGCTGGCGATAAAGTGTTGGTAGAGATGACACCTTATGACCTTACCAAAGGTCGCATTACCTATCGCTTCAAATAGGAAAATCGGCAGCCATGTCTGCAGCACACAAATTGGTACTGGCTTCGGGCTCACCGCGGCGACTGCAATTGCTGCAACAAATGGGCGTTGAGCCTGATTTCCTTTCACCCGTTAACGCGGATGAGACTCCCAAACGCGGAGAAGTGCCCAGGTCCCTGGCAAAACGGCTTGCAAAGGAAAAAGCAGCTCTTGCAATTGAGAATGTGAAAAATTCTGCTGAAATGCAGGGTTCTTATATACTTGCGGCGGACACGGTCGTTGGGCTGGGGCGCAGAGTCCTGCCAAAGGCCGAACTTCTGGATGAAGCCGAAAACTGTTTACGCCTTCTTTCCGGGCGCAACCATCGTGTTTACACGGGCATTACTCTGGTAACTCCGAAAGGTGCCTCACGTCACAGGCTTGTGGAATCGCGTGTGCGCTTCAAACGGCTGTCCCAGGAAGAGCTGGAAGCGTATCTCGCCAACGGAGAATGGCGGGGTAAAGCGGGCGGATATGCCATTCAGGGAATAGCCGGCAGTTTTGTCGTGAAGCTCATCGGATCCTACAGCAATGTGGTCGGACTTCCTATGTATGAAACCCTTTCATTGCTGAGAGGCGAGGGGTTTCAGGTGCATTTGAACTGGGCGACGGGTGCGTGAGAGCGTCTTCGTGTACGGTTGTTGAACCGCTGCGCAAACCGGTAAGTTGTCCTTCCTGCGGCGGAAATTCGACGCGCGAATCCTATCCGTTCTGCTCGCGGCGTTGCCAGAAATTGGACCTTCACAAATGGTTTTCGCAAACCTATTCGATAGCAAGCGGGATACAGATGGATCAGTTTGGTGAAACTTGATTTTCCCGCCACAAATCCACTGGACAGGCAAGGTCGATAAGCCTATAAACCGCAGGCCCATGGCAGGAGAAAAGTTTCTCCGGTTGCCCATTCCCGATGCCCGGGTAGCTCAGGGGTAGAGCAGCGGATTGAAAATCCGCGTGTCGGTGGTTCGATTCCGCCCCCGGGCACCAGCGGGCAGAACTTTTGCCAAACTCTGGCGAAAGATTTCGGTCTATTCGGGTTCGCAGAGTCCGGTACGCGGACAAACGCACGATTCGTCGAAAGTGCACCAATGACCGCATTCGAGACATTTGTGACATCAAAACGGAAGTAAGATGGAATACTCATATTTCCGTTATCTGTTGGCCTTGGTTTTGATGCCGAATAGCCCGATTATTGGTTCTAAAAGTTTCCCCCGGAGTTAGGCGATGATACCGAAAACGATGCATGCTGTTTTATTGACCGGACACGGTGGCATTGAAATGTTGGATTATCGTGAAGAAGTGCCTGTGCCACAAGCCGGGCCTGGTGAAGTTCTGATCGAAGTGGCAGCAGCTGGAATAAACAACACGGATATAAACACCCGGATTGGCTGGTACTCCAAAGCTGTCACCGAAGACACTGATTCAGGAGGCGCGGAAGGTTTTGCGACAATCGATGATGATGATGCCAGTTGGTCTGGTACACCGTTGGCTTTTCCACGCATTCAGGGTGCAGATGTTTGTGGCCGAATAGTAGCAACCGGCGACGGCGTTAATGCGGCACGTATTGGCGAAAGAGTAATCGTACGCAACATGCTGCGCACTTATGTCGATTATCGTCCTTACGAATGCTGGACGATCGGGAGTGAATGTGACGGAGGATTTGCTCAATATTGCGTCGCTCCAGCCCGCGAAACCCATGCCGTTGACTGTGATTGGGAAGACTTCGAACTCGCCGCAATTCCTTGTGCGTATTCGACTGCGGAAGGCATGATGCATCGCGCAAATATCGGTGCGGAAACGGTCCTGGTCACAGGGGCATCAGGCGGTGTGGGATCAGCTGCTGTACAACTATCCAAGCGTCGGGGGGCAACAGTTATCGCGATTTGCTCTCCGTCGAAAGCGGAAACCGTCAAGGCGCTTGGCGCGGACAGGATATTGGATCGTGATGTCGATCTGGTTGCCGAACTTGGCATACAAAGCATTGATGTCGTGGTCGATTTGGTGGCTGGACCGCAATGGCCCAGCTTTCTTGAGGTGCTGAAGCGTGGCGGTCGGTACGTCACCGCCGGTGCGATCGCAGGACCAATCAGCAAGATCGATGTTCGCCAACTCTACCTGAAGGACCTGACCTTGTTTGGTTGCACGTTTCAGGAGGATATCGTTTTCGAGAACCTCATAAAATACATTGAGGCCGGGGAAATCCGCCCCGTTGTCGGAAAGACCTATCCGCTAAGAGATATAGCCACAGCGCAGGAAGAGTTCCTAGCCAAGAATCATACAGGGCAGCTGGTTTTGATACCACCCAGGGTGTCTATGTAAGCGCAAATAAAATTATCACTTTTTGACATACGCCTTCTCTGCCGGAGCCGAGTTGATGAATTTGCTGGCGGATGCATGTACATAGGCTCTGATAATTTGGTCACCAACAACTTGACCGATATCGGATTGAAACTGTGTGGCGGCTTGACTTCAACCTGTTATATCCATGTTACTGTTCATGCCCGTGCCTGTTAATTTCATCGCATGAATTGGATGTGCATTAAGGGTCGTAAGAAAACTGCCTGACCGCTTCCTCACTGAAAGTGAAGCCGGTACCTGGCCGATCCGGAATCAGAATATCCCCGTCTTCGATGTGCATATCTTCAACAAACAGCGGCGAATACCAGGGCATATGTTCCACCGATATACACCCGGGCGAAGAGCCAGCAATGCAAAGACTTTGTTCCGTAAATATGTGTGTTGAAATTGGAATGTTAAACGCCTCAGCCAGGGCAGATACACGCCGCATTTCAGTGTAACCTCCAATTCTCTGCAAATCAGGCATAAGGACATCTGCCGCTCTTGCCTGGATAGTTGCGAGAATTCCAAAGCGCGACCATTCGGTTTCACCGGAAGCAACAGGAATTGCGAGGCTGTTCCTAACATCTGCCTGTCCTGCCAAATCCTGCCGTGTTACGGGCTCTTCAAGCCACTCAACATCCAATTTTTCCAGTTCCCTGCCGAGGCGGATGGCGTGTTTTGGTGTCAGCGACTGATTTGCATCGGTGAGAATTTTGATTTCCGGTCCTACAGCCTCCCGAATTGCATTTATGCGGTCAACATCCTCGCTGATGGTTGGCTTCCCAACGCGGGCTTTCATTGCCCTGAAACCGTCTTTCACAAACCCGGTTGCTTCGATTTCAAGCTCCGGGATGCTTTGCGACAACCACAATCCTCCGCTGGCGTAGGTGGGGATTTTGTCCCGGCATGCACCGAATATTTGATGTAGAGGTTTCTTTGCCGATTTGCCGATGAGATCCCAACACGCAACATCAATAGCGGAGAGCGCTGAAACCGTAACCCCCTCGTGACCGATAGGATTAATCACTGTCCAAATTGAAGACCAGATTTCAGAAATGTAATGCGGGTCCTTGTCTACTACCAGGTAGGCAAACTGTTTAAGCATCTCATCAAAAGATTTGAGTCGTGCACCATTAATGGTGAACAGGTAGCTTTCCCCACACAAACCCTGGTCAGTTTCCAAATACAGGAGCACACATCCGACAGAAGAGATATCGTGAATTGCAGTTTTTACAGGTTTATCCAGCGGGACATTGACCAAGCGGGTCTTTAAAGCAGTTATCTTCATCTCAAATTTCCCGGTTTTTCCTCGAACTCAATTCTCAAATTCGGACAGAGAAGTTCGAACAGCTTCAGCAGCAATACTCACAAGGTTTGGAGCCGATGCTTCTTTTCTAATTCCCAGATAAACTGGGCGGATAAAATGCGGTGCATCTTTGACAATATGGAGCTGGTTGGCTTCCACAAGCGGTCGAACCATGCTTTCCATAAAATATCCGGAACCATCATTCGACAGCACGTACTCTAGCGCAGTAGAAGCGTTCCCTGTTGTAAGTTTGTGATTGAATACGCCTGGAAATTGAATTCTGTGTTGAGACCTGAATGTCTCGCCCCAATCCACAAATACATATCCAGGGACTACACCATGCTCTACAGAACGGGACGTGCGTGACACCATTATTAGCTTTTCAGTTGTAATGTTCTCGATAGAAACTTCTTCACAAAATTGCGGTTCATAAATCACCGCAAGATCAAGAAAGCCTGATTTCAGACGTGTCATCAGATCAGCGGATGAGGCAGCAAAAACCGTTGAAGCAATCGTCGGTAACTCTTCTTCCATTTTGACAAGCCAGTTGTGAGTTACTTTTTGCCAGTGGTTGTCTTCTATCCCAAGGCATATGATCGTGTTTACATCATCCGGTAGACTGACCGCTTGTCTCCCTGTTTCCCATGACCTCACGACATTCACCGCACTTGCATGAAATTGCTTACCCCCGGCGGTCAGCTCGATTCCGTTGCGCTTGCGATAAAACAGGCTGCGGTTCAGTTGTTCCTCAAGAGCTTTAATTCGGGCACTTACGGTGGATTGCGTAATGTGAAGTTTACCGGCCGCCATTTGAAAACTTCCGGTGGATGCCACCTCCAAAAATGCTCTGATGTGCTCTATGTTCATCGCATACTCATGTATCTAAAAATTCGATTTAAGTTACCAATTAAATTCATTTGTCAATACGAATATCGCTGTGCAAAATGATGATAAGTCAACTTTCCGCACCTTTGTCGACGGCATTTGTCGATGGGTGGTATCGAAAGTGTGTGCGATCCTCTTCAAAATACAGAGAGCAGATTATGAATATCGCATTTATTGGTCTAGGAAACATGGGAGGCCCGATGGCCTCAAACATTCTGCGATCGCGTGGAAATCTCAAGGTTTTTGATACCGATGAAAAGAAGTTGCAACGTTTGGCCTCCCTCGGTGCATATGCAGCTGAGAACATTTATGACGCGGTTCATGATGCCGATGTTGTCTTCACATCTCTTCCAACTCCCAAAGTTATTCAGGAAGTTGCCGTAGAAGCAAACGGGATAATCAATTCCATGAAGTCGGGAGGCACATTGATTGAGCTTTCAACCAATAATCTGGAATGTGAACGCATACTCCGCGAAGCCGCCGATTCCAATGGCATCAATTTTTTGGATGCGCCGGTTACCGGAGGCATTGAAGGGGCTGAAGACGGGTCATTGATAGTGATGGTCGGTGGCAAAGGAGGCGTGTTTGAAGCTCACAAACCACTGCTGGATATTATTGGCAGCGATGTCAAACATGTAGGGCCCAGTGGTGCTGGTTATGTCGCGAAAATCGCCCAGGTCATGTTGTGTTATCTCCATTCGATTGCCTTGTCAGAAGCCATCATGCTTGGCGCAAAGGGCGGGGTTAATCCCGACAGCATGCTGGATATAATTCAAGGCAGTACGGGCAAAAGCTATGTTGCCGACCGCTATGGACCCACGATTTTGGACGGGACCTATGATCCCGGATTTACGCTTGGTCTTGCCCATAAAGACATGGCGCTGGCCCTGGAGTTGGCTTCCTCTGTCGGAGCGAATCTTCCGATGTGTCAAGATGTGGAAGGCACTTATCGCGAAGCAGTACAAAAATTTGGATATGAACAAAACCATTTGAGCGTCGTCAAACTTCTCGAAGAGGCAAATGAGCTTCAACTCCGGTCCAACTAAATCGAATTCGGCTTATTACAAAGGAAATCCAATGACTAAAGAAATGAAAGCAGAAGACTTCAAAACCGCCGGCGGTGCTGGAAATATTTCTGAAGAGGAATGGGCCGCCAGAGTGGATCTCGCCGCGCTCTACAGGCTTGCCAACATATACGGATATGATGATCTGATCTGGAATCACATCACAATGCGCGTTCCCGGAACCGATCATCAGTTTTTGCTGAACCGCTTCGGCCTGCTCTACAACGAAGTTACCGCCTCCAATCTGATAAAGATTGATGAAGAGGGCCGAGTATTGTTTGGCCCCGAAGACGTTAATACGGCCGGGTTTGTCATTCATTCGGCAATCCACAATGCCCATCATGATATGAAAGTTGTGTTTCACTCACACGCTCCTGCAGGCCTTGCCATCACTGCCCTGAAAGATGGACTTGAATTCCTGACCCAAGATGGTTCCATGCTATGGGGTG
The DNA here is from genome assembly GCA_039029255.1 of Pseudomonadota bacterium. GTDB lineage: Bacteria > Pseudomonadota > Alphaproteobacteria > Rhizobiales > Rhizobiaceae > JAALLB01. The sequence goes on along the minus strand of JBCCGN010000014.1, from coordinate 15,126 downwards.
ATGTTGGATATCATGACTGGGAAGGGCTCTCGCTGACACTTGAAGAACGCGACCGCCTCGCAGAAAATATTGCGGGTAAAAAATGTCTCATCATGAAAAACCACGGCTTTCTCTCAGTCGGCGAAACTGCTGGAGAGGCATTCATGAACCTCTACTATACCGTCCGCGCCTGCCGGGTATTGATTGATGCCTATTCAACGGGCTTGCCACTCGAAAAAAGCACAGAAGAGATATGGGCACTGGCGCATCGACAATATGAGGACTTTCCACTTGGACATTACGAGTGGCCTGCACTCCTGAGGCAAGTCGATAAAGTTGATCCATCTTACAAATTCTAGATGGATCAAGCCGACAATAAAGATTTTAGACAAAAATCTTCTTCAGCGGGTCATCTCCGGATGACCCGTAGAGGCGCGTAACCATACTCAAAAGTAACAATCTGCATATGGCAATTTTATTGAACAATAATGGATATGGAAACGAGGCCTGGCGCAAGGAATTGTCAACACAGGCGCCGGAATACATAGTACGGGAATTTGGCGAGCAAATTGATCCAGATGAAATTGATTATGCCCTGGTATGGAACCACCCAAAAGAAGATCTGCTGAACTACCCAAACCTTAAGGCAGTATTTTCGTTAGGTGCGGGCGCGGAACATTTTACAGGCGAAACCGAACTGCCCGATGTCCCGATAGTGTTGCTGTCTGATCCGGCAGTGGCAAAGGATATGGCCGCGTATGCCTTGTACTGGATTTTGATGTTTCATCGAAAGTTCAGAGTATATGAGGAACAACAAACTGATGCGATTTGGTATCGGCATTCGATCGTACCGACATCGGACTTCAAGGTCGGTATTCTTGGTCTGGGAAAAATCGGAACAGAAATCGCTACCCGAATAAGCGATTTTGGATACAGTGTTAGTGGATGGGACCGCAAGCGTTGCGAGTTGCCCGGGATTGAAAACTTTGAAGGGGAACAATCAATAGGGTCGTTTCTCGGAGCCAACGATGTCATAATCAATTGTCTTCCACTAACAAATGATACCTGCGGCTTCATGAACTCCGACAGGTTCAACCAAATGCGAAAGGGTGCACGGTTCCTGAACCTCAGCCGGGGCGCAATCATCGTGGAAGAAGACCTTTTGGGCAGCATTGACAACGGGCACATTGCCGGTGCGACGCTGGACGCTTTCACTTGTGAACCACTAGCTCCAGACCACCGGTTCTGGCATCACCCGAACATCAATGTGACACCCCATATGTCGGGCGCCACATTTGCTTCATCGGCACTTCGATTAATTGTCGAGAACATTCATCGTATCGAAAAAGGTGAACCTGCCTTCCCCTTGTTTGATCGCACACTTGGTTACTAGGCAGATGGACATTGATCCTGAAAACACAGGACATCAAGTGACATTTTTCCTGGGTCAGCAAAGACCGAAACGATACGACTTATATTGAAAATTTCGATACTAACGTGCAATTATTTTCGTTAGCTTAATATATGAAATCTCCTATTATTGCCGGATTGAGGACAAATTCGATATCGGATTCAACTTTGGGCGGGAAGGCCAACAACAGGATTCTGTTTGGGGGCGCAGGCTTTGGCACAATTGGGCTGATAAAGATTTGCGACATTAGGAGGAAATCAAATGACAATAGAAGCGCCTTTAACCAGTCTGCCGATTGAGACGGCGGATGAAGGCTTTTACAAGGGATTTAGCAAACAGGTTACATTGACAGCCAAAGTGCTGGTTGGTGCACTAATCATATGGGCGATTGCGTTCCCGGACCACGCGGCAGCAACATTGTCCAGTTTGAATTCTGTGATCCTCTCTACTTTCAACTATTGGTACGTCTATGTGATGGCGTTCTTCCTGATAGTTTGTGTGATACTCGCTCTGTGGCCAGCAGCGGGTCGTCTGAAACTTGGACAACAGGACGACGTGCCGGAATTTTCAAATTTCAGCTGGTTCTCCATGATGTTTGGTGCAGGTATCGGCATAGGCATGTTGACCTATGCTACCGGGGAGCCGATTTTCCATTTTCAGGACAACCCGTCCGTTATTATGGGACACGTAGAGGGTTCGACTGCCGAAAATGTCCGTCCTGCTTACCGCTGGTCATTTAACCACTGGGGACTTCATGCATGGGCCAGTTATGCATTGACAGGTTTGGCGTTGGCATTTTTCGCATATCGCCGAAATCTGCCTTTGACCATCCGCTCTTCGCTGGCACCGTTGTTCGGTAAATCGCTTTCCGGTCCTGCTGGGCATGTAATCGATGTTGTCGCTGTTGTTGCAACTGTGCTCGGCGTATCGCAAACGCTGGGATTCGGTGTCGAACAGTTTGTAGCAGGGCTTGCCCGGGTCGGAGTTGGTGACTGGTTGTTGAATGCTGAGGGGAAAGCTTCGACTGTCGCGATCATCTTCGCGCTGGTTATCATTATGGGCGCTTCAACCATTTCCGCACTCTCTGGTGTTGGCAAGGGGATCAAATGGCTGTCTAATGTTAACATGGGTTTGAGCTTCTTCTTACTCGCTTTCTTTCTACTCTTTGGTTCAACATTCTTTGGCCTCCAGGCTCTTTTCGTAGGAATCTGGGACTATCTTGTTGGCTTGCCGGCAATGACTTTCCAGGTGTTTACAGAAGATGGCTCTGAACAGGCAGCAGCGTTGGTGAAGTGGCAAGGCGGATGGACCATATTCTACTGGGCATGGTGGATAGCATTCGCGCCTTTCGTAGGATTGTTCCTTGCGCGCATATCCAAAGGCCGTACCGTGAGGGAGTATGTTCTGGGTGCGATGGTTATACCTTCCATCATGTGTTTTGTATGGTTCGCACTTGTTGGAGGCACCGCAATTGACCTTGAACTATCAGGCCAAGCCAATAACACGATTATCGGTACGGGTATCTCGGATCAGTTGTTCGCAACGCTGGCAGTTCTTCTTTCGCCAGCCATGGCGTGGGTGTTCTCCGCTCTGGTGGTGGTCCTGCTTTTGACTTACCTTGTTACAACTGCTGACTCAGCGGTGTTGATTATCAATACAATCAATGCAGCCGGTGATGAGGGTCCAAAAGCACGCCCACATATCATCTTCTGGGGTATTGCCTTGGCGCTCGTGGTTGGAGCGTTGCTGATAATTGGAGGGCTGGGTGCCATTCAGACTGCCATGGTCATCGGTGCGCTACCATTCAGTGTTGTGATGGCGCTCATGGGAGTGTCTGTGATCAAAGCGATCATTCGGGATGGACAGCGTTCCAAAGCAGGCATTCCTACCACAGCTGTAGGATCTGAGGCAGGAGAATAAGGTTAGCCTGCCTTCCACTGAATTCATGGCCGCAATTGCGGCCATGAGCGCGGCTGGTTTTCCCTCCTACGGACTGGCCAGCCGCACCTCTTTTCACCGGTCACTTAAGACCGGCACCTGTGATGGTCAAGAAAGCACCTCAAGGTACGATTGTCGGTGAGTGTAATCTTCGGCTCAATCCCGATGGTCTTACTTCAAAACACTACGGGGAAACCCTTTCGGCTAAGGACAATTCATAGCCTTCCAGGTTTGGGAAAGGCGAATCTGAACAATGGCGGTTGAATTGATTTCCTGTTCAACGGTTCACCTAGTCGCCGTCGCCAGAAGTCACTTAATGTCAATAGTTGGGGTTTAACAAATGCCCGAAAATCGCATTTCTCACTCCGTTGTGTTCTACTTGTTAAACGATTTCTCGATGTTCGCATTTACTATGGCGATTGAGCCACTGCGACTCGCAAATCAAATGCTCGGTTACGAATGTTACAGTTGGCGATTGGTTTCCACAGATGGCGGATCAGCAAGAGCATCAAACGGCATCAAAATTCCTGCAGACAACGCATTGAAGGAAGAGCGCACTCTCCTCCAATCCGAGGACAGACCCACGTTGGTCTTTGTGATATCAGGTAAGGAAATTGGAGCAAACGAAGACAAGGCCCTTTCTGCCTGGCTACGCGAAACATACAACAGAAAAGCCGCAGTATTTGGCCTTTACAAAGGTGCCGCAATCCTCGCCAAGTCTGGTTTGTTGAGCGGCAAACGCTGTTCTATCCATTGGGAAAACATCGACAGCTTTCGGGAAAACAATCCTGAGATTAACGTCAGCGCAAATCTGTATGAGATTGACGACAGGATATTCACCTGTGCGGGCGGCAATGCCGTCATGGACATGATGATGAAGTATTTGCTGATGGAACATGGAGACGGGTTGGTAACACAAATATGCAACCTGGCCCTCAGTAACAGAATCAGAAGTTCGCAGGAGCGCCAGAAGCTGCCGATTGGGGTAACAAATCCAAAACTCCTGAAGATACTGCAACTGATGGAGGATAATCTCTGTGAAATACTTTCGCATACAGAAATTGCGAACTCAGTCGGCCTATCCAGAAGACAGATCGAAAGGCTTTTTCAGATCTATATAGGGAGGTCGCCTGCAAACCATTATCTGAAACTGAGGCTTGAACGTGCCCGGCAGTTTCTCAGGGAAACAAGTCTGCCGATCGTTGATGTTGCCGTCGCATGCGGTTTTGTTTCCGCTTCCCATTTTTCCAAACGCTACCGCGAACATTTCGGAATGACGCCGTTGGCTGATCGGATGACAAGCGCGTTGGTAATTTCATAAGCGCACCAAGTCAGCTTGCGATAGTAAAGCAAGCAAACCGAACTCGTCTGACCAAATCCAGCCACTTTATCCTGAGTTTGATGTCACGGACGTCATGTTGCGGAAACATGAAGTAGTTTGGCAGTCATTGTCAGGCGCTCAAGATTACAAGGTTACGACGACCTGTATCCATTCTTGGGAGTTTTGATAAGCCGGTTGTTTAGGATGTCGCTCGGGATTGAAGCTCGTTGTTTGGTCTGGCCGAAGGGACCATGTTGTGGTTGATGCGGGCTGTAGCATTGGCTGAAACAAACGACTCACGAAAACTGGCCACCGTGATGAAGTACGGCTTCCTTACTTAGGTGTTTTCTAATTTCTCTATGCTCGTGAAGCTAAAAGAATTTTGGCCGCATCCTTTTGTTGTCTGCCCATTTAAATTCCTTCAACATATCCCCCAGTCCGCTAGGGTTTCAAAAACTTGATTCGATGTTTCTTCGCTCAGGTGCACCATTTTCTCTAACATTATTTTTTACTTTCTGGCCTGATCCGTCTTTCCATTGCCCAAGTCTATTCACGATCAGGGAAAAGTCTGCAACTTGTGTAACCATCCTTCAGATCTTGCCCTGTATTCGAGGAGTCACAAAAATGGTGAAGCAAGGAAAAAAGGCGCCTGTTGAAATAGAAAAACTTGATCCGTTCGGAAACTTGACTGAAGAACAAAATGCAGAGGCTGACAGACGAGCTCAGGCAAAGATTGACTCAGATGATGCGGATTTCACCAAAAAAATAAGCAATTTTAAGAAGAGCAATTACGCTGAAAAGGGTGACTAAATACAGGGGCTGGAGTCATCTGGTAAATGCCAAAGACAGAAGGTGCTGGTTTCTATTGATATTGTATGACTTGCCCAATAGGTTCGACCGAGTTTCAATAGATTGAATGGTGACTTTATATGGTGGAGAAACCGGTTGTTGCGCTGCTTGGTGTCGGCTTAATGGGAGCACCTATGGGGCGTAACCTGTTGGCGGCTGGATATCAATTGCACGCTTGGAACCGTACCCGCTCAAAGGCAGAAGTCTTGTCGGAATTCGGTGCTGTCATTCACGACAACCCCGCACAGGCAGCAAGCCAATCCGATATTGTCATCACAATGGTAACGGACGGGAATGCTGTTGCGGACCTGCTGTTTGGCCAAGGAGTTGCGGAGGCGATGCAGCCCGGTTCTATGGTCGTCGACATGAGTTCCATAAAGCCAGCGGAAGCTAAACATCACGCTGCACAGCTTGCAGCAATGGATATCAGAAGCCTTGATGCTCCAGTTTCCGGTGGGACCAGGGGTGCTGCTGCCGCCACGCTTGCCATCATGGTTGGTGGAGAGGAATCGGTGTTTGATGAAGCGCAGCCAATATTAGGTGCAATGGGTAGGCCGGTGAGGGTGGGTCCCACAGGGTCCGGGCAATTGTCCAAGCTTGCCAATCAGACCATTGTCGGCATTACAATCGGGGCCGTTGCCGAAGCCATGTTGATGGCGGAGCGCGGTGGTGCGGACCCGGCTGCAATTCGTGATGCGTTAAAAGGTGGGTTTGCAGACTCTGTCATCTTGCAACAGCACGGTGAACGCATGACAGTCGGAGACTTTAAGCCCGGAGGCCTATCCGCGATACAGTTGAAAGATTTAAACAATGCGCTGGAAGAAGCTGGAAATCTGGATTTGTCGCTTCCGCTAGCAGAGCAGGTGAGGGAACGTTATAAACGTTTCTGTGAAGAACTGGGTGGCGCTGAAAAAGATCATTCCGGACTTTATCTGGAACTGCGTGATCGCAACGGGGCTGAACAATGAAAATTTTGATCCTCGGCGCTGGTGGCATGATTGGCCGGAAACTGGTTGACCAACTGCTCATTGTCGCTGCTGACGGACACTTCCCCAGCGAGCTAATACTGCACGACATTGTGCAACCAGAGATGCCGGCTTCAGAATGCAAAATCATCTGCCTTGCCGGTAATGTTGCGGACCCCGATGAAGTTTCAAAACTTGCAGCAATGCGCCCTGATGTCATTTATCATCTCGCCGCGATCGTGTCTGGAGAAGCCGAGCGTGACTTCGATAAGGGTTGGAATGTCAACATGCGTGGGGGATGGCATTTGCTTGAGGCTCTGCGTAAGGAACACATGGATAGCGGTGGCATATACACGCCCAGACTGGTGTTTTCTTCCTCAATTGCAGTCTTTGGAGGTCCTTACCCGAGCCTGATCCCTGATGATTTTCAGTGTGCGCCGCAAACTTCCTATGGTGCGCAGAAGGCAATGTGCGAGCTGCTCGTCAGCGAGTACACCCGAAAGGGAATTGTAGATGGGCTTTCCCTGCGGTTGCCCACCATCACTGTGCGGCCGGGAAAACCCAATCAGGCCGCTTCATCATTTTATTCGGGCATAATCCGTGAGCCCCTTAATGGAGAAGAGGCAATATTGCCTGTTCCGGATAAGACAAGGCACTGGTTTGCCTCGCCACGTTCGGCGGTTCGGTTTTTACAGCATGCCGGCAATTTGAATACTGCGCCGCTTGGTAGCAGTCGCAGCCTCAACATGCCTGCTGTTTCATGCACGGTTGCGCAACAGATAGAAGCGCTGAGAAATGTTGCAGGTAACGAAGCGGTAAAGCATATTGTCTCAAAGCCGGATGAGGACATCATGCGTATTGTCGGTGGCTGGCCGGAGGCATTCGATCCCAAAAGAGCAAATGCACTCGGTTTTGTTGCGGAGCAAAACTTTGAGGAGATAATCCGGGTTTATCTTGAAGATGATTTTCGGAAATGAGGAAACAGTGATGACCAAACCGTCTTTTCGTGAACTCCACCAACCAGGTGAACCTTTTATTCTGGCGAATGCCTGGGACATGGGTTCGGCACGTGTCATGGCTGCACTTGGTGCAAAAGCAATCGCGACCACGTCTGCCGGGCATGCGTTCACGCTGGGACGGCCGGATATGGGTCACGTCAGGCGTGACGAGGCAATTGCGCACGCAAACGACCTAGTCAATGCCACATCGTTGCCAGTGAGCGGTGATTTGGAGAACGGATACGGCCACGAGCCGGAGGCGGTCGTTGAGACGATTAAGGCAGCGGCTGCTGCAGGTCTTGCGGGGTGCTGTATTGAGGATACGTGCCTGCCTGACGAGGAACCGTATGATTTCAATCTGGCGGTTGACAGGGTCACGGCTGGTGTTGCCGCTGCAAAGGAACTGAGTGCGGATTTTGTACTCACTGTACGAGCCGATGGCTGGATGAACAGGCAATATGATTTCGATGAGGCAATGCGCCGTGCGAAAGCGTTTGAATCGGCGGGGGCGGACGTGATTTACATTCCGTTTCTCAAGGATCTTGAAATGGTGAAGGAAGTCTGCCGGCAGATTAAAGTGCCGGTCAATGTTCTGTGTGCCGGAAGGTTGGTCAACAATACCATGGAAGAGTTTGCAAGTGCCGGCGTTGCACGTATCAGCCTTGGTTCAATGCTTGCGACCGTCACTCAGCGGGCAATCATTGATGCATCCCGTGAGATGTTCGAGGGAGGTAGCTTCGGATACTTGCGCAACGCAGCCGGTGATGATGACGTGGATGAACTTCTTGAAATTGGCAGTAAAGCTTGAATTCGCTGCTTTGAGACGCAAATCTTGCCAAAACAGGTCGCATTTTTTCTGCTTTTCTGTAAAAGCCTGAAATAATGTCAAATCCTGCAATTGATTCTGGAGAAAAGAATGCCAGCACAGGTTATTGACGGCAAAGAGGTTGCCGCGGAAGTGGTTGAAAAAGTCAAGGCTGCAACACAGAAACTTGTCGCCTCTACAGGAGTCACACCAGGCATTGCCGTTGTGATCGTCGGTGAAGATCCCGCCAGCCAGGTTTATGTGCGATCCAAGGGTAAAAAGGCGACGGAATGTGGGTTTCACTCCGTCACCCACACGCTTGCCGACGATACATCTGAAGCTGATTTGCTGGCCATGGTTGAAAGCCTGAATGTTGACCCGAAGATCGATGGCATTCTGGTTCAATTGCCACTGCCGGGCCACATTGACGAAGGCAAAGTCATACAGACCATTGCACCTGAAAAGGATGTGGATGGGTTCCATTTTATCAATGTCGGCAAGCTTGGCACCGGAGAAACGGATTCGGCCTTTGTACCGTGTACACCAGCCGGTTCCATGGTGCTTTTGAAAAAGGCACTGGGTACCGATGACCTTTCCGGAATGAGTGCGGTTGTGGTTGGTCGTTCCAATATCGTTGGAAAGCCGATGTTCAATCTTCTCCTGTCTGCGAACGCAACCGTCACAGTTGCCCATTCACGCACCAAGGATTTGCCGGGGCTATGCAAATCGGCGGATATACTTGTTGCCGCAGTTGGACGCCCTGAAATGATCAAGGGAGATTGGGTAAAGCCCGGCGCTGCAGTTATTGATGTCGGCATTAACCGCATTGATGCGCCGGAAAAAGGAGAAGGAAAATCGAAATTGGTTGGTGATGTTGCTTATGAGGAGAGCGCTGAGATAGCCGGATCTATCACGCCGGTGCCTGGTGGAGTAGGGCCCATGACGATTGCCATGCTCATGGCAAATACACTGACAAGTGCATGTCGCCGCGCCGGGGTCAAACCGCCTACTTATTGATGTCCATCACTTCAGATGAGGTATGTCTGCGGATCGGCGATGGGCTTGTTGTTTGAGGCTGCCATAAGGCCTTTGACACAGCGAACAACAAACCAGATCGCGATTGCCGCAAGAAGAAGAAATCCTATAAGCACGAAGGCCAAAATAAACGCGATCAGTGAGGCCACTAATCCAATCCAGAATGTTCTGATCTGATAGGTGTAATGGCTGTCGGCGTCTGCGCCGGCCTTGCCTCTTGCCATATATGCAAAAACAAGTCCGACAATCGGAACTAGTGGGATGATGAACCCTACCAGGTAAAGCACATAGTTCAGGGTCACATTTTTCATGCCGGGCGAGGTGTAACTTTCAAATTCGTTACCGGTTTGCGGCGGCTTGCTGTCTTCATTTGTCATAACGGAATCACTCCTGAATATTGGCCAATTCTAACGCCTTGCCAGTAACTTGCAATCATTTCCGGTAGACTTGAATCAAAGTCTGGGATAGTGCGTGTCGAACCTTTTGATAACAAAGGAATATCTGGAATGGACCCTCGCACACTGGATGGTAGGGCAGTAGCAGCACGCGTTCTGGCGGAAACCAGGTCCGGTTTTGAGTATCTCGACGGCCCAGTTGGCAGACTGGTTTCCATTTCGATTGGAGATGTCGACGAAATCGCAGTCTACATCCGCAATCAGGCGCGGGGAGCGGAACGGGCCGGCATCCCCTTTGATGATCAATATTGGTCAGGTGATCTTTCCCAGGATGAGTGCAAGGTGCGTATCGTTGAAATGAACGATGACCCTGATGTAATCGGAATTATTCTCCAGCGTCCTGTGCCGGAACACATAAATGTTCGTTCCCTTCAATCTGCGATTCACCCGCTAAAGGATGTGGAGGGTATGAACCCGGCATCCATCGGTAACATTGTCTACAACGATCTGGCGCTTGCCCCATGTACTGCTGCAGCTTCCGTTGAACTTATCCGGGAAACCGGCCTGAAATTACAGGGACTTGAAGTCGTCATGATAGGCCATTCTGAAATTGTCGGAAAACCGGCTGCTTTCATGTTGATGGCGGAAGGAGCGACCGTCACGGTTTGCCATCACATGACAAGGTCAGTCGCGGCTCATTCGCGCCGCGCGGATGCGGTTTTGGTCGCGGTGGGAATTCCTCATTTCCTGAAGGCGGACATGGTCAAGCCTGGTGCAGCAGTCATCGATATCGGTATCAACCAGATTGTCGACGAGAATGGCGAAACGAAGATTGTCGGTGATGTCGATACCGATGCTGTTCTGGAGGTCGCAAGTTGGGTAAGTCCGGTTCCCGGCGGTGTCGGCCCGGTGACCGTTGCGATGCTCATGCGAAATGCACTGCGCGCGCAGGAACGGCAAAAGGCCGCGGGCTGGATTTGATCCCGTTTTTCGGCAAGAATTTTAGTTCAACTTATCCATACGGTTGTGTGAATGTCTTGAATGGACGCCATCTTACGTTATAGTCAATGTAACGGAGGAAACATGAAATGATTTTTGTTGCCAAGACCGAGGACGGCGATACGATCACCTACAAGGATCAGAAACGGTATCTATGGATATTGTCGATTCTGACGCCATCAGTGCCTGGCATTTCTGCGCTGATCCTTCTGTCTGGTGGCAACCTGTTTTGGGCGGCCTGGCCATTGATCTTCTACTATACTGTCATACCCGTGCTTGACATGCTTTTGGGAGAAGACATGAACAATCCACCGGAAGAGGTGGTGGAGCAACTGTCCCAGGATGGTTACTATCGTGTTCTTCTGCACCTCTCGGTGCCGGTATTTTATTTTTCCCTGATAACATGTGCTGTTGCAGTGGGGACGCTTGAATTGCCAGTCTGGGCATTCGTGGCGCTCGCGCTGGGGGCAGGTGCAGCAAGCGGTGGCGGTCTTACGGTTGGCCATGAACTTGGACACAAGCACAACTGGATTGATCAATTGAGCGCAAAACTGATTAATGCAGTTTCTGGTTACGCTCATTTCTGTATCGAACACAATCAGGGACACCACGTAAAGGTTGCAACCCCGGAAGATGTTGCATCCGCTCGTTTCAACGAGAGTGTGTTCAAGTTTGCGACACGCGAATTGCCGGGCGCTGCCATCAGAGGTTGGCAACTTGAAAAACGCAGGCTGGATAAAAAGGGGTTCGGCTTCTGGACATGGCGCAACGATATCTTGCAGGGCTATGCCATTTCCGGAGGAATATTGGTCATTCTGACGATTTTGTTTGGCTGGATAATTGTTCCTTTTCTGCTCATCCACCACATAGCCGCCTGGTCGCAGCTAACCTTTGCAAATTATGTTGAGCACTATGGCCTCAAACGGGAGAAGAAGGCCAACGGCCGATACGTCCCGTGTGCACCACATCATTCGTGGAACACAAATCATATCATGTCTAACCTCATGCTGTTCCACCTGCAAAGGCATTCAGATCACCACACGAACCCGATGCGGCCATACCAATCCCTTCGTGATTTTGAGGATCTTCCGAGATTGCCGAGTGGATATCCGGGTTGTTTTGTTCTCGCCCTTTTTCCGCCTCTCTGGTTCAAGGTCATGAATCCGAAAGTACTTGACTGGGCTGGCGGAGACATGGACAAGGTAAACACTGGAGTCTGATTGCCGGTGCCAGGTGGGCCCGGACCTGGAGGGGGATAATGAAAGAAGTAGGATTGCCGATCGCACTTGCGATCATCATGTTCGGCATGGGTCTCGGACTGACAGTTTCTGATTTTACCAGGGTCTTCAGCAAGCCAAAAGCATTTATGGCGGGTGCGTTTTTGCAGATTGTAAGTCTGCCGATACTGGCGTTTTTCATTGTTTCAATTTTCCCCATGGCGGGACCTTTTGCAGTGGGATTCATGATTCTTGCTGCCTGCCCCGGGGGCGTGACATCAAACATCCTGACCTATATCGGGAAGGGTGATGTTGCTTTATCGGTCTCGCTAACAGCGGTAATCAGTCTGATCGGCTTCCTTACTGTTCCATTAATAACCGGATGGGCATTGAGCAATTTCATGGGGGAAACTGCTCCTGATCTGCCAATTGCTAAGACCATGATCGGAATTCTTCTGATAACCACCGTTCCAGTCATTCTCGGAATGATTGTACGCAAGGTTAGCGCAAGCTTTGCGGATAGGGCGGAGAAGGTATTCGGGCCCTTGTCCATAGTCGTTTTCATTGTTGTGGTAGTCGGTGCGCTTATTGCCGAACGGGACAATATAATCCCGTATATTTCTCAGACAGGTCTGCCTGCAATAGTACTCAACCTCGTGACAATGGCAGTTGCCGCGGGCGTCGCCGCGATGCTCACTATTCCGCGTGGCCAAAGAACGGCAATCACGCTGGAGTGCGGGCTTCAGAATGCAACTTTGGGAATCACGGTAGCTGTGACATTGCTCGACCGAACGGACATTTCCGTTCCTGTTGCCGTCTATGGACTGCTGATGCTGTTCACCGGATTTGCCTATGCAATGTGGGCAAAATCCAGAGCAAGTTCCGGATAGCAGGTTGAGCCGGTCGAACACAAAGAAACCGGAAACAATCGCGGCCAGGTTGTCGGGCTTCGTCGACACAGGTTCGGGCGGCGTGGTTCCACCCATGCAACCTTCAACCACGTTCGTACGCAACGAAGACTATGACCTGGTTTTTCCGGAAAATTCTTATGGCCGAGACGACAATGATCAGGTTCGCCTCGCCGAGAAAGTAATTTGCGCTTTGGAAGGGGGCGAGAGCTCGCTTCTTTTTGCCTCTGGTATGGCGGCAATTTCGACTTTGCTTTCGGGTTTGAAGAGAGACGAAACACTGCTTCTGCAATCGGGAATTTACTGGGGTACCACTGCTCATGTTCGAGAGTTCTGCGCCCACCGGGAAATCAATCTGATTGAAGCTGACAGCTCAGATCTGGGTCGATTTTCGATGCTGATAGAGAGAGAGAAACCTGCAATCACCTTTGTCGAGACTCCATCGAATCCGTGGATCCGGATATGTAATGTAAGAGCAATTTCAAAAATGGCGAAGAAGACCGGTTCTGTCCTTGTTGTGGATGCTACGGCTGCAACGCCGATACTGATGCAACCTTTGGCACTGGGTGCAGACATAGTGATGCATTCGGCTACTAAAGCCATAAATGGGCATTCCGATGTGCTTGCGGGAGTGCTGACCTGTTCTGATCCCGAGAACCGTTTCTGGAAGCATGCTGTGCATGAGCGGCATGGGGCAGGGGCCATTCTCTCGGCCCAATCTGCCTGGTTGTTGATCCGGGGTATGCGGACGCTGCCGCTGCGGATTGAGAGGATGTGTAAAAATGCGCTGGAGGTTGCCAGGTTTCTCTCAACGCACGAAAAAATTGAAGATGTTTGGTATCCCGGATTGGAAGATCATCCAGGTCATGCGCTAGCTAAGGAACAGATGTCCGGCGGGTTTGGGTATCTGATGTCCTTTTTGGTCAAGGGGTACAGGGAACAGGCATTGAATTTTTGCCGGCACCTTGATGGAATTCACCGGGCAACATCACTGGGTGGTACAGAGAGCCTGGTTGAACACCGGCACACGATTGAAGGTGATCTGACCGGATGTCCGGAGAATCTCATCAGGCTCTCAGTTGGCATCGAGGATGTCGATGACATCACCGCTGAACTAGACGGAGCCCTTGCCAGAATTTAATGCACTTGTGCGCGGATATTGCTTGTTGAAGCAAAGGGGAGACCGGTAATTCCGTCAACCACCCTGCTTGACAATCACAGGTGTCAGGAGATCGCCGAAATTGCCATTGCCGCAATGGTGCCTGGCAGAACGGATGAGTTCAACAGAAACACCTGCCTCCACTGCTTTCATGACGGATTGATTAAGACGATGAAGATCGTTGGCCACCATGCGGATAGCAGCCTGCTCATCTGTTGTCATTGCGGACGCCATTTCCTCTGAACGTTCTTTAACAGGGGGCTTGGTGCTCATTTCATGCTCCTTTGAACCGGATGCTGATTTACAGCTTAATCCATTTTTCGATACGATTACTGTAATTTCTTTACAGGGCAACGGTGAAAATTAGCCATCACCTGCGAAGTTTCTAAATTTCTGGTGATTTTGTGGGCAAATTTACTCTTCATTGTGTAAATCTGTAAAAAATTGTAAATTTCACTAAATACACACGTAACACGACAACCGGCAGATTCACAATCACGAGTTTACCATGGCAGAACAAAAAATTTTTGCAGGGCCGAGGATAAGGCGAATTCGCGCTGGTCTCAACCTGACACAGACTTCAATGGCCGAAGAACTGGGAATTTCAGCCAGTTATCTTAATCTGATTGAACGAAACCAGAGACCGCTAACTGTGCAGCTATTGCTCAAGCTTGCGAGTACTTACAAGCTTGATTTGGATGAATTGCAGGGTGGCGGAGATGAAAACCTGCTCAGTCAATTGAAGGAAGCGTTTTCCGATCCACTGCTGACCGGTGAAATACCGGACAGGTCCGAACTGATTGAGTTCACCGAAGCAGCACCCAATGTGGCATCGGCAATGGTAAAGCTTTACCGAGGCTATCGCGAATCCCTTGATCGCCTCTCGGGGCTTTCAAGCATGATGGCAGAAGAAGGTTCAGAGTCATTCGTGACAGCGGCGCGCCTGCCAGTTGATGAAATGCGTCAGGCGATTGAACAGCGTTCTCCGTATATTCCCGCGATTGAGCACGCTGCCCAAAAGCTGCTCGGCCAGATCGAGCATAAAGATGGCCTGCTGACAGGCATGAGACGATGGTTGACACGTGAACACGGCCTAGCGGTGCAAATCATGCCGGTTGAAGCAATGCCGGACTGGCGCAGGCGCTTT